>NZ_LMRY01000039.1:0-26409 GCF_001427935.1 Paenibacillus sp. Soil724D2
CGCAGAGGCAGCTTAGAAATCGAATTTTCAAAAAATGAGGGACACCCTGCTAGGGGAACTCCGTGCATTAACCAATATTTAATTATGAAATTGACTCGTAATTACAACATTGGCAACCACTATTGCCCATAATCCTCATAACCTCAAAAACTAATGAACGACGATAAATCAAATTTGTTTTAACTGCGGCGAGCGAGTATTACTGGAAACGTGGTTACTTGGCGGTGGAGGCAGTATCAGCTTCTTTGCTGGTCCTGGAGGTGGAGGCACTATCTGCTTTACTGGCTATCTTGCGTTGAAGGCACTATTTGCTTTTTTGCTAGCTATCTTGCGTTGGAGGCACTATCTTCCGTAATTATATAGCAAATACAAGTTAACACGTGGCTGCCGAGAATTAGCGACGAGGCTATGCAATAGCCTATCCTAAGCACTAGCAGCTACGGTTAAGCAAAACAAAGAACCGCACCCCACTCGGCAAGCCGGAGTAGGGTGCGGTTCTCTGCTAAAGCCGGCTCACTTCGTGAGCAGCGGCTGGGCGCGGCTGAGCAGCGCCGCCATCTCCCCGCGCGTCAGCGACGCGCTCGGGCGGAACGTGCCGTCCGCGAAGCCGTCGACAAGGCCATTGCTGCTCATCGCAGCGATGGCCCCTGCCGACAAGCTGCCTGCCGGCACGTCGGTGAAGCTCTTCGCAGCGGCTCCGCCGCCAGCCTGCGAAGTTAACTGCAAAGCGCGGGACAGCAGCACACTCATCTGCTCCCGCGTCATGATCTGATCCGGCGCGAAGTGATCGGTGCTAATCCCTTGGATCAGCCCGCTCATCTTCGCGAGCCGGATATCCTGCCACGCCCAATGGGTGGCAGGGACATCACTGAACGAGGCGCCGATTGCAGCCGCCTCGCCCTTCAACCCTAGCACGCGCACGATTATCGTCGCGGCTTCAGCCCGTGTGAGCGCCGCGTCCGGCGCGAACCGGTCAGAGGCTATGCCGAGCATCCAGCCTCGGTTCGCAGCGGCTAGCACATAAGCTTGCGCCCAATGCTTCTGCATGTCGGCGAAATAAAACCCATCGGACCATAGGCTGTAATAGTCCCAGGTATTCGCGGTCTCCTGATTCAAGCTCCAGCTTCCTGTCCCCTTCAAATTGTACTTGCCTACCAATTTCAGCTTTTCCTTCAACGACTGCTCGTTCTCGAACCACACTGTGTAGTCGCCGGCACTATATTCGCTAGATGCATTGGTTGGACTGATTGTGAAAGTAGCTACCGGTGATTGGCTAGCAGCATCATACCGCACACTCCCTTTATAGGTGTCAATCAGCTGCATTAGTTTCTGAGCGGAAACACCTGAGCCATTAGCGGCAGCATTTTGATTCCAGTACCTCCCGTAGAACGGAACACCAAGAACTATTTTATCCGCTGGTGCCTGTGCTACTGCGTATTGAATCGATTTCTCGACAAAGGGTAAACTTGCTACAGGTCCCGGGGTTGGATCTCCAGGATAGCTTTCATCATAAGCCATAACCATTAAGTAATCACTCACCGCGGCTAATGCCTTGTAATCATACAAAGCAATCCAGCTTCTCGTCGCCCCTGTAGGATTCGCTGCTACAGCCACTGATACTTCCATCCCGCTCGGGAGTTTATCGCGCAGCATTTTGACCATATCCGTATATTTATCCCGGTAAGCTGCATCCACATTCTCGATATCCATATTAATGCCGTCCAACTTATGGTCCTTGATTGCCGCAACAATTTGATTAACAAGCGCTTCTCGATTATCGATGGCTTTCTCACCTAGCGTCCTATCGAAATCGTTACTAAGAAAAGGGACAACCTTCTTCCCTCGCTGATGCATGTCGGTAATGAACGAGTCCTCTAGAGAATCTGATAGTTGCAAACTACCATCTGTATGGATATGAAAGTAGCTAGGCGAGACGACATCCAGTGTCTGACCGCTTTTATCCACTTGTGAGGTATATAAATTTGAATTGCCGAAGAAGAGATAAGACATCGTAAACTTTCCTTGAGACGAGCTAGCTTCAGCCTTAACACTAGGTTCTGAGCTTGTTGCTATCGTCAAAAGCCCCGCCGCGGCTATTATAATCACGAATTTTCTACATCGATTTTTGGTTTTCTTCATCGGCCCACCCCCTATTTCTAGCATCTAGCTGCTTCCTCTATTTTGCTAGATAGAATTTGAATGTGCTAGGAGTAAATATTGGGGATACCAAAAACCGTTACTTTAGAGCATTCAGCTCCGAGTAACGGTTTCTAATAAAACTGGTAGTGATTACGGCCTTTGCCCTTCACTTTATATAGGGCAATATCTACTTCTTTCAACATACTAGTCGCATCGGTTTCACCTGAGCGGTACATTGTTATCCCCATACTGACTGTTGCGCGAAACTGCTGCCCCTGTATGTCCCATGGCTGTTCAAAACACTGAATGATCCGCCGGGTGACGCTTTCCACGTGCTCCTTACAATCCACCGCGGGTAATAAAATGGTGAACTCGTCGCCTCCCATGCGGGCGAACATATCAACCTCACGGAGACAACCTTTGATGCGGTGAGTGAAATCCTGCAAGAATGCGTCTCCTACATCATGACCCATCGTATCATTTATCACTTTGAAATCATCTATGTCTAAGTATAGAAGTCCAAACGGTCTCTTCGTTCGATTAGCTTGCAAAAGCATTTGCTGCAGATGCTCCTTAAACATTCGCCGATTAGGCAAACCTGTCAGAGGATCATGATAAGCCATGGCGATAAGACGGCTCTCTTGATTTTTGCGCAGCGTGATATCAGTAAGCACGAAAGAAATCTCGACTAGAACACCCTCATCATTACGAATTGGAATCGCGGTACATTCGAACCAGATAATATTCTTATTAACACCTCTTGCTCGAAATTCCAGCTTACTGCTGCTGCAAGTTTGCAAGGTTTTGATAAACATTTTATGTAAATCCATACCGTATTCCGAATCAATAAAGTCCACAACTTGCTGAAAGTCAGTAGGTATAAATCCTATCACTTCACTAAAATTCTTGGAGGCATAGGTCAAATTTCCATAAACATCAAATATGCTAAACAGATCCCAAGCCTGCTCGATGAATTGGCATACGAATGTATCCTTCAGTAACGATGAATGTTTCGCAAAATCCGAATCAGCCTTATGACTCATTACTTCGCAGCCCCTCTCGTACTTTTTACATAGAGACTTAGGTAGCTTAGCATAGGAACATAAAGATTCAATTAAGTTCATCCAAATTTTTCGTCAATTTAAGTCGAAATATGACTATTTTTTCACATTTTTCATAGATACAGGGATTTAGAAGCAGATCAAAGTACCTACTTCGAGGAAAGAATCGTACCAAATCTCTTTATCTGTCAATAAAAGGATAGAAATGTCTAAGAGAATCGTTCTATAATGAAGATAACATGTAAGAGCGGGAACACCGTTCTTTCTACCAAGCTGTTCCGTTACTGAGGAGGATTTCAAGTATGGCAGGAGAAGCAGGAGAAACTATTTTAGTCGTAGATGACGAGCAAGAAATTGTCCAATTGATTCAACTCTACCTAGCGCGGGAAGGCTACAAAGTCATTAGCGCCAATAACGGTCACGATGTATTTGAGATCGTAAAAGAACATAAGCCCGATCTTATTATTCTGGACATTCTATTGCCAGGACTTGATGGTATAGAAGTTTGCCGACAGCTTCGCAAAACGAGCAATACGCCGATCCTGTTCATCTCCTGTAAGAGCGAGGATATTGATATTATTCTCGGATTAAGCATGGGTGGCGATGATTATATGACGAAGCCATTCAGCCCTAGTCAGCTCGTCGCTAGAGTCAAAGCTCATTTACGTCGAAATTCCATTCGAGAGCAGCATCAGGATGATCCTCAGCTGGTGAAATTCCCCGGCCTCGAAATCGATCTGGTTAGCCATATCGTTCGCGTGAATGGACAGACCATATCCTTATCGGCTAAAGAATTCGATTTGCTTTCCTTAATGGCTAAGACCCCTAATCGGGTGTACAAAATCGAGCACCTGTTTGAACTTATATGGAGCCTAGATAGCATGGGCGATCCACGAACACTTATTGTACATATTAGTAATCTGCGTAAGAAAATTGAATCTAACCCAGCAGAGCCTCGCTACATTATTACGGTTCGCGGTGTCGGATATAAATTTAACGGTTCGGCTGTTTAGAACAGTCGGCTAAACCATACGGTAAAATAATGCTGCAGAGGAACCGCTGCTGCCGCTATGACAAGTGCCGGAAGCATGTTGGCTACATTCATTTTTTTAATTTGAAGAATGTTGACGCCTACGCCAATAACCAGGACGCCACCCACGGCTGTAATTTGGACGATCATAGCATCTAGCGACGCTTGGCTAAAAGCCATGGCAATAAATGTCGCTGCCAGAGCGATGACCCCTTGCATCACGAACACGGACACCGCCGAGAAAATCACGCCTATTCCAAGGGTAGACGCGAAGATAATGGATAAGAACCCGTCCAGCAATGATTTGGTATATAAAATATCATGATTATGCCTAAGGCCGCCATCCAGTGGACCCAGAATAGCCATAGCTCCAATGCAATAAACCAAGGTGCATGTTACGAAGCCTTGCGAGATACTGCTTGTAGGATGAGCAGAAGAATCTTTGCGCAGCAGTGCCTGCAACCAGTCACCTAGCTGCTCTAGCCTGTATTCGATTCGCAGCAGTTCTCCAATGATACCTCCAATAACCACGCTCATAATAACTAGTACGATTTGATTCGACTTTAATGCCATAGTAATGCCCAGCACAGTAATGGCGAGCCCAAGGCCCTGCATAACTGTGCTTTTTATGCCTTCCGAGATGCGGGGCAGCATCATTCCTAATAATCCCCCAATCATAATGGCGATTGCATTCACAATCGTCCCCCATAAAGCCATGCTGATTCATTCCCTTTCTGCCTTAAAGTCTGTGACAACCTTCTCATTCTACATGATTCCGCTCATAATTTCCTCCATCGTTGGAAATGGTATGAATAAGCAACAGGAAAGGAGGAATACAGCATGTCGAATGACAAATCGATGGATCCCATGACTGGCGACACGGTTGAGACGGACGGTATTTATGCCAATGAAGCAGGACGAGAGGTTACGCTCAAGCGCGGCGACGAGTTTCCCGCCGATCTTGTTTTGGGACGAACGACTTGGGAAATGAAGGGCTTCGCCGATGAAGCCGTGATTGATCATGACCAATCTGAGCTTAACCCTATGCGCAAGCGTGTGGACGCTAGAACCTAATCATAGAACCGGGCTGCGATGAATGCAGCTCGGTTTTTGCCTGCGTATGATATACTATGGGGATGATATATCAAGCGCTGGGGGAACAAGCATGAACGGAAAACGAATTATCATTGTAACTGGAGGGACACTCGGGGACTGGGCTCTTGGAGACATTCATGAAGATGACGTTCTCGTAGGGTCGGACCGTGGTGCCTTATATCTGATTCAACATGGCTATACGCCGCATATTTCACTCGGTGATTTCGATTCTGTCACTGCCGAAGAGTTAAGCCGTATTCGCGCTTCTAGTCTCACTTTCATCGATTGCGACCCGGTCTTCAAGGATTTAACCGACACCGAAATGGCCTTTAACTGGGCACTGGATCAGCAGCCTGATCATATCGTTCTGCTCGGAGCGCTCGGCACCCGATTTGATCACTCGTTAGCCAATGTACATCTGCTACGCAAAGGCACAGAGCAAGGCGTTTCCTGTTCCATTGTCGATGCCAACAATCAAATCATTCTCATTAACCAATCCACTCGTATATTACGGGGGAGCTATACACATATATCCCTGCTGCCGCTTAGCTTGGAAGTAACTGGAATTACACTGCATGGTTTCCAATATCCGCTCCAGCAAGCGACTCTTCAGATTGGACAGTCCCTTGGGATTAGTAATGTACTTAACGAATCGGAAGGTCTCATCGAACTCCACACTGGCTTATTACTCGTTATCCAAAGTAAAGATTAAGCAAAAAATTTTAAAATTAGACAATCTCATGTGAATCCTATAGGGGTTAACTCTGGTACAATGAACTGTATGCCATACATTAATTAAGATATTGAGGTCGTTCAAGCATGCAGCATGTGCAAGAGAATCCGGCAAAGAACCTTCATCATAAGAGTGTGCAATCCATTACAACCCAATTTGCAGCCAAACATTTACTTACGAACCGAGAAGCCGAAATTATAGGTCTTATCGCGCTCCACGGCTATAGTAATAAAGAAATAGCTGATCACTGCAACATTAGCGAAAAAACTGTTAAAGTCCATATTGATAAAATTATGGATAAAGTCGGAACTCGATCGATGCGCAAGCTTCTAGCTGCCATCATCAGCAATGCGGTTTAACGCACCCGCCAAATACTGCTATTCAAACTGGAGACAGTTTGGATAGCAGTTTTTTATATGAGGGAATCTCACTAGCTGGCTAAACTAGGTATATTTCTCCCAACCTTTGCTTACAAATAGAGTAATAGATTATTCCTCTAGAAATGGTTGGTGTGCCTATGAACTACCAAAGAAAGAGAATCCTTTTTTATTCGGTGCTAGCAGGTCTACTTACTATACTTCTCATACTCGTATCCTTCAGCCTAGACTCCTCGGGGTACCAATTACAGGGATCCTCATCAACTCCGGCATTGATCCCTCATCAGGTCGATGCTCAGATCGTCGAGTCTCCATCCCAAGCTCCGGTCGAGGTCTATCCTTTTGCCCTGGACAAGCCCGCTCCAAGCTTAAAAATAACGCCAGACCCGCCTCTCCTAGAAGAACCCAAATTGCCTGCAGTCTCAACGGTTACTTTGAATACTTACGTCCCCGCTCCCCCGAATGCTTCCGCAGTTTCGGGCGCAGTTCAGTCTACAACAAGACCAACACCTCTGCCATCCAAAATCAGCATACCCGTCCTCAACTACCACAGTGTCACGATTGATCCAGGGAATGTTGTCGTTATCTCCCCAGCCAAACTGGAAGAGCAGCTGATATATCTTAACGACCATGGTTACACCCCAGTTTCTCTCACTACTTTTATTAGTCTTATCGAAGGAAAAGATGTCGAGGCAGCTCCTGAGAAACCAGTGCTGTTAACTTTTGACGATGGATACATCGATAATTATGAGCAAGCGATGCCACTTCTTGCCAAATATGCCTTCCCGGCTACCCTCTTTATCTCACCAGGTATGAGCGATCAGGAAGGTTACCTGAACTGGGAACAGATCAAGAAGCTGCAAGAAGCCGGCTGGGACATTCAACCTCATGGGATGACACACCCCCATCTCCCCCAGCTTTCCGTGGATCAACAAGCCTTCGAAATGTTAGAAGCCAGAAAACAAATCGAGGAAAACCTCGGAACCAAAGCCGATGTATATTGCTACCCTTATGGCGAATATAACAAAACGACGCTGAAGCTTCTTAAGGATCATGGATTTCGTTATGCTTTTACGATTGAACAAGGCTTTGCAACAAACCAGCAGTCCCCTTACCTGCTCAAAAGGCTTTTTATCAATGGAGAAGAAGGCCTGAAATCATTCATTCGCAAGCTTTCTGCACACGATTAAGTAGTTTTATTTTCAAATTTATCAAGTGAAAGGTAGTTCAAATTAATCATCAATATAGTATAATAGGCCTATCAACCATGAGGAGCAGTTCGTATGTCACAAGCAAATAAGCGCTCCAGCTTCCGACTCAACCTTCAAATTCCTTTATCAGCCTTGTTCAAAATCATTGGTATCAAAAACAAGGCAGCTGACACCAAACATTCTAAAATTATGATAAGAGATATTAGCTCAGGCGGTATACGTATCCACACCCCCTTGAATCTTCCTATCGATATGAGCTTGCTGCTGGAATTCACTTTTCATCTTTTTCATCAAGAGATCAAAGTATTAGGTGTCCTCACACGAAAAACGATGCTGAGTCCATCCCTCTATGAATACGGGATTGAATTCAGCATCGCAGATCCAATTATGGAACAGCAGCTTACCAGTCATCTGATCTTATTAGGTGCTCGTTTAAAACATAACAACATGCTGGCCAGCTGCAGCTTCTGTTCTGATGAAGATATGGCAGATATTTTCTCTACCACCTACGAGATTACATAGCAGCTGCAAGCTTCTGTACAAATTGTTCCAAGTACATCTGATCGATATCATCAAATCGGTTCTTGATAGGACTATCAATATCCAGCACCCCGACGAGATCATTTCCAACAAGGATCGGTATCACGATCTCTGATTGTGATGCCGCATCGCAGGCAATGTGACCTGGAAATGCATGCACATCTGGAACAAGCACCGTTTCCCGACGTTCAGCCGATGTACCGCAAACACCTTTGCCCAGTGGAATCCGCACACAAGCCGGAAGTCCTTGGAACGGCCCCAGCACGAGCTCCTTCTTGTCACTTGTTTCATCTAATAAATAAAAACCAACCCAATTCACATCACTCAGAAACTGCCCGAGCAGCGCAGCGGCGTTAGCCAAATTCGCAATGCGATTCGGTTCGTCATGTATCAAAGCTTCAGCTTGCTGAATCAGCAAGGCATAATTATTTTCTCTTGTTCCCTCATAACTTGATTTCGCAAACATTTCTCATCATCCCTCTTCCCCAAATCAATCCTACCTGCTTATCATACCAAAAGATAACCTTCCTACCCAAATGCAAAAAAAGGGCGAGTCGGATTCGGATTATACCGATTAGGCTCGGAGAAAATGCTCGGTCTAGAAATGAATAATGGAAAAAATGATCGTTTTTCCATCCGCTTCTAACCGTGTTTCAACAGAGTAGCTGCCGATTTGTTTCGTTGTGGTTTCGAGAACACCTTTAGCGGCTGCGCGTTCACAAGCGTCAGTAAACTGGCGATAGAAGATGTCTGCGTCATAGCCAAAAAGGAAATCCGTGAACTTCCGGATACTCTCCGTATTACGTGCCAGTGCCCCGTTTTCTAGGTGGACAGTCACACCATAGGTCATAAACTGCGGATCTAACCATAAGGATGCTTCATTGCTGTTGCGCACCTCGGTGGTCGCACCGCTCATCGCCAGCCCTTTGGCCTCGGCATCTCGGAATAAGCGCAGCGTTGTTTCTTCAAGGTCATAATTCGCGCCTCGCAGCTTGCCCGCTTCCTCCATCACATCGTAGGCTTGCAGCATTCGCTGATCGGGGAATACCAGCTTCTTATAGCTGCCATCTTTCGTAGGCACGACTTTGATGAACGCTTCACTTCCGCTGTTCACACTGATGCGCTTCGACTTCGTCTGCAAACGAGCAATGATTTGCAGCGCTTCAGCTCGGGTAACCGGTCGTCCAACGCCGAAGTACCCGTTCGGGTAGCCTTCCATGATTCCCTTCGTCATGGCCTCGCCGATGAATTTCTGCTGTCTGGCCGTCGCACTTTGAAGATCACCGAATTGGGAAGCTGCTTTGAGACTGTACACTTCGTCTTCCAAATACTCAGTTTCTTTGAGTAAATAGTATAGAATTTCAGCCACATCTTCGCGCTTTAGCATCGCCTTGTAGTCACTGAACTGACCTTTGCTTATAAAATGAAGATCACTGGCCAAATCCAAATATGGCTTTGCCCAATATCCGACTGTGTTCGGTTTGAACGTGAAATCCCGATAATCCTGCTGCAAAATACTTTGGTTGCTTGCGCTGAGCGTTTGCAAAAAGCTCGATTTCCATTTGCGCTCGCCATTCGGATATTTATCTGTAAAAGCAAGCAATACAATTTTCACAAATTGATCAGCAGTCACAGTATCATCTGGTCGAAAAGTCCCATCAGGAAAGCCGTCCAGTAATCCCTGCTGCACCATTTGACTAATTGTCTGCTCCGCCCAATGGCCTCGAACATCCGTCATACCAGCCGCTTCACTCTTCCCTTGTACGACACCTATTGTCATTACGCAACAAACTGTTGCAATTGTAAGCCATTTATTGAGCTGTAACATTTTTCTTACTCTCCGCTTCTCCATGAGTTTTTGGCATCGTTTACACCAGTCTTTAGGATAAGCCTTCTACAATGCTTTGAGAACAGGCTTAAAGCCTAGTGATCCAATGTGCCAAGAACTATCAACTATGGGACTATAGCCATAGGGATGGGTATGAAAAAAGACCGTGCTTTCTACACATGTAGAAAACACAGTCCTTACTTCCCAACGAAAAATGGCTCATTTAGCCGATCTTTTTGCCAGCACCCACTGTTATAACGGAATTATAATAGCGCAGCCAGTCTGTTATGTATAACATTTTGGTCAGAAAATCTGGAGCATTACCCTGCAGACTCGCATACTTTTCCTCCTGCAGCAGTTGATGCATCTCCCAGCTTTTAAGAAATATGGCTTTAATGAAAGCTTCCTCCGTTTGCGGCTTATGCAGATCCGTTCCGCGCGAGAGTTCGATTTCCTCGATAATAACGCCTCGATAATAGGGATGTACGTTCACTAGTTGCCCCATATCAATGTAAGCGAGACCTGTAAATTCGAAAGGCAGCCAAATTAAATTCGTCTTCCTGTCTTCCAGTTTAACTGTATAAACTAAGCCCAAGTTCAGAGCAATCGGCTGCGGATAGTTCTTAATTTGTCCAGACCGCAAATGATCCACTATATGCTCAACGAAATTCATGGTGTTCTTCCTCTCCGAAGGACCTGATCTTTCATCCTGTGTCCTTTCTTCATATTGCGTGTTAAGGCCTTCTATTGTCAAGACACATCAAGAACGAGCTTACGATCTCAGCCGCTTTAAACATGTGGTGCTCTTACACTTTAAACCGTCCAACAACGCTTTGTAAGGCTTCCGCCGTTTCACTAAGGCTAATTACCGATTTATCAATGGCTTCCATCGCGTACAATTGCTCCTTCGTATGTGACACAATGGTCTGAGATTGCTGCGACGATTGCTTGGCTAAATGAGCCATCTCCGCAATGGAAGCAGATACTTCCTGGGATCCAGCGGACATTTCTTCCGTAGCAGAGGAAAGATCCTGCACCTGCTCAGAGATGTTGGCGATGGCTTGAAGAATCCCTCCAAACATGTCACCTGACTGTATAATCAGCTGCACACCGTGCTTCACCTCATCCTTCACCTCCTGCATGGAAGTCACAGAAGCCAAAGCGTCTTCTTGTATTCCTTTAATAATATCATTGATTTGCGAAGTAGACTGGATTGCTTGCTCAGCCAATTTCCTTACCTCATTAGCCACGACAGCAAAGCCTCTGCCATGCTCCCCTGCTCTTGCGGCTTCAATCGATGCGTTAAGCGCAAGTAGATTCGTCTGTGAAGCAATGCCTGTAATAACATCCACAATATGATGGATTTCCTGCGATCTTTCCCCTACACGATCAATAATTTGCGTAGAGGACTCCACAGATTGCTCAATCCGATTCATCTGCTGGATGGAATCCGCAATGGTCGCATGACCTCGCTTCGCATCTTCCCTAGCATCTAAAGAGGCTGCCGCTACTGTAGAGGAGGATTCTGCCATACGTTGAATCCCTACTGCCATCTCTTCCATGGCTCTTGCACTTTCGGATGCGCCTTGATCCTGTGCCGCATTCCCTGCTGCAACTACATCAATCGCATGAGCGATTTCACTCGTTGCTTGTATGGTAAGCCGTGCGTGATTCCCCAGCTGACCCCCAGATTGTTGAACCGCGCCCGCATTCACAGTGGCTTCATGTAGAAGAGAGCGAAGCTGACCCACCATATTATTGCAAGCATCGATTAATTGCCCCGTTTCATCCTTACTTATCTTCCCATCCAGACGTGTGGTTAGGTCGCCGTTTGCTACGCGACGCAAGAATCCTACTGCTCTAGTAATTGGCCTTGTAATCATCCGCTCTAATGTAAAAGCTAGAAATAATCCAATCACAACAACAGCTACGCTAGATATGATCAAAGTCTTCACCAATTGTGACATACGATTATCTAAATTACTTTGCGCTTCTGCATACTTCTTGTCATACGTTAGTACAAGCTTATCTGTTAACTCATAAATTTGATTTTTGGCTTCATCGGTTTCATCGTCTACTTTCTTATATTCCGCTTTCAACTGTTGGGCTGTGTATTTATCTTGATTGTTATAGACCGCAACCACCTTATCGAACATCGCGATGTACAGTTGGCTTTGCTTGACAACACTCCCTGCCCACTGGCGTTCTTCCTCCGTTTTGGCCGATGCGCTAACACTTTCTACCATTTCAAGAAATGTCTTCGTGTTCTCTTTGTATTCCTGAATAATCTCTTTATTGTTGTTAATGATCAAATCAGCTTGATTACTGTATAGAATGCCTACCATGCTCTCTAAAGATAAGGCAATCTTTTCGTTGGTCATACTAGCCGTTTGTTCATTTACACTGAGCTTAGTTGATTGTACCATTCGATAGGATAGTCCAGCTGAAATCATAAACAGCAAAATCAGAGCGACAAAACTTATCAGAAACTTAAAGCGTATTGAATGTATAAAAGAAACCACGCGCCCACCGCCTTAAGAGTTTTATGATAGATGCTTCTCTACTGCTGCAAAAAGATGTCTCTCTTCGATTCTCTCCCTTGAAGCAAATCTCCTCCAGATTTCGAGCTAAGCCATTTTTCAAATTACACCTAGAACCCCGACTCATCTGCCAGTTCGCTCTCGAATCCTATAAGGCATGATTTTTTTTATAAAAATCCGAACTTTTTTTGTACTTGTAACGTCTAATTCAGAGAGGTGAGAGAATGGAGACGACCGGTGTCCATGTATTTGATTACTTAAAGTACGTATCTGAAACAACGGATCAGAAAGTGATTCTTCGCAATATAATGGAAACATATGGTAATGATGTATGGAATTATGCGTTTAGTATTTGCCGCAATTCAGATTTAGCAGATGACATTACGCAGGATGCTTTCCTGAAAGTATATCGCAATCTTACTACATTCCGCGGTGAAGCTTCGGTCAAAACCTGGCTGCTTACCATTACACGTAATACTGCTTATGACTACCTACGCAAAGCATTTTGGCGCAAAGTTACACTTGTTGGCTTCATTCAATCTGCAGGCACATCACAATCAGCAGAAACAGAAGCGATGGAGAAATTATATGCTAGTGATATATGGAAAAAAGTGATATCTCTGTCCCCAAAATACAGAGAAATTTTAATTTTGCATGCCCATTATCAGCTCTCAACGAAAGAAATGGCTGCGATCCTTAACATCTCGGAGGGAACCGTTAAATCCCGACTTCACCACGCCAGACTCAAGGTGATCAGTTTGAAGGAGCGTGAAGCGCTTGAAAACTCCTGATCCGGATGATTTACATAAGCAATTGGAATCAGGACCGCTTAAGCAATCTGGCTTTTCTTCCAAGCTTCAGGGCGAGATTGAGGAAGCCATTGAGCGGAAGGAACGAGCGAAGCCGAAGGTAAAGCCCCTACTCTGTTTCGCCGGACTCGGTGCGATAGCTGCTGCATTATTGCTCTTTCCATGGAGTTCAATCCATACGCAAAGTGATGCAGCTCCTGCAATGGATGCTTCTGTTACAACTGCAGCGTCCACTAGTTCGTCTCCTGCCCCAATAAGCACCGCACTGCTTATTGGGCTAAGGACCGAGCGTGAATCTAACAATACTGAGGCGCAGCATGCTTTAGGACCCATTCGTTATAGTACTTATCGAACAATGCTTATAGCACCGGTTCGCGGCCAACTGCAGAAGACGTCCGAGGGCACAGGAATTCTGATGCCTTATAAGCAAAATTTTTGGAAAATCGAATCCTTGGTTCATAAAACGAAAACAGAAGAGTTCCACTATTTATCTGCTCATCTAGCTGATCAGCCCGTGAAACCAGAAGTGTTCCCCGATCAAGCTGACGAACAGTTAAATCGCGTGGAGACCCTGTTATTTGCTGGGAATCAATATGTTTCCATTGCTGAATCGGAGGAGGCTTGGCGAGGTAGTGCCCCTTATCAAGCGGAACGCATCTGGGTTCGTACCCTCCCGCAATTAAAAGAAGGGCATACTGTGCAGTTCTATAACAAACCGGTGGACAAGAACCATGTTTCGATCACCGATTTATATGGCAGCAGCAGTAACAGCATCCTTACAAATGTACCGGGCAGCTCTGCCAAATTGCTTGGTGAGATTACTGGTCAAAGTTGGACCGTCCAGCGTGAACCAGGCCGCTGGGTCGGCAAGGTCGCGGAGACGCCGCGAATTAGCGCAACAACGCCTGATAGCTACATTCTGCACGACTTCCCGCGAGAGCTGCCTGATAAAGTCATCAATCACGATGATCTTTGCTGCTCATGGAGTGCTATCCAGTCCTCTTGGCCGTTAGCGACCGATGCGTTAACATCGCCGATGAATGATATGATCGTCATCTTCGAGAACGGCAAGCTCAAGTTCTACCCTTACGGGCAAGCGCCGGGAAATGATCCACAACTAACCTTGGACCTCCAGCCCGGTGAGAAGCTCGTCATGGCACAGTGGGCAACCGATCACTACGTACAAGAGTGGATCGATAAAGTCGGCCGCTATTTGAATGATGATCAGGCTGAATCAAGCTTCAGTGATGAAGTGGATAATGGCAGAGTTGGAAAAACCCGCTAAGTCCTGTGACTTAACGGGTTTTCGTTGTTTACCAGCCCCTGCGAGCGCGCAGGCTCGTGATGTGGGCAATATGATGATTACCATGCCATGCGTAATTGCCAACGTTCCAATCCAGTCGAATCGTCTTCCCTGACTCTGGATGTACGAATGCGCGAGCAAATTGCTCGTGCTGCATAGCATGCAGAACAATCATCCAGCGGCTGTGCAAAGCATCCAGCAAGGTAAGCGACAGCTCAACCGGAGCTGACTTGCCATCGCTAAGCTCAGCCCAGCGCTCCTCGTAGTAAGGTCTGATCGTCGGCTCTTCCTCCGTCAGCGCCAGCTTGAACCTTGTGTAGCTGTTCATATGGCTGTCTACGACGTGATGCACGACTTGCCGCAGCGTCCACCCTCCTGGGCGATAAGGCGTATCCAGCTGCTCGTCAGACAGCCCAGCAACCGCCTCACGAAGTCTATTTGGCGTAGACTCGATGTCAGCCATCCACTCCTGCAACTGCTCCCGTGAAATTTCACCTTCGTGTGTAAACAATCCAATCGGGTAGCGCAATTCATCCATATGACCAAACCTCCAGCTTTTTTCCTCTATTATAGCGGAGTTTAGAAACAAGATAAAACCAACCCTTGGTCGAGGCTAACAAAGCCTCAACAGGATCGGTATCATGAGATTAAGCATATTCCGAAACTAACGAACTCACCTTAACTGCACAAACTTTAAAACCTGGCATTTTACAAGTCGGATCGAGCGCGTCATGCGTAATTTTATTGACGTTCTGCGTATCGCCCCAATGCATCGGTACGAAGACGGTGTCTTCCCGAATGTCGCTGCTGAACCTGCTGCGCACATAGATCGTGCCGCGTCGGGATTCCAATTTGACGAGAGTGGCATCTTCGATGCGGTACTTCATGGCCGTCTTCGGATGAATCTCCATGAAAGACTCCACGTCTTGCGCCGCCAAAGAATGACTTCTTCTTGTCTGCACGCCAGTCAAATAATGCGTAAGCACACGACCGGTTGTCAGGTATAGCGGAAACTCCTCGCTGACTTGCTCTTTCGGCAAATGATTCTCCACAGAAGTCAGCAGCGCTTTGCCTTCCGGAAGCGGAAATGACGATTCAAACAACCGCTTCGCACCGGGATGCTCCAGCTCCGGACAAGGCCAATAGACTCCCTCATCCTTCCGTAAACGGTCATACGTTATGCCGTAGTAATCCGCTGCACCGCCGCGACTGGCTAAGCGAAGCTCATCAAAGATGTTTTCGACATCTGCGTAGTTGAAGTATTGACCCTTGCCCAGCCTATCAGCCAAATCACAGAGAATCTGCCAATCATGCTTCGCTTCTCCCGGCGCAGGACGGCCAGCTTCCCTCAGCAGCACACGTCCTTCGAGGTTGGTCAGTGTTCCTGCGTTCTCCAGATAAGCAGATACCGGTAAAATTAGATCTGCCAGCAGCGCTGTCTCTGACATCAGGAAGTCAGCTACAACAAGAAAATCAAGCTTCTTCAGCCCTTCTTCGACGAAGTTAGCGTTCGGATTGGAGACGAGCGGATTGGAGCCCATTACGAACAAGGCGCGAATCTCCTGCTCGTGAACTTTCTCCATCATCTCGTACGCGGAAACACCTTTGCCAGGCAGCTCGCTCGGATCAATCCCCCAAACACTCGCGACATAAGCGCGATCCTCGGGGTTCTCGATCAAGCGGTAGCCCGGAAGCTGGTCAGCCTTCTGTCCATGCTCCCTTCCGCCCTGACCATTTCCTTGACCCGTGACGGCGCCGTAGCCGCAGCCCGGTTTGCCGATTTTTCCTGTCAGCAGAACAAGGTTTAGGAAGTTGCGAACCGCCATATGCCCGTCGGTTTGCTGCTCAACGCCCCTTGCCGTGAACACCATGCCTGTGGCCGCTTTACCGTAAGCCAGCGCCGCTTTGCGGATCAACTCAGCGGGGACACCGGTTAACTCAACAATCTCAGCGAGATCAAGTGATTCCAAGTGAGACTGCAGTTCCGCAAAGCCTTTGGTACGCTGCTGGATGAAATCTCGATCAATCAACCCTTCTTCCAGCAGGATCTTCAGCATACCGTTAGCCAATGTCGCATCCATACCCGGCTTCACTCTCAAATGTAGATCCGCGATTCGAGTCGTACCCGTTTCCCTCGGATCGATCGCTATGATAAAGGCACCCTTTTCTTTTGCTCTTGTAAAATAAGGCATAAGTGTCGGCTGGCACTCCGCAATATTCGTCCCTGCCAGTATCATGCAATCAGCCAATTCAATGTCCGACAGTTGGTTCGTCAAACCACGGTCGATGCCAAACACCTTGACACCTGCTGAAGCCGCTGCCGACATACAAAATCTGCCGTTATAATCAATGTATTTGGTTTGAAGCGCAACACGAGCAAATTTCCCCAACAAATAAGCGGATTCATTCGTCAGAGAGCCCCCTCCGTAAAGGCCGACTGTATGATTGCCATACTGACCACGAAGTTCAGAAAACTTGCTGACGAGCTGATCATATGCGTTCTCCCACGATATACGGACGAACTGACCATCCTTCTTCATCATTGGATGTAGAATACGCTCTCCTGTAAGTACGTGCTGGTAAGCATTCATGCCTTTAATACACAGTCGCCCTTCCGAAGCCGCATTCGGTTTCGGAACGACCGAATAAGTCGGACGCCCCTCGTCATCAGTGCCCCGTTCTTCGATCACCTGCATTTTACACTGTACGCTGCAGAAAGGGCACTGTGTATCCATCACACGAAGAGAACTAGTACCACCTTGTTCTTGTTCTAATAATTGACTCATACGCTCAGCTCACCTTATCAAAGCAGCCGTCGGCTGCAGATTTATTTGCTTCTGTTTCGTAACCTGGAGCTCCACATTCATTCTCGCGATCAGTTCAGCACGGAACAGGAGATTGAATAATCCTTCGCGCAGCTTTGTAATGCCTATGCGTTCGACCCACTGTGCTGTCGTTTCACCGTAATTTGCCTCTTCACGATACCACTGGAAGAAAGCCGCTGACAGCTCTAGCACCGCGTCTTCTGAAGACTCCATACACAGCAGCTCTCCTTGACGGAGCTTCGCTCCCCCGCTGCCGCCAACATAGATTTCCCAGCCGCCCGGCACGCCGACAATGCCAAGATCCTTGACAAGCGTCCCCGCGCGATGGAAAGGACTTGCAGAGACAGCTGCGCTCACGGCAGCCGGCATTTGCAGGCGCTCCAATCTGTATTCGAGGCTGGCACCCAGCCCGATGGAATCCTGCAGAGCGCTGGGATCGTATCCGATTCCAGTGCATGTTGCAACGGAAGCTATGGTTTTGCCGTAGATCGGAGTCGCTGCATCCGGCTGTCCGAGCTCCGCACCGACAGAGCGTACACACCCTGCCTCGATACCCAGCAGATCCAGATGCCCGCCACCGGTCAGCTTCACCAGCGGGATGTTGTACTTGTCGACCACATCCGCGATTCGCCTTAGCTGCTCGGCGCTTGTGACGCCGCCGTACATACGGGGCCGTGCGGCGTACGTGCCATCGGCGAGCAAGCTCGCCGCCAGAGCTGCTTCAGCCGCCGCTCCAGCACCGGCGCCGTCGGTCACAGCGCATAGCGCTTCGCCGACGTAGTACTGCAATGCCGGACGACACGCTGCGCAGCCGTCCGCCTTGCTCCAACCCAGCGCGCTCATCGCTTCGCGCGCCGTGGCAAACCTTGCGCTGCGCACAGCAGCGCGCAGCTCTTGATGGCTGTGCGTTGTGCAGCCGCAAACCGTCTCCTTCGGCGCTGCCGGCGCATCCTTGCTCTGCAGCGCCAGCTGCAGCATCGCGGATACGAGCGGCTTACATCCGCCGCAAGTGCTCGATGCGCGCGTGCAAGCGCGAACGTCTTCGACCGTTTCGCAGCCATTCTCGCGAACCGCATCCATGATCGCGCCCTTCGTTACGCCGTTACAGGAGCATACGGTCGCGTTAGGAGACAGCGATGCCGCATACGCTTCATCCGCACCGCCTCCTCCTGCCGCTTCTTCCTCTAACACAGACACATCCGCTTGCTGCTTGATGTATCCAAGCAGCTTGTTACCCTTGCTGCTGTCTCCGAACAATACCGCTCCGACAATTTTGTTGTCGCGAATGGCTATTTTTTTATACGTGTTATGAACGCCGTTAATCTCTTTGAGTGAAGTCGTAATCTCGGAATCGCGAATCTCTCCGGCTGAAAACACCTCAACCCCGGATACCTTCAGCTGCGAATACAAAATGGAGCCTGAATAGCCTTCGGTATCAACGCCGCAAATTCTCTTCGCCAGCACTTTGCCCTGATCATATAACGGCGCTACGAGACCGTATACCATTCCACGGTGCTCCGCACACTCCCCAACAGCATACACGTTAGGCACATTTGTCTCCATGAAATCATTAACGATAATCGCTCGATTCGTCTCCACGCCACTGTCGGCCGCAAGCTTGATGTTCGGACGCACACCTACCGCAATAACGACAAGATCGGCCTCTACTTTGCTTCCATCCTTGAACTGCAGACCTTCCACCCGTTTTTTACCGATGATTTTTTCCGTCTGCTTTTCAAGCAGAAAGCGCATCCCCTGCTTTTCCAGTTCCTTACGCAGCATATTCGCTGACGTCGGAGTCAGCTGGCGCTCCATAAGATGGTTGAAAATATGCACGACATGGACTTCCATTCCGAGGTTGAGCAGACCTCGCGCCGCTTCCAAACCAAGCAGGCCGCCTCCAATAACGACGGCTTTTTTATATGCTTTGGAAGCTTCCAGCATTTTATTGCAATCGTTAATATCCCGAAAGGCCGTTACACCCGGCTTATCCGCCCCTGGAAGCGGAAGCATGAACGGCAATGAACCGGTGGCCAGGATGAGTTGATCGTACTCAACAGTACGCCCCTTTTCACTGATTACCTGTCGATTGGCCGTATCGATGCTAATAACCGGATCACCTGCATAAAGGGTGATACCGTTATCTTTATACCACTGCCAGTCATTGATGGTAATATCATTTACCGTTGTATCGCCCTGAAGCACCTTGGACAGCATAATGCGGTTATAGTTCGGATGCGGCTCGCCGCCGAAAATCGTAATCTCGAAACGATCCGGAGCAAGCGCCAGAATTTCTTCCACACAGCGTACTCCGGCCATACCGTTACCGATTAAGACAAGTTTTTGTTTCCCCATATATGCTTGACCTCCACGTTTCGATGCTGAAATTCCATCCCCGCCAAGGGGACTTCCCTACTTAAACTGCTGTCGCGCCCTGTTTGTTGATCACCATACGTTTAGTCGCATAATTCATATATAGACAACCGCATGCAAAGAGCATAAGCATGACGAACCCAATTGTGTATGCGCCTGACAAATCCTTAACAATACCGAGTATGATCGGCGGAAAAAAACCACCTACACCGCCTGCCGCTCCGACAATGCCCGTCACCGCTCCCGTATTGCCCGAAGAGACTTCCGGTACCATTTTAAACACAGCCCCATTCCCAACTCCGAGTAAGGCGGCGGCAGTCAGACAGCTCGCACTGAACCCGGTAAATTGATGCAAGGACACCGACATAGCGAGCGACGTAATGATGATACCCGCAAACACAACCACCAGAACTCTGCGTGAACCGATGCGGTCCGCCAAATATCCGCCTAAGGGGCGAATGAGCGTGGCAATAACAACAAACCCAGCCGTTTTCACGCCCGCTTCCGTTGCCGACAACTGGAATAAATCTTTGAGAAATGTTGGCAAGTAGACGCTGAAAGCAACGAAACCGCCGAATGTCAGAAAATAAAAAGTAGATAAATACCACGTCGATGGTTCCTTAAGCACAACCATTGATTGTTTGAACGTCTTCACCTTAGCCGGTGCAGGCAAATCCTTCGTTCCGATCCAAAAGAGCGCGGTTACGATCACAATCATGATCGCTAGGCTCCAAAATACCCATTCCAAGCCGTAACTGTTAAAGACAAAGGGCAAAGCATAACTAGCCGCCGCTCCGCCCAAATTACCAAGTCCGGCTAATCCAAGCACAAGGCCTTGTCTCTCCGGCGGGAACCAACGTGATACATACGTCAGGGAAATGGCAAAAGTCGTTCCAGCCATCCCGATAAACAGCGCACACAAAAGCAGCAGCCAATATGAATGAACCCATCCTGCTAGCAGCAGAGGAATCACGAGAAACAGCATCGTTGATGCAAATACTCGCTTACCGCCGAAGCGATCCGTATAAATCCCCATCGGGATTCGCAGGATCGACCCCAGTAGAACCGGCGTGGCGATCAGCACACTTTTTTGAATGGTACTGAGATGAAACAGTTCCTGAATTTGTCCGGCAATCGGAGAAAATACACTCCAGATAACAAACGAAGCCATCATTGCCATTGTTGATAACCCTAGCGCAAGCGCGGATCCATTTTGTCGCATAATTAAGGCTCTCTCCTCGGCTAGGATGCTAAGATACTTTCCTCTGCAATATGCAGATAAATATCTCCGTTCTCGTCCACTTCCACCTGGAAAGCCGTTACGCAGCCTTCGTCCGGCGCTTGAACGACTCCATCGTGCAAATTGATCTTCCAGTCATGCAGCGGGCAAAATACGTGATGATCGCATACGATTCCTTCGGAAAGCTTACCGGCTTTATGCGGGCAGCGATTCTCAATGGCTCGGACGGTACCACTCGAGAACTTGAATACGGCGATTTCCAATGCTCCGATCCTGACAACCCTCGATCTTTTTTCTGCAATTTCCGAAATGTTACCAACGTGAACTCGTTTCATATGTCTCATCCCCTCTATTTCAAAATAGACTCTGCCGACTGTTCTTCCATCGGAACGAATGTCTTGCGCAGCTCTTGCTGATCAATGATTTCTTTCCAAGGATCTTTCATGAGATCCAGCGCCTTCTCAATGCGCTCTATTAGAGCGGCACGGTCTTCTTTACTCTCCAGCGCAGCTTTGATCGTATCTAAACCGACACGTTCTACCCACTCGGCCGTCCGTTCGTTGTACTTCCCTGTTTCGCGATAGTATTGCAAGTAAGCACCGGACCATTCCAGCACTTCCTCTTCGGTTTTCACTTTGCACAGTAAATCGGTTCCGCGAAGCTTTGTTCCTCCGTTACCTCCGACATGCAGCTCCCAGCCTCCGTCAATCGCTACAACGCCAAAATCTTTGATCGTGGCTTCCGCGCAGTTCCGAGGACAGCCCGATACGGCCATTTTAACTTTCGCCGGCGTACCCAGACGCTCAAACTTCTTCTCAAGCTGAATACCCATGCCGATAGCATCTTGCGTTCCGAAGCGGCAAAACGTTGAGCCAACACACGTTTTCACTGTACGCAGCGACTTACCATAGGCATAGCCTGAAGGCATATCGAGATCAGCCCACATGCCTGGCAAGTCTTCCTTCTTAACACCGAGCAAGTCGATACGCTGACCACCTGTCACTTTAACGAGCGGTACTTCGTATTTCTCTGCGATTTCTGCGATTTTCTTCAGATCCTTCGGCGTTGTTACACCTCCGTACATTCTCGGAACGACCGAGTACGTGCCATCCTTCTGGATATTCGCGTGATTACGTTCGTTCACAAAGCGGGACTCTCTTTCGTCCTCGTGCTCTTCCGGCCATACCATGGCAAGATAATAGTTGAGCGCCGGGCGACATTTGGAGCAGCCTTCTGTATTTGACCATTCCAGTACATTCATGACTTCCTTCGATGTCGTCAATCTCATACTGCGGATCGCTTCCACCACTTCATCACGTCCGAGTGTCGTACAGCCGCAAATGCCTTCTTTTATAGTTTTCACGCCGTCTGCACCGAGTACATATGTGAGCACATCAGCTACCAACGGTTTACAGCCGCCGCAGGAAGCGGACGCTTTGGTACATGCTTTGATATCGTTAACGCTTGAGCATCCTTTTTCCTGGATAGCCTGCACAATCGCGCCTTTGGAAACACCATTACAGCCGCACACGATCTCGTCCTCGCTCATTGCAGCGACCATTTCCGCGCCAGATTTCGCCTTGCCTCCTCCTTCACCGAGGAGAACAGTCTTTTCTTTGCCTGTCACATCTTCTCCGTTACGAATCATCGCAAACAGGCGAGAGCTGTCACTGATGTCACCGAACAAAACAGCACCGATGACTTTGCCGTCTTTAATGACGACCTTCTTATAAATACCTTCGAAATCGTCCTGCACGCGTACGGCACGGGTATCAGGTTTATCTGCATATTCACCAGCCGAGAACACGTCCACGCCCGATACTTTCAGCTTGGTCGATACGACGGAGCCTTGATAACCAGCGGTCTCTATGCCTGCGAGCCGTTTGGCAAGCACCCCGCCTTGCTCGTAAAGCGGAGCGACTAAGCCGTACGCTACACCGCGATGTTCGGCACATTCGCCGACGGAATAGATGTTAGGCACGTTCGTTTCGAGAAGGTCATTGACGACAATACCTCGATTGATCTCAATTCCGCTGCTTTTGGCAAGCGCAATGTTAGGGCGAATCCCTACGGCCATGACCACGAGATCCGCTTCAACTTCCGACCCATCGGTAAAACGAAGACCCGTAACACGCTTTTTCCCTAGAATCGATTCACTATTTTTCTTTAGCAGAAACTTCATGCCTTGACGTTCCAATTCTTGCTGCAGCAGGAGAGAAGCTGTTCTGTCGAGCTGGAGATTCATCAAGTATTCGTTAATGTGTACAACCGATACTTCCATATTGAGATTTAGCAGGCCACGCGCTGCCTCCAGACCGAGAAGCCCTCCACCGATCACGACTGCTTTCTTGTATTTCTTGGCTGTCTCGATCATCATTTCGCAATCCTTGATATCCCGGAAGGCGATGACGCCTTCTTTGTCCGCGCCAGGCAGCGGAAGCATGAACGGCAGCGATCCTGTTGCGATGATCAGTTCATCGTAAGGGACGCTAACACCTCCGTCAGTACTAACGAGCTTGCGTTCCGTATCGATTTTGTTGACTGTATGTCCCGTGTACAATGTGATGTGATTTTCTTCGTACCAAGACCAGTCGTTGATAACAATGTCCTTCATATCGGCATCGCCGGCCAAAACCGATGAAAGCAGGATGCGATTATAGTTCGGGTGCGGTTCGCTTCCGAAGATTGTAATTTCGTAGCGGTTCGGCGCAAGCTTTAACATTTGCTCAATACAACTGACTCCAGCCATTCCGTTTCCTACCATAACAATTTTTTTCTTCATTGTGATTCACGCTCCTGCATCGGTTTTATTGTGACATTTAATGTTAGTTAATTAATAAATCCTTTGGTATCCGTTACATCCTACAATTTTTACGTCAAATTATCTAACATACGAATGATTACTATTAATGTAACTCAGAAATTCGTATTTTTCAACAAAAATTTGTAGTTTTACTTAGTAAAATAAACAATCGACTCTTTAATTCACGAACATTATTCTGTTTATTTTAATTAATTGTTCGGTTTCACAGAAAAATTACAGTTATATTATGGAAAAAGCGAACATTAATTTGGTTTTTTTATATTCTGAAAACGCTTAAATGTTATATTAGATGACATATGAAATGATTATACTAGACATTCACCTATTTCAAATTGCTATCATTACATCCAAAGTACCCCCAACATATTATCTTCATGATTTTGTTAACTACATGTGAAGGACGAATCAGGCTTCTCAGAGGGGTTTTGCCGGGGCTTGCGGTGCGAGAGCGCCGAAAGGGACCTCTCAGCTAACATTTCCTCACGATAACCCAGGGTTTGGATCTGAGAAGGGCGAATCGGGCTTATCAGTGAGGTCTTGCTGGCGCGAGCGGTGCGAGAGCCGGTCTGATCCAAAACTTGTACTTTCAATTGTGGTATCAAAAAAAGGCCTCACAACCCGCAATCTCTGCGGCTGTGAGACCTTCCCTTCATACGTTTTAAACCTTATAAACATCAATGAACCTTTGAGCGAATCGGGGATCCCATTGGGTCCCCTTTCCTTCAGCGAGAATGGCTAGTGCCTTCTCGATTGGCATCCCTTTCCGATAAGGACGATCGGAGGTCATAGCATCGAAGGCATCGGCTACCGCAATGATGCGGCCGAACTCAGGGATATCCAGGCCCTTCAGGCCATCCGGATACCCACCGCCATCATAGCGCTCATGATGAGAGCGCACGCCTGGAAGCAGAGGCGCCATAGCCTCAGCGGGCTCGATTTGCTTCAAAATCGATTCGCCGAGAACGGGGTGGAGCTTGATTTGCTCGAACTCCTCGTCGGTGAGCCGGCTTTCCTTCAGCAGCACATCGTCGCGCACACCAATTTTGCCAATATCGTGCAGCAAGGCGGTCTTGTTCAAAAGATCGAGTTCATGCTCGTTCAAATCTACAGCTCGTCCAATTAACAAAGAATACTTGGCGACACGCGTCGAATGACCTGCTGTATAAGCGTCACGAGCATCGAGTGCAGCAGCTAATGTGGAATAGTAGCTCTGCAGCAGTTGGTTGTTCATTTTCTCACGCGTTTCAAGACCCTTTACCATGTGGTTGAAGCCAGCGACAAGCCGTGAAAATTCATCTGAATATAAATCTGAGGCTCTTACCTGCAGGTCACCGGATTGAACTTCTTTCATTGCCCTATATAAATCTCCAATTGGCTGCTGGATGTCTCTTGCCAGCATACGCGCTCCTAAGGAGGAAAAACCGACTCCAAGCAGTAGAATGATACCCGCCCATTTCCAATAATCGACCGTCAAATCCGAGGACTGCGATATCAAACGAATTTGAGTTGCTAGACTAAACAGAAAGAGCGGCATAGTTCCAATTAGGAAAGCACTTAACTGAAACTTTCGTTGAATCGAAACGATGACTCGTCCATCCAAGGAAACATCTTCTCCGTAAATGCGCTGCCCCAATTCCCGAATATGTATGAGCACCGGCCTGATGGCCTGAGCTGTCGTGAAGAACTCAAGTAAAGCATGCATGCTCGCCACTAGGACTGCGCCAATACCTGCAAGTCCAATGTAAAAAACCGGAAGAGATAACCAACCTCGAGCAATCCCGATGCTGGCCATCGTCATAGCAGGGATTGATAGGCCAAGAAAGTGCGGTCCCATGATCCGCATCACAGAAAGCGCCGGAAATCGGTGCGTTTGCAAATAGGCCTCTCGGATGACTGCCAGATCTGGAGTCTCCTGCTCCAACATCTCGCGAATCGGCTTCATGTGTCTGCGAAACACCGTGATTTCAGCAAGCATCATTACACATAGCGAGGTAATCATAATGAAGAATATGCGAACCATTTCCGTATTCGAAATCGATAGTGTTGTAGATATGATGACTCCACCTACCACAACAACAGCGATCCCAGAGCCGATTATATAGTTTAACAATAAATTCCGTAGAAACTTTCTGTATATCTGCACGATGTAGGGTCCCCATTTCATTTAAAGCTATCGATCATTGCGCTGAATTCTAGTATTTTTTTCATTGTATAGCAATTCAACCATTTGCGCTTTAAATCTAAAATATTTTAAGACAAACTGGATCTTACAAGCTATGATGGTCTCTGAATTACATTGGAGAAAATCCAATAAAATATCAATTTGGGCTTTGGATATCCGACTTTCATTGGAGAAAATCCAATAGAAACTAACATTTTGAACTTCTGTCAAGAAAGTAGACACAACTTTATGAAGCCTGAAGTTGCTTGTAGTAGTTTTTTTCGAACCAATACGGGGACTTATTGCCTAATGTAGAATGG
>NZ_LMRY01000040.1:0-25990 GCF_001427935.1 Paenibacillus sp. Soil724D2
CTAATAGATTTTTCCCTACTTTCGTATCAGTGATAACTTTCACATCTACTGATCCGAGTCCATCTCCTGCTGGTACGATCACTTTCAAACTAGTTTTACTCATATAGGTTGTTGCAGCAGGTTTACCGCCAATCATAACCTGTGTTACACCATTCACAAAATTTGTTCCACTTACATAGACCAAATCACCACCAGCAATGAGCCCGGAATTCGGTATAATTGTGGATATTGTAGGCGACGGATACTGAACAGCAGTATAGGTATAGGCTCCTGGTAGCGTGAACAAGGCATTGTTCAAATTAGAAACTGCCACATCAACCGTACCTACGGCATCACCTACTGGAACAATGATTGATAATTTCGTTGTTGACATAAACGTAGTGGAGGCTTGTTTGCCGCCAACAAATACAGTCATACCTGACTTGAAGTTTTTCCCAACAATATAGACTAGGTCACCGCCTGTAATAAGTCCCGTATTCGGTGTAACCGTCGTAATTTCTGGATCCGTCTTTGGAGGTGCATTATACGTAAATCCTCCCGGAACAACAACATTTGTTTCATCTGGATTTGTAAAGGTAATATCAACTGGACCAGGCGTTGTTACCATCGGAGAAGTTACTTTTATATAAGATGGATTAACATAGACTACCGATGCAGGAAGATCACCAAATTGTGCAGTGACTCCTTTCATAAAATAGTTACCTGATACGAACACCAGAGTACCACCATCAATAGGCCCGTTATTCGGCTCTATGTTTGTAACAATCGGGTCAGCTTTGTATTGGTAAGGGGCTGACGCTTGTTGAACATCCGGATTAGATACGGTAACATTGACAACACCTTGGGCTCCGGCGGGAGCAGTTACCGTCAATTGTGTGTCACTTACATATACTACATTAGTCGCCGGCATCGTTCCGAAAAGGACGGTTGCCCCGCTTACAAAGTGATTGCCGTTAATGACCACCGTTTCTCCGCCATTTGGATGACCAATATGTTTGTCCAACGACGTGATTTCCGGAGCTGGAAGCTTTACCTTCACACTAACACTCGAAATGGACTTCGATCGGCTTGCACCTGCATAGTCCTTATAAGTTATAACCGAACTCGCTGTTGAGACTGGGAAAGTACCCGTTTTTGTTTTACTTACCGGACGGATTTTATACGTAAATGAAAGGGTGCTATCCTTTAATTCATTAAAGTCCCAAATTAGCGTATTCCCATTTATGGTCGGTTTAGGGATGTTATTGTCAGCTGATCCCGGAACAATTTCAAAATTCGGATCAACAATGTCCATTACTGTAACATCAAAGGCGCTCGCCAAGCCAATTTCTTTGACAATGGCTGCATATATTTCAGCTAATCCGGTTGAACCAAGCACGAAGTGATGATGTGCTGCCGTTGTGGCCATTTCTTTAAGCAGTATGTTCGGTCCGCTTGTATCAGGATCCTCGCTCGGTTTGAGCAGTGCAATCGTATAGGTTATAATACCTGCATCCTTCGCGTCTTGCGCCTTTTGTTTTGCATACCCATATGGATCGTTCGATGGTTGATTGGCCTCCCCATCCGTCATAATGACGATGACTGGCTGCGCTTCGGGGCGATGATCCACCAGCAAGTTTATGGCTGCTTGAATAGCATCGCCAGTCGCTGTCCCACCATTTGCTTGAATTCCATTTATGTAATTTTTGGCAACGTCTTTATCTGTTGTGAAGGGGATGCTACTGATCATATTGGTTGATGAAAAATCGACAACAGCCACCCTGTGCTTTGTCAAATCCATCAAATCAACGAAACCTTTAGCAGCATTCTTTGCATTCGTCATTTTATCTTCACCGTTATTGTAGGCAGGTGCCATACTTCCCGACTTGTCGATGATAAGTACGACATCGTTCGGAACAACTACATTGACTGGCGGGGTACCCGTGATATTCAATGTAACATCAGCTGTATCCTCCGTTGTAATTATCGTCGGGGAAACAGTTTTGGTTACACTCACATAATCATTTACTGCTGCTGCCGCTTCCGTAGTTCTCAGCATCAATCCACTAAAAATCATGCTAAAGGTCAACATCAAAACTAACCATTGCTTCATTCGTCTCATGATTATTCCTCCATAATATTTGATAATATGCAAACAAAAAACAATAGCAGGTTGCTATTGTTTGTATGACCAAACGAATGGGCAACCTGGCGACCTGATCGTCTAAATTAAGCGATTAGACCCATGGCTTTGCGTCACTATATCACTATAGTTTTGCCATTCTATTCTCATTTTCTATATCCTTGGAACTAATTCCTACGTACTATTTTACTATATTTTCTTATTCTTTTTTTCACAAGTATATCTCTAGTACTTCTTACAACATTTACCTTATTTTTCGACAATTATTTCCATCACCGATTTTTATCAATGAAAAAGCCAACATTCTGCTCTTCTTCATAATGATATAGCTCTCGTGAGACTTTACCAGAGTTGATGCGTTGAAGTTGTCCAACCAGAGACTGCTGGGTCGTTTTGAATCTCTCTATATTGTTTTGTTCCATCACTAAACACGCTCTGAGGTATTGTCTCTCATGTTCAGTAAAAGAACGTCTTTCATCCAACAACGTTTCTTCAATTTTTTGCCTCAGTTCAACCTGTTCATTCTGTAAAGAAAGAAGCAAACTTTCGTTTGCCTCTTCATTTAAATCTAAATGGGAAATTTGACCTGTTGTTTCTCTCAGGTTTTCTAACAAGTGCTCCATTGGAGTCGAATGTCTCATACCTATTTCACCTTCTCCGCATTTTTCAAGCTCTTCAACGCCTCATTCCATGTATCACGCAATTCTGTAAACATCGTGACACAATATTGAGCAGATTCGGAATTAAGCTTGACATTAGCTTCGAACAACTTGCTTTGAAGAAACGTATATAAACTGTTTAAATTGTGGGAAATTTCATATTCCATTTTTAGTGTGGATTGAAGCTCTTCAATTATATTCTGTGCTTTTGTAAAATTTGTATGTTTCCCTGCAAAATCTTGTTTCTCCATACAAGTAATACCCTGTTTAATAAAGAGAATACAACCATTATAAAGCATCAAAGTTAATTCTGCTGGGGAGGACGTCTGAACACGGGTGTTTAAATACTGATTCTGTACGTTAAGCATAGAGCGTCTTCACCTCTTCTCGTCGATGATTGCACCCACAGACAGCTCCTGAAGTTTCTCCACCAGTTCGATAAACCTTTCGGACGGAACCTCACGAACAATTTCTTGGGTATCTTTATTTAAAACTTGTACGATTACTTCACCTGTTGATTGGTGTATTTTATACTTAAACTCATGTGGGGTGCCTTGAAGCGCTTTGTTAGCCTTATCAATTGAATCAAGTAAAGCCTTCTCCCCAACCGTTAATATTTGTGATTTGCTCTTGTCCTTGATTTCAATATATTCTCCGGTTGCCTTAATCGGCTCAGACACATCCTTTGTTAAAGCGGGTAATTGAACCTGGGGGAATTTGGATTGAATTTCCAATAGGTTTCCTCCTTCCATATAACAAACTTTAGGAATATTATTGCAGTATAATTAACCCATTTGACTTTGTAACCAGCTCATTTGGGAATTTCCTTTTGCAATTGCAGTCTCCATGGTACTGAACATTCTATAAAAATGGTCTTCTTTCTTGTTAAGCTTTTCTGTCATATCTGAAATTTTTTGAGCGAGATCATAGTCCTTCTTGCCCAGAGACGTATAAGTGCTAGTATACGATCCATTTGCCGAACCAGCCTTTTTCGAAATCTCCGACATCGTATTTCCAGCATCCTCATAGATCCGCTGTGCGATACCTCGATCTGTACCGGTACCGTGTGCCGTGAACAAATTAATTGCTGCTTGTGGATCCGCATCAATAGCTGCTTTTAATTTAGTTGAATCCATGTACAATTTGCCTGCGGTTGAAGTGTCGTACTTGTTATAAGCACCCGTTGTGACTCCAATATCAACAAGCGATTTATATGTCGACGTAATTCCAGTCACCTCTGTAGTCACGTCGGAACGGAAATCCAAATATGCTTTAGACACTATCGTGTCTCCGCGAAGAGAACCTTTTTTTGCTTTGTCTTCCCAATTTTTTATATCATCATCATTCATTGCCTTCTTTTGGTCGCTTGTTAGTGGTTGAAAGCTTCGCTCTACCGTCTCATCTAACTTGGATTTCAATGCAACGCTTGTGTCGTTATAAGTCGAAATAAAACTGCTTATTTTTGCGTAAATAGCATCTTTATCTGCCTGTGTGAAGGCAGGATTTCCACTACCATCTGTCCCTGATGCTGTTGGCCAGTTGTAGTTATACTGTAATTGCTTGCTCTGTTCACTTAATGGATAAATAGCTGTGTTTATTGCACGGTACGAATCCTGCAGCCACTCATTCTTTGTTTTCTGCTTATTAAGATTATCGATCGGCATATTCTCTGCTTTCATTAGCTTACTAACCATGCCATCAATATCCATACCGGAGGACATACCTGTTATTCGCATAACCATCCTGTTCATCTCCTCATTAATTTATTGTCTACTATATTTATCGTACAAGGAAGGCTCATTTATTAGCTTTATATAAAAAAATTCTATAGTTAGTAAAATTAAAAATAAAACCACGCCCAAGTAATAGAAATCATTACAAGAACTCCATGGGTGAAATCATCATAGCGTTTACGTATTCTAACTTGCACTACAAAAAAGAGACCTTCGATTTGAAGGCCTCTTTTTGTTCTTTGATTAACGGAGCAATTGCAGTACGCCTTGTGGTGCTTGATTAGCTTGTGCCAACATCGCAGTGGAAGCTTGTTGCAGGATATTGAATTTCGTGTAACTCATCATTTCAGAAGCCATGTCGGTGTCACGAATACGGGATTCAGCAGCTTGTAGGTTTTCCGCATTTATACCAACGTTATTGTAGACGTGCTCAAGTTGATTTTGGTACGCACCAAGTGAGGAGCGTGCAGTGTTAACTTTAGTGATTGCTGCATCAACTTGTCCACTTGCTGTAATAGCCGCTGCCGCTGTACCAACACCACTAGCAACACCCAGAGTTGCAGTTGTAACATCAATAGTCGACAAATCCATTACTACTTGGTCAGCAGCGCCACCACCCGTTTGAATCGTAAAGGTTGCACTAGCGGAACCGTCCAGAAGAGTAATACCGTTGAACTTCGTGTTTGCAGCAATGGAGTCGATTGCTGTAGTCAAAGATGTGTATTCAGCATCCATTGCAGTACGGTCGTTCGCGTTGTACGTGTTATTTTGCGCTTGAGTAGCAAGTTCTTTCATGCGCGTCAGCATGTCAGAAACTTCGTTCATCGCACCCTCAGCCGTTTGTACAAGGGAAATACCGTCTTGAGCGTTACGCATCCCTTGGTTCATCCCTTTAATTTGCGAGCGCATTTGTTCGGAAATCGAGAGACCTGCTGCATCGTCTGCCGCACGATTGATGCGGTAGCCGGAAGACAATTTCTCACTGGATTTACCTTGTTGTGCATTGTTAAACGTCAGGTTGCGGTGAGAGTTCATTGCGTTAAGATTGTGATTGATAATCATTTGTAATTCCTCCTTGAATTTGTATTCCACATCCATGTGGATTGTATAGGTCTTTGACCTTACATATATTATTTCGGCTGAATCGATTAGAAAGTTTATAGCAATTTAGTTCTTTATCACTATTTTTTTTACCGTTTCAATATTGATTATATAATTATTTATCTAAACATCCTCTAAATTCAGCATTTTTCTCATATTTTCGATATTTGGAAGCTCTGTAAGCGCTTCTCTATTACTCTGTTGAATAGCCTCGAACACTTCCTTACGATAAATTCTGGTATCGTTAGGAGCATTGATCCCTATTTTTACTTGATCACCTTCTATTGATGTGATAAAGACTTCAATATTCTCGCCTATGAGAATAGACTGACCATTTTTTCTTGTAAGAATTAACATGTTACACCCTCAATTTCTTTCTCGTTAAATTTTGGGAATAAAGGTGTTTGGGTACTAAAGTCTCTCGAAGGTGCATGGACAATTTGGCTACCTGATAGATGATTAATGTTTATAACAAGCGGAGCTACCAAGTTCATTGTTGATTTCTCAAATGGTGTCTTTAAAGTTATAATCCCTAGTGCAAGAACTTCTTCGTATGTATTTATTTGCAGCCATGTCTTATCTTTCTCATCCAACTCAAAACTATAGTTCTGGAAAAAAGCAAATGGGTTAGCTACAACAAAACCGATACTTTTTTCTTCTATGCTCTTTAAATAAGCAAATGGTCCCTTTTCATCAATTGTCTCAAATTCAAATAAATCTAAATCCTTAAAACCAAGAATTGAACCTTTAAAGCTAATTATTTTCCCATTTATATAATTAAACATTCTATATCCTCCTTTGCAATAATTTAAGGCAATAGCATTAGCTATTGCCTTAAATTATTGCTGATAACTACTTATACCAATCATAAGAGCTAACATTTATTTCTATTGAATTCTTTTGCTTTACATAAATATCTATATTCCCCGGAGTATAGCTAACCTGAGGTTTCTGAGGCGTGTATTGAATTTCGGCTTTATGAGGCGTAATATTTATTTCTGGCTTTCTCATTTCATAATTTAGCTTCACATTGAGATTTGAAGCCTCACCTACATATTGCAAAGGGTTTAGTTCATTTATTTGGTTTGCGGCAATCTCGGCAAATGGGTTACTAGGATTTATGATCATGGCCATTCGGTTACCATCTTCAACAATCTTACTGATAGATTGCAGTGCTACTGATTGCAGCTGGCTATAAATTTGATTCATCCATTCCAAATGATCGCCTTTCCCTAGTGCGCTCCACGCTGCAGATGAGTCCACGCTTAATTCTCCCTTGGGACTAGTAATTTCCACAGATGCTGCTTCTTGCTTAACTTCTAATTGCCCGCGTGGGGATACTATAGAAAGTTGAGCTTTCTGGGTATCTAATCCAATATGAGCAAAAGTTTGGTGGATAGATAATCGAGGTATGTTCAAGTTGAACCTCCTTATTATCTCAAGAAATCAATCAAGCTGGGTTGGATAATTTTTGCTCCTGTTGATAACGATGCTTGGTATACATTTTCATCCGTTTTTAATTTAGTGATGGTTTCCGCCATATCAGCATCTTCTGTTTTGCTGCTAAGATCAGTAAGATTTACGTCTAAATCCTTGAGTCTGTTATCCATGAGATCTATACGGTTAGCTCGCGCACCTACTTCAGATCGCACCGTTTGAAAATTGTCAAATCGTTTTGATAGATCGGTCATTAACCCCTTTGCCACAGTCAAATTTGCCGGTGTTCCAGGAGGACTTGGAGAGAAAGCATCCTTCAGACCCTTTAAAATCTTAAATAAGTTGTCGTTGTTGCCCGGAGCTCCAAATACTTCATTTCCGGTTTGATTTATTGGGATGGTTATACCAGCAGATACCTGATAGCTTATCTTCTGATCATCCGGTATATCTGATGATGCTGTAGCAATTGAATAGGGTTGTTTATCTGTGAATTGTCCATTAAATGTATACTTCCCATTAAGCTGGTCATTCCCAAGCCCTACCGCCGTTTCATACAATTGTCCCATTTCGACACCAATTGCATCTAGCGCCGACTGTGGATTAGTTCCATTTAGACCTTGAACTGTTAACTCTTGAGCCCTTTGAATGACGTCATTTATTTCTGAAAGAACAGTATCTGTATGATCCACTGAAGATTTAGCAGCATCAATGTTTCTTTGATATTGATCGTTAATGGAAATCTCACTTCGATAACGAAGTGCATAAGTAATTCCTACTGGATCGTCCGAAGGTTTATTGATCTTTCTCCCAGTAGAAAGTTGGTTTTGGCTTACACTCATTCGTTTCACATTATTACTAATATTACTTAGTAACTGTGATTGGATCATTCCTTGTGTCACTCTTAAGACCACTTATAATACCTCCTCTACGTACGATTATCTACCTACTATCCCCATACCGTTAATCACTTTATCTAGCATTTCATCGAAAGTGGTCATAACTCTTGCTGCAGCTGAGTAAGAATGTTGAAACTTAATCATATCGGACATTTCTTCATCCAATGAAACTCCACTTACGGATTGTCTGCGGCTTTCAACTTGGTCTACGAGCGCTTTTTGGTTATCTAATTGGCGGGAGGCTTCTTGAGCCTGTACGCCTAGTTGTCCTACAATGGATCGGTAGAAGTCATCAACTGTTCCTGAATTTAGAATTGCCCCGGAATTAGTCGGATCAAAATTAAATTTAGTGTCCTTCAACTGACTCATCAATAGTGCTAAGGTATTATTTCCTTTTGTAACTGTTTCAGCTGCACCTATTCCATCAGTTCTAAGTGATGTTGCAATTTTTGAAGTGTCATTATCGATTACAGGGTTTAATTGAAAGCTCTCAGCTGTAATATTCGAGAAACCTGCTTTAGCAGTAAAGAAATCCTGAGCGGCTTGAACCGGATTATCTAAAGTATATCCTAATTTATGAAGACCATTTAATCCTTTTACTGTAACCGTTAGATCGCTAGCAAGTTTTCTTGCTGTGCCCGTATAAGTTATATTATTCAATACTGTATTATTAGGCAATACCGACCCCGCAGGTATGGTAATCGTAATGTCACCGTTAGCAATCGAATTTGCTAAAGTATCCAATTGCGTTTGATAGTCAGCCACAAATTTATCTCTAGAGATTATCATGCCTTGTACTTCACCACTATTCAGATTACCTGAAGAGTAGTCGGACATTAATGAGGCTGAGGTGGTCGCATTGACAGTATCACCAGTTACTAAATTTGTATTACCCATATTAATGGTATACCCATCAGGTGTATCAAGAACCTGTACGTTTACAATCTTCGACAAATTATCGGTTAATAAGTCCCTCTGGTCTCTTAAATCATTGGCATCGTCGCCTAAGCTTTCGATTTTTTTGATTTCCAGATTCAAATTCGCAATCGAAGAAGAAACTGAGTTGATTTCTTTTGATTTTAATTCAATATTATTGGTCAAGTCTGATTGTAAATCTTTTAATTTATCGCTTGTAAAATGAAATGCATCTGCCAATGCTATTGCATTTTCTCTAACGATCTTTCGCCCTGCTACATTTTCGGGATCTTTACTCAGGTCTGACCATGATTTCCAAAAATTATCTAAAACTGTTCGGAGTCCCGTATCCGAAGGTTCATTCACTATCGTTTCTAGCTTTTCAAGTGTATCCGACTGGATATTCCAACTTCCAAATGCCTTATTCTCATTACGATACTGATCATCTAGAAATTTTTCGCGCACTCGCGTAATTGAGGTTACTTCGACCCCTGTTCCAAGTTGGCCAGGCGCATTGGAGCGGTTTATGCCAAAGGCTTCAATAGGGATACTTTCGGTCGTATTGGCAACTTGCCTAGAGAAACCAGGTGTGTTGGCGTTAGCAATATTATGTCCCGTCGTGTTAAGTGCTGCTTGTTGCGTGAATAAGCTACGCTTCGCCGTTTCCAGCAAATGAAATGTGGATCTCATAATGGCTCTCCTTTACGCTTTAGTATCGAACCAACCGGTTCTTGCAGACGCTTGATACTGTTGATGAGGATTACTGTATACGGCATCTTGTTCGGGTGTATTCATCAACAAATTTATAGAATAATCAACAAACGATAACGAATGCTCAATTAGATTCTGATTTAACTCATTGATCTGTTTTAATTCCTTAATCTTATTAGATAATTTCTCATGTATATCTGTAAGACTCTTCTTCTCTTCAGCCTTAAAAATTACTTTAATTAAATCACTGACTTTAACTCGTGGGTCAGGCCTATACCCTCTCGATAATAAATATTCGCCAATCAATTGAATTCGAAATTGATTGATTTCCTCAATCCGCTTAATCAATTTGCTCTCTTTAAGGATAATTTGGTTTAATCGATCTACCCGATTGTCAACGAGAACCGGTGTTTTTTCCTTGGAAGTCTCCAATAGGGCATCATGAAGGGCAATTAGCTCCTCTATCGCTTCCACAATGGCTGAAATAGACACTCGTAACCACCTATTCTCTGCAAGATATACTATTTGTTATTACGTATATAAGGGAACAACTTCTCAGCAATTTTGCGGGCTTCTACATGATACGTTCCCGTAGATACGGATTCCTTAAGTTCTTGAATACGTTGGTTTTGTTCGTTACTGCGAACTACTGATGTATTTTCCAGTAATTCTTTGGCCTCAGCAGAGATTTGCACTTCATCTTTTCTTTTTTTCTTTTCCGTTCCGTTTACAGTTCTACTTTCATTGTTTTGCATATATTTATTGATATTTCCAATTCGTTGATTTTCATTGATTTTCATAGGTTACACCTCATATCTCTTTAATGAACAAAAACCGATAATTATTAATACTATTATCGGCATTCGGCATATGAAACTTTATATCTTTCGATGTATGATTATTAATGTCTGTCCTTCAAACGATCTTTGATATTAAAAGCACCCCTGCTATCTTGTGCGTTTAACTCTTTCCTCCGTAGCTCATCCTCTGTATTGTTTCTCACATCTTTAGCTAACTTACTTCGGCAAGATTCGCAAATCGTCTTATCCCTAATCAAAGTACCGCATACTTCGCAAGGGTAGGACAAATTCGGCGCATTCAGTATTGAAATTCGTCCTTCGCGGATGAATTTAGTTATCTGTTTAATCGAAACTTCTGTTGCTTCGCTCAAGTCGTTAATGCTTGTCCCTTTATTTTCACGTATGTACTTCACACATCTCTCATATTGCTGATCTATTTCTTTAACACAATTCGGACATACGTCATTGAAACCTTTAACAAATATTTTCCCACAGCGTGGACAATTAGCTACATTCATGCCCATTGTATGGCCCCCTTCTATTATTCCCATTACCCAATTATTAATTCCAGTTTACAGCAATTCGACAGCGTTTGCACAATAATATTTTTGACAGATGTGGTGGCAATTCCTGCTACCGCGCCCACGTTAGTCCGAATACTTCGGCAGATATGTACTCCCTGAGAACCTTGGCACACTGATTCATAGTGCTTCCAGTCGTATAAACATCATCCACGATATACACAACGTACGAAGCATTCGGGGATTTTCCCAAATAATCATGAATCGACTCATTCACTTCGAAAACATGCTCCAAATCGTCCAGCCGTTCACTCCTCTTCTTGAAGCTTTGTTTATCTGTATGCTTGGAACGCTTAAGAAGAGGTATGACAGGAATCCCTATTCTTTGACCTAGTTCTTTAGCCATCTGCTCAGCTTGATTAAACCCGCGTTCAAGCATTCTACGCTCGCTAACGGGCACGAAAGTGATGAACTCCTTCACAGAATCGGATTCTGCGGAAAAAGTGTCTCTATCCTCATGTAATAAGTGATAAGAGTGTACAAGCATTTGCCCGAGGACCGTCTTAAAACGCTCATCTCCACGATACTTATATCGCGCCAATAATTCCTTCATCGTTTCATCATATCTGACAGCGCTGCGGCTTCTTATAAAATAGGAATGGGGCCTCCGCTGACAATCTGAGCAAAATTCCCCTCGTCCACAAGTTGGACAAAGCGCTTCTCGAATCCACGGAATTCGTGTGTAACACGAATGACAAAGTCCTAATTCATCAACATGGAGAGTGCTATTCTGCTTGCAAAGTAAACATTCTTTTCTGAGCGGACTAAGCAGCGATGCCACCGAACCCATCACTTTTTTAATCAAAATTCTCATATCCAATTGCTGATTGCTCATTCATTTCCCCCTTAATAAATAGCGCTGTTTACGCGCGATGCGATTCATCTGCTTAATTTGTCGAATGGCCTCCTTTTGAGATTGCGTAATTTCTTTTGCTGCAAAATAAACCTTCCCTGTCGGATCTTCCTGCGATCTACCTGCACGCCCAGCCATCTGAACGAGCGCTGCTTCATCGAATAGCTGCGAATCTGCATCCATAATGAATACATCAGACTTTGGTACCGTGACTCCTCGCTCCAAAATCGTTGTTGTAACCAGCACTCGGATCTCTCTGTTTCGAAAAAGCTGGACCTTTTCAGTTCGAGCAAGATCCTTTGATGAAGTTCCTTCAACGGACAGAACAGTTTCACTCATGCCATGGCTTAGTTTAGCCCTTAGAAGACTAACCATTGGCTCAACCAACTGAATGTTGGGGACGAAAACAAACACCTGCGCACCTCGTTCCACCGAGGTCACCAATTTAGCAAATACTGACCTTGGCATTGTTTGTGACTGTACCACTATCCTCAAAGGTGGAACCGAAATCAAAAGAGGAACAGGCAATGGATGCCTGTGAAAGCGCACCGGCACTCGAACATGCGGTAATCGCCCCCTCTTTACAGCGAGCCTTACAGCTCTCGGCGGTGTGGCTGAAAGCAAAATATTCGTTCCGCTTGGCTTACAGACTTTAGCTGCCGCATAAGTAAGCATGGGATTGTTATGATAGGGAAAAGCATCGATCTCATCGATAATGACAAGGTCAAAGGCCTCATGAAATCGCAGCAGCTGATGGGTTGTCGCGATCGTGATCTGCCCCTGCTCCCAGCGCTGCTCGCTTCCACCATACAGTGTCACCACACTGTAATCGACAAATGCGCGTCCTATTCGCGGTTGCAGCTCCAGGACCACGTCTTTGCGTGGTGTCGCGATAAGTACACGCCCTCCTCTCGCAACGGTGTGATGGATTAATGGAAAGATCATCTCCGTCTTTCCCGCGCCGGTAACCGCCCAGATTAGAAACCTCCGAGGCATCCGGTTGTTCCTTTCTGCTTGTGCTTTTGCTCTCGCTCTTGCCCTCGGTCGCCTAACCTCTGCCATCTCCCCGCTTATATAGCGTAGCCCCTCCAGAGACGCCCTCGCTTGTGCATCACTCAGCCCCCATGGCTCCAAATAGGTACGAAAATGCTCAGATGGAGCACTTCTCTCCTGGTCACTATGTCCCCAACGAGACTCCACCACTCCCTTCCCAGCTGGCTCTATCTCCTCCGACCGCCCAAGAATAAGCAAAGAACAAAACCGCGACCTCCCCATGGTCAGGCACTCCTCACAATATGGACACGCTTGTCCACAATGTAGGCAGTCCGACCAAAACATGCGCTTCTCACCACTACCACAGCGCTTGCAGCGATAAGTCAGCATTTTCCGAAATCCTTTGCGCCAATCTCTGCGCTCCACAATCCCCAGTCCATTCCCCACTTCTAAGTCACCGTTGAGATGACCCAATTGCAAGTAAGATAACCAAGCATCCTCAGGGTGGAGATCTACTCCAGCAGCCTCCAAAAGCTGTTGGAATTCCTCAATAAGCAGCGACCTCCCGCTGCAAGCTTCGACAATCTTGGCGTATACCGTGGCATTCAACGGTATTCTTAGAGACATTCCTTGCCTCCAGATTGCATAGCGAATCATTTTCATATCCGAATCATTACCGTTCGGTATCTCACATTCTTTTGCTATCAGACGAAAACGCTGCAGCGTACTCCCAACATCCGTCTCGAATTCGAATGAACGCTCCCCTTTCAGCCTCTGAAGCAACCGCACACCCTGCCCTAACGAAATAAAAGGTTCGAACAGTACGAGGCCGGCGTCGGCTGCGTATTGCTCGAACCAATATTGGATGTCCGTCTGCGAGTGAATCGTTAATCGCCACTCCCATTCTTTTCCCAAACAAACTGCGTAAAGTTGAACCTTCATTCCTCACCTTACTCTCTTTGTAAACTAAGTATTTGAAACCATTGCCTTCAACCGACATGGATCTTCACTAGATCTTCCCTACTGCTTAGATGAACCACAGTCACGGGCTCATTATCGTGTTGACGTAAATAATGGTCAACCGCATCATAATCCGTCTGATATCGCAGCTCTAGCGAATGGCTATGGGATAAGCGCTCAATGATTTTCCTCGTATCGTCGGACGATCCTTCATCGAATATCGTTGCCTTCACTTCGTTGCCCTTAAATCGCGAGAAGAAAAACAAGGAGCGAATATACCATTCAATTTGATTTTGATTATTTTTGGTGACGAGCAGCACATTAGCCGTTTTCTTGCTTCCACCTCTGCGAGTTCCGAGCAATAAATGGAGCACAGCAATGCTGATTCCGTAGCAACCTAAGATCCAAAGCAATCCAATCCACATAGCGGGTCCCTCCCTTACCTGCAGTGTATGCTGCAAAGTTAAGGGGGGTTCCTTATCGTAAAATGGAGATTACAACGTTACCCAACCATTTTTGATTGCTATAATAACCGCTTGTGTACGATCATCAACTTCCATTTTTTGGAGAATGCTGCTGACGTGGTTTTTCACTGTTTTTTCACTGATATAGAGGAACTCTCCAATCAGCTTGTTGCTTTTACCTTCCGCCATAAGACGAAGAACTTCTGCTTCTCGCTTGGTTAACGGGCTATTTGCATTATGTATGTATTTAAGACCTGAATCTTTGACGCCTTGGCCGGAACCAACTACACCCACATCATCCAAATAGGTCATACGTCTAAGCTGATTAATCAGCTTGCCAGTAACCTTCGGGTGAATGTAAGCATGACCCGCCACTACGGAACGAATCGCATTAATGAGCGACTCCGCTTCCATATCCTTCAGCAAATAACCTGAAGCCCCTTTGCGAAGAGTTTCGAATACATAGCTCTCATCATCATGAATGGATAAAATGATTACTTTGATATCCGGAAAAATAAGCTTAAGCCGTTCGGTCGCCACAACGCCGTTCTCAAGCGGCATATTAATATCCATGAGAACAATATCCGGCGTGATTTGATTACACAGCTCAATAACCTGGATACCATCACCGCACTCGCCGATGACTTCCATATCATCTTCCATATTAATAATCCGTTTAACACCTTCGCGAAACAGCTGATGATCGTCCGCAATGACAATATGCACATTGCGTTTATGACTCGCCGTGTTGTCCATTCTGTTTTTCCTCCTTGTTCTCTCCAACGCCGCCGATAGGGATTAGCATCGTAATTTTTGTACCTGAATCTTTTTCGGACTCTAGAACCATCGTGCCTTCCAGCAGCTCAACACGCTCACGCATGCCCAGCAAGCCGAAATTATTTCCCTTGGCTATTCTTTGTTCTGTCTGCGGCACGTCGAAACCGATCCCGTTATCCACCACGTAGATTTGCACTTGATCCGGCTCCAGTGTGAGTTCAACAGATAGGAAAGTAGCTTTCGCATGCTTATTTACATTAGATAAAGCTTCCTGCACAAGTCGGAAAATAGCAATTTCAAGCCCAGACGGAATGCGAGTCTCCTTGCCAACGAGATTAAACTGTGTGCGAATTCTATGCTTTTCTTCGAAATCCTGTACATATTTACGCAGTGTCGGAACGATTCCTAAGTCATCGAGCGCCATCGGACGGAGGTTGAAGATGATCTTACGAACTTCTTCAAGCCCCCCTCTGACTTGACCCTTCAAATCTACTAATTCTTCCTTCACCGCGGGAATATCCTCTTTTACAAGCATACGCTGGGCAATTTCAGTTCGAAGCACAACATTCGCCAAGGTTTGAGCCATGCCATCGTGAATTTCACGCGCAATACGCTTCCTCTCTTCCTCTTGGGCCAAAATAATCTTCAAACCGAGTAATTGCCTGTTCTTAGCGGATTCGAGTATACGAGTCACCTGATTGAGGTCGCCCGATAAATATTCCAGTACCACATTCATTTGCGATACGATTGTTTCTGCTCGCTCAACTTGCTTGTCCACATTTTTCGTGCGAACCTGCAAATCATTGCGCCGTGTTTTAAGATTATTTTCTTTTTCCCTAGCAATTGTCAGCTGTAATTGAAAAGCAATCGCGGCTTCATAAGCAATCTTGATATCTTCCTCACGGTACTTGTTGAAATCACGACTGACCTCCGTAAGTCGAATACGAGATCGCTTGTAATCCTTTTCCAAATTGTCAACCAGCTCGATAGTAACACTCGTTTCATACTTAATATCTTCGAGCTCGCGAGTAAGTGACTCTTTTTCCAAACGAGAAGCTTCAGCGATTTCAAACATTTGATACTTGCTGCTCTCCATGACGTTAATTGCGTTTTTAATGACACGATCTATAGCGTCTGGCTGCAAATGAAACGAGCTCCTTTATAAAACAATATTAGAAATTAGTCTACCCCATATTGTATCATAGTTCTACCCGTTTGCCGTGTACTTCTAGCACTATTTATTCGATTGTAATCCCATAATTTTTAGGTTCCCAGCCTACTTTAAAGCCTAATTTCTCTGAAATGAGTCGCAAAGGCACCATCGTCACATTATTCATGATTTTTGGAGACACTTCAGCGGTCACACGATCTCCGTTTACAAGCAGATCAGCGTTATCAATCCACAGGTCAATTAGCTTGTCACCTCGCACGACGGTTACCTTCCGTTCTTTGTCATCCCACTTCACATTACCGCCTAATGCTTCTGTTACGAAACGAAGAGGAACCAACGTATTATCATTCACAATCGTCGGAGCCTGCTCCAATGTATAAGATTTATCATTCAATGTCGCTTGTTTCTTATACACATTCAATTTTATCGTATTTTTCGGCAGAGCGGCTAGCTGTCCTTTGTAAATGAAAGAAATATCATCAATATTAATTTTCCCTTTTGAGGCCCTTTCATCCTGTCCATTCGCTGGATTAGCGACATAAACACTTTTGATCTTGATCGGGAATTTGAGGTCAGACACATCAGCCGTTACCTTGCGCCAGCCTGTCCAGTTCATATTTTCAGTAAAACTTACGTAATTCAACTTACCGTTCGCATCAATGATTTCTGCACGCACCCAGTTAAAGCTTCCGTCACCGAGCACTTTAGCTGTAATAAATTCCGGTTCGCCTTCAATCGGAGCACCATTCATCCCATTGAATCTAGCATAAGCTGCTTTCGTACCTGTTCCTTTTGTAAAATCATACGAGATTTCCAGACTCTGATTACCGCTAACTGGTACAATATTTACAGCTGAAACAACTTCTGCCGGGTACTTATCACCTGTTGTCATAACCGCAAATTTATCTAGATCATACCAAACCTTTTCCTGGCCAACAGGCAGGGTAACCATCGTGCTATAACCATCATATCTCGCAATAACCTGAGCAGCCTGAGAGCCCGAAGCGCTATCCACATGAAGAACACCGTCTTTCAAAGTCCCTTTAACCCCACTTAGCTCCCAAGTCGCAGATGCCGCTGGCAATTCACGTGTTGCGCCACTCCTAGTCGTTACAGATATAGGTAGCTTGAAATCCCCACCTTCTGTAAGTGAAAAGGCTCCTGAGTTAAATTTCATCGAAGTAATCTGATCTCTTCCTACAACCTCGACATCCATCGATGCTGAACCTTTGCCTGACTTGGCAATGATTTGGGTCTTACCTGGTAATGTCGCTGTATATACATTATCTTTGAACGCTCCATTCGTCGTGGAACTACTCCACTGTGGAACAATACCCTCTACCGAAATCGGATTATAATAGTCATCATAAGCTTTAAATTGATAAGTGCTGGATTCATTCATGAATAAAATATTTTGACCTTTTAAAATAAGTCCCTTCAAATCGCCCTTCGGTGCCGTCGAATACACACCCACACCATTTACAACGGAACGCTGATTGCCATTCTCTGTTTTATTAACAAGCTTCGGATCAAAATCTCCGAGTGGTCTTGAAACCATCTGCGTCGATCCCCCGCCATCCAGGACCATCCCTCTCCAAACGCCAGCACTAATCATAAACTGCTGAAGCTCCGGGAGCGTCATTCCTGCACTGCCTGCACTACGATCTGAAGTAATAATATAAGCTGTCTTCATATCCTTGGAGTAGCCTATTGCTGTTCGGGAACGTGGGCTGTAGCCACTGAAATCTCCAATATTACGTGTAAAATAACTCGGCTTCGCCTCATCCACTAGCAGTGTGCTGCCGCCAATCAGCATTTTAAAATTCTTCCAATCATACGTCTTAGACGCATCATGCGGGACCATATCATATTTGGTGGTGATCTTATCTCCGACTTTGAGGTGATTTACGATAAACTCCCTGGCTAGACCAGAGCCTCTGAGGATATAGCCATCTGCAGGAGCAACCATTTTAATATTCGTATCTACGGCAATTTCCTTAACTACATCATTCTGTATGAGTGCTTCTGTTGGAACATGGGTTCCATCTACCGCACGCTGCGTTAAAGCCCAAGCATCCGTATAGAGGAAAAGTCCATCTGCGATCATCGCGACATCATTGTCGTCCCAATAATACGTTTTGTTCACACCGCCAAGCTCAAAAGAAATCCCATCCTTCGCCGTCACCCTGCCTTGAAAATCAAAAATATCAATAATCGGTTGATTACTCTTCGTAATTGCAAAAGAATAAAGTCCAGATATTTTCGCTGGGGTCGCCATTACTTGACCATTCGTGATTTGCGCTCCTTCCGGAACACCTTCCGCTTGTGTATTGAAGAAATCCCCATTCACACCTGCCACAGCACCAGTATCCTTCACCATCCCCAGAACACTCTGGTTCTTTGTGAACTGATTCTTCGTTCCAGCCATTGCGTCTATCTTCACGTTCGGATTCGTCAAATCGACCTCTACCACATTCGCGTTCACCGAAACGTCCTTATTGCTCCTAGTTGTCGTCCAAATGTAATTCTTCATAATTGCACCAGATGTAATCGTCTCCTGCGAACTAAGTGTCAACGTCGGCCCTGCCGCGTTTACCGTAGTCCCCGCAACCAATTGCCATACCAATGCGCAAGCCAGCGCACCCATTCCTACTTGCTTCTGTACCGTCATGTTGCTTTTCCACTCTCCTCTTTCAGTCTAAGACTAGTATCTATCTTTTCGGATATCTATTAGACTCTTAAACTAGTGAAAAAGTTACGATCTGAGAGAAGTTGTATTTATACGTCAAAAATATGGCGAAAAACAGCAATAAAAAAGAGAGCACGACCCTATTCGGATCTGCTCTCTGCTTGAGATGCATAACATGTATATTAAAGGATACGTTTTATTTTAGCTTCATGTTCAATCGAACGTGCGGATAAGAGCTCGATAATCCTATGCTGCTGCTCTTGAATTACTTCAATTCTTTTCACGGTTTCATTTGTTTCCAGTACAGCTTGTTTAATTTGAGCTTGTTCTAATTCCAATCTGTCCAATCGATTGTCGATTCCATCTAATCGTCCATCGATACTGCCTAGTCGATTGTCAATTCCATCTAATCTCTCTATTACTGGTGATAATTCAGCCCTAAGTAACGCGGTTAGTGTATCTTTCAATTCACTCTCCAACATCATCACTCCCGATCCATTTACTTAATCTGTTTTACGATTATACCATAATAATTGACCCTCATGCATCTTCCGACTACATATATATTATACCATATAAAAGGAAGTATACGAATATTTGTTCTTGTGTATTTGATTTCTAGTTATTACGAAATGCAAAAAAGTCGCCCAATAAGGACGACTTTCATTAATTTTAAACCAATGCTTGTGTTTTCAAAGACTCAGCTTTATCTGTACGCTCCCAAGGAACATCCAGATCATTACGGCCGAAGTGACCATAAGCAGCTGTTTGACGGTAGATTGGACGACGCAGGTCAAGCTCTTTGATGATGCCCGCAGGACGAAGGTCGAAGTTAGAGTGGATCAGCTCAACGAGCTTCTCTTCACTTACTTTACCTGTACCAAAAGTATCAACAGCAATGGACACTGGACGAGCCACACCAATTGCGTAAGCTAATTGAACTTCACATTTTTCAGCAAGTCCAGCTGCTACGATGTTTTTCGCAACATAACGAGCTGCGTACGCACCGGAACGGTCAACTTTCGTTGGATCCTTACCAGAGAATGCGCCACCACCGTGACGAGCGTAACCACCATAAGTATCAACGATGATTTTACGACCAGTCAAACCAGCATCCCCTTGAGGTCCGCCAATTACGAAACGGCCAGTTGGGTTAATGAAATAGTTTGTATTCGCATCCAACAAGTGAGCTGGAACGATTGGGTTAATAACGTGTTCTTTAATATCTTTTTGGATTTGCTCCAAAGTAACTTCTTCGCCGTGCTGTGTAGACACAACAATTGCATCAACACGAACTGGTTTATCATCGACATACTCAACTGTAACTTGTGTTTTACCATCAGGACGCAGGTATGGAAGAGTTCCATTTTTACGAACTTCTGTCAAACGACGAGCCAATTGGTGAGAAATCGAGATTGGAAGTGGCATAAGCTCAGGTGTTTCGTTAACCGCGAATCCGAACATCAGACCTTGGTCACCAGCACCGATTGCTTCAATTTCCTCATCAGACATCGAACCTTCTCTTGCTTCAAGAGCTCTGTTAACACCTTGTGCAATGTCAGGGGATTGTTCATTCAAAGAAACGAGAACCGCACAAGTTTGGGAGTCAAAACCATACTTTGCACGCGTGTAACCAATTTCCTTAATTGTTTGTCTAGCGATCGCTTGAATATCCACATATTCAGAGCTTGAAGTAATCTCACCGATTACCAAAACCAAACCAGTTGCTACAGATACCTCACATGCTACACGAGCATTCGGATCATTGGCAAGAAATGCATCCAATACCGAGTCAGAAATTTGGTCACAAATTTTATCCGGATGACCTTCTGTTACGGATTCGGATGTAAATAAACGACGTCCACGTACTTGCGCCATATCATTCATCCTCCTAATATCATTTAGTATGTTTGAAAAGCTTCTACACGATGCCTCTATATGAAAAAAAAGTGGGCCCGGCTTTAGCGGCAGCTTTTCACGCCAAACGGAATCCCTCTTTTGCGCTCAAGCGCTGACAAGATCCTTGAATTCCGCAATGGTAAAAAATAAAATACAAACAGTAATTCATGAATAAAGACAACAAAAAAATGAACCTTTCCCGATTGGAAAAGGTTAAATTAAATATTGACCTTCAATTAGTTATCTTACGTCATTTGTCGTCTAGTGTCAATGCAGCAAACCGTGAAGAAATTATGAATAATTCCTCAAAATCTATAAAGAAAATAGCGCTTCTTCTGCCCTCTGAATCAGTCTTTTAGTAATCGTTCCTCCTACTGCTCCAGCATCCCGCGATGAGATATGCCCCCAATAGTCTTCTTTCATAGAAGAAGAAGGAATCGAACCCAATTCCGTCGCAAACTCCGTATCCGCATGAAGCGACATTTGTTTACCGACAGGCAAACCTAATTCAGCAGCAATTTCATACTTTAAAATATCTAATGCCTTTTTTGATTCAGGAACCACTTTATTATTGTTTCTAGCCATAACAAACGCCTCCTTAGAGTTTTTGTTGTGATTACGACACTCCATAAGCTATTGCCGATGATGTGAGTACACCACTAGTATGGCTAGATTCCTGAAGTCGAACCGCATAAGAACTTGTCAGATTGGGTAAAATTATGGAGAAGTCCTTTATCGAAAGACGGCCAATGAACAAACATTTTTGTTGTGAGATTCTCAAAAAACTTTATTGAGCAGCCTTACTTCCGTCAGCATTCAATAATAAATAGCTTCCTCGTACCATGACAAAGATGTCCGCCGTATTTTTCGGCGATGGCTTAATACCGCGGCCTTCGGCCGGGAAGATCAAAAGATGATTCAGCGCGACTTCTGTCCCTGCTGGCAGATCTTTGCCTCCCGTAACATCCGGGATGCCATTTTCATCGTTGCTCACGGCGAGTACCCTGCCTGTTCGCACGATAAACTCGGCGCCAGCACCGGCATAAAGCGTTTGTCCATTTTGCAATTGGACAACCTTCATTGTCGCTGGCGTTGAAGAGCCCGTGCCTCCGTTGCTCCCGCTAGGCTGGCCTCCGCCAGCATTGGCCGCGATCGCGGAGGCAACAAGCTCCTTCACCTTTGCTTCGCTTAAGGTGTTCTGATCGAAGTAGCTCTTTGTGATCACCGGGTCGGTGGACGAGCCGGGGGTTGGGGCTTCGGCGATAGACACCGATATCGCCAAACTTGAAGTAATTAGTACAGCGATAATAGCAAATATATTTTTATAAAAAGACATTACAGATTCCCTTTCTTGAGTACCAGCTTTGTTATTTACAATTCATTCTTTTCCATTAGTGCTCGTGTATCATTAGCAACAATTTTAAGAGCTGGAAGACAAATTGCGCAATAGCCTTTGCCGCCTTCTATGGCTCTGAAAAGAACTTAAACATTTTTATGTCAAAAAAAATAAGAGGGCATAAGCCCTCTTATCTCTTTAAATATTAGCGAGTAACAATTGTGCTTACGGATTTACCGCTAGGAGCAATTGCTTTAAGAGTAAACTCCTTAACATTCGTTCCGATCGTAATCGTTCCATCAGCGTTAAGAGTTACTGCATTATCAGTACCTGTGCTGCTTGTCAGCTGGATACTTGATACTGAGAAGCGAATTCCCAAGAACTTGTCGTATTTAACAATGTTGTTGTTACCCAAGTCAGAAACAGAGTCATAGTTATATTCTACGCCATAATTATCTGTTACTTTCAATTCCATTGTAGTGTATACATTACTAGTGTATGCTTTTGCTGCTTTAGCGCTCAAGGAAGCAACAGCTACAGCATCGCTCTTAACTTTTACACTAACTGTTTGGTCTTTGATTTCTCCAGAAGCTGTTTTGAACGTAACAACTACAGTTGCATCACCTGCTTTGTTACCTACAACTTTACCTTTTCCAGCGTTATAAACAGCCGCTACAACACTAGTGTTGGAAGACGAAATACTAGTTACAACGTCGCCAGGTACAGCAACTGTTTTACCGCCAGCATCTTTAGCTGTAATACTAACTTCGCGTCCCATACCACTGTTATACGGATTCACAGCAAGTTTATCATTAGCAGGAGTAATTCCACTATCAATTGCAGCAAAGAGGTCGCTCACAGTATTTACACTATAAGTCAACTTTTCGTCTGCTTTCGCAACTACTACTTCTCTAGACTCGGAATCAATTTCCTTGCCGTTGAAAAGTAACGTTGCAGTAAGTTTCACAGAACCTGAAGCGCCAACAGCTGTTTTAAATGTAAAACCTTTGTTGAATGTTTCAAGCTGTGTGTTATTGTAGTTTGCAGTAAGAGCAGAAGCATCTTTGTTAACTACGGATACTCCAACAGTTCCAATTGCATCATATGTTGCAACAGTAACGCTGTATCCAGTGTTAAGCACTTTATCTACTTTTTCACCATACTGGTCTTTAATAACCCAGATTTGATCTGTGGAAGCTCCTGCAATTGCTTTTTCTTTAGAAGCAGTATCCAAAGCAATTGTTTCTGCTTTACGAGCTTCATTAATTTTGAAGTTTTTGTTAACGTAGCTATTTACGCCAGGAGCTACGATCGAAGCACTTACGTTCATATAGCCATTTGCAAGACCTGCATCAATGCTAGCGATTCTGATTTTACCTTTGTTTTCACCGCTTGTTTGAAGCGTTGTATTGCCTGCGCTGCCAATAACATTGATAATGCTTGCATTCTCAATAACTTCATCAGCAGTCAACTTGTTACCTTCTTCGTCGTAAACATTGATTGGAAGGAACTTCTCACCGTCACCTGCAGCAAGCGTGCCACTGAAGTCACCGAACTCGATTTTCTTAGCAAATTTGGAAGATTTCACAGCAACTTTCGTTGTTGCTGAAGACGCACCAGCATATACAGTAACGTTGAAGTCGCCGCTAGTGCTGGATTTTTCAGTAAGGCCAAATACTACTTTATCAAATTTCTTTTCTGTAGCCACCAAAGCTTTTTCATACGGAGTAACGATTACGTTAGGAATGTTCGATACAGAACCTGCATCTTCTTCTGAAATAATGTTTCCGTATTGATCATGTTGGTACAGATTAATTGTTGCAGTTTCACCAACAGAGGAGATCACTTTGTTGGAGTTGGAGTAAACAACTTCACCAAGCTCAAGCTTAGTTGCGTATGGTGCAACACCAACTTTAAATGTTTTGTCAGCAGAAACGCGGGAATCATTGTTAAAGATATTAACTGGAACTACGCTATTTCCTTGAATAAGTCCGTTAGAACTATCATTAACGTTCAACGTAAGAACGAGCGTACCATCATCATTCTTTTTCAAAGAGTTAGTTACGTTACTAGTAAATACTGTGTAGTTACCAGCAGAGAACGAAGCATTTTCACCGTATTGGTTGCTTGCTTTGATCTTGATGCCAACTTTTTTACCGTAAGCAATCGTGTCGCTTGCGTTAACAAACTCAATTTTGTTTACTTTCTCGTCAGTAGCTTCGAACTCAGCGGATGCTTTTTCAACAGCTGCTGCATCAAGACCAGACACAGTTGCAGTGTACTTGCCTTCTGAAACTTTAGTGTCTTTCAGAGTAAGCGTTGCTGTTTTCTTATCTGCAGACCAAGTTCCTTTAGCATCTGTCAGAGTTACGGAAGAAGTTCCTTTTTTCAGTTCAAAAGTTGCTTTTTCAGTGTCAACTGGTTTGTTGAAAGTTACTTCAACTTTTTGTACTCCAGCAGCTTTAGCGCCAGTTACGGATACTTTACCAGCTGGTACATATTGAGCTTTCGCTTCATAAGCACCTGTCAAAAGAAGGTCGCGAGTTGCATTAGCTTGACCACCGAATTTACCATCAGCACCTGCAGGAAGAAGTTTCAATTCAAGAGCCAATGCTACATAGCCTTGTGCCCAACCAGAAACAGTTGTATCAGTACCTGTTTTTGCTTTTGCTTCAGCATCTTTACCCAGTACGCGAACCAAGAAAGTAGCAAGTTGTTCTTTTGTAACTTTACCAGCTGGGTTGTATTCACCTTCAGCATAACCATCAGTTACACCAGCAGTTTTCAAAGCTTCGATGTAAGGAAGTGCGTAGCCATTAGCTGCGTCGTCAACTTTAACATCGGAGAAGCTGGAAGTTTTAAGATCTTTGTTTACTTCAAGAGCTGTAATCAAAGCTGCAACTTTCGCGAATTGAGCACGGTTCATTTCGTCTTTAAGACCAAATGTAGTTTCACTCACTCCATCAAAAATACCTGCGCTGATCAAAGCATCAAACTTTGCTTTTGTAGCTGCGTCAAGATCTTTAAGATCTGTGAAGTCAGCGGATGTTTTACCGAATGCTACGGAAGAAAACATGGATAATGCCATTGCTGTGGAAAGAATTACTGATAAACTTTTTTTCATAACCTTTTTTTCTCCTCCTTGAATATCTTTGGTTTTATTTTTTAGGTTGAATCTAACAATATTTGAGCTCGATTTACTCATTGTTTGGTTCACCCCCTTTCCAGAGTTAGAGCATAATATAACTAAGTTCGCTTGCAGCCCGAACAGCTGCATTGGAAACTAGTAAACTTTAACTAGAAAAATAGAAACTCACACCATTTTACATTATACACTGGTCGAATAGCGTCGTAAAGATTTATTTTATTAATAGTAATAATGGATAAATAAAATATTAAGTTTTCTTTGTTTCAAAGTATTAAACGCATAGCTCACGAAAAAGTTGCGGTTTAGGAAAAAAACTTTTAACTTCTTTTGTACGCCATTGCCTTCTCACTATTTTCAGATACATAACGAGCAGGTATGATTACTGCTTTTCTTCGTATTGTACAGTTTTTTATATATCAACTGGGCCACAAAATCAATGTATGTACTATCATCCAACAGCGAATTCATTGATAAGTATATTCCAGATGAGTAGAAAGCAAAACGACTGCATCCAATAGTCGGATGCAGTCGTTAGTGCATTATTATTCAGGCTACTTACTGTGTCACTATATAACGTTTCTCACCCTAGGCATCACCTATATCTTAGGGAGTAGGAATAGTAACAATTGTGCTCACGGTTTTACCATTAGGAGAAATTGCTTTAAGCGTAAACTCCTTAACGTTAGCGCCAACATCGAAAGTTCCATTGCTTGAAACAGTTACTGCATTGTCAGTACCTGCGCTA
>NZ_LMRY01000041.1:0-24932 GCF_001427935.1 Paenibacillus sp. Soil724D2
TAATTGCTCATTTGCGTTGCTAGCGAGATTTTGCAATCTCTTTTTGAACGATTTCTCGTTCGTGCTTACTCACTCGTTGTTCAGTTTTCAAAGATCAATTTCTTACGTATTTCCTCGTCATCCGTTTAGCGGCGACTTTTATAATATATCACATCCAGGCTACTCAATGCAAGCTTTTTTTATTTTTCTTTTTTCTTACTTCGCTTACATCTTGGTACTGCGTTGGCTTTCGAATGCGAACCGTTTTTAGCGGCGAGAGTTAATTTATCATAGAATCGCAATCAAAGTCAAGCAATAAAATAAGAATAAAAAAAGAACCAGAATAATACCTGATTCTTCATGGGTTTGTTCGATTAAACGCTCGTATATCTTAACTCTATTTCTGAATTCTCTTCATCAATAAGAACGGCAACTTCTTTAATCAATCCTTTTTTGACAAGCTTATTCAACAGTAAAGGAAGCTCTGCTCTAAGTTCAACTAACTGAGGATGCTGTTGCAGATCATCCGTGCTTAGTGGTTGTTCATTTTCTCTTAGTATTTGAATAAACGCCTCACAGCAACGCTCCATTTTCGACATAACCGAAAATTCACACGCGAGTAGAACGAGCTGAACTCTCTGTTTCAACGTTTCCTTACTCATTGTCAGTTCCTCATATAGCTTATACACGCCAGGATTAATCGCACGGATCTGCCTCCATACAGTGATTTCCGGGTGATAGCCATCTTCGATAATAACAATGCGAGCCCAGTGATGAAGCGCTTCTAGAATATTATTGTACGCATCCAGCAAGTGCTCATCTAAAATGTATTCCTTACTCTGAAGATATTTACGTAGAAAAAGGGAGAATTCAACAAGTAATTTGTGCTCACGTAAGTCCCCCGGAAACTCGAGTATTCGGTGACGCAAGCCTTCTAAATAAGTATTCTGATCCAGAAGTATCTCCCCTTTTAGCAGCCAGTGAAGGATATTTCGGTTGACGCCATGACGTATCCATTGCTCTATGGAAGACGGATCTACCCATCTTTCTTGTATCCTCGAATCGTCTCTTATATAATTAGTCGTATGATTGTTCAGGCTCAGGTCGTTCGTTACTATTAGAAGTAGCGTATCAAAACCATCTGTCAGTGAAGGAAGTTGCTTAGGATTATCTACCGCCATGACACTAATGATTCTCTGGTCATTTCGGAACTTAAGCAAAAACTGCTCTTTATCGATTCCCATGGGTATCCGAAGCTCCTGTCTCCAAATTGTTTATATCTATTTCTACATCGTAGAAGGAGTTTCCTGCTGATTTCTGTGACAATTCATACAAACATGATAGCTATTAAATGGGGAGGAACAACGCGTGCGTTTCAGATCAAGTAAAGTAAATGAATTCCGCTTATGGGGTCTCGCCATGACCATGGGTGGAATGCTGCTTATGATTATAGGACTAGCTGGCATCGTTTTTGACTGGGGGAAGGCTGGGCGAATCGTCGCTGTGGTCTTCATGATCATTGGTATGATAAGTATGATGGTAAGTATGGGTATATACTTCTGGGCAGGAATGCTTTCCACATCAGCGACAGTCATTGATTGTCCGGAATGCGGAAGAAGAACGAAAATGCTGGGGAAAACGGATCGTTGTATGTTTTGTAAAACTATTTTAACTGTTGATCCTCAATACGACCCAACGGCCGAAAACGAAACAGCCGCCACACAAGCAGTTCAAGTCGAAGTGGACAGAGCTCACGAACATAAGCCTCATTGATTGAAAAATAAAAGCCGCAACCCTCTTGGGTTCGGCTTTTTGATTTGTTATTGCTTAGTTTGTTGCAATGCATCTTGAATGACTTTCCACGTTGCCGGCTGTTCAAAGCCTCTTCTCCATGAGGCCACTCCTGCTAGATCGTATTTTTTCACGAGTTCAAGCCTAGCTTTTATTGATGTTTCATCTTCTAACCAAATACGTATGAGCTTCTCTCCATCTTTGTACTCCACATAGTTCTGACCTGTATCGGCCAAGAAAGTAGGAGTTAGTTTTTTATCTTTAATAATCGCCTGGGCGGCTTCCATCGTTAAAGTTTTGGAGGTAACGGTTGTTTTGCCACTTTTCGTCTCTTCAGTCCACTGACGCGTATAGAATGGCACACCTAGGACAAGCTTAGATGATGGCACCTTTTCGCTTCCTAAGAGCTGGGTAACAGACCGCTCTGTCCATGGCAGCGATGAAACGGAGCCGGATTTGGGGCTAGAAGCCCAGTATTCGTCATAAGCCATCAGCATCATATAGTCTACAACTTCGGCAAGAGCAGGTCTGTCATAAAACATAGACCACATCTCATTCGTTGATTTCGGTGTTACATCGATGGAAACAGCAAGACCTTGTTCATGCATAAAAGGTGTCAATTCGCGGACGAATTGGACTAAATTTTCTTTATCTTTGAGATTCACATTTTCAAAATCAATATTGATCCCCTGCAAATTGTATGTTTGTGCAAAGCCGAGCAACTGTTTAATCATTTTCATACGACGATCATAAGTCGATAACGCTTGAGACGTTCGGTCGGGTTCAAAGCCATTGCTAAACAACGCCCAGACTTGATAATTGCGCGTTTGTGCCCATTTTACATAGGAAGCGTCGGCCAAGTTCTTAATGCGCCCCTCACCGTCAGCCAGAGAGAACCAGGTAGGGCTAACAACATGTAAGCCGGGCATATCTCCAAGCTTAGAAGTGTCGGGATTCTTCGTAATGACATGCTCCCAAGTCAAATTTAGTTTGCCGTTAAGCGGCTTCCAAGGTACATAAGTTGACGCTTGCTCCTGAGCTGGTATCGTTTCTTCATGATCCTCCAAAATATCAGCTTTACGTACAAAGCCTATAGGACCACTCTGCTGCTGTACGCGATACCATTCTCCCTCTACGGATAGGATCATCACTTGCTCATTGATTGTGATCGTGGAGACTATCGGCGCTTTTATAGAAGCAAAGGTCCGCAGCTGGGTATCTTCAGTACCTACATGCTTCCCCCACTTGACGAGGTCGCCTTTTTTGAATAAAAGAACTGCACCAGACTTCTCGGACTCTCTTATTTCAAAAGGATACAGCTGCCGAAGAGGATCTATGGGCACGTAAATGTCATTCCCTTTCTTTTCAACAGGAAAAGATAAGGTGATTGGTTTCTCGTTCATTAGAGCTGAAAGCTCCGTAGTCTTTAACCGTAATACTTTATCTTTTGTTGTAATAATAACGGAATCACTGCTTTTTTCATATATAATCGATGGGTCCATCCACTCTTGTATGAGCTCCAGCGGAAGTTTCAGTCCCTCTTTTTCCCCAATCGCGCTTGTCTTATAGAAATTCCCTTGATAAAAAACCGGCTTGCTTAACTCGTGATATTCCAGCTCTACCTTCGTCCGGTTAGGCGCTAACTGCTGCCATAAGAAAGCAGCTGCACCCGCGGCAAACATGCCAATACAAAGACCAAATAATAAGAGAATTCTCTTTGTAGGTCTTCTGCGTTTTGGTTGCTGATCTGTAGGTGTTGAATGCAAGGTTTCACTTCCTTTATGCGATATATAAAAAGAAAAAAAACGTGTTCTTACCTCTCAACATCTGAAAGGTAGGATCACGTTTCATTATACATCATAGGCACAGATAATGAGGAATTCTGCTTAAGTTAATGCTTGGTAATCCCTGTACAATCCGGGCAAACGCCATAAACCTCTAGTCGATAACCGCCAACTCGGAATCCTGTTTGCTCAGCAGCGGTAGTCTCGATATCCGAAAGTGGCGGATACTCAAAATCCGAAATTTTCCCACACAACTCACAAACAGCATGATAATGGTCCGTCATATCCGCATCAAAGCGACTCGAGCTGTCTCCATAAGTCAGTTCCCGAACGAGTCCCGATTCAATAAATACTTTAAGATTATTGTAAACAGTCGCAACGCTCATGTTAGGAAATTTCGATTCAAGAGACTTGTAAATGTCATCTGCTGTCGGATGAGTCATGGAATCCAGCAAAAAGGATAGAATAGCATGCCGCTGCGGCGTCATCCGAACACCTGTTGTTTTCAACTTAGCTAAAGCCTGTTCTAATTGTGCTGCCATGGTACTCACCACCTGATGTTAGTCATTAAAACCTTACATAATATTGTACGTTTGTTAATTGACTTTTGTCAATGATGGTTGCGAATATAGCACCATTTGGCTATTTATTTTTACGGGAATCTAGTACATACATAGCCAAACCCGCAAGGACGAGGATCACTGATCCAATGTACGAGCCCATGAGATCAAAGAGCCCTGTAAACCAGCGAGGTTTATTACTAAGAAGAAAAAACAATACACCTGCGGCAATGAGAATAACACCTAAGTTTGTGCCTTTGATTAGTTTCTGTAAAGGATCTTCATTGTTATAGAGTTCAGCTGCAAATTCCCCAAGCTCATTACGCCGATTCACATTATCTGTCGTTTGAAGCGCATCGAATAGATTATAGAAGTAAATGACCGGAATGAACAAAGCAAAAAGCGTTACCATAGGTACACTTGTGTCGGACCGCGAAGCGAAAGACGTGATAATAAAAATATCGAGAATGAGAAGCATCATAATAAATAGACCGCGCTGCATAAGACCTAAGTAAAAGTGTCCAGTTCCTGGGACAATGAACGATAGTACGCCTGCAACCCATTTGCGTTTTCTTGGAGCAGGATAATACGGAGGATAGTGCTGAAAAGATGGATTTGGCGAATACTCTGGAATGTGCGGATTGTCTTGGGGTAGATTCATGTGAAAGCCTCCTATCTATTTTTTACAAGTATTGCGATATTTGCTGGATATACGCTGTAATCTGAGTGATTCCCGAATTTATATGCATAATTTTGTTTATAATCCCTGATTGCATGAGGAGTACAGTCGCTGCTATCGCAACAAAACTGTTCACCCATTGTTTTCTTCTGCCGAGTTGAGGATTCTTTGCAATCTCAGGAGTTTCAGCAGATTGTACCCTGCGCATCACACGCTCCGTCAACATCGGGCTTGGTTCGCTAAGCGGCATCTCGTCCAGCAGCTTATTTAGGTATTGCGTGAACCGAGTGTCTTCCTGATGCTTGGGATTCATGTGCATTCACCTCCAACCATTTTTCTTTTAGAATCGCCTTTCCCCGATAAAGTCTAGTTTCCAGCGTTTTCATGGGCAACCCGGTCACCTCAGACATTTCTTGGTAGGAGAGCTGCTTATAATGAAACAAATACATAATTAATCTATATTTGTCTGGAAGTTCGGAAAGCAGAGCCTGCATACGCTCCTGCTCATCCTTCAGCATAGCCATTTCCTCGGGCTGCTCACGGGCATCTGTAAACCAGCCCTTCATTTTATCGAGCAGTGCTTCATAGGGCTTACGCTTCTGAGAACGCCGAAAGTCTGTCACTAGATTCGTTGTCATACGATACAGCCAAGTTGTGAACTTCGCATCGCCCCGAAAATGTGCTAATGAACGAAACAGCTTAACGAACACTTCTTGAGTTAAGTCTTCAGCAGTTTCCTTATGCCCGACCATGCGGTATACCAGTGTATAGATGTAGCTCTTATGCCGTTCTACCAGTATACGGTAAGCATCGGAGTGACCTTGACGGACCCAGTCGATTAGCTGCTCATCCGTCATTTTGTCCATGCCTGACTTCCCCCTTTCTGTTCGTCCAAAAGCTTAGACGCTTCTTATGGGCGAACCCCTTCAATTTTTACTTTTTTCGAGGGTAACGCCTGTAACCCCTTTCATTTGATTGATTTCTTCAAGAACCGTCCCGATAATGGACGGCTTAGGAATAGTGACGTGGAATGTAATTTGAACATGATTCGGTTTATTGTCGCTCTCTTGTTCTTCCATTGAGATCTTACGGATATCAACTTTCTGTTTACCAAGTAGAGTCGTAATAAGTCCAAGCGTCCCCGGTTGATCAATCGCCAGTATTTTGAGAATACGAATTTTCTTCCCATTAAAATATTTATGTTCCACTTTATTCAATATCCACAAGGAGATGAGTACCATGAAACAAGCAAGAACTGCCGGGTAATAGAAGCCAGCACCAATTGCAAGACCAATTCCCGCAACTACCCAAAGGGACGCCGCTGTCGTAAGACCCGTAATAGATCTCCCATTAAATATAATCGTTCCAGCACCTAAAAATCCGATACCACTAATCACTTGTGCAGCTAAACGCGAAGGATCAATACGGACATTTACTTCGTTTACAAAGGCACTAAACCCATACATAGAAAGCAACATAACAAGGGCAGAGCCCACACATACTAAAATATGCGTACGAAGGCCAGCTGCATGACTGCTAACCTCCCTCTCAAACCCGATTAAGCCGCCAAGAAAAAGCGCCAGAACTAACCGTATAGTAATATGGAGTTGATCAATAACCCAAGGATTGCTCATCGTGTAACCGCTCCCTTTATTCATACTGATAGTGACTTGTATCATACATGATAGCGAGAACTACTGAACATATATTTAGGAGATGATGGCCGGCCGTTCGAAAGTGGTTAAGCTTATTCCCGGAGGAACTGTGAATACTCGACGTACGGCGAAACCGAAACTTTCGTATAACTGAATAGCAGGTAAATTCTCCGTTCCGGTGGATACAATAAAACGCGTTGCTCCATTTAACTGTTGATCCATTAGTATATGTTGTAAAAGTGACCTAGCAATCCCACGGCGAAAAAAATTCGGATGCACCATCATGCGACAGATCGTGACCATACAGCCTTCTCGGGAGTAGGAGATGGCTCCAGCAAGCGTGGGCTCATCATTCTCCTGAACGTAAAAGCCATAAAATGTTTCCTCCGCTTCGCGTATGGAGTGGATCCCATCCTTCAGCGGCGGGATGTCATCGAAGCCAATAAGGTCAGCTTCTACGCGATAGGAAGCGATCTGTAAAGATAAAAGGACCAAGATATCCTCGTTAGTTTCCAATAAAAGTTGTTGAATGGACATTTCTGAGTCTCCTCTCCAGAACTTACAAGCTAATTAACTGAAAAAAGTGGCGTCCATAACATCGGATCACCACTTCAGCCTTAATCACTTACTGTTCAGGCACTCCACAATTAATTTGTTGACGAGTCCTGGATTTGCTTTACCTTTGGTTTCTTTCATGACTTGCCCGACTAAGAAGCCCACGGCTTTCTCCTTGCCGGCTTTGAAATCCGCTACCGATTGTGGACTGTTCTCCACAACCTGCTCAACAACGGCTTTGATGGCACCTTCGTCGCTGATTTGTACAAGCCCCTGCTCTTCAACGATCTTTTGGGGCTCTTTGCCGGATTCGATCATTTCCTTAAACACTGTTTTGGCGATTTTGGTGGAGATTGTGCCTTTCTCAATCAGACCGATCATCTCGCCTAAGCCCTTACCCGTAATTTTCACATCGGCTAGTTCGAGGCTATTCGCGTTCAAATACCCGAGCAGATCACCCATGATCCAGTTCGAGACCGCTTTGGCATCTTTGGTATATTGTAAACTCTCTTCAAAGAAATTAGCCAGCTTCATAGAGGAAGTGATTACATCAGCATCATAGCTTGGTAACCCATACTCACTGCTGTATCTTGCTTTACGCGCGTCAGGCAATTCAGGGATAGAAGCTTTGACACTAGCTTTCCAAGCATCGTCTATATGCAGGCTGACGAGATCTGGATCTGGGAAGTAGCGATAATCATGCGCATCCTCTTTGCCGCGCATGGACAAAGTCTTGCCTTGCGCTTCATCCCAGCGGCGGGTTTCTTGCTCGACTTCGTCACCGCTGCGGAGAATTTCGGCTTGGCGATATTCCTCGTACTCGAGTCCTCTTTGGACGCCGCGAAACGAGTTCATGTTCTTCAGTTCAGCTCTCGTGCCGAATTTCTCTTGCCCGAAAGGACGCAAGCTGATGTTAGCATCGCAGCGCAGCGACCCTTCCTCCATTTTCACATCGGAAACGTCGCAATAGATCATGATCGCTCTGAGCTTCTCCAAATAGGCTCGCGCTTCCTCCGGCGAACGCAGATCAGGCTCGGATACAATTTCAATCAGAGGTGTTCCCGCACGGTTCAAGTCCACCAGAGAGGTGTAACCACCATCAACGTGTGTCAGCTTACCTGCATCTTCCTCTAGATGTACGCGAGTCACGCCAATACGCTTGCTAACTCCATTCACTTCGATATCGATCCAACCGTTCAATCCGATCGGCTGATCATATTGCGAAGTTTGGTAGGCGTCCGGTGAATCCGGGTAAAAGTAGTTTTTACGGTCAAATTTACTATGTGTAGAAATCGTACAATTGAGTGCCATAGCGGCTTTCATCGCATATTCGACTGCTTGGCGGTTAAGTACCGGAAGTACACCCGGGTGACCTAAACATACAGGACATGTATTCGTATTCGGAGGTGCTCCGAATGAGGTTGCACAACCGCAAAATATTTTGGAAGCGGTATGAAGCTCTACGTGAACTTCAAGACCGACTACAGTTTCAAATTGGGTATCTGTTGCCGACAAAATGAATGCCTCCTTCGTTACTCATGAACTATTAACCTACAATTGCGGGCGCTGCTTATGATGATCTGTATGCTGCTCGAAAGCGTGGGCTACACGCAGAAGGGTAGCTTCATCCAACGCTTTGCCGATGACTTGCAGGCCAACGGGAAGTTCGTTCACGAATCCGCAAGGTACGCTTATCGCAGGAATGCCCGCCAAACTGACCGGAATGGTCATGATATCATTCAAATACATCGTGAGTGGATCACTGCTTTGCTCACCGATTTTGAAAGCAGGTGTCGGAGCCGTTGGTCCGATGATGATGTCGAATTTCTCGAACACTTGATCAAAATCTTGCTTGATCAGGGTGCGGACTTGTTGTGCTTTCAAGTAGTAAGCATCATAGTAGCCTGAGCTTAACGCATAGGTTCCGAGCATGATGCGGCGTTTGACCTCGGGGCCGAAGCCTTCGCTGCGCGACATGTGGTACAAGTCCAGCAAGTTGCGAGCGTTGTCCGAACGCACACCGTAGCGCACGCCGTCAAAGCGCGCAAGGTTCGAGGACGCTTCGGAAGAAGCGAGCAAGTAGTAAGTCGCTACGGCATACTCAGAATGCGGCAGCGTCACTTCTTCCCATACAGCGCCTAGGCCTTCAAGCACTTTGAGCGCTTCAAGCACTTTCTCTTTGACGGCAGGGTCGATACCATTGCCCATGTATTCTTTGGGTACGCCGATGCGCAGACCTTTGATATCACCGGTCAATGCGCTGAGGTAATCAGGGATATTCACTTTCGCAGATGTGGAATCCTTCGGGTCGTAGCCGGCGATGGCTTGCAGCAGGTAGGCAGAGTCTTCAACGTTCTTCGTCAGCGGCCCGATCTGGTCGAGTGAGGATGCGAACGCGACTAAGCCATAGCGGGACACGAGACCGTACGTCGGCTTCAGCCCAACGATACCGCAGTAAGCGGCAGGCTGGCGGATGGAGCCGCCTGTGTCTGAGCCCAGCGCGAAGTAGACTTCGCCTGCAGCTACTGCGGCAGCGGAGCCGCCGCTGGAGCCGCCTGGCACGTAATCCGTGTTCCATGGATTGTGGGACGGATGGAAAGCGGAGTTCTCATTGGAGCCGCCCATAGCGAATTCATCCATGTTGAGCTTACCGATTGTAACGGTATGAGCATCCTTGAGCTTGCTAACCACGGTTGCATCATAGATCGGCGTGAAATTGGACAAGATTTTGCTTGCACAGGTCGTTTTCAAGCCTTCGGTGACCATGTTATCTTTGATCCCAATCGGAAGGCCGAATAAATGGCCGCGTTCACTGCTGCTCGCGAACTGCTCGTCCAACTTGGCGGCAGCTTGTCTGGCGTTCTCTTCATCTAAGGTAAGAAAGGCGCGAACCTTGCTTTCCACTTGCTGAATTCTTGTATAGGATTGATCCACGAGATCGGCAACTTTAAGTTCTTTGCCTTGAAGCTTCGCGTGAATTTGCTGTAGGTTTAAATCAAACAAAGACAACGACAGGCACTTCCTTTCATAATGGTTCTTATTCTAGAACAGCTGGGACTTTGAATTGCCCGTCTTCGTGATCAGGCGCATTCAGCATCACTTTCTCAATAGGCAGCGATGGCTTCGTGACATCTTCACGCATGACGTTGACTAACGGCATGGCATGGCTTGTCGGAATAACCCCTTCGGTATTCAGTTCATTCAGCTGCTCGGCATATTTTAAAATGGCATTTAGCTGTTCGGTAAAAAGTTCTTTCTCATTATCACTCAGGTCGAGTCTAGCCAACTTCGCAACGTGCTCGACATCTGTTTTCGTTATGCTCAAGTTTTCTACACCCCTTTAATTAATCAGCATTTAGTCATTCTTTTCATTATATCCCAGATATTTTACGAACTCAATCCAGAAAAAACCACAAATCAAAAACCACAGCTTTCTTTTCAGCTTGGCTTGGAGGCCGTTGCTAAAAAGAAGCTGTGGTTGAATTCATAGTCAAGAATTATTGGATAAATCCCGTATCCATTGCTTTCGCTTTTTCTTTTAACACGTAATATTTGAGCTTAGCTGCAGCTAAGGCCGTTTCGTTCTGACGGACTTTGATCTCGAACTTATTCAGATCATGCTTGGAGATGACGCCTACGCTATAACGAAAGTTCATTTTAGTCAAATCGGCCTGTACATCATTCAAGTTCCGCTGTTCTGTGAGAACGGCTTGATACGCATTCTTAGCATCGTTGTACGTCGCTTGTATTTTCTTGGTTAGTTCAAGCTTGGTTTGCTCATTTTTCTGCCCATTAATGGCCAGATTTACGCCTTGATACATTTCACCATACGTGTTCTGGGTAACCGTGTGACCCGTTTCCCATACGGCTTCGTCGATGTTATTGCCCGAAGCTTTCATCTGATAGGAAGCCTTCAATAAGGTGGTCGTGTCTGTTTCCGAAATGGGATCCACTGACATGGACTCGATATCCTTGATGACTAGATTCGGGTCGTAGGAAATCCCGATGTCCGTCGAAAGCTGTACTAGCCCCAATCGATAATTATTAAGCAGCGTTGCGATATCGTCCTTTTGCTTATTGATCGCTTTCTGCACCGTTTGCACATCATCAGGTGACGCTAATCCTTGCTGTGCGAAAAGTGTAGCTTTAAGTAGGTCCTTCTCTATCACAACTTCGTATTCATTCATGAAATCCAGCTGCTTCTTCTGTGCTAATAGCTGCACATATTGCGCGATGGTTTGCAGGCGGATGCCCGCCTTAGCTTCATCCGACTGCAGCAGCGAGTTCCGCCCATCTGTCCCGAGCTGATGCGCTGCTGTGCTCATTTGCGCGCGTTGGGAAGATATGATTTTATTCATTCCGCCAGCGAGAGCCCCCATCCCCTGCATCATCTGATTCATCGCATTATTTTGCATGATAGTCCAGGCGATATCGGTTGGGTCTGTTAGGTTAGGCAGCTGTGGATTCCCCGTGTTGGTCACCTCGGCTGGAGTGCTCGGTAAATGACCGGGCGTCATCGAGGCTGAACCCATTTCGTTCATTTGCTGTTCCAGGTCACCCTTTTTACTGCCTTGAGCAGCGTATTTTAGCGTTAGCAATGCAAGGTTATGGGAATCTTTCAGTGCTTTATCCAGCACATATGTCAAATCTACGGAAGATACGGTTTCCAGAACGTCTACGTTGACGTATACATTTTGAGTTGGATCTTGAGCATTATCGGCAAATACGAGAGCTTGCGTTGCGCTTGAAAGGAGTAACAGGGCTGCAGATAAACTTATGAGCGTTATTTTCAAAAAAATCGCTTCCTTCCTCTTCGGTTATAACGTGATATTCGATCCAGATGGCAGTACAGCTTGCGTTCCCGGAGCGGCATCTTTTGATTTCTTTTTAGAGAAAATAACGAAACGAGTTAACAACATAGCAATGAAGTAAGTAAGTGCACCGGTTAAAATCAAAGAAACGCAATCATGCCAAATGACTGAAAAGTCATTTCCTTTAACAAATACGTTGCGCACGCCATCTAAAAAATAAGTGAGCGGAAGCATATGCCCGAGCACCTGGAGCACCTTAGGCATGGCTTCGAATGGCCAAGTGAACCCCGATAGCATGAAGGAAGGTACCGCAATTAACATCGCTGTTTGCGTCGCCCCGAGCTGATTACTCGAGAATAAGCTGATTAAATAACCGATACCGCTGACGGCAAAAGTAAAGCTTACAATGATGGCCAAGCCGACAAGCAAACTGCCGCTCATGGGTGCACCAAAGGCATACAATGCGATGACAAAGGTAACAGCTGTGTTAAAGAAATTGATTAAGAAATAAGGTGCTGTCTTCGCGTAAGCGATGCGCCACGGATTTCTTTTCCATACCTCGAACCGCTGCCACGTTCCTGCATCTTTCTCGCGAGTGATGGTTAAGGCAATACCAAGAAACAGAACTTGCTGCAATATCGCACCAACTAGTCCGTACAACATAAAGTCGCTGTAGTTGAAAGCTGAATTATACATAATGCGATAGCGGAAAGGAATTGGAGAAAGTGTGTTCATCACTTCTTCATTCTGCAGCCCTTGCTTTAGTTGGAGCTTTTTTTGTGAGTATCCCATACTGAAGGTTGTGATCACTTCGTTGGCCCCTTTGGTAGCGGAGTTCGAAATCATCATGTTGCTTCCGTCGATCAGTGTAAGCAGCGGCAGCGTTTCGCCATGCTTCAGCTTCGCTTCGAAATTAGAGGGAATGATAAGGCCTACCTTGGCCTCTCCCGTTGAAAGTTCTTGTTTCACCTCTTCCTCCGAGTGGTATTCCTTCTTGATCTGGAACGTTTCACTTTGTTCAAAGGCTTGAATAATTTGACGGCTAAGAGGACTTTGGTCTTCATCGATAACAACAGTGGCCATATCGGTCACTTTATGGTGTAAGTAAATCGATCCGAACAGCACCGTATAAAGAATCGGAACGAAGAACAAGATCAGAAAAAGACGTCGGTCCTTCAGAATGTGCTTCCATTCTTCTGTAATTAGCTTGCCAATCTGAAGATCCATCTCCTTCATCATCCTTCCGTTTTACCGTTCCATTGCAGGGTCATCCCTGTTGTCGCTGTGTCTGGCAATGTGTTCAGCTCAATTTTGATCCCAAACGAACGAATGTCCGTTTCGCCTGAGGTTTGTGTTGCTTTCTTGATTGCGAAATCCGGAGCAGCTGCTAAGGTTTTAACGGTACCAACGACTTTCTCGCCCGTTGAAAGCATGGTCATGCTGATGTTGTTGCCTACTTTCAGTCCTGCAATAGATGTCTCCGGCAAGTAAAACTTAGCCCAGCGTTTCTCCGTCGACTCGACCGAGAGTACGGGGAATCCGGAGCCTACAAGCTCGCCCACCTGTGCAGATTGACTAAGGATGACCCCATCGATTGGTGCGACCAACTCTGTGTAGCTTAAGTAAGTCTCTGCTTCCAGCTGAGCCGCTTTCGCTTGCTGTTCACCGGATTGCGCCGATTGAATTGCACCTTGAGCTTGCTGTACAGCTGCCGCTGCCGCCGCTACATCGCCCTGTCTCACTTGCACGTTTCCGCGATTGGCCTCAGCCAGCTTCAAGGTCGCTTGCGCTTGGGCTAGCAAAGCTTCCGCTCCGCGAATTTCTTCCTCCCGCGGTCCTTGATTCGCCATGTTTAGCTGCTGCTGTGCCAGATCGCGTTTCGTTTTGGCTTCTTCGTAGCTCACCTTCACTTTATCCACATCAGCTTGAGCAACAAGTCCTTGCTCCAGCATCGCTTTCATCCGATTCAAGTTTTGCTCAGCAATGGTGTATACTTCGGAAGCCGCTTGGAACTGAATCTCCGCTTGCTTCTTCTCTTCCGGACGCGCCCCATTATGAAGCCCGTCAACTTTGGCCTGTGCCGCGCTAACAGCCGCTTTGGCCTGTTCGACTTGCTGCTCGGCTGTATCAGCCGTCACGTTGACACCGGCAATGCCCTGCTGTTTCTTCGCTTGAGCTGTCGCGGTAGCTCCTTGCGCCTCAGCGATTTTGCCTTGAGCGAGCGCGACGGCCGCTTTGGCCTGCTCGACTTTAGCCTCAATCTCGGTGCTTTGCAAACGGGCCAGCACTTGCCCTTTTTTCACGACATCCCCTTCTTTCACAAGGATTTCGGTGACTCTTCCGCCCACTTTGAAGCTGGCGCTTACTTCGTTCGATTCAATATAAGCCGTAGGATGCAGCTGGTTAACGACATCTGTTTGGCTAGTTGCCTGTTTGGTTGTTAAAAGAAATGCACTCGTTCCGATGACAATCGCCATCGCGGAATAAACCATTGGTCTAATAAAACGCATAATTACCCCTCCATGAAAATAAAAATGAAAAAATTACTGAATAAGAAAATTAGCAAAATACAACTGCAGTGTGCTCATAATCCGCTCGTCGGTTAATGGCTTGTTCTGCTTCTCCCAATCAAAAACTAAAGCGACATACAGTTTGAATAAAATGAAAGAAGTCATTTTCGGGTCACAGTTCTTCATCGTGCCGTTATGTATCGCGCGTTCCATATGTTCACTCATGAACTGGATCACTTCTGTTTCGATACTGGCCATCGCTTCAATCGTTACCGGACTGCCAAATTGTTGGACCTCGTGAGCTAATTGGATGAGCAGCTCATGTTCTTTGCGAAAAACGAGAACTCCATAAATCGCACTATGAATTTTCTCGAAGGGTGTAGCCCCTTCTGCAATTGCTTTATCAGCGACTGCTTTCATTTCGGCGATTAACGACTGTACAATTTCATGCAAAAGATCTTCCTTATTGGCGAAAAACGTATAGATCGTCGCTTTGCCGACACCGGCAATTTTGGCGATTTGATCCATCGTTGTACCTTTGTACCCAAAAAGTGAAAAAGATTTCTTCGCTGCTTCCATAATTAACAATTTTTTGGCATCCATTTGCGCACCCCAGAACTAGAATACTAAAATAGTTTTTTGTTCGGATATTAATGTATCACCATTTCATGATTTTAGCAACCCAAAAACCATGATTCTCAAGCAGCTTCTTTTGTATACATAATCACACTAATAAAACAAAACCCGCACTAGTGAGCACTAGGCGGGTTTTGGTGTTTGATGAAACATGTATTAAATCCAGGCCTTCAGGCCGATTTGTTTAATGAAGTCTTCAGTTGACTGAACATCTTTGTCTCGTTCTACTTCCTGTTGTCCATTTGTCTCACCGTTCATAATTTTACGAAACAGTTCTTCGTTCTTCGTTGCAAGTGCGAAATCAATTAATGCTTCTCTCTCGACTTGGTCCGCCTGCTGATGGAGAAGAACTTCTTCAAGCTCGATATCTGACGCAGGTACGTAATAGTGTTTATTATCCTTGGGGACACGTACGACATAATCGAAAATGTTATCGTTATTCCGGTCGTAAGCAATAATATATCCATATCCGCCTATTGGCAAATTCTGTTCTAAACTATCGGCAATTACTATTATTTTTTCACCAAGACGAAGCATCTGAATTCCCCCCCACCTATATAAGCCCACAATCTATATGTCAACCAGACTTATCCTCTACTCTACTAAAAAAAATAGTTTGTGTCCAATTGATAGAGGGGTCATTAGTAAAATACACAATTATTTTTGGAATGAGATGGAAGAAGGTATAATAAATGAAGGACTTTAAATGCTTGTATCTGAATGAATAACAAGGAGTTTCCACATGAGCGAGAACACTACTAAGAAGCCTCGCCCGTCTTTGACGGAAGGCCCGATTGCCAAGACGTTGATCTTATTTTCTTTACCGATTCTGCTAGGTAATGTGCTCCAGACGCTTAATGGTTCTATCAATGCCGTATGGATTGGCAAGTACCTTGGTGAAGGTGCGCTTGCGGCGACATCCAATGCCAACATTATCATGTTCTTCTTAATTAGCTCTATTTTCGGCATTGCAATGGCTGCCGTTATCATGATTGGTCAAAATCTCGGCGGACAAAAGGTAGAAGAAGCTAAAAAAGTTGTCGGCACCAGCGCCGTCTTTTTCCTCATTCTTTCCATCGTTGTTGCCTTATTCGGGCTGCTTTTCTCCCATACCATTCTGGGGTGGATGAATACACCTGCGGATGTTAAGGATCTTGCTGTTACGTACACACGAATCATTTTCGCTGGTGTTCCATTTATGTTCGGCTTTAATCTCATTATGGCCATATTACGGGGTTCAGGCGACGCCAAGACTCCTTTCTATTTCCTGTTATTGTCTGCCGTTCTGGACATTGTATTGAATCCATTGCTCATTCAAGGCATGGGGCCTTTTCCAAAAATGGGAATAGCCGGCTCGGCTGTCGCTACCTTTGTGGCACAGCTAATCAGCTTCGTACTGTTGATTGTGTATTTGTATCAGAAAAAGTATTTTCTACGGATTACGAAAAAGGATATTCCCCTGCTCCGCATTAACTGGATGATCATACGGACGCTGATTCAAAAAGGACTGCCGATGGGATTAAATATGGTCGTGGTTTCCCTAAGCAACTTAATTCTCATCCATCTCGTAAACTCCTATGGTTCTGAATCGACCGCTGCCTTCGGCGTTGCGATGCAAATATCGAGCTATGTGCAAATGCCAGCTATGGCGATTGGCGGAGCTGTGACTTCCATGGCCGCGCAGAATATTGGTGCTGGGAAATGGGATCGGGTGAATCGAATTACGTGGACCGGTGTTGGGGTTAATATCATGATGACAGGACTGATTGTTGTTCTTCTTCATTTGTTCAACCGTGAAGTCGTCAGTTTCTTCCTTCCTCCTGAGGGCAAAGCGATCGCAATTGAGGTACATATTAATAATATAACGCTATGGTCGTTTATTATTTTTGGCGTATTTAACGTTGTTGCTGGCGTAGTTCGTTCTGCAGGGGCTGTTGTGTTCCCGCTTATTGTTGCCTTTATTGCTTTGCTGCTTGTACGAATTCCGCTAGCTACTATACTGGCGAACAAATATGGATTTGATGTGATCTGGTGGAGCTTTCCGGTTAGTTTCAGTGTAGCGGCAACGCTAAACTTGCTTTATTATCGCTTTGGTAAATGGAAGCAGGCAAGGATGCTTACGAGTAGGGGCTAAAAAAAGTCTGCTGAGCCAGTTTAGGGCTTAAGCAGACTTTTTTTCTCACGAAAATCTATTCGTTCCAGAGCTTCACTCTGTCTTTCACCAACTGTGTGAATTGTTCACCCATTTTCTTCACGCCGACTTTCTCCAGGTCTGCCATGAAAGCATCCCATACTTTATCAAAGTCTTCCGGCTTCGCCAGAATCGCCTCTGGGATCCGTTTTTTCATAATATCTTCGGATTTCTGGAATGTGACTTGTATATCGGAGCCTGTTGGCATTGAAATTCCCCATGCAGCTCCGTACTTTCTAACTGGGAATTCTTCATCTTTCGGCCACAGATCTTTATAAGTTGTAACATTATAAGCTTTCAATGTTTCAAGGTCTGCTTTGGTATAGTTCTTTTGGATCTGTTCAGGGAAATTAGTCGTATAGTAGTTGCCGGTAGGATCTTTAACTCCATCACCATAGCGTGCGGACAAAAAGTAGTTTCCGATTCCATTTTCTTTCTTATAGCCGCTCGGGTTGTTGGTTTTTTTATCCTGCGCTTCAGGTGTAAGTACACGCTTGCCATTTTCCACCTTGTAGTCGACGCCTTCAATGCCCCAGTTAACCAATACTTGGCCTTCATCCGACGCCAACCAATCCAGAAACTTGATCGCACGAACAGGATCTTTCGCTTTCGTTGTAATACCGATTCCCCAACCTGCTAAATAACCTGTATCCTGGAAGGAGTGCTCTTTAACATTTTCATTCATAGTTACTGGGAAATGCGCATAGGTTTGATCCAACTTGCCGTCTTTCTTTAAGACGTTTTCGCCGTCGCCGTACTCCCAATTTTGGTCAATCAGACCAAGCACTCGGCCGCTGGCTACTTTCGCCTTATATTGATCGTATTTTTGCACAAAGCTTTCCGGATCGAGCAGTCCGATACTGTTCATATGATTAAGCCATCTGAAATACTCTTTTTCTTCAGGACGCAAGAAATGGTACTTGGCTTCATACGTATTTTGATCGATATTGAATTCGCCGTCATCTGGCGCTCCTGTCGTGTAGAAAGCCGGGTTCGTCACAGAGATCAGAATACGCCAGTCGTCTGCTAGCAAAGACAGTCCAACAGTCGGATTTCCATCCATGGTTGGATGCTTTTCTTTATATGCTTTTAAAGCGTTCTCATAGTCCTGCACGGTCTTGATTTTCGGATAACCAAGCTCTTTTAAAACCTGATGCTGAAGTTCAAATCCACCTCCTGCATCAAAATACTTTTGGTTCACTCCTGCGGTAGGAAGTACATAAATAGCGTGATCATCATTGCTGTAACGGAGCCTTTTGAAATAATCGCCATACACTTTTTTGATATTCGGACCGTATTTGTCGATGAGAGGCGCAAGATCTACCATAGCACCGGCATCGATCAGCTTTTGCACATCACCTTTCCCGCTTATCAGATCAGGGTATTCACCGCTGGAAGCCATTAGAGCAATTTTTTGATCTGAAGCGCCTACCGGGAATTCTTCTTTAAGGGTTACTCCGGTTTTTTCTTTAATTTTCTTGCCAACTCCGGATTGCATATCGTCCCAGTCTGCATTCGGATCAGCGCTAAACATAGAAAAAGTTATCGGTGCCAATTCATTTGAACCAGCTTCCTTCGTATTGCCTGGTGCTGAAGATGCTAGATCTGAAGTGTCTTTGGAACAGCCCGTCACGGTTACGATAGCTGCAGTAAGCAAGACTGCTGTTATTGTCGCGGCTTTCTTTCTCATGGATTGTTGTCCTCCCTTTATATATACAATCTATTGAATCACAGGAAACCCTGTTATTACCACAACCTTTTAACTCTTTACAGCACCAAGCGTAATCCCTTTAACAAAATATTTTTGTAAAAAGGGATAGACAAGTAAAATGGGCACGGAGACAACCATCGTAATCGCCATTTTAATGGACTCTGGTGAAACCTTCGCCACATTATGCATAACATTCGGATCGTGTGATTCGTTGCCGCTTTGTGTACTCTGAAGTACTTTCATTAACTCATACTGCAGGGTGGTCAACTTTTCATTCGAACTGTTATATAGAAATGTATCGAACCAAGAGTTCCAATGTCCTACAGCAATGAACAAAGCAATCGTTGCTAGTACAGGCTGACAGAGCGGCAATATAACCTTCCAATAAATAGTGAAATCATTGGCTCCATCGATTTTTGCCGATTCTTGCAAAGCATAAGGCAGACCATCCATATAAGATCGGATGATGAATACGTTCCAAACTCCGAGGATACCAGGGATGATATAGACCCAGAACGTATTAATCATGTGCAGATCACGCATCAACATATAGCTAGGAATCAAGCCGCCTGAAAAATAGAGTGTAAGTGCAAACAACATGGAAATCGGTTTACGAGCTTGGAAATCTCTACGTGATAAAACAAAAGCGACCATCGACGCGCTACCTACTCCTAGAATGGAACCGATTACTGTACGCAGTACGGAGTTTTCGAAGCCTCTGATTAGACCTGGAAAACGAAAGATAGACTGATAGTTTTGCAAGGTGAAAGCGCGAGGCCAAATGTGTATACCGCCCCTCACTGTATCGACAGAATCATTAAGAGATATAGCTAATACATTCAAGAAAGGATATAAGGTAGCAATTGCTGCTAAAATCATAACCATATAGAGAAACAGGTCGAAAACAATATCGAAGTAGTTTCTCCTGAGTAATGCCTGCATGCTCCCACCTCCGTTTTTCTTTCGTATAATTTGCATCATAAGCATAAGATCTAGATAATCGTTTCTTTAGTAACTTTTTTATAGATCGTATTGGCTGTTATGACAAGAACAATACTTACGACTGAACTGAAAATACCAACCGCGGTACCAAAAGAAAATCTTCCTAATTGAATCCCATATTTAAGCGCATACAATTCCAGCACTTCCGCGTAGTCGAAAACGAGCGAGTTTTGCAGCTGAAACTGCTTTTCAAAACCGATGCTGATCAAATTGCCAATCGACAAAATGAATACAACCATGAATGTGGTACGAATACCTGGCAACGTAATATGCCAAATGCGACGAAATCGACCCGCGCCATCCACGGTGGCTGCTTCATACTGCTCCTGATCTATACCCGCCATGGCGGCGAGGAAAATGATTGAATTCCATCCGGTTTCCTTCCACATATCCGAAGCGGTTACAATCCCCCAAAACCAAGTGCCTTTGGCCATAAACTGCACAGGTTGATCGATGATATGAAACTTCATAAGCAGTTCATTAACCGCACCTCCGTCAATAGACAGCATCTTGGTTACCAAGCTGGCTACAACAACCCAAGATACGAAGTGAGGCAAATAGGAAATGGTTTGAATGGAACGTTTGAACAATTGCCCCTTGAGCTCATTCATCAGAATGGCAAACATGACAGGTACTGTAAAACTAACGACAAGCCCCATGATACTCATACCCAGCGTATTCTTTAATGCGTTGTAAAACCGCTCATCCATGAACAATTGTTTAAAGTTATCGAATCCGACCCATTGCTGCTGCAGTATCGATTTCCCAGGCTTGAACTTCTGGAATGCCATTAGCCAACCCCACACAGGCACATAATTGAAGATGATCACGTAGATGACAAAAGGGATCGACATCATATAGAGATAACGCTGTTGAACCATCGTTTTCCAAAACTTCGTAGACTTCTTCCGATCCGTAAGGGGGATGGTCGTCTCCGTAGATAGCGTTTTCATAGTATCCCTCCGTTTGTCTTATATTTCTATCATACTGGATCATCCCCATTCAAAAAACCACCCAAATTCAGCTTAAAATCATGTCAAAACAGCGCTTTCAAATCGTTGGTTTCACAGGGAAGAAATAAAAGAGATTGCCTTCCTATCCAGCTCTCAGGCTAGAAAGAAAGGCAATCCGTTCAATTCTTCTTCCCTTTATACGAGGAAGGCGATTCGCCTACATATTTCTTAAACTTGCTGTGAAAATAGTCTGCGTTAGCGTATCCAACACGCGTAGCAACCTGATGCACCTTGTGCCCTTCACCCAGCAGCTCAATCGCTTTCTGGATGCGGATTTGATCCAGGTAGGTGTGAAAGTGTGCGCCGGTATAGTTTTTGAAGATTTTACCTAAGTATCCGCTCGTATAATTAAACAACTCCGCTAACGTATCCAACTTCAAATTCTCAGCATAATGCCGCTCGACGAAATCCATGATCTGCTTTAATAAGGGTTCATTACTAGAGACGCTTATCAGGTTCGTTAAATCACACAACTGCTGACGGATATGATTTTGGATGGCAGTCAAGTTCGGTTGCTCGTAAATTTGCGCAATAATGGACATCGTATTCTGCACGATTATATACGTTTTATCATTCTGTCCGGCCAGCTTGTTCAATACCATCGAGATCAGCTGTGCATAGTTCGTTTTTAAGCCATGTTCGCTGCTATCATAGGCGATGAACTCTGTTCCTGCAAGTTGGAGCCAGTGCATCAAGCTTTCTTTATTCCCCATATCCATCGAGTAGTAGAGTTTCTCGGCCAAGGAGCCGATATCTAAAGTGGTTGGATGCTCGCTTGCTCGAATGACATCATGCTGAGCAATAAGCTCATCCCCAAAGAGGAAATGACTCGCAAGCAGGTTCGCTGCTTCACCAAAAGAAGTGTTAATTTCTTTACACTGCTTAACTACCCGACCTATGGCACTATGGAAGATGTGATTAGGCAGAGCCGCCTTTATCTCACTGTAAACACGACTCCTTGCTCCTTCATCCATTATGGGCTCTGTAAGGAGAACACCAATATAGGGGTTCGCTGCAAAGACAATACCTCTATGCTTATTAGTCTCAAACAAAACGGTTAAACGCTGTTGGACCTCGGCGTAGATAGGCAGATCAGCCCTTTGTGACTGTGCAAGCTGGAGCAGCAGTATTTGATACCCTCCCGCTATTGCTCCAATTAGAGTTTCAACATCATGAGGGATGGACCGCTGACCAACATCCGCTGCTAATAAAGCTTGTATGCATTCCTCTCTACGCTGCGCCTCACTTTTTACACTTAATTGGGATAACTCCTCTTGCTTCTGAAGATACCTATAAATACGCATTAATTCAACCACAATCTCTTCCTCGTCCACAGGCTTAAGCACGTAGCCATCCACCTGTCCGACAATCGCTCTCTTCGCGTAATCGAAATCCGCATATCCAGTGAGGATAAGAAACCGGCACGAAGCATCCGTTTTGCGAATTTCCTCAATGACCTGCAGCCCATCCATCACTGGCATGCGAATGTCAATAATAATTAAATGCGGCCCCAACTCCGCGTACTTGCTCATTGCTTCTCGGCCGTTCATCGCATCGCCTACAACCTGGAAGCCATAATGCTCCCAATCGATTAATGTCTGCAGACCCGCGCGAATCATAGGTTCATCGTCAACAATTAATACTTTGTACATGATCTCACCCCTGAATCGGTATCGATAAGTAAATGCGCGCCCCCATGCCCTCATGGGAAATAATCGTTAAGCCATAGGTGTCGCCATACATTAATTTAAGCCTTTGGTGCACATTACGCATGCCAATGCGATGCTCTTGTTTGTCCTGGGTGTCATTTATCGACTCCTTAATCTCCCTCAGTCTAGACTCGCTGAAACCAGCCCCGTTATCAACAACTTCTATACGCAAATGTTGACCTTCAATCGTTGCCTGAACCTTCAAAATCCCGTTATCTTCCATACCCTCCAAACCATGAATGACCGCATTTTCAACAAGTGGTTGTACGATCAGAGGGGTAATCATAATGTCGCTAACTCCCTGATCCAAATGAATTTCATACGTCAACCGATCTCCAAACCGGAACTGCTGTATATCTAAATAACATCGAATCATGTCAAGCTCATCCTTGAGTGGAATTAGACTCCCCATGATTTCAAGCTTTTTGCGCATTAGCTTGCCCAGCGTTCGAACGATGCCGGAAATTTCTGCTTCGCCTTTCAGGTGAGCTTTCATGCGAATCGATTCCAGCGCGTTAAACAGAAAATGCGGATTAATTTGACTCGCCATCATCTTCAACTTAATCTCTTTTTGCCGCAGTTCTAACTGATGGTTCATTCGGTTAGACTCATGGACCTCGCTCATCAACTCCCGAATGCTTCGAACCATGTTATTGAACTGCCTTGCGAGCATGCCAACCTCATCGTACCCATCAATTTCCGAAGAAACATGCAGATCTCCTAGCGCCACTTTATTGATCTGTTTATTCAACTGAAGCATTCTGGATGTTAGCATGTTGGAAAAGAAATAAATAAGGACAAAGGCAACGAGTAAACTCGCTAACGTAATGTACAAACCCATATAACTGATCTTGTTGGCTTTGCCAACGATACTCTCTACTGTGAATACGGATACTATTCGTAAGCCCCTATCGCTTAACGTCGGGATGAGGTCATTGATGAGAACTTTAGAATCTCTTTCTTTGAACCGCGTCTGGTATGTGCCTTCTGGCTTATTAAGGAAATCTTTGGCGAAATCCAATTCGTTTACATTTTTGCCAACCCATTCCGTGTTCTTGGCAGCAACGATATCACCTTTGCCATCCAAAATCATCGTATCAAAAAGCTCTTGACTAACAATCGCATTTATTTCGTCAGGATTAACATCAATTACCAACACACCACTGGTTCGATAATTAGGGAAATAAATTCTTTTAACCAAACTAAGCACTTTTCGATTATTTTTCGTTTCATCCTCGATAAAGTACCAGCTGATCTTCTCTGTTTTTTTGCTCATCGCCTCCTGGTACCAAAAAGAATCCAAAACCACGGGGGAAGGCTGTATGAAATTCCAGTTGTTTAGCGTTGTTGGATTCGTTGTGTAGAACCGGATATTGTAGACCTCTTTATACAGCTTCACAAAATCAGTGAAATCCTGGAACTCTTTATAAGCGCTTACAACTTCATAAATGGATTGATATTGCGTGTTCACTACACGCTCCAACCGCGGATCAATCATCAGTTTGTTCGAAATCTCAATCGGAATCCGGAGAATGTCGGATGCACGCTTGTTAATTTTCTCCACGTTATTGGATGTCTGTCCAATCGCATCACTAAGCACCGATTGCCGAAAGGCGTTCGTCAGGAACACACCCACGATCAGTACGGGAATGACTACGACCAAAAGGAACGCGAGAATAATTTTATTTTTAATCCGAATATTGTTCGTCTTCTTCATGAAGTATTGGAGCATCGTCATCACCACTCAGCGCGAGAAATTTGTCGTACTTTTAATTATAATACAGTTTCATGATAAAGGACTACAGGAGTGAATAGGCAGATTATCATGTCAAAATTGAAAAACCTTCCGAAGCCATATGAGATGACTTGGAAGGTCTATGATTAAGATGGGACTTTATTAGCCTTTAACGGCACCCGAGCAGGATGATGACCGGCAGCACGGATAAGACAGAGGCAGCCATGATACTGCCCCAGTCGGTCATGTACAACCCTTTAAACAGGGTGATGCCGAGCGTAAGGTGCGATGGGCTTCATCATTAATGAACACAGAGCCGAACATAAAGTGACAGCGCTGTTTTCATCTGCAACGATGAAAATCATCGTTCTAGGGCGCGATAGCCACGGCTGAGACACTGTAACGATGTAAAACATTGTTACAAGTCGCACGCAGCGCGGGTGCCAGCGCTGTTTTCATCTGCAACGATGAAAATCATCGTTGCAGCGCGTGACAGCCGCGGCTGAAACATCTGTAACGATGTAAAACACACTAAGCATGCATCAAACCTAACATCGTAGAATAGTTTAATTGCGATCAAAGGTTATCCACAAAAAATAACATATTATTAC
>NZ_LMRY01000042.1:0-24653 GCF_001427935.1 Paenibacillus sp. Soil724D2
CAACAACGGATATTGCCAAAGAGCACGGAGGCGCATACGGATTAGGTATCATCTATTCGCAAGACATGTTTGGCGGTAAAGAAGGACATTAATCGAAAAGCTAGTGAAAATTCACGAAGCAGATTTTTGCTTCGTGAATTTTTTCATCAGGTCAAATCGATAGGTCTCTTTGCTAAGAGAAGTAAGTATAAGCCTGAATTATTGGAAGGAAATAAAGCATATGATACAGCGACAAAAAGCGAAATTTGACGCGATGATTAGTGCCGGTATCTTTAATGGCGTGTAATTATGGACGACAAAGCTAACGGCTATGCGCTCCCTTATATCAAAGCGTTGAAAGCTGCTGGCGTGACTGACGGTTATGGGAAGGCACATATAACCCAGCGGGTAAAGTAACCAAAGAACAACTGGCCGCAGTGCTACGCTGCCTAAAGATGGCTCCTAAATTGGTCGGGAGTTAGGGGGGGTAAACTTAAGATTTTAGAATAAAAAATGGATGATTATCAACAAGCAGGAGAAAATAAACTTAGCTTATTTAAGGAGGCATTTTAATGTCTAAACAAACGACTGGTATTCATCATATCACTGCATTTGCAGGTCATCCTCAGGCTAACGTCGATTTTTACGCTGGAGTCCTTGGACTACGATTAGTGAAAAAAACAATCAACTTTGATGCTCCTGATGTGTACCACTTGTACTTTGGAAACGAAATTGGAAGTCCGGGCACTATTATCACATTTTTCCCTTCAGCAGGATCGCAAAAAGGCAATATTGGCGGTGGCCAAGTCGGTATTACAACCTATATAGTTCCGATAGGTTCGCTTAGCTTTTGGGAAAGCCGGCTCAACAAATTTGGCATCTCATTTACTAGAGTGAACCGATTTAATGAAGATTATCTTCAGTTTACTGACAATGATGGGCTGCGACTTGAACTCGTTGAACGAAAAGATGGGACAAATAACACATGGACATTCGATGGTATTACTCCTGGAAAAGCCATAAAAGGTTTCGGAGGGGTCGTTCTTTTTAGTGTAAATGCAGAGAGTACAATGGAAACGTTGCAGAATGTTCTTGGCCTGAAAAAAGTTGGAGAAAATGAGGAGTTTGCTCGTTTCCAGACCACTGGAGAGATCGGCAACATCATTGACGTTCCACTAGCAAACATGGATTGGGGAATTGGTGGGTCTGGTACGGTTCATCATATTGCTTGGCGTGCGAACGATTTTGATGATCATGATGAGTGGCAAAAGGAAGTTACACGCAAAGGATTCCAACCAACACAAGTCATTGACCGTCAATATTTTAATGCCATCTACTTCCGGGAAAAAGGCGGAATTCTTTTTGAAATCGCGACAGATCCACCGGGGTTCGCTAATGATGAATCAGCTGAAACGTTAGGCGAGAAATTAATGCTGCCTGAGTGGTATGAGAAGCATCGTGACCAAATTGAAGCCAATCTATTGCCGATTAAAGTGAGAGAACTTGAGGTAAAGACATGAGGCACTTTTTCATTGACTCCGATAAAACTAGTTTGGTAAGCTAGTAAAAAATCACGAAGCAAGTTTTTACTTCGTGATTTTTTTCATCAACGCAAAAAGGAAGGTATTGATATTACGGAGTCAGAAGGAGGACGACTTAAATGAATACGTTTTCGAGAAAATTTTTGTTAATATACATGCCGATCTTCCTTCTGACGGTAACGGTGCTCATTTTCATGTCATTTCTTATTGTTAACGATATCTCTAGAAATGAAACTTCCAAAGCCAATCATATCTCGACAAGTTATATTGTGGACACCGTTGATCGCACGATGAGTGAAATGGAGATGAAGGTTTTGCAAGAGCTGGAACTGGAGAACTCCTATACCGATTTTCTTTATCCGTCCGCTGATGCAAGGTCGAACGAACGTTATTATGATGTAGTAAACAATATGAATACCTTAACAAACAATTACAGCTTAATTGATTCCATTTATATTTATCGCAAGCAAGGTGACATTGTGCTTACACAGAGCGGACTTGTCGAGCTTAACGCTTTCGCTGACGCGAACTTCCTTCGCCAAAAGCTGAAGGAGCCCGAAAGCCGTGGCTGGAGTAAGGTCCGCGATTATTCGGAAGCGAATGCGACAAATCCAGTGCCCGTTATTTCCCTCAGCAGATCCTTGCCAATTCCATTTGGCAAGGACGGGATGATGGTTATTAATATTAACAAGTACAGGCTAGAAAGAATGATCAACGACCTTATTAGCGGGAACGTTACTTATCTTGACGTATATGATGAAAGCGGTAACCAGGTGTTTGAATTCTTGGGTAGCGGTTATTTGAAGAAGGGCAAAGTGCTAACAACCATTCATGCGAAACACCTGAACTGGACATTTCAAAGCGGTATTCAGGCTGGGCAGCTATTTTCTTGGGTATCCTTAATCTCTTATATATGGATTGTAATTGGGATCTCCACCATTATTGGTGCTATGGTTTTTATCTTTTATATAACAAGGCGAAATTATCGGCCTATTACGATGATGATGAACCGTTTGCGATTTCTCCAACTACCAATTACAGACGCGAAGCTCACTTTAAAGGATGATCTTACAGTGATCAGTTACGCATTGGATAATCTGATTGAGCAGACCACTGATTATGAGAAGGAGCGTCGAAGTAATGAACATGTCCTTAGCAGACAGCTATTTCGCGGTTTAATAGAAGGCGAACGTATGGAGGACCTAAGCGAACGTATCGAGAGAATGAGGCCCTTTGCCGGTGATGCCAAGTCTAAAGGATTCACCGTTTTTATCGTCGAATTGAACCGCTATGGTCAATTTCAACAGAATTTCTCCCTCTCTGATCAAAATATTCTGAAATACGCAGTGATGAACGTATTGAATGAAATCATTAATGACCATCATATGAGCGGCTGGTTCGATTGGATAAGCAGTGATAAACTGGGAACGATAGTTAGTATGAAAGAGGATATTCCCGACAAAACTGTACTCAGAGCCGTTGGTGAAAAGTGTCACAGTTGGATAAATGAACATCTGCGCATTTCATTAACGATGGGGATCGGAATCGTCGTGACGGAACCGGCAGAGATTTACTTATCGTATCAGGCTGCCGACTCAGCCCTCCATCATAAGCTGTCTCTTGGGCAAGAAGCCGTAGTCATGAGCGAGGAGCTGCCTGAACAATCACACTTTCATAGCTATCAATATTTTCAGTCCATGTCCCAGTTCGTTAGGGAGTTCCGATTGGCGGGAGATGGCTGGCGGTTAAGGCTGGATGCCATTTTTCAGTCTTTTATAAATGATAATTTAAGAAATGAAGAAATTCACCTGCAGCTTGAAACCTTGATGAAGATACTGGAACGGGAGGTCGGAGAGTTATCTGACACCTTAGCAAACAGGTTTAAGGGACAGCAGTGGGATGAGATGTGGACATCCGTCGTGCAGGCCTCCAGTCTTCATGAAGTTCAGAAGATTGTATCGGATTGGTTGACGGAGTTATTCCAGACTTATGTATCGGTGAACGAATCCAAGAGCTACAGGGCCTTGATTGAGGAAATCAAAAAGTACATTGAGAATAATTATGCCAACCCAGATCTGTCATTGAAGCATCTGAGCGACCAGTTCCAAATTTCCGGAAAGTATGCCAGCTACTTATTCAAAGAAGAATTCAATACGAAATTCGTTGATTTTCTTGTACATCTCCGGATGAATAGGGCAGAGTCGTTGCTTGAAAACACCAACGATACGATTCAGGATATCGCCATGGACGTGGGATATGCCAACGCTATCACTTTCGGCAGAGTTTTCAAGAAGGTTGTTGGTGTAACGCCTGGGGATTTCCGCAAACTGAAAAATACAGAGAAAAAATAAAAAAAGGTGCTTATTCCCCAGAGTGATGGTTCATTCTGAGCGGAATAAGCTTTTTTTTGACCGCGAATGGCTTTTTGGTTTATCGGGAAAAAAGTTTATTCACGCCTTCTTTGAGTTTCCAACGGTTGAAGTTTATCATGTGAAACTAGTTTATTGTCGAAGTCAGCATAAAAGCGCAATAATGTGTTCCAGAGGCAGTTCCACAACGGGATCGGCTTCGGAGCTCTAAAAAAATTTAAAAAGTGGGTAAGGTGAGGCATTCATGCAAGAAAGAAAAACGAAGAAGTTCGCTGTACTAAGTCTTTCCATGTTATTTGCAGGCATGACCGTATTGACCGCTTGTTCTTCTGATAAGAAAGAGCAGGCAGGCCAGAGCGCAGCTCCGGCAAGCAGCGGTGCGCCAGCCAAAGCCGGCAACCTGAAAGTAGAGCTTTGGGATCGCGGCAATCCGCCGGATGGAGTCACGATTACGAACTCGTTCCTAACCAACTATGTTAAAGAAAATTTCGGCAAGCCGAACAATATTAATGTTGAGTTTGTTCCGGTTCTGCGAAGTGAGGAAGTACCCAAACTTAATGTTTTGATGGCTAGCAATACGGATGTTCCTGATCTCGTGATCACATACGATAAAGGTACTTTTAGTAAATATGCGACTCAAGGCGGTTTAACAGAGGTTACAGATTTGTTGAAGCAATACGGCCCGAATGTCACCAAACTCCTTGGACCTGAAATTTTGAGCGTTGGTCAATACAAAGGGAAGCAGTATGCGATTCCGGCGAAGCGAGCGGAAACAGGCAAGTATGCGTCTTTCATTCGTCAAGACTGGCTGGATAAATTGAATCTCCAGGCTCCGAAAACGACCGATGAACTTTATAACGTATTAAAAGCATTTAAAGAAAAAGATCCGGGACAAACAGGAGGCAAAGTGATTCCTCTTGGCATGAGTATTGCCCCTGCCCAGTACGAGCCTATTATCTGGTCCTTTATCGGTAATATGAGCGATCAAGAGCGCTTCGAGAAAACGCAAATTCGTGAAATTCCGATGCTGGATCCAGGTTTCAAGGAAGCCATCCGGTTTATGAACAAGCTGTACAACGAAGGCTTGATGAGCCCGGACTTCGCTTTGGATAGTAAAAAGGAAACATTGACTAAAGCTATTTCCAACGGCAAAGTTGGTTTCTTCAGTGAGGATACCATCAACATTTTCTACAACGATGGGACTTACGATGCTCTGAAGAAGAACGTCCCTTCTGCGTTACTGACTCCAGTGGATGCCTACACCAATAAAGACGGTAAACACGCTAAGCCGCTCGATGCTCCGAACGGTATGTACATCATGATTCCGAAGTCGAGCAAAAATGCCGTCGAAGCCGTTAAATATCTGGATTGGATGGCGACGGGCGACAATCTGTTAACCATGCTTAAAGGGGTTAAGGGCCAGAACTACAATCTGGATGCTAATGGAATTCCGGCTGTGATCGAGAACATGGATGATAAAGTTAAAAACAACACGTTCAGCGGCGGCGATATGGGTATTCTCGCTAACGGTCTTGTTCTTGATACACAAGAGAGAACTGACGCGGCATTTATTAAGAACTTCCCAGAAAGATATCAAAGCGATGTTAAAAAAGTGCTTAAATTCGCTGTCACAGACGGGATTAAACAGATTGTTTCTCCAAGTCCGATTGAAGCGGAAAACAAATACGGAACAACATTGAGTGCGAAAGAGGAAGAACTGATTGTGAAAGCAACGATGGCTAAGCCAGATAAATTCGACTCCGTATTTGACTCAATGATGAGTGGATACATGTCCAGCGGCGGTCAAGCTATTGCTGACGAACGCAAAGCAGCATGGAAGGAAATGCAAACAAAGTAACCGAAGGTTAAGCCCGCGGTTGCACCAAATCAAAGGAGCGTGAATCAGGCGCTCCTTTGATTTTAATAGACTGGGTGTAAGGGGAGGAAGCAGCGAATATGAACGTATACCTTCGACGATACTGGCAGCTGTATGCCTTAGTCGCATTGCCGATTGTTTACTTTTTCATCTTTAAATATGGACCGATGTATGGCGCACAAATTGCATTTAAGGATTTCAATTTTTTCAAAGGGATTAACGGAAGTGATTGGATAGGTTTTGAGGCATTTCGGGAAGTATTCAAAAATCCTGATTTTGTTATAGCGCTTCGTAATACGTTTATGCTGAATTTGCTTGATCTTCTGGTATCTTTTCCGGCACCGATTATTTTGGCTATCATCCTGTTTGAAATAAAGGTCGTATGGTTTAAGAAGCTTTCCCAAACGATTTTATATATTCCCCATTTTATATCCTGGGTTATTATTGGTGGTATCGTTTACCAAGTTTTCGGCAATGAATCCGGCATGATTAATAACATACTCACCGGTATGGGCTATCCATCCATCCCGTTTCTATCGGATAAAAATTACTGGCTGATCACCTATTTATTAACGGGGGTATGGCAAAGCGCCGGGTGGGGAACGATTCTATATCTGGCAGCCCTAACAGGAATCAACAAGGAATTATTTGAAGCAGCCGAGGTTGACGGAGCGGGAAGGATGAAGCGCATCTGGCATATCACGCTGCCGGGAATTAAAACAACCGTGGCAACGCTGCTTATTCTTAATCTAGGCAATATGGTATCCATCGGCTTTGACAGACCGTATATTATTGGAAATCTGATCGTCCGTGATTATTCGGAAGTTTTGAGTACGTTCGTGTATCGAGTCGGACTTGAATCCGGACAGTATACACTGGCGACCGTTGTCGGATTATTTCAGGCCGTCGTAGGGCTGATTTTCTTGATTGGCGCTAACTTCGCTTCCAAAAAGTTGACTGGTGACGGCATTATTTAAGTGAGCTGTAGAGGGGAGTCAGTACGATGAATGAACGGGCAGTAAACCGAGTATATGATACAGTTTTTATTGCATGTATAGCAGTTAGCGTAGTGCTCTGTCTTATTCCTTTTATCCATATTATTGCGGTATCTTTGAGCGGAACAACACCTATTACATCCGGTAAAGTTTCCTTATGGCCGCTTGAAGCGAACTTGGAATCGTACAAGAAAGTGTTTACGAATATGTCGATGATTCGTTCTTTGGGCTTTACGATCTTCTTGACGGCGCTAAGTACGGTATTAAGCATGATCATGACCATCGCCGCCGCGTACCCTTTATCGAAGAAAGAGCTTAAGGGTCGTCAAGTCCTTATGGTGATCATCATTTTTACCATGTTTTTTAGCGGAGGCATGATTCCGGAATATATTTTAATGCGCAGCCTGAATCTGCTGAACACCGTATGGTCTTTAGTGCTTCCCGGTTTAGTCAGTGCATTTAATCTAATCATTCTCATTTCTTTCTTTAATGGCATCCCTAAGGCATTGGAAGAATCTGCGGAAATAGACGGATGCAGCTACTTCGGCATGCTGTGGCGGATTACCTTACGCTTGTCCATGCCGGCGCTGGCCACACTGAGCCTTTTTTACGCGGTGGGAAGATGGAACGGATTTCAAGATGCTTTAATGTATATTACGAAGCAGGAGCTCTATCCGCTTCAATTGAAGCTTTATCAGATGATACAGAACAGTCAGGTCAACGACCTGATGAGACTGGAAGGCAGCCAAATGCAGTTGGTTGTGCCAGAAAGCTTAAAGGCCGCTACTGTCATATTCTCTACAGTTCCGATTCTCATTGTATACCCTTGGCTGCAGCGCTATTTTGTTTCCGGAGTCATGCTGGGCGCGGTTAAAGAGTAAAGGGGGAGAATAGCACCACAAACAGGATTCACTTCTAAAAAGAAAGAGGGTAAACCGTATGGTCTATCATAAGCTAGTGAAGATTAACGATCAATGGGTGAAAGAGGCGTTCGATCGTCAGGTGCTGGATAACGAAAGCCGCTATTTCGGAGGCGTTGTTGATCTGGCAACAGGGATCCCTTGGCCCAGTCATACGAATTCTCTAATGATTATGGGTTTATGGGCAGCTGCCCTAATCAATCCGGATTCTGCTTATTATCACGACAGCGTCCTGTTGAAACGACTGATGAAACTGACGCGTTTTATGTTGAAATTCCAGCATGATGACGGTACCATTTCACCAGGCTGGACCAACTATCATTCGCCCCCTGACACAGCCTTCAACGTGGTAGGACTGTCCCAAATCTACAAGCTGCTCTCATTAAGCGAGTGGCAGCCAGCTGTGTCCGTTGCTGCCGATGTTCATCGTTTTCTGGAGCGGACGATTCCTGCCCTGCTGACAGGCGGCATTCATACGCCTAATCATCGTTGGGTGATCTGCTCAGCCCTCGGTTCCTTATACGATATCTTTGGCATTGAAGCGCTCAAAGAACGCGCCTCGGAATGGTTGTCCGAAGGGTTGGACATCACTCCGGACGGAGAATGGACGGAGCGCAGCAACGGTATTTATAACGCTGTCAGCGACATTAATCTTTACTATGCCGCTCGGTACCTGGACCGTCCGGAGCTGCTCGAGAGTGTGCGAGCTAATCTGAGGATGATGATGTATTTGGTTCACCCTGACGGCGAGATCGTGACGGACTATTCGGGACGTCAAGATTTTGGTCAAAAGTTCACGCTTGCCGACTATTATTCCATTTATCAGCTCATGGCGGTACATGACCGGGATCCTTTGTTTGCGGCCATGGCCAGCTTGGCCGGCGAAGCTATTACCCATCCCGGCGCCCTTCCGAACAACGCCATGCTGAACCTTTTGCTTCATCCGGCTTTGCGGGAGAGCTCGGTGCAACCGGCGGAGCTTCCTACCGAATATCGTAAAATCATCAATGGCGATTTCAATCGCTCCCTGTACTTATCCAAAATGGAGCAAGCCGGTCATAACGGAAAAATCTCGCATAGCAGCTTTCACCCGGAATTCGGCGCCCCGGTGGCTAGACACCGGAGCGGCAAAACCAGTGCGACCGTTATGACGGAGGCCACCTCTTTCTTTGCGTTACGGCACGGCCAAGCTAGGCTGCTAGGCGTTCAAGTAGGCTCTAACTTTGAGCCAGGCACGATCAAATTCAAGGAGCTGCAGGAGCATAATGGCGCATACCATTTGAAGGCGCAAGAGAAAAAGGGCTATTATGGCCCAATCCCGCAGGCGCAGCTTCCAGAAGATGCATCGGAAAATCTAAGCCCGTGGTACCTGCTTCCGCATCACAAACGGTCCATGACCCATGAACAGACACATGAGACCTTCGTTGAAGCGGCAGAGACCAAGGAAGCATGGACTCTTCGTGTTCGGTCAGACAAGCCGGCGGATGTGTTAACACAGGTTGTCTTTCTCTTCGGAGCGGAAGGGACGCTGCATACCGATGGCTGTGAGCCCGTCGGTGAAGATAAAATGATGTGGCGTAATGGCAGCGTCAGATACGAGAATAATGGAGATTGGATAGAAATAAAGGGTGCTGCTTCTGAGCATTCGTCAACAGTCATCCGCAATATGGTTTATCCGAGGGGCTGTCAGATGCTTCTTGTCAATCTGATTACACCGATCGATCATACATTCAATATTCGGGTTTCACCGAATTCTGCTTCGAATGGTTAGGAGAGATAACATGACTGTTTATTTTCAAGAACAAGAAAGCGCCCATTACCGCTTTGGCGACAATGACGCCGAAATCCTGAAGGTTCTGGCACAGCGGTACATAGGGGCCAATCCGCAGGCTGGGTTTGTCTACCGTACATTTCATCAATCAGGCGTGCTGCAAAATAAGGAAGGTCTATTTGAAATCGACCTAAGCCAGCGGTTTCCAAGCGCCAAGCCAGGGCAATGGGCCTATGGTGCAGGCGTTGTTTGGAGCGATGAAGAGCGAAATCTGGATATCATCATCCGCTGCCTGGGTCCGGTCCGCTTTTTTTTTAACGGTAGTTTAACCTATCGCTCCAATGTCATAGACGAGATGAGTCCGGACGCAAGCGTGAAGCTGAATGTCACCTTTACAAAAGGCTGGAACACCTTGTTCATCAAAATGAAGCATACACCAGCCGGCTTTGGCTGTTTGATCGGATCGGACGAAGCGAAGGTCCGCATACTGAATGTACTGGCTCCGTTTAAGGAAAGACAGGGAAAGGCGGGATGGGTATTCTCCGCACCCGTCGACAAGGATGTTGTGCCAGATGAAACCAAGCTGCCCGATCTGTTTTCTTTCGAACAGAACAGCGGATTAAGCTGGTTTCCCGAGTGCCAGTGGAACGAGGAAGAACGTGAGCTTCCTTCTTTAGAAAGAATGTATGGCCGCCAGTCGGGCAAGCTTGCTTTTGCTTGGACCCGTTTTCGTCAGCATTTAGCCGGAAGCCATCCTGTGAATATGGTTATCACTTCTTTGGGACCCATTACGGTATGGATTAACGGAAAAGAGACGGTGAAAGAAAATAAGGCCGGCCATTATGCTCTTGAGCTTCCGTTATTTAACGGAGTATACGATTTGCTTGTGAAAAGTATTTGCGGTGAAGGCGTTTGGGAGTATACGTTAACGGCTTCCATAGGCGGCGCTCCCATTGATCTATATGCTCCCCATCAAGTGCATGGATCAGGAGATGCGGCCTGGCTGTATGTCGGACCGTTCCAAGCGGAGGCGGAACCCGAGCTAAGTGACTTGCAGCGAACAGACCGTTTGTATGCGACAACAAGAGAAGTAAAGGGAAAGGCAGACTACGCTTACTGGAGGCTGGACCTTCCTCATGCTTGGATTCGTCCCTATTATGAGAACTCTATGCTGAGCAACAAATGGACAGTAGGCACAATGACCAATTATGCCCGTTGGGATTATCCGCTCGGTGTTACGATTTACGGGTTGCTTCAAACAGGACGTTTTCTCCATAGACCGGACATGATTCGTTATGCCACGGAACACGTTCAAGCATGTACGGATATGTTCGAGTATTCTCTCTGGGACGCTGAGCAATATGGCTTTCCCGCTATCAACCAGCAGCTGGTTATGATGAAAATGCTCGACAACTGCGGTTCCTTCGGCTCAGCTATGCTTGAAGCCTACCGGGAATGCGGCGATAACGCCTTTTTACCTGTGGCCTCTCGGATCGCGGACTTTATGCTGAACAAGCTGGAACGTCGTGAGGACGGAGCGTTTTACCGAACGTGTCCAGGGGAATATTCAGCGGATACCATGTGGGCCGATGATTTATACATGAGTACGCCGTTCTTGCGCCGTTACGCTGAAATATCGGGTGATGCCCGTGCGCTAGATGAAGCGGCAAAGCAGTTTTTACGATTTAGAAATTATTTATTCATGCCGGAGCAGCGGATTATGTCCCATGTTTATGATTTTAAGTATGGGCGTGCAACAGGCATACCATGGGGCCGCGGAAACGGTTGGGTTTTGTTCTCCTTGACGGAGGTTTTGGAAGTTTTGCCGGAGACGCACGAAGACCGACCGGCGCTGCTCGAATTTTTTAATGAGCTGTGTGAAGGCTATTTAGTCCTGCAATCGGACAGTGGTCTATGGCATCAGGTGTTGAATGCTTCCGAAACCTATTTGGAAGCGTCGTGCACTGCGATGTTTGCCTATGCTTTTGCTCGGGGCGTCCGTTTTTCTTGGCTTCGCGAACCAAATCGTTATGCGGAGGCTGCCATTTTAGCTTGGAACGGTCTAAGCCGAATAGCCATAGACCGCCAAGGCAACGTACACGGTGTGTGCAGCGGCTCTAGATATGCGTTTCATCCCGAATATTACAATGAGGATCTTCGTACGGTAACCAATGATAATCATGGAATTGGCATTATGATGCTGGCCGGAACTGAAGTCGCGAAATTGAAGGGGTACTTGTATAATTTTGAAACAAAAGTGTTTTCTTGATACAGTAAAGGGCAAAATCTGAATAATTATGAAACAAAACAAACGGAGTCACGCGGGTTTGCGGGCTCCGTTTTATAATTATTTATGAAACATCACACGAGGCGTGTTAATTTTTTAGGATCTTCTTCACCGTTTGCAATGGCATTAAGCATGTCCTTAGATGAGACCCCCATAATATCTGAAACCACAAAGCCTAGTTTAATCAAGACGATTAGACTGCGTGGATACAAATGGAATGGGGTTTTTGAACTTGATTTCTTTTATGAAAATGGTCTGCAACCAATTATTAAATGTATATTTGATATTTCTACTAGATCCATAGTGGCGCATGAAATAATAAATAGATTTGAGCCAGGTTCCAGTAACAGCCAAGCCTAGGACTCTCTTAATTATTATGTAATATAAATAGATTGCTTAATATAAGAGAATTTGAAAAGCAAACACCCCGTAGCTTATTTAATAAGTTAAGGAATGTTTTGCGTGTATTTGTGGATTTAGTTTGAAGGAACAGTATTCATTTTTATGTATAGAGTTTACATTTTGTGAATGCTGATAGTCTCAACAATTATGAAAATTTAGATTAATTTGAACAACTCAGTTCATTCATTTTCTCACTCGTAGAAATCTTTTTAAGAGGCGGACTTTCTTGCTTGTGCACCAAGGAGACGTCGCGACAACAGCAAGGCAAAAGCCAGAAAAGCTAATACGATAAAACTAAACATCAGGAAATAGCCACCCATATGGTAGAATAGACTGCCAACGATCGGGCTACAAGCCATTCCCATATAGCGAAAAAAGTTATAAGCACCGACGGCGGTCGCACGGTTTTTCGTGAAAGCGCCCGTTAGCAGTGTCGTCTGCACGGGGAGCGAGAGCCCGAGGAATAACCCGAAGCAGATAATACCGGCCAACAACAAAGTTATTGAAATCGAGTAGAAGAACATGAAAAACAACACCGAAGACACATTTAGAAAAGTAGTCAGAACGATGACCTTTTTTCCGTCTATCCGTGCTTGGATTTTGCCACCGAAGAAGCTGCCGACCACGATGCAAAGGGACATCGGCAGAAATACGAGTCCCTTTTGCTCGGCCGACAAGCCGTAACGTTCGCTTAAGATGTTCGGCAGAAATACAAGAAAATTGTAAAACACGTAATATTGAATTAACCCAAGATAAATAACCGACGACCCGATCCGATTCTGTAGTATCGTTGCGAAATCCCGCAGTTGAAAGCGGGTGGCCTCGCCGCTGTCGGGCTTAGTTTCCTTCAGATAAAGGTAGTTGAGGATCAGCACAAGCATACCTGTAGCTGCAAGAGCGAGAAACACGGATTGAAAATTGAACAAACCGCTGAGGAAGCCGCCGATGACCGGCCCGAGCACAGGGCCTAATGAAACCATCATTTGAAATGTCCCCATAGCTTGGCCGCGTTCTTTTCCATCGAACAAGTCGCTGATGACTGTAACGGCAACGACTGATCCCGCAGCGATTCCGATCGCCTGCAACGCTCGGAAGACCAGCAGAAGCCCTATACTTTCGGAGAAAAAACACCCAACCGAAGCGATAACATACAGCGAAATCCCGAAAAGAATGACTTTGCGGCGGCCCTTCGAGTCAGTGAGCGGACCATAGATCACCTGCATGATGGCAAGAAATAAGGTAAACACCGAAATCGTCAAGTTTACGACGAATGAGGTGGTGTGGAGTTGACTGGCAACCTCGGGTAACACCGGGGTGTAAATGGTTTGCGTGAACGGCCCAAGAAATGCGGCAAACGCCACAATATAAACAACGAATTTACGATTCATGATGTGTAATCCTTTCTATGAAGTCTGTCCTATTTACTATTCAATAGTATCCCTAGACCAACTGAAATCATTAACCACCTGTTGGCGAGCACTCATTTTTGGTCCCCCACCCCCAAAGCGTCTTATTGTCATCGTACTTGAAATCGATTATTTATTCCAACGCATTTCATGCTATAATCTCATTGACTTGAAGGAATGAACGGAGAGTGCGAAATGGAACTTCTTCAACTGCAATATTTTCTCGCGGTAGCTCGTTTGGAACATGTGACCGAAGCTGCACGAATTCTGCACGTTACTCAATCGTCACTAAGCAAAACGATTCAACGCTTGGAGGAGGATCTAGGGGTCCCTCTATTCGATCGAATAGGTAGGAAGCTGCGATTAAATGAGTTCGGAAGCAGATTCCTTCGACGTGCAGAAAGGGCTTTGTTTGAATTGGAACAGGGGAAGCTGGAGCTTAGCGATTTATCCAGCCCGGATCATGGTACACTAGAATTGGGGGTGACCACCGCTAGCATATTACCAAATATCCTTCGAGAGTTTCGGAAAAAGCGGCCTTATATTCAATTTCATGTGCAAATGCTGACCACGCAGGAAATGGTTACGCTTCTTGATAGAGGAGAGGTTGATTTTTGCTTGTCCTCACCTCCTATAGAAGGGGATGACATCGAATGTCAAATCGTGTTTATCGACCCAATCCTTGTAGCTGTTCCAAAGGGGCATCGACTGGCAGATCGAAGCAGCGTATCCTTGACAGAGCTAAAGGATGAATGGTTTGTAGGAGTAAAGAAAGGCTACGGTACTCGCGATTTAATGGACTCTGTATGCAAATCGGTTGGATTTGTACCTAAATATGTGTATGAGGGGGATGAACCTGCAAGGCTTATCACTCTTGTGGAAGCCGAAATTGGCATAGCCTTCATACCAAGCACGGCAAGGAATTCACGGGAACAAATCATATATCTCCAAGTAGAAACTCACGAAGTGGTACGGGAGATAGCTTTATTATGGCACAGGAGTCGATATATTTCGCGGGCTGCTCTGGAATTCCGTGAGGTAGTTGTAGAATATTTTGGGGCGATATCCAAATAGACAATTTAATCCCATATATAAGCGAAATAAAATTTTTGGGCACACTCAGTTTATGGGTTTATTGAAGTAACGGTGAACGATAGTTGAATAAAAACCCAGGACGAGGCTGCCGATTTGATCGGTAGCCTTCATTACGTTAACGGGCAGTTTAGTTCTATGAAACAAAGACCCCGTAGGAATGCGGGGTCTTTGTATTGCAATTCTCACTTATTTTGAAAAATCACAGGGGTGTTGGTGTTGTTGTGGGTGGAGTCATAATTATTGAGAATATTCAAAGTGGGGAAAGAAGGCAGGATCTTATGATTGTTAAGTCGATTGGTTAAAATGATATTATGGGAGTGATATTGTTTTACGAGCAATCCAATATCAGTGTACCTAAGGAGGCGGCGTTTGTAATGAAATATACGATTTATATTATTGAAGATGATATATCAATAAGTCGTCTACTTAAAGAACATATTGAAAAATATGGACTTTCAGCAACAGTTGCGGAAAACTTTGAAAGCATAATGGAAGAATTTCATCTACTAAAACCTCATCTCGTCCTGCTAGATGTTAATTTGCCCAAGTTTGATGGATTTTATTGGTGCAGGAGGATAAGAGAAACATCCAAGGTTCCTATACTTTTTATATCTGCAAGAGAGAGCGGGATTGATCAAGTGAGAGCTCTTGAAAACGGTGCGGATGACTATATTACGAAACCATTCTCTTATGAGGTAGTGATGGCCAAAATAAACAGCCATATCAGACGGGTCTTTGGGGATTATGCCCATTCTATAGGCGAGCGTGTAATCGAATTGGAAGGATTAAATTTATACCCGGAAAGATTAGATCTGCAGTTTCAAGGAAAGACTGCCATACTGACTAAGAAAGAAGCAATTTTGCTCGAAAGTCTGATTAAGACCTACCCTAAGGTGGTTAACCGAAACTATCTCTTGGAACAAATGTGGGATCACTCCGATTTTGTTGAAGAGAACACTCTCAACGTAAATGTCACAAGGTTAAGAAAAAAACTGCAAGACCTTGATATTGAGAATGGGATCGAAACGATAAGAGGCACGGGCTACAAATTAAACAAGAGCTGGTAGGAGGTGATGTCATATGAGTTTATTTTTAAAGGAGTACAAGGGTTATATCGTTTTTTATTATTTTTCCGTAATTTTAACCACTTTTTATTGTGTCCTTGCGAGCGGTTTCCCATTTTTAGATGTTTTATATGTTTTCTTTTTCAATTCTTTTATTCTTCTTGTTTTTTTAGGCTGGAAATATGTAAAGACTCAAGACGTCTATGTATTACTTAAGAGTAACTTCGATGCCATCGAAGAATCCTCCTTGGATCAAGGAGATTCCTTCTGGGGCCGCCATATATCTGCTCTATTAAAGCAGCAATACCGATTATACGAAAGGAACATGCAACAAATTAACAAAAACCATCAAGAGCATTTAACCTTTATCAATCAATGGGTGCATCAAATGAAAACGCCGCTATCGGTCATCCGGCTTCAGCTTGAAGCACACGCAGGCGAACCTTATGCACACGGTATGAGCGAAGAGGTTTATAAAATGGAAAAGGGCCTGAATATGGCCTTATATTATGCGCGGATCGATGCTTTTGAAAGAGACTTTGTTATCGAAAGGACACGCTTAAAGCCGTTAATTCTGGACAGCATCAGCCAAGAAAAAAAGCTGTTCATTAAAAATAATATGTTGCCTAAAGCAGACGTCGACGACACCATTGAGGTTTACACCGATGTAAAATGGATAAAATTTGTAATCGAGCAATTAATAACAAACGGCATCAAATATTCCAAGGGAAAAGGTAAATATTTAACTATTTCCGCCTATAAAACAGAAGATCATGCTGTGCTAGAAGTCGTAGATGAGGGCATGGGCATACATCCTAAGGATATTAGGAGAGTTTTTCATCCTTTCTTTACCGGTGAAAACGGAAGAATCTTGGGAGAATCTACGGGAATGGGTCTGTATCTTGCTAAGAAGATATGCGAAAACTTAAATCATAAGATTTATATTCAATCCGAAGTGAACCGAGGTACAAAAGTCAGCATTCTGTTTGAACATATCCAAACGGATCATAACTAATACCATCAAGAACGTGCCGTATTCCTAAAGCATGTTCTTTTTGCTTACTACCAACCTTACAACAATGTAAGAATCGAGTAAGAAAGATGAATCGCTTAAGGGGATGCAACGAAGTACTATGATAAATGTAAACCAAACAAAAAGGAGTCGTTGAATGGACATGTTAACAGTCAGTCATATAAGTAAAACGTACGGCAAAGAAGTGATGTATCATGCTTTAAATCAAATAAGCTTTTCCATTGAACCCGGAGAATTTGTCGGAGTGATGGGACCATCGGGCAGCGGCAAGACTACGTTGTTAAATATGATCTCTACGGTCGATCAACCCACAACAGGAGACATTCTGATTAAAGGCCTCAATCCGTTACATTTGAAGGGAGATAAACTAGCTCTCTTTAGACGCAGGGAGCTTGGTTTTGTATTTCAAGATTATAATTTACTCGATACTTTAACCATAGGGGAGAATGCGGTTTTGCCCCTTACCTTGGATCGGATCTCGGTTACAGAGCAAGATAGAAGACTGCACAGTATCGCCAAAACTCTGCACATAGAACATCTGCTGGGCAAAAGAACCTATGAAATCTCTGGAGGAGAAGCTCAAAGAACGGCTATTGCCAGAGCCATCATCCATAATCCCTCTCTCCTCTTGGCAGATGAACCAACCGGAAATTTGGACTCCAAATCAGCAAGAACCGTCATGGAAATGTTTGAGAAGATCAATAAAGAACAGCAGTTGACCACGATTATGGTGACGCATGACCCTGTGGCAGCCAGTTATTGCAGCCGGATCATATTTATTAAAGACGGCACCATCTATAATGAAATTCATAGCGGAGGGAGCAGGCTGCTGTTCTATCAACAGATCATCGATGTACTTTCGCTTTTAGGAGGAGCTGCTCATGGAGTTTAAACAGTTTGCGACGAGAAATGTCCTGCGCAACGGAAAGGCCTATTTCGCTTATTTCTTAAGTACAATTATATCCGTTACCTTATTTTTCTCTCTGACTACGTTTATTCTTCACCCCGATATAGGAACATTCAAATCCTATATCAAGGTATCCCTTTTGGGTGCGGAAATTATTGCTTATTTATTTTTGTTTTTCTTTGTCTTTTATTCCATCAGTGTATTATTAAAAAAGAGGTATAAGGAATTCGGCATCCTATATATGCTCGGCACATCGAAGAGCCAGCTTCTCAAGATGATCTCCATTGAAAATATGATTATCAGTGTCGCGGCAACTATCGGCGGCATCATTACGGGCCTAGTGTTCTCCAAACTATTTTTGACGATCATCGAGAAGCTGCTGAGGCTCCCTTCCTTGCCGTTTTATTTTCCGATAAAAGCGATTCTCATTACGCTAATATGCTTCTTGCTGCTTGGCATGTTCGTCTCATTATTCACATCATGGATCGTAAAGGAGAAAGATATCTTACGCCTGTTGAAAGCAACGAAGGCTTCTAAGTCCGCTCCTAAATTTTCACAACTTATTGCTGTCTTTAGCTTCCTTCTACTAATTGCCGGATATGTATTTTCATTTGTTACAATAAAAGGAAATCTGGAGATATATATTTTAATAATTATCGGCATGGTCGTTATTGCCACTTATTTGTTATTTTCGCAGTTCAGCGTTTTTGCGATCGCATTATTAAAGAAGAACAGGTTCTATTATTTAAGAAACACCAATCTGATCTGGATATCCAATATGTTCTATCGAATACGTGACAATGCCAGCATGTTTTTCATCATTACCATCACATCTACAGCTGCTGTAATATTGAGCGGAGCCTCCTATGCCTATTGGACGAATACATTAAATAATATAGAAGAGCGACATCCGATGGCTTTTACTTATCAAACTTTCGGTAAGAATCCATCCGCCGCTGAGGAGATTCGGTTTATTGAAGATCAGTTAAAGAAAAACCATTTCCCATATGAAAAAATAGTTGTAGACATTAAATATCTTATCCAAGAGGACGGGTCTGGTTTACCCTTAATGAAAGCAAGCGTTTATAATCAATTCGCCAAGCAATTAAACTTGAAAACCGTGTCTATCCGTGAACAAGAAGCCATTAAAATCGTCCCCCCTGAGGAAAATGACGGCATAAATCGCCTAGAAATTGAAGGAAATAGCATCCAAATAACAGAAGACATACGTGTAAAGCTATTGCAGGATCAATTTCATGCGATATATGTCGTTGCCGATCAGCTATTTGACCGCATTGAAGTCGCAGAAGAAGCCCAGCCCCAGTATGCGTTTCAAGTCAAGGATTGGTCCGGTACTTATGTCGTCTATGACGAATATGAGAAGAAATATGGAGATAATCAGACTGCACTATTTTTGTCTAAATCCCATATTTATGAAACTGAAAAAAGAGCATACGGCACGATTATGTTCTTATCGATATTCTTAGGCATTATCTTCTTCGTGGCTTCAGGAAGCTTTATCTACAACAAATTTTACATGGATCAGGAATCCGATAAACAGAAATATAAGCAATTGCATAAAATCGGTGTAACGTTTAAAGAAATGAAAAAAGTTGTTTCGATCGAAATTGGCGTATTGTTCTTGTTTCCGTACATCGTGGCAACGATTCATTCCGCCGTTGCTTTAGGAGTGCTGCAAAGGCTATTTAAAGTAGAAGTCGGCGCAGCCGCGGTTACCGTTATGGGTATCTTCTTGCTCCTTCAGATCGTTTATTTCTTGTTCATTAGAAGGAATTATTTGAATGTGATAAAAAAGCATCTCACCAACAGCTGAAGCAGGTTTATATTAAAAGGCATTCAATAGGAGTAATTGGATGCCTTTTTTGCTGCTTGTTTTATTTTGCTACTTTGATGATGAATCCTGAAGCAGGTCAATGAAGTGGGTCATCTTTCCAAAATTCAACACAGCAGCATGCATTTCGCTAATCATTTATTTGTACCCAAGCAGACAAAACGCTTGAGTTTTTACTTCTTGAAGGCTCTGTTGAATAGAGCTCACAAACGATTCTTCTCCTGCTGTCGGAATTTGCCTGGTGGCAGCTTCTTCTCTTCCATAAAAGTACGAGAAAAATAATGGACAGAAGAAAAGCCGGTGACTTCGGCAATTTCTTTAATTGAAAGCTCACTTGTCAGAAGCAAGTGGGCTGCTTGGCGTATGCGTTCACTTCGAATGAAATCGGTGAAAGTCTCATGTATGCCCTCAGAGAACAAGCGGGATAGATGACGTTCTGAGACGTTGAGATAACCAGCAACATGTCCAAGATGAAGCGGCTGGGATAAGTTATCACGGATATAAAGCTTGGCGCGCTGCAGCAGAATATGTGTATTTTTACGGTGAAAGTAAGGTTTAGTCATGTCTTTTCCGAATAATGAAAGAAAGGATACTAGAAGTGCGTAGGCAAGCGAGGGAATCGCAGCAGCCGGCAAGCTCCCTTTCCCTTCTTGAATCAAAAGTGACTTCCACAAGTGGGCAGTTGGGTGATTGTCAGCTTCATGAATGCAAACCTCGGCATGCTCAGCTAGATCGCTGAAGGCTTCACGCATCGTATCGTCGCTCAGTGTTTCATCTAATTCGAATGCGACATAAACTATTAATAAGCCCTCTTTCGTACGAATTTGATGATTAATCCCCGGTCTCGAACAAAAGTGTGTACCTGCCCTGAGTGGATAGACAACACCTTTTTCCGTATACTCACCCTCACCATTAATGATATAACAAACCTCAAAGAAAGAATGCTTATGGGGCTGATTATCGAACAGGCAAGGGTTAACTCCCCAATATTGAATTTTGAAGCAAGCAGCGGGTCCGTGAATGACGTTTAGGACTTCATTAAGCATTGAATCGGTTTCTTTACATAGATACATCGGCTTCATCCTTATATTTAAATGTCCTTATTCTGCAAAAAGGTGTCCTTATGAGAAAAAGACAGAATCCATTGGTTTTCCTATAATTATAAATAAGAAAGCGAATAAATATCAATGAGATAAATGGAGGAATGGCCTGTGATCGAACAAAAAGATGTAGATTTTTATAAAGAAAATGGGTATTTGCTCGTTAAGGGAGTTTTCAATCAACAGGAAGTTGAAGAAATGAGACAAGGTGTAGAGGGGATCATTAGCCGTGCTGCACAATCAAAGGCTGATCATAATTCCCAATGGCAGGGGGACTTTCTTCCGGCAGCGGAGCTGAAAAAGCTTGTCTTAAAAGGCTTTCATGATGTGCATTATCACGATGCCGCGTTTATGCGAGCCGTGATTCATCCGAATATGACTGCTGTGCTGACGCAGATTATTGGTCCAAACGTACAGCTGCACCATTCCAAAATGCTTGTTAAACCGCCAGAGAATGGCGCAGCTTTCCCGATGCATCAAGATTACCCTTATTTTCCGCACGAAAAGCATTCCATGCTAGCTGCAAGTGTACATCTGGATCATGCCGATGAGGAGAACGGCTGCCTGCGTGTCATTCCGGGTTCGCACCGCACTGGCTCCTTGCCACATGTAGGCTCTTATTATTTGAATCATAAGGAATATCCGATTAAAGAGGGGACGCCTTGCGTAGCAGAAGCGGGTGATGTTCTGTTCTTCAATTACTTGACCATTCACGGCTCAGAGTCGAATAAGAGCTCTAGAACAAGAAGGAATGTATTGTTCCAATACCGTGAAGCCAGTGATTTTCCGACCGAAAATACGCATTTTGACTGGGGAATGGGTCTGATGGTTAGCGGGAAGAATCCGAATTTCACGAAGGTGAAACCTGATTTTAAAATCATCTAATAGAAGGAAGTAGGAGGCGCCCTAGGGTGGCCTCTTTTTTTCTCATTGCTTCTGTTTGGAGTCCGCTTTTGGTTGAAAGTTCATACAGGGCTTGCCAGAGGAAGAAAGTACACGAAGACTGGGCATTGTCTGTGTTTTGAAGCCGTATGCTTTGCAGCCTCTAGGGAAATTGGCATCCCATGTAATATAGAAATGTTCGCATTTCATGCAGTTGATACGTTGTGATTCCGTCATATCTGTCCCTCTTATTTTAAGATAAATCTATTATAACGTATTAAAATAGCGAATGGATAATAGGATTGAATCTGTCGACAAGAAGAGGCAAACCTCTCACAGCTATTGGGTTAGTATTATCCATGATGGAAGTTACTGTGAGGAGGGAATGGGAGTTGAAATCGTTCGATGTCATCCTAATTGGGAGTGGCCACAATGCTTTAATTACGGCTGCCTATTTAACACGCGCCGGGAGGAGCGTACTCGTTCTGGAGAAAAATGATCGTCCAGGCGGTTTCCTGCGTACAGAGGAGCTTACTTTACCGGGGTTCAAACATGATGTTTATGCAGCGGCACACCCTCTTCTATTGACAGGTCCGGCCTATGCAGATCTCGGCGAAGCTCTTGAGGCTCGCGGGTTACGCTACTTAAACACGGACTTGCCAACGGGAGTCTCCATGGAGGACGGGCAAACGGCTGTATTCTCACGATCGTTCGAGGCGTTAATTGCAGAAGCAGAGCGCCTTGCTCCTGGAGATGGAGCAGCCTTATCGGCCATGTTCGAGGCATTCAATCCTTATGCAGCGGATGTTTTTGCATTATTTAATCTGGATCTATCGCGCTCCAAAGCCTCAACTATCATTGAGAAATTATTACATAATAAGGGAAGTAAAGGCTACTCCGAATTTGCGGCATCCATCTTCTCAACCGCTCGCAACACCGTAAGTTCCTTTCAATCACCTGTACTCCGAGCTATGTTGGCACCGTGGGTATCTCATCTTGGGCGTACGCCTGATGAAGTAGGCAGCGGGATTTGGGTGCCTCTTACAGCAATGGCTTTAATGGGAGGGGGAATGCCAATTCCCGAGGGTGGAAGCGAAAAACTTGCTCAAGCACTTGCCAAGCTCATTCAGGACCAAGGCGGTATCATCCTCACGGAACAGGAAGCGGAACGAATTATAGTGAAAAACGGACGTGCAGTTGGTGTGCGAACTTCGAAGGGAGAGGAGTATCGGGCGAAGCAAGCCGTCGTTGCGTCAACAAGTCCAGATCGACTATATCTCTCACTTTTGTCTGATGCTGAGATTAGTCCTCCGCTGCGTGAACAGGCGAAGCGGTTCCGCTATGGCAGGGGTTGTGTGCAGATCCATCTCGCTCTGAGTGAACCGCCGCAATGGCCAGATGCTCGGTTTGCCAAGGTCGGTCAGCCGCATTTAACGGATGGGCTGGATGGTTTCACACAGGCTATTGCACAAGGAATGGCGGATTTGCTTCCAGCCAAGCCAACTTTCACCGTGGATTGTTCCACGAATCTGGATCCGTCTCGTGCACCAGAAGGAAAGGCTATCATGCGTATTCAGGTGCTCGAGGTACCATGTCGTCCTCGCGGCGATGCCGCTGGTCTTATCGATGTTGGTGATGGCAGTTGGACACCGGAGTTAACAGAGCGTTTCACTGAGCGAGTACTTTCGATTGTAGGCAAGCATATCCCTAATATCCCGAGTGCCATTATTGGCCATGCCGTTGTTACGCCAGACACGATTGCCAGATTCAATCCTAATTCTGGTCCAGGTGATCCTTATGGCGGAGCACATGATTTGGCGCAAAGCTACCTGTTTCGTCCCCTACCGGGGCAGCCGAGTCATCAAACAGAAATTTCAAACGTATATATGTTGGGTGCGGCAACTTGGCCAGGGCACGGGATCAATGGAGGCTCGGGTTATATCGTCGCGCAAAAGCTGTTGAAATAAAAGGAATAGCAGAGTTCCTGAGGGTATATCGCTTTTCTGATATATGCTGCACGATAGGTGGTAAATATAGTAAGTATAGGGGGGCGGTAACTTGTATTGGACGCGTAGAGATTTAAAGATCAGAGCCAAGAACGTTCTGAGGACATCGTATTGGAAAGCTTTTTTGGTTAGTTTGGTACTGGCCGTGGTTAGTGGCGGGGTATCAAGCTGCTCATATAATTCGGGTGGAAGTACATCGATGAGTCTTCCTGGGTTTAGCGGCGGAATGGGTGATGTCTCCGACGGAGCAGGTCTTGCTATTATCCTTATCATTGCCTTCTTGGCAGTCGTGATTGGACTAGTGGCGTTAGCTTTTAATATCTTCGTTGTATCTCCGCTAAAAGTGAGCGTACAGCAATATTTTAAACAAGCTGCACAAGATGATGTAAACATGAACTATCTCGTTTATTCGTTTACGAAAGGCAATTACTTTGCAATTGTTAAAGGTATGTTTTGGAGCGGCCTACTTAACTTCTTATGGTTTTTGCTGCTCATTATTCCAGGTATCGTGAAGTCGTATGCATACAGCATGACACCTTATATTTTGGCGGACAATCCTGGGATTGGGATGAAGAGAGCTGTTGATCTCAGCAAACAAATGACAAGCGGGCAGAAGTGGAAGATGTTTGTGTTGGATCTTTCCTTTATTGGTTGGTTTATTCTAGGAACGATAGCACTGGGAATAGGTGTTTTATTCGTACTGCCTTACTATAACTCAACCAAAGCGGAGCTTTACTTGGTCCTTCGTAGGCAGGCGTTGCATGATGGGATAAGCAGCAGCGCGGAGTTGAATTTGCCTTATGTTTAAAAAGAGACACTTGTGAGCGAGTTAGCAAAAAGGAGCCTGCCGATGAAATCGACAGGCTCTTTTTTTGTATCTCCAAAAATAAAATTCCTCTTCAAGAGCGTCTAAAGTACCTAGGAGAGAAATATGTGTTCCAAGAGCAGCACTTGAGCTTGAGCGGTTAATAGGATTAAATCCATTGGAGGAAATCCAATGAAATTCAACATGCTATTCGTGAATACATGATTCCATTGGACACTATGCAATGGGATTTTCTCTTATGAACTTCTGTCAAGAAAGTAGACACAACTTTATGAAGCCTGAAGTTGCTTGTAGTAGTTTTTTTCGAACCAATACGGGGACTTATTGCCTAATGTAGAATGG
>NZ_LMRY01000043.1:0-39424 GCF_001427935.1 Paenibacillus sp. Soil724D2
CTGATGAGCGCTCTCCTCTGATGAGCGCTCTCCTGAACAACATCTGCAAACCAAGGTGTCAAAATCCTGCGAATGAGTGAGTATATGTGAGATAAACCCTTAAAACCGAGGGACGAGCAGTTTAGTTTAATGATCAAAAATAATAAGCAGGAGATAATATCGTAACTCCGAATTGTTAAAGTATAAAAATATTAGGAGTTTAGAAAAGGGGTATCTACGTAATTTTATTGCGTAAAACGATCTTATTACGGTAATTACGAATTGAATTTCGTAGAATAAAAGTTAATATGACATATCCGAAAACCAAATTTCACATTTTACTATAGTGTGACTTATCTTTGTTATCATGAACTGTGACAAGATGTTAATCGTTTGGAAGGAATTAGTAATTCTTGATAGAATAAATATGAAGATGATCAGGTAATAAATTTGTACACATAAGGAGATAAAACTATGGCAAAAAACAAATTACTAAGAATGGACAATGTTGGCATCGTTGTAGAATCCCTTGATGACGCAATCTCTTTCTTCGAGGAGATTGGCTTGAAGCTCGAAGGGCGAGCTACTGTCGAAGGTGAATGGGCTGGTCGCGTAACCGGGCTGGGTTCACAGTGTGTAGAGATTGCTATGATGGTTACCCCAGATGGCCACAGCAGACTTGAACTTTCGCGATTTCTCACCCCACCTACTATATCAGATCACCGAACTGCTCCTGTAAATGCCCTCGGTTATCTACGCGTCATGTTCACCGTTGAAGACATTGACGAAATGGTATCCAGACTCACTAAGTATGGTGCTCAGCTCGTTGGCGAAGTGGTTCAGTATGAGGACTCGTATCGGCTCTGCTACATTCGTGGAAATGAAGGACTTCTAATCGGTTTGGCGGAACAACTCGGTAATAAATAAGTCGGGTCTGGGCGACCCTCGGTCCCGGAAACAAGGAACGAGGAAGTAATTGCCGGGACACATCCGCACCGGCCGGTAGCAAGCTGCCTTAACTCGGTGGGACTTCGTGATGCATGAACTTTAACGGAAATCAATGCAAAACCAAATTAAAGGGACTCAACTAACGGAAACGATAGTTCAATAAACAACACCACGGCAACCATCCAACATCATCGGCTGCCATTTCTCAACTAAAGGACAGTTATGCTTAGTAATAAAAAGATAGGTTTTCAATAAAAAATAACAAATATAGAAGATAAGTTTTTTCAAGATTATGTGAGGGAAATGTAAATGAATTATTTAAAAGCTATATTGTTTGGCATAGTTGTTTTTTTAATAGTTTTATTTATTGTTAATCTCCTTATCGGTGTTATGAAAGAACTTCGGTGTGTTACGAATCACAGACCTCAATTCAATGTGAATATAAAACGTTTGATGGAACCTCAATGACAAACCAAGATATTAATAAAATTAAGGTGCATAAGGGAGAAGTTCTGTATGTAGTTTATATTGCTATTGTTAAGACTGGGGAATTATCTCTAGACGCAATATTGACGAGATTAAACAACAATAACAAAGATGAATCTGTCTGGAGTAATACTCTTAAAAATAATAGAAGTGAAACAATAAATATACCAATAAATGACGATGGGGAAGTTATATTCCGAATTAAAGGAACCAAGAAGTCGGGTAGTTATAACATTAAATGGGATGTAAAAAGCAAAGATGAAGCTGCGAAGAAATAAAATTGAATGGGCTGTCTTTTTTTGAAGTAAATGGCTGGTTGAAAAACAAATCCTGCTCAACTAACGGGAATTAAACCAACGGGTAAAGTCCATGTAGGAAATTCATCGCAGCAATAAAACCCGCACTCAAAATCGCAAAATCGGGAATGGGATAAGGTTCTTGTCAAATCCTGATGACAAGAACTTTATCCCATTCCCGATTTTGACAAGAATTTGATCTCATTCCCGACAGATGGCAGGGAAGAGAGGCGGTCGGAAAAAACTAAAGTTATAATCTGGACTTGCTGATTAAGCTGATATGAACGTGGCGGTCAACACCTCTCTGAGACCTAAGCATCCGACGGATTATCGGTCTGATACGGAGCCGGCTTTCGTGTAGCCTCCGGCCCACCAGTTCGTAACCAGATCTGCGTAGGTATCGGCGGCATCTTCCCAGAAGAAGTGTGCCGCATCGATAATGTTAAGCTTGCTATTGGGTAGCCGCTCATGGAGATATTCGGCGTTTACCGGCGGCACCACGTGGTCTCTAACGCCGTTTATGATCAGCACGGGTGTCTCGATCGTGGGTAGTAGGTCGCGCAGAATCGGCAGCTGTTCCGGATAGCTACGCACGTAGCGCATCGACTCGGCTAAGCGCTCACCTTCATAGGACGAAAGATAGTCCTCGCATGCGGCATCCGTGGGCCTGCGCTCAAATTTACTAATCGTGGCGGTTACAATTTTGCGTCCATCGATCTTGCGATAGGGCTCGATGCTCGGTGCCTCCACCCATTCCTTCAGCAAGCCGCTGAGTTGGAGTGGGACTGCGGCGCCGCCGGCACCGATTACGAGGCTGCGGAACCGGCCCGGAGACAGCGCCGCGGCGAAGAGTGATGCACTGGTTCCGATATCATGCCCCACGATGTGTGGCTGCTCCAGGCCGAACGCGTCAGCGAGCCGAACAATGAATTCGCCCATGGCCCTCGGCGACATCAATGAATCGCGGCGTTCGGACTGCCCGAACCCCGGCAGGTCAACCGCCACCAGATGGACGTGCTCTGCCAACCGGTTCCAGGTTGGCTCGTAGCAGTAAATGCTTTCCGGCCACGGGCTCAACAAAAGTGCATGATTGTCGCGCGGTTCGCTCTCGGCGTAGCGAATGGACAGGCCGTCGATGGGGCGGACCTGCGGTCGGATCGATTGGCTCAACATTGTGGTCATGGGATCTTCCCGGCGTTCTTCGGCATACATCCCTTTATCTTCATTCGACATGCATGATTCCTCCCTAAAATTTCAGCTACATAGGATATTCCAATTATAACCAATTGGGAATGATCGGCGAGTTACCACTATTTAACTGTGATTCAGGTTGCCCCGAATCGAAGTGGTGTATTCCTCGAGGAAGCCGTTTTCGCCGTAGTTGTCAGCGAAGTGGAACTCCTGGTATTCATAAATCTCGCGGGCGGGATTTTATGGACGACATCTGGGCCTTGCACGTTGCCTTCCATGAACGCGCCTTCCCCGGTGACATCGTCGGCTAGGTTGTCCAGCCACCACTGAGTTTATTCTTCGAGGAAGACGTTTTCGTCGTAGTTACGGTCAGCAAGCTGGAAAGCAGTGACAGGCTGTTGCTGGCTACGATTAATCTGATCTCAGAAAGAGGTTACAATAGCGATACCACGCAAGAGATTGCTGAGTCTGCCGGCCTGAGAGAGAAGACATTGTTCCGACACTTCGGAAGCAAGCAGAAACTCCTTGAAGCCGCTTTCGACAGGTATCACTATGCCGAAGAGATGAGAAAGATTTTCGCGGACAAACTGGTATGGGAGCTGGAGAAGATCTCTTTACGATCAGCAGGACGTACCACGAGATTATGAACCGGAACCGCAAACTGGTCCAAATCAGCATCAAGGACGGAGCCCAGATGCCGGGCTTTTAAAGAACGGATGCAACAACACCCTCTGCGGTTGCTCGAGTTTCTGACGAATTACTTCAACGATATGAGCGAGGCGGTAAGCTGCGGTTGACGGATCCGAAGATGCAGGCTTTTACGTTCATGATGTCGCAGTACGGGGCTTTCGTGAACGACTTGGAGACCGGGAGTAACTACCCATGAAGCAATACTTCTTCTAAAGGTGAAACCTTAGCATTAAGCTATCGGAAACGATAGTTCAATCAATAAAAGCTTGAAGGCAGCCGGCCAATGATCGGCTGCCTTTTCTCAACTAACGCAACAGCAGGGAAAGGAATCCATATCCCGAACTGTTAAAGGGAAGGGTTTTATGTCTGATCACGATTTCCCTAACATGCCATTGATTATTATGAAAAGCTGAGGTGATTATTATGGAAGAGTTACTTTCACGAATGAAGCATAAACACGGAAGGATAATTGACGGAAGGCGACATTTCTGGGACGTAGAAAAACTGTGGGAGTTATCTAAGAACTTACCAGTTCATAAAATCAAGATAGATTCAATAAAGGAACTTGATCAGGATTGTTGGTTTACAGATAGTAGGAATACATCAGTTCCAACTATACGCAATGTTGCGCTTCATTGTCAGCGGATTATCAACGCAAACATGGAGTACCCAATATTAATATGTTCAGATGGACAATTAATTGATGGGGGACATAGAATTGCAAAAGCACTAATTGATGAAAAAATTGAAATTGATGCCATCTATCTTACATTGCCGACGGCGGATGTGATTCAATAAAGTACTCTTGTTCTGTAAAGTAGCCTGTCCAAAAAACTGAATTTAGCTTTTGACATCAGCAATAAACCGTGACATCGAGATTTGATAATGATTAATCTAACGGAAACGAGAGTTGAGGCTGCCGGATTAAATTAGGCAGCTTGTTCAGTTAACGGACAATTTAGCACAATAAACGATTGTTTGGGAACATGCATAACTAAGTCTTTAACCAAATGTGGTAATATAAGGATGTGATACATAGATTAAATGATCGTATTGACTGTTAATTCAATCGGTTAAGGTAGGCATAGTGTCTTGAATAGAGATGTCTATTTAGGGAGCGATAATTAATATGGGGAATATCGAGCAACTCATTATGAATATCATCATGTTAATTTTTTCCAAGCATAGGCGTTTGGTGTTTACTGCATTTAATCAATCGAAATATTATGATGCTGTAAATAAATTAAAAAGTCATGGCATTTCCTATCGCAGCCGAATAACAAGTCATGACACGGGTACAGTGGGTTCAGGCAGAAATGATAACAGCCAATACGACATCTATGTCAAAAAGGATGAGGTATATCTCGCGGAGAAACAGTGGGTTCAGGCAGAAATGATAACAGCCAATACGACATCTATGTCAAAAAGGATGAGGTATATCTCGCGGAGAAGGCTATAAATAGCTAGCGGTTTAATAATAAAAAATGCTGTTGTACGGCAGCACCTCGTTGAGCTAACGGAAACGATAGCGTAATCAGGCAGCGGCATGAAACATTAATATACGACGAAAAATATACCAAATTCCTGTGGGGCCCACAACATATTTATTGTGGGTTCTTTAATTTTAGCTACATCCAAGAAAGAGGTACCAGGTTCTTGTCCTATAAAACCTTTGTTCTTGCCTTACAATCTATTGTTGTTCTCAAATGACAAGAGAAGTTTTAATTTTCGGATTTAACTTGTCGGTTCATTTGTTGCGTCCTTTTTGTTAAACCATTTTTCAACGAAGGTGGCCTCCTCCTCCGGTGAATTGACTCCGGTCGAGAATCCAACAGTCCCGCCTTGTCGTTTATCGAGATAATCATGATCGTCCACGATTCGAGTGAAGTCGCTCGCTTTCCATTTTTTCGCGAGCGCGAGATAATTGTCTCGTTCCTCGATGTTCGGAGCCTTCTCAATGTTCTCGATCATGAGGTCGAGGAATTCATGCGTCATCTTAATAGAGAATCCGATTTGGTCAGCTTTGATCTTCTGATGAGTCATGGAGTGAAGGTTCATGATAATCGAGACTTCGTTCATGTATTCGCCGTTCGCGTTCATCTTCTTGATCTGGCCAAAATAGTCATCATCAACCACGATAAGCGCTTGATTCGGACCGTATTTCATCCCTGTGAAGGGTCTGACTTTTTCAATTGGGTGAGCTGCCGGAGCCTCAGATTTCGGAGTCTCGGAAACAGTCATAACGGGATTATATATTTCCTTGGTGATATTATTTGCTTTAACATATGCGAAAGCACTCCCGACGATGAGAGCAGAGATAGTGACGGTGATGATGAACTTCTTTTTCATTGGATTTATGTCCTCCTCGAGTTGGATGTTATATATTTAAACGTTATTACCACCCAACTAGTTCCAGTAGGAATAATTAAAGGTCTTAAGTCCTTGTGCATTCAAATTAACGGGCAGGATAACGCATCTAAATGTTGAATTTTCTGGAAGGAGTAAATAACCAGAGGTGAGATATGAACCAATTAGAAGGTAAGGTAGCGGGAAAAACCATGCACGACTCATTGGCGGAAATTGAATGGTATGAAACAGACCCAATTTTAAACAACCTTATTACTTCAAGGGCTGAACTGACGTTTAGCCCGCTTTCGCCGGGGCTTGAGGCGGATGTGGTTAAGATCACGCAGGGAGAGAAGCATTTTGTGCTGAAGGTGTGGAACAAGCGCTCGAAACCTGACGTCCTGCGCCAATATCGCCTTTTGGAAGCTCTTCATTGTCAGGGAATCCACGTATCCGAGCCGATCGGCTATGGGTGGACCGAAACTGGGGACAGTGTGCTGCTGACCCGCTATCACGGTACTACAGTAACGAAGGTGAGCCCGAGCATTTTTAAGGAAATTGCTGCTGTTTTAGCCGACATTCACCGGCTGTCTCCGGATGGATTGGAGGGTAGGGCGCTTGCTAGGTATGATTTTGTTGGGTATTTTTTCCCGGGGATCGAGGCGTTTCCGGCGATGAAAGAGGAACTGATCCGTCTCGTCGCTTCCGCGGATATGAAAATGGATCGGATTATTCACGGCGATTTCCATTTAGGCAATATTCTAGAAGATAATGGACAATACACAGTGATCGACTGGACGAACGGGCAACTGGGGGATCCTAGGTATGATCTGTCATGGGCTTGTCTGCTTTTGCGCATCTATTTGAGCGAGAGCAAAAGCCTTACGTTTTTGTACAAATATCAAGAGAAAATGCCCATAGCGCCGGGGGAGTTGGAGATCTTTGAAGCGCTTGCTTGCCTGAGGTGGCTTTTGCTCGACCGAATCGCTGGAGTGCCCAAACACGCGGATACGATGAAGAAGGTAAGAAAAATCGTCAGGGATAATCGATTTTTAAATGAGAGTGTGCTTATGTAAGGGCAGTTCCCGCTCGATTGGAGTTGAGGTTGACTTTTTCGTCAGTCATTACCCAGAAGAGACAAGGTTTATAAGATAGATTTAAATTGTTCAGTTAACGAGGAACTATAGTTGAGGAGCTTACAGCAAAGTAACTCTTCTTTTTCATTGGTGTAACGGGTACTTTAGTGAAGTAACATATCAGAGGATTCGCAGATCGGGTTGTTGCTTTGCATCCTGTGGTGATTTATTTAACTCAGCCGAGTGTGCGGGAGCAACAGGGTTGGATTTCTTCCATCCGTCCATGACTCACTTCGCGTCTGAACAAAATATTAGGTTTATGGAAAACCGCAAGCGGATCGAATAGGTTGAAAGTTAGATAAAGTACCGATAATTAGGAATGAAATGACCGAAATGTGACTACTTAATTTAAGTTTAAAGCCCAACAAGCCCGATCGTAGTGAAATCAAGAATATACTGCTCATATTATGGCAAAATAATAAAAACAAAAAGGAGAGATTCCCTTGAAAAGAACGATAGCTGATTCCATCGTGGAATCCCTTCTGAACGCCGGCGTGAAGCGAATTTACGGCATTATCGGCGATTCGCTTAATGCCTTGCTCGATGCGATCCGTCGTTCCGGAAAAATAGAATGGATCCATGTCCGCCACGAAGAGGTTGCAGCGTTCGCGGCTGGCGCGGATGCCACCCTCAGCGGAGGAATCGCCGTTTGTGCGGGTAGCAGCGGACCTGGTAATTTACATCTCATTAACGGATTGTACGATTGCCATCGAAACCGGGTGCCCGTACTTGCGATTGCCGCTCATATTCCGAGCAGTGAAATTGGCAGCGGCTTTTTTCAAGAGACTCGTCCGGACATGTTGTTTCAGGAATGCAGCTTCTTTTGTGAAGTCGTAACCGGACCGAGGCAAATACCTCGAGCGGTTACGATGGCGATGCAAACCGCGACGGCAAGGTCGGGAGTGTCTGTCTTAGTTCTTCCTGGTGATGTAGCCGCTTTCGAATTCGATGAAAGCCCGGTTCCAGAACGCGTCATCCATTCCACCAGGCCAATTGTCTGCCCTTCTACAGACGAATTGAAGACGCTTGCCGACTACTTAGACAAAGGCAAGAGGATCACCTTACTGTGCGGTGCTGGCTGCGCGGGAGCTCATGCTTCGCTCATGAAGCTGTGTGAGAAACTGCAATCCCCGATGGTCATAGCGCTGCGAGGAAAAGAATATCTGGAATACGACAACCCGTATTCCGTCGGATTAACCGGCCTCATCGGATATTCATCAGGATACCACGCCATGATGGAATGCGATGTCTTACTCATGCTGGGTACCGATTTTCCATACCGGCAATTTTATCCGCAAGAAGCGACCATTCTTCAGGTTGATTTGGATTCCTCCCGACTAGGCCGGCGAACGACGCTCGCATACGGGGTGTGCGGAGACGTAAAGACGACGGTCGACATGCTTTTACCCCTGTTAATGGAACCGCACTCTCCTGATCATCTGCAACATTTTGCAGCACATTATGCCAAAGTCCGCGAGGAACTGGACAACCTTGCAGCTCCTGGCAGAGCTCTTATTCATCCGCAATTCCTCATGAAGGTAATCAGCGATCTCGCAGATGAGGATGCCGTTTTGACTTGCGATGTTGGGACGCCGACTGTGTGGGCTGCCCGATACTTGAGCATGAATGGAAAAAGAAGGCTACTTGGCTCATTTAACCACGGGACAATGGCGAACGCCATGCCCCAGGCGATTGGGGCGCAGGTTGCGCAACCGGGACGCCAGGTCATATCGCTGTCTGGGGACGGGGGACTCACTATGCTGCTCGGAGATCTATTAACCCTTCGTCAGCATAAGCTCCCGATCAAGATCGTTGTCTTTAATAATGGCGCGCTTGGATTCGTGGAATTGGAAATGAAAGCAGCTGGCTTTTTAGAATTCGGAACGGAACTCGACAATCCAAACTTTGCGGCACTTGCTCAAGCCATGGGAATCGAAGGAATTCGCGTCGAGGATCCGAATGACTTGGAAAGCGCCGTTCGCCGAGCGCTCGAACACAGCGGTCCTGTAGTTCTGGATGTCGTCGTCAATCGTCAGGAGCTGGCGATGCCGCCGAAAATCAACATCGAGCAGGCTCGCGGATTTACGATGTGGATGCTGAAAGCCGTTTTGAACGGGCAAGGCAACGAAGTCATCGAACTGGCGAAAACCAATCTCTTTCGGTAATAAATAGGAGGAAGTCAGAGTTATTTTCCCACTCCCGAGAGGGAGGGAGGATCAGCTTTATTACAGACTCCTACAACTGACTGGACAACTGCCTTAGTCACAAGTTTAAAATAGCCCCCATCTGATTGCCAGATGCGGGTTATTTATGCTTACGTTAATACAAAAAGAATTATAGCCGGTTACATCGCAATTATCTCTAGTATGTATCGAAATTTATTCGATTTGGAGCCTATGTCCGACTAATGAGGTAGAGAACTTTGAGCAATCGGCAGCTCGTTAAACTAAACGGGCAGTAATGTTTAATCTTACGTTCCAAAAATAACCAAATTTATGGTATGTTGATCTATATAGGTACGAAATAACGTAACATATTTAGAGCAGTACATAATTGGAGAGAAGACACCAAAAGGAGGTATTTTTGTGGATGAAACCTTTATCATTGCTTGTGAAGAACGACTTCGGACAGCAATGCTATTCAGTGATGTGGAACTTTTAGATGAACTGATTGCTGACGACCTTACCTTTGTTAATCATTTAGGACAAGTTTTATCAAAAGAAACGGATATTGAAGCACATCGTTCAGGAAACTTGAAAATGACTGGAATTGATATTTTGGATCAATGAATTAGACTTTTGGATAGGGTAGCCGTAACCATTACAAGAGTCAATCTAAGCGGTATTTTCGGGACTCCATTTGAAGGCGAGTTTTGGTACACTCGTGTTTGGCAGAAACGTATCGGGACATGGCAAATTGTCTCAGGTCATTGTTGTTCGGTAACGTGATACAATACTATGCTCAACACTAAATTGTTGAACTAACGTTAGTTGAAACAACAAAGCCACGACAGGCAGTCGGTCAAATGATCGGCTGCCTTTCTCAACTAACTACAGAAAAGTTAAGAAAAGAATACATTTAATTAATATCCGGGTATGATAAAGAGAAAAAGGAAATATTATGATCGGACTTATTATCGCAATTGTCGTTTTTAATCTTACTGCCTTTACAACCAATAAGAGGTTGACAGCAAACCAAATTGTTCATATTTGGACATTTACATCGATTTTTCAAGGTACATTCGATTCTTTTGTTGATTATAAATTTCATGGTTACTGGTATTTTACCAAAGACATTGACTGGAAGGGTGTGCCTGCGCATCTTGGACTGCTTCCTCCCATTAACATGATGTTTTTAAATTGGTATCCGTTTAAAAGTCCATTAAGAGTAAAAACATTTTACTTTATCTATTGGGTCATAGGTACCGCCATATATGAGTTAATTACGTTGCTGCCTGAACCTTGGGGGTATTTTCACTACGGGTGGTGGAGATTGTGGCATTCGGTACTAATGAATCCTATCCTACTGTTAATCTTGTTAGGGTATTATAAATGGATAGTTAGAATAGAAAAAAATTATAAATTGTGAAAATAATCAAGTTGAATCATATAAAGAGACGATTCAAGTTCATCCCGCTCCCTCGAAATGATTCGGTTTCCTCACTCAAACTCATGAATTCGCAGGATTTCACCCTTAGATTAGGATGAAAGAAGAAGATATAGGTGAGCTTGTTGCGGGATTGAAGTGAAAAGGGCATGGGCAGCATTCCTATTATGAAGAAATACGAGGTTTGAGAAATAAAAAGACTCCTTGGTATGATGTTAATGGGTCCACGACGCTGGGCAGCTAACGGACGACAACCGCGGAGTCGAGTTCGGGAAGCCCATTACGTTTGAAAACACCAGGGAAGGGTTCGAGTTGTTTGTGGACTGGTTCCGAAAGATTTTAACGTAACAAGGTTTCCAAGACGTTATCGTTGGCATGGAGCCTACTGGTCACTACTGGCTAAACCTTGCTCATTTTCTGCGTGAAAAGCAAGTTATGTACGGCGTTGTAAATCCGCTGCACGTAAAGAAAGCAAAGAACTCGACGACAATTCGCCAACGAAGAATGACATTAAGGATGCGAAGGTCATTGCACAGCTGGTCAAAGACAGGAGATACGCCGTACCGAACCTTTCCCAGTTATGCCGAACTGAGGGAAGCAATGAAAATTCGCGATCACCTGACGACTGACCTTTGCGTAGTGCAAGCACGTGTTCATAACTGGTTAGATCGCTGTCGTCATTCGATCTGAGTACGGGAAGCATTACTTTTGGCATGGCGCATGAAAATTGTCATGCGCAATGACCGAAGGCGATGCTTTTTTTTTTGCATATTCATGACTTTTAACAGATTTGGCACTCCGTCATCCTTGGTAAGATTAAGGTGCAAGAACGAGCGAAACCCTAAGGACCGAGCGCATTTAGCGATCAGAGAGCGGAAGTGATGGCGGAGAAAAAATTAGGATGACGTTGCGGATTGCAACGGTATCGGTTTTGCTGGTGCTGGTGGTCGGCTCTATTTTAGAGGAAAGGATGGAATCACTGACGAAGCTGCAGTTCGCTTTAACATAGCAGAATGAGGTCGAGTGGCCGTTCCTTGTGAGAAGCCATTACGCGGATTCCTTCCTCGGTCATGTGTTAGTTATTCGAATAATTAAACTTAAGAGGAGTGATCATGGCATCTACGATCAATAAACTAATCCGTAGGACAGCCAAATAACGTTGCTAGGCTTCACATACGTTAACTCGATAAGGAAAATGATAGCCGATGTAAGTCAAACGCATGAGCATGCATAATGAATGTATATAGGAGGGAATACGATGTTCGGGAACCAATCGAGATGGCCGGCCAAATGCACGGCAATACTGCTGATCGCGGCGCTTATGCTACTTTCGGCCTGCGCGCGAAACAGCAATGAGCAAGACGGCGAGCGCGCCGCCGATCTCAATCCAAAGAAAGTGGCATTAACCACTGCAGGCAAGTTAACGCCCGGTAAGGCGTTTTCCGATGAGGAGCTCGTCAAAGAGCTTCCGGGCTTCAAGAACGGCTACAAGGAAGCGAACGGCGTCAAGCTTCACTACGTCGAGGGCGGGAAGGGCGAGCCGCTGTTTCTGCTGCCGGGCTGGCCTGTAACCTGGTATTCGTTCCGCAATATGATGCCGGAGCTGGCCAAGTACTATCATGTCTATGTCGTGGAATACCGGGGCATGGGCAGTTCCGACAAGCCTCAGTCGGGCTATGACAAGAAGACGATGGCGAAGGATATTTATGAATTGGCCAAAGCGCTCGGCTACAAGAGCATCAACATCGCCGGACATGATATCGGAGCGACGATCGCGTACGCATATGCAGCCAACTACCCGGAGGCCACGAAGAAAGTCGTGCTGATGGATGCTTCCCATCCGAACGATAACTTCCTGAAAATCCCGATCTTGCCGCCGCCTGGCGTGTACGACGAGAGCAACCCCGAACGCCCTAAGTTCTACTGGTGGTTTGCCGTTAATACCATCCCGGGCTTGTCGGAGCAGATGCTGCAGGACAAACAGCTGGATCTCGTCTATAATTGGATTTACGATTATATGGGCTACACCAAGGATGCGCTCAGCAAGAAGGAACGCGAGGTTTACCTCGCAGCTTATTCCCAGCCCGATGCGCTTCGCGCCGGGAACGAATGGTACAAGACGTTCAGGGATGATATCGAAACGCTGAAAACGTACAAGCCGCTGTCCGTGCCCGTGCTCGGCATCGGCGGCGTGTCCGGTTACGGCATGCTGGAGCAGTTCTTAAACGAGCATGCGCCGAATTCAAAGACGGTGAAGCTGGAGAAAACCGGACATTGGATCATGGAGGAGAACCCGCAAGCCGCCATTAAGCTGTTCAGAGAGTTTTTCCGTTAAACCGTCCCTGCTGCACAACAAGCCCCTGAATCGCCTGCGGCGTGACGCCGTTCGGGAGCTTGACGTCATTTATTCGAACGACAAAAACATTCTATATAACGAAGTCGGGACTGACCCCGTAACGTGAGACAAATTAAAACACCTTCAAGTAAAATGAGCCGTGTCGTAAGATATGGTGGACAACTTGGAGGTGTTTTTGCGTTGGCAACACGAGTAAGCTATCCCGTAGAAGTGAAAATGCAAGGTCATTAAAATGAGATTAGCGTTGTGTCACCAGATGCCGTAGTCGCCTGGATGGAGTTTATTCGCGGCGGAATGTCCGTAACTGCTTCCAACCATCGAGGACTTGTTCCGTGTTCAACCGACTGATTTCTCTTGGCAAAGAGAAGAGCCTGATCGTAGCGATTGCATTGGTGCAGGTAAGAGAAAATCGGCTGCCGTTTTCATTGAGCTAACGGGCAGGATAGTAAGAACTTCAAACTAAATATTGGAACTTTTTGGTTGTTTTTTCGTTTAATGAAATGGAGGTGAATTACTTGAGCGATAGACCCAGGACATTTTTGTTATTTGGAATATTTATTTGCTTGATAATCATTGCAATGAAGCCTGTCCCTCAATTTAGCTATAATGCTCCGCAGACACAGGTGCCTTCTTCTGGCGAATCTGTTGTACAACTCAGTGAAAATAGAATAGCTATCGTGGATACAAACATTAACTCAGGAATGCGAGGCGAAGTTTTTGTTCTTGAGTTTGATGAGACAAAGAAAACTTTTAATCTCGTTGGAAGGTATAATTATGTTGATTTTTTCAGAAATCCAAACAAATATATACCTTAAGCAGGGATGCAAATTAGTGCCCATTGAACTAACGGAAACGTTAGTTCAATAAAGGGGCGCTATACAAACTATGAAGGTGTTGCCATGGTAACAACCTTTGGCATGCTTAAAAAATCGGGGATTTCCAGATCGATTCGAATTATTTTGAACAATCAATGCATTGTGCTTCCCGTCAATTCTCATGATGAATTACGACTCCTTGTATTTGTGTTTTCATTTTCTGTCAAGGGTGGCTCCATATACAAATTACTTAACCTTATCTAGCCGTACTCCCGTGGTGGCTATTTCTGTCGTGCCTTCTTCGATTTCTGCTGGATAATCCAAAGTAAAATACCCTCTTCCGATTCGCTCAATATCATCGTCAGTTGCTGGCCTAATTACAAAAGCTCTGTCCTTGATCCAAATGATTTCTTCATCATGAGTAACAAGTAAATAATCCTCAAACGGTAAATTGACGGCTTTCATAATAAACTCACTCCTAGAGGAAAAGTGGTCTTGGGTTCCCATTATAACCCTTGATGATTAACCTTAGATGAAGAAAATATAACGTTTTATTACAGATAGACGAACATTGATTTTAATTCGTTCATTGTAAAAAATCATCCAGTTTTGATTTGTTGTTGAGCTAAGGAACTATCGTGTAGGAGTTGCCTTTTTGCGGCTCCTTTTTTATTTTCGTTGAAGTAACGGTTAATTCTAGCAGAGGTTACATTAAAACTTATTTGTCACCCAACAGAAGCAGTGAATGAGGGGATTTGGTAGATTGATTTAAACGAAGATGACTCTGCTCAATTAATAAAATTCACACTTCTTTGTTAAGATTCATACTGGACAAAGCAGGAATCCTGTCATATTGTTTTCGTGTGATATAGTGAGAAAGAAGGGTAGGGTATGCCATGTGGAGCCGGATAAAGCCGAAGAAGATGTATTTAAACATATTTATGTATTCCTGCATTGCAGTGAGCTTGCTTACCCTAGTATTTACCGTGTTCCTCAGCCAACAGTTCGCTAAAAGCGCGATGGATGAAACGGACAAGTCCAATCAGGTGAAAATTAATCAAATCGTTAAAACCTCGGAATTTACCCTGCAAAAGTTACGCCAGTTTGCGCTAAGAATCTATTCGGATCAAAGTATTGCACTCTGGATGAACATGGGAAAGGACCAGTATTCTCCTTTGACATTGGATAAAGCCGCGACAAGTGTAAGGGAATTTATGAGCAGTGAGCCTTTCATTCGAGGCATTTATTTAATTAACTTTAATATTGATCAAATCTACACTTCTGAATCGAGCATCTATACGACAAAGAATTTTTATGACCAAACGATGTTGGACTACATTAAGAATCAAAAAACGCCGTATCTGCAGTATGTTAACCATGAGGTGGGAGGAGAATCGTTTCTTGCACTGGTCGTACCGGCGGCCGGACCTAATCAGAACTATCAGGGATTTGTTGCAATTCTGTTCAGTAAACCATTGTTGAATGAGAACATGCTGCAGATTTCAGCAGATGATCCCAATAAAATTTATATTGAAGGCAAAAATAAAGAGTTCATCCTGGGGAATACGGACCCTGCATTAACCAAAGCGCTAATGGAAATAGATAAATCGGCAGCAGACCAGGGTTGGAAATGGAAGTCTGGCAATGAAACCTGGTCCATTCAGTCAGAACGGTTCCCTGTAGAAGGATGGAATATATATCACATGACGCCGATCTCCTTATGGCAAGCAAAGGTTGCTAAGATTCGTATCCAAATTATTGGTTCTTCGATCTTAATGTTGTTAGCCTTGCTGTTATATTTGTTTTGGCAATCATACCGCAGCTTAAAGCCTCTTAGTGACTTGGTAGCTCAAATACGAAGCAAGCTAGGCAAGGAACATGCTATCCTACAAGCATCAAATGCCGGCAATGAAATGGCATGGATTCATTCCGGTTTCCATTCGCTTGTTGAGAAGATTGAACAATTGGATTCATCGATCAAGAGCAGCAAAGCTTTGGTGAAGGATGATTTCTTGCGTCAATGGATTCTTAATTCGAAGTCATCTAAACCAATTGAAGAGTTTATTAGGAACCAAACGCAAATTCTCCAAACGGGATCGTTCCGCATGGCGGTCATTCGTCTGGAATCGTACGGACGCTTCGAAGAACAGTTCGACTTTGCTTCGCGTAAATTATTGCGCTTTGCATTAGGGAATATTATGGTCGAAGTCCTTTCGAATCACGGGTTTGTTGCGGAAACAGTCGATTTCGGCTCTGATCACATTGTGGCGCTTATTTCTTTGTCTACTTCAGAGGAAGAAATGGCACTAGCAATAGGAGCGATGGATGACGTAAAGGTTCAGATCAGTCGATGGCTTAAGCTGGAAGTGCATGCAGCTATCAGTTCCGTACTTGATGTTGAGGAGAATCTGCAGATTATCTATAACCAGCTTTACGAACTGACGTTAATGGGATTCATTAATCATGAGGATAGGGTGTTTACTTCTGATGATCTGGAGCGATATGAACGAGGCAAAGACAGTGATCTCGATGAAGCATTGCTGAAACAGGTCATTCAATCTGTTCAGCTTAAGAATGATAAAGCACTTGAAGGTTATTTGGATCACCTCACCTTGCATATGCAGGAACTAAGCTATCAGGAATGCAAACTGCAGTTGACTCACATCATTTATTCCATCATGAAAAGCTTCAAAAACTATAAAACGTTTCAAGGGATGAAGAGTATCCATTCTTTTCTGGAACAATTCGCCACATTAGGTGAAGTAAAATCGTGGCTGTACCAGGTGATGCTGCAAACCATAGAACAGAACCGCAAGAAGAATGTTTCGAGCCGAAAGGATGAGGTTGCTGCGGAGATGATCGAATATGTACGCAATCATCTTCACAATCCGATGCTTTCCGTGGACGACATTGCCGCACATGTATCCATGTCTGTGAACTATGCGAGACAAATATTCAAGGACCATTTTAATTGCTCATTATCCGATTATATTACAGACCAACGGATCGAGCATGTCATCAAGCTGCTTACAACGACCGATTGGACCGTTGCTGATATAACGGAACAGTCCGGATTTCAAACCAAGAGTACCTTCTTTTCTGCATTCAAGCGAGCAACCGGGATGACGCCGAACCAATACCGTTTGGGAAAACATGATTTAGAGCATTGAAATTCGTACTCTGATTGTTGGGAAATTTATACTCCCCCCTTTATAACATTTCATACCGATTGATAGATACCGGACTGTACGGAAGCTGAGCAATCCGGGTATGATCTAGTACGAACCGAGCACACCGGATACACGAAACCAAAATGCGAACCATGGTTATATCATTGCTCGGTTGATCATAAAACAGGAGGGGTTAAAAGTGAAGTCAAGAAGTAAAGGTATCTTATTAATGGTGACATCGTTAATACTGGCAGGAACATTGGCCGCCTGCGGTTCGAAGGAGACGGCAACTTCTGAAACCACCAAACCGGCAGCTTCCACGGTGGCCAAATTAGATCCGGTTAAACTGAAAATCATGTTCCCGGGAGATCCGCCGGCCAATTGGAGTGAAGTGAAGGGAGAGATGGAGAATCGTCTTGCCGATTCACTTAATGTGAAGCTGAACGTGGTGTTTATTCCATGGGCAGATGTCCTTCAGAAACGCCAAGTCGCATTATCCTCCGCGGAAGATTACGATCTGATCTGGGATAATAATCCGTATCAAAATATTGCTGCTGGGCTCTACGAACCATTAGATTCAATCATTGATAAGTATGGACCTGAGATTAAGAGCAACCGCTCTGCGCAACTGCTAGAAGCCAACAAAGTGAATGGTAAATTGTACGCAGTACCGCTTGAAGTGAATTTCATTCGTCCGTGGACGTTTGTTATACGCAAGGACATCCGGGAGAAGCTAGGCATTGCTCCGATCAAGAGCTACGATGATCTGGTCAAATTTATGTATGCTGTGAAAGAGAAGGCTCCGGAGATCACCCCGTACATTCCGAACGGCACCGAACATACTGGTTTGAAGATGGCAAGTATGCTGGATCCGAAAGCCAATCTTGCCGCTATATCGAATTATCCTGGACTGTATACCAAAGGCAATGATGGAAAGGCCTATAATATCTTTGATAATATGGATCCTATGATCATGAAAAATTTTGAACAAAATTACAAGTTCTATCAGGATGGGATTCTTGCCAAAGATGCCCTCATTCTTAAAAATGCGGAATTTGCTAAAGGAAAAGCAGCTGTATCAACCTTCAATGATTTCGGTGTAGCTCTTAGTACCCGAACTTCTCTGGAAAAGTCAGTTCCGGGAGCCACCGCAGAAGCATTCAGCTTCTATGATCCCAGCATGAAGCTGGCCTCAACGTTCAAAGCAGGAAATTTCATTGCCGTCCCCGTGGTCAGCAAAAACAAAGAACGCGCCATTCAATTCGTCAATTGGTTAAACCAGAAGGATAATTACGACTTGCTTGCCTACGGAATAAAGGGTAAAAACTGGGAAGATTCGGGCGAAGGCCTTTTTAAACCCATCAAAGAAAGCCCTTATTCAGGCATTCCTTTCGCATGGGGTTGGAACTCCAAGCTAGATCGCATCGATGCCAGCTTGCCGGAAGATGTGATCAAGCTGAACAAGTGGCAGCGGGATCCCAATAATTTTACAGCGGATATTCTTGCCGGATTTACTTTCGATCCAAGCCCGGTATCCAATGAAATTGCACAATTGAGCACTGTGGGTAAAGAGTTGTATGATCCGATAGTTATGGGTCTGGTGGAACCGAAAGATGGTTTAGCGAAGTATAAGGATAAAGCATATGCTAATGTCAAGAAAGTCCAAGTTGAGTATCAAAAACAGCTGGATGCGTACCTGGCCAGTAAAAAGAAGTAAACCGTTATAAAAGCCGGCGACCTAGATTCTAGGTTCGCCGGCTTTTCATATTGGTAAACTCCGGACTTTCGTGTGTGATAAAATTCAAACCTCTATGGGCTGTTATAGTTCAAACTCATTGATAAAAGCAAGACTATACGCCAGCTCCACGAATGGGTAAGATACAAACACATACGAAAGGAAAGGTGAGCATGAACATGAGTATTATACGAGAACTCAGGAAGAACATATGGCTATATGCTATGGCGCTTCCTGTAATTGTGTACGTATTTATATTTTCTTATTTGCCAATGTCTGCACATCTATTGGCCTTTAAACAGTTTATACCTGCTAAGGGGATTTGGGGAAGCCGATGGGTGGGATTTGACAATCTTACATTTTTTTTCACAGGACCTGATTGGTTGGCGGTTACATTAAATACTGTATTTTTGAATCTTTTGTTCATTACGGCAGGCACCGTGAGCTCTTTATTAATTGCTCTGCTGCTGAATGAAATTAGACAAGTGTTTTTCAAGAAGTTAACCCAATCACTTGTGATTTTGCCGCATTTTATTTCCATTATCGTTGTTAATCTGATGGTCTTGAATTTCTTTAACGGGCAGGACGGCATGATTAATCAGCTGCTGAAGGATGCCGGCTTTCAGACGGTCGATTGGTTTCAGACAACATCGGTCTGGCCTATGCTTTTGACCATTATATTCGTATGGAAGGGAGCCGGTTGGGGTTCGATTATATATCTTGCGACGATAACCGGCTTCTCAGAAGAATATTATGAAAGCGCAAGAATTGACGGCGCCAAGCGCTGGCAGCAGATCTGGCACATTACTCTGCCGTTGTTGCGGCCGACCATTATCGTACTGACGCTTCTCGCTTTGGGACGGATCTTCTACGGTGATTTTGGCTTGATTTATGGAATTATTGGAGACAATTCTCTGCTCTACAAGGCTACAGATGTCATCGATACTTATACGTACCGATCCTTGAGGGATTTCTCGAATATGAACAGCTACAGCAATGCGGCGGCAATCGCATTATTCCAGTCGGCCATGGGTTTTATCACCATTCTTTTCTTCAATTGGATTGTCCGCCGAGTTGATAATGACTCCAAGTTATTCTAGAGAGGGGCTTTAGTATGATATTGAAACAACGAGATGCATCCCAATGGACTGTGTCCGCCGTAGCATATGTATTCATAGGTTTTTTTGCCCTTATTTGCCTTATTCCTTTCTGGCTTGTATATATCGGATCGTTCACAGCGGAGCATCAGATTGTTAAAGGCTTTCAAATGTTCCCTACGGAATTTACGCTTGATTCCTATCGTTTCTTATTTAAGGGCAGTCAGGTGTACCGAAGCGGCTTTGTTTCCATATTCGTTACTGTGGTCGGTACCGTCGGGGCAGTGCTCATGACTTCCATGTTCGCTTATGTTACAGCTCATCTGAAGGTGAAGTATCGGAATTTCCTTTCCTTTTACATTTATTTCACGATGCTTTTTGCGCCTGGTCTAGTAGGCTATTATTTGCTCATCTCCAACTGGCTGAACTTGCGGGACTCGTTATTAGCGCTGATCTTGCCACAATTGTTCTCCGCATTCAACGCATTCTTAATGACATCCTATTTTCGAACGCTTCCATTTGAATTAAATGAGGCGGCGACCATGGATGGAGCGCATGAGCTGTATATCTTTTTCCGTATCATCTGGCCTATTTCCATGCCTGTGATTGCAACGATCACGCTGTTCTATGCGCTTTCCTATTGGAATGACTGGTTCAATGCCCTGATGTTTATTGACGATCCGCATAATCACCCGCTGCAGATGATGTTAAGAAGAGTTGTGTCCAATGCGCAGAATTTAGATTATTTAAATACGAATGTAAATATTCCGGTTTCAGCGGCAGGCGTTCAGCTTTCGACGGTATGCATCACGATTGGACCGATCATATTCTTATACCCATTCCTGCAGCGTTATTTCATCAAGGGTATGACGATTGGTGCGGTTAAGGGATAGTCGTAACCACTCACATTTTAAACTGTGGAGGATAACTTATGTCGGCTCACAGCAATAAGGAGCATCTAATAGCAAGTCTTTCGGAACGGGAAGCTTCATACAATTCCGCAGTGAAACTGCAGTATGGACCGATTACGAAAACCTACCATACAGCTCTTAAAAAGGATTCTTATCCTTTTGTGCACAGCACCTACTTGTCTGTTATATATGCGTTAGATTTGTTGGACAGTTCGCTGCCTCATTATACGGAACGGGCAACCGAAATATTATCGGTCATCTTGCAATTACAGGATAAGCGTCAGGATAGTCCTACCTATGGTATTTGGTCCTATTATTATGAGGAGCACTTGGACCAGATGGAAGCTCCGGATTGGAACTATGCCGATTTCATCGGCAAGAAGTTGGTCTTAGTGCTGAAGCACCATGGGGATCGCTTAAGCGAAGTGCTCAGACAAGGATTGTCAGAAGCAATAGGGAATGCTTGCCAAGCCATCATGAAACGGGATGTCAGCCCTAGCTATACCAATATAGCGGCCATGGGGGCTTTCGTTACACTCGTTGGCGGCGAGGTCACTAGACAAGAGACATTTGTACAATATGGCCGGAATCGACTGCTGCGGCTTTATGATTACACCATGAGTCTAGGCACCTTTGTCGAATTTAATAGTCCCTGCTATACGCCGATTACGATTGAGGAGCTTCACCATATTCATGAGGAGACCAAGGACTCCATTTCCATCAAGTTAACAGAGCAGCTGCTTCACGTCGCATGGAAAATGATAGCTGAACGTTACCACCCGCGTACGAAGGAATGGGCGGGGCCTCATAGCCGCTCCTATTATCCTATGCTAAGTGAGGGCAGCTTTGAGTACGGTTTGCTAAGAGATGCATCTGAGAACAATTCTAACCCTCAAGCAATTCGTTGTCCCGAGGAACTGTTGCCTTATTTCAGCTTGGAAGAAGAACGGGTTCTCCGCTGTCCAATATTCGTCGAAGAGGAGATGGGCTACCAGAGCTATGCCACCACGTACATGCAAGAAGCATATTGTTTAGGTTCTTTTTCAAAGGACATGATGTGGAACCAGCGCCGGAATCTGATTGCTTATGTGGATAACCATGGTAAGGCCGCCTATATACAGCTGCGTTTTTTGAAAGATGGCATGGACTTTTCGTCGGCTGTCTTCACGGGAGTGCAGGATAGGAGTGATATCATATTCGGAATCAATATGGCTTTGAATTTCGGGGATTGGCACCCTGTACTGGACCCTGTTAACGGTGTGTTTGAAGCGGAGGACCTTCGGATTCGTATAGAAATTGGAGGTTATATCGAGGGGGTGGATTGTTTCTCCGGCAACAAGCTTGATTACGATGCTGCAGTTGTCATCGGTGGTCAAACTTTGCGGGTCAAGCAGTTGTCTACCTTTTCGGACATGGGAGTGCCCTGTATTGCGATCACGAGATCAGAGCAAGAAGGCACCCTAGGCATCGATTACATCATCTATGAAGGACTGAGGAAAGAATTTAATTTCCATGAGTGGAACCAAGCAGCATGGGTGTTTTTATTTACATTATCAGCGCAACCGGAAGAACTGCAAGCTAGCAGCGAATATAACGATGGCTCACTATACGCCTGGTGCAAGAAGCAAGGACGGAAGATGAGCATCACCATCCCTGTGAAGCCGGAACGAATTGAGCAGCTATTCCGAAATAATGAAGTCTCTTTTATGACAGAGGATGTGTAGAAATGACGTCTAAGGGCTGGCTCTCTTTCTTCTTAATGAATATCTGATCTTATAATCGCAAAAACAGGAGGAACATCTTCATGAAGCCGCATTTCCGATATTCCCCGCAGCCGGTGCTCGAACCGGTTCCTGGTTGTGAGTGGGCAAGTAAAATGGTGCTAAACCCAGCTATTGTAAAAGATCCGGCTTCCGATAAGCTGCATATGCTCTTTCGGGCTACGGGTCCATGGTCTCAAAAGCGCAAGGAAGGTAAGCACAATCCATATCCGATCTTTCTGGGGTACGCAGTAAGCAGCGACCTAGGCAAGACGTGGGATGCCGATTTTTCCAGGCCAGCACTTGCTCCTGCTCTGAATGAGGGGTTCGAAGACATCTACATTACAGACATACACGGTAATCGGGTGCGCGATTATTCCAACGGCTGCATCGAGGATCCGCGCATATTTCCAGTGGAAGGGGAGCTGTATCTTTCCGTGGCATGCCGGATGTTTCCGCCGGGACCGTATTGGCTCATTGATCAGGAGCCTTCAATTGATACGCGCAACGACTATGTGCCGAAATGGGTGAATGAGGGTGATGATGCATTCATCGTTACGGCTCGCACTAACAATACCGTAACCGTCCTGTATAAGCTGGATTTAGACATGCTGAAAGCAGGCCGCTATGAAGAAGCCTTTATCTACGTATGCCCATTGACGGAAGGCCATGTAAGTGATAACCGCGATGTTTTCCTTTTCCCCGATAAAATGCGGATTGATGGGAGACTGCAATTTGTGATGCTTCACCGTCCGATGACGCCTGCCTTATACCCGCAAGGATCCGAAGTCAAGCAACCGTCGATCTACCTCGCAGCAGCGGAGAAATTAGAGGACTTCGCAACGGACCGGGTAACCCACCGGCTGCTGGCAACCAGCCAATTCCACTGGGAGGACAAGCGGATCGGAGCAAGCTGGGCGCCGCTTAAGATTTCAGCTAACGAATGGCTCGTTTCTTATCATGGTAAGAAGGATATCCATTTTGGGTATACACAATCCTTTCTAATTGTACGCGAGCAGGATAACGACTTCCCGGTTGTGACGCATCGATGCTCTGAGCGCTTAATGTACGCTCAGCAGGCTTGGGAGATGCCGAGCGATTATCCTACGCCGTGCTTGTTTACAACAGGCGGAATTATTGCAGGAGATGACCTGATTATGTCTTATGGCGCTGCAGACCAGAAGGTGGGCATTTCTTGGGTGAATTTCGCTGAGCTAGTGGAGTATGTGAAGCAATTTGACGCTAATGGACAGAAGATAGAGGAGTAGTTTAGACGAACATGTATTAAATCGGTGCAAGAAATCGAGAATTTTCGATGAATGGCCGGTTTAACCCAATAAATGTAAGCGCTTATATTTTTGAGGAAGTTAAGATGAAAATGAGAGTAGGTGGTCTATATGTAGCAAGACTAACTCTATGCATTCGAAGTTAGTTTATCTCGTTTCATAGTGTAGCTTATCTAAAACCTTTTTAGAAGAAAAGAGGACGGATACTTAATGGTAAAAATGTGTAAATTGTTGACACTAATTTTGGCATTCATAATGGGATTAACGTTGATCCCTGCTGGAGATGTTCATGGGGCAGGAACTCTGCTTAAAACCGGTAATTATTACTACAGCGTTGCCCCGAATGGGGGGAATTCTCCGGACAAGGGAGTAACCGGATTGATATCCTCAGCTGATGGCGTGCTGCTTGACGGATCAACCTCAACGTATGCCGGATTCATGGGGAGCGGCACGGGTACCCCAGGGAGCGTACAGGTCGTATTTGACCTGTTGAAGGATTACCCGTTGGACAGTATAAACGTCGTGCTGAACTCACCCAATTCGTTTTGGGGATTTAATGACCTTACGGTAAAATACCGCCCGGAGGCTGCGGAGTATTACTATATTGCTGACAAACACACCAGAACACCAGGAATAACCTCAACGAGCCCAAGCTCAGATTGGAACTACTCGGTCAACATACCGATGTCGAACAAAACGGCCAGATTTATTATCATCGATATTAAGCGTCCTCATGCCTTTCAGCATATCCCCCTCACCGAAGTTCAAATTTATAAAGGGACCGGACAGGAAGGCGTGAATCCCGGATCTGCGCTTACTGCGGAGCAAATGGCTCTCGAACTGAACAAAGACAGCTTATTGGCAGAAAATTTGCTTAAAACCGGAAATTATTACTTTAGCGTTGCCCCGAATGGAGGCAATAGTCCAGACAAAGGAGCAACCGGGCTCGTATCCTCAACCAATGGCGTGCTGCTTGACGGATTAACGACAACGTATGCAGGATGGACGGGGAGCGCGACTGCCCCAGGAACTATACAAGTGGTATTTGACCTGCTGAAGGACTACCCGCTTGACCGTATAAACGTCGTGCTGAATTCACCCAATTCGGCTTGGGGATTTAAAGAGTTTACTGTAAAATACCGCCCTGAGGCTGTAACGGATTATTATTATATTGCTGACAAACACATCAGAACACCTGGAATAGTCTCAACGAGCCCAAGCTCAACCTGGAATTATTCAGTCAACATACCGATGTCGAACAAGACGGCCAGATTTATTGTCATCGATATTAAGCGTCCTCATGCCTTTCAGCATATCCCCCTCACCGAAGTTCAAATTTATAAAAGGACCGGACAGGAAGGCGTGAATCCCGGACCTGCGCTTACTGCGGGGCAAATGGCTCTCGAACTGAAAAAAGACGGCTTAATGGCAGACAAGTACGGGCAGTGGGTTTATGAAACCTGGCCTGGAAAGGTAACATCCGACGAGCAGCTGCAGCAGGAATATACGAATGAGGCGAATGCACTGTCAAATGTTTCACTTGATCTTGCAAAATTCGATCCGTACGGCGGGATTAAAAGTGGAGGAGGTTATACAAGCAGCGGTTATTTCAGACTTCAGCAAATCGATAACAAATGGTGGTTTATTTCTCCGGACGGGAATAAATTTATTCTAAAAGGCGTGGATGCCACAAGTATATGGGAGTGGGGATACGGGACGGCGCTTAAAAAAGCTGACGGTACCCCAAGAGGGGTGTTTGAGGAACTTCCTGATCCAGTCGCTTATGCTCCTGCCTATGTAAACGATTCCAATGGCGAAAGAGTAAGTTTCGTTGTCGCCAATATTATGAAAAAATACGGCATCAACTTCGAGTCGAAGTGGGAGGATATAACAAAGAAGCGGTTGATAGATTGGGGCTTTAACGCTTTCAGTAAGTGGACCAGACCTCAAAATATAACTTTTCCGTACATTAATGTCCTGCAAGACCCCGGCGGCTTAAAAAGGATTCAATGGACTTACGATGTTTTTGACCCGCAGAGTGAAGCCATTATAGAGACCGCATTGACCCCTCAGCTTGATAAAGCGAAGAATGACCCGTGGCTAATCGGTTACACTTACGATAATGAGGCCGGATGGACAACCGATATTGTAAAAGATGTACTGACATATAATTCGTCGTCTGCGGCTAAAAGCGCTTTCGTGAATTTTCTTGCACCAAGGTACAACAATGATATTACTGCCGTCAACCAGCTTTTAGGTACGAGCGCGGTATCGTTTGACGAGTTAAAGAATATTTCGATCAACATAACCAAAGTGCCTGCTGCGGATGTATCGGAATATATCAAGCTGGCGTCCAGAACCTATTTCTCAACGGTCAAAAATATTATCAAAAGACATGATACAAACCATCTGTTCCTAGGTTCGTCCGTAGTTCCCACCTGGCGGACCAGTCTGGAATGGGATTCGGCGGCAATGGCGTTTGTAGATGCATTTTCAGTGGACAATTACACGAACGATCCAAGTTGGATTTCCAGATATGAAGCTTTCGGAAAACCATTATTGAATCTGGAATATACTTTTAGTACTACCCAGCGTGGGTTGTCACCCGTAAATGGGGCTACAAGTGTGGCTAGTATTGCGGATAGAGGTATGACCTACAAATCTTTCGTGGAAAGCGAAACTTCACATCCGTTGTTTATTGGCTCAGGCTGGTTTTCGTACTTCGATCAAGCGGTTACATGGCGTAAAGACGGTGAGAATTTCAATATAGGCTTAGTAAACCAACAGGATCAGCCCTATACAGATATGGTCAATATCATGAAGACCATTAATGCCGGTTTGGAAAATGTTCATGCCTACGGGATTAACCTCGCCTTGGACAGACCGGTTACAGCCAGCTCATCCAAAACGGCTTCTTTAGTTGCCGGGAATGCAGTCGATGGTAAAACAAATACGAGGTGGGGCTCTAACTACACCGACAATGAGTGGATATATACGGACCTCGGTACAATCCAGCCAGTGAGTAGGGTTAGACTAAACTGGGAGACAGCTTTCGGTAAAGAATACAAGATACAGGTCTCCGACAATGCTGTTGACTGGACCGACGTCTACAATACCCAAATAGGCAATGGAGGAATAGACGATATCTCTTTCTCGACAACCAGCGCAAGGTATGTAAGGATGCTGGGTTTACAAAGAGGTTCCGTTTACGGATATTCACTGTGGGAATTTGAGGTATATGAACAGCCTGGAGTAGCGCAGGATGATATTCCGCCGGTTACGACCGATGATGCGTCTTCTGACTGGAAGAATACGGATATAACGGTGACGCTTACCGCTACTGACGATCAATCCGGTGTCGAAAACACGAAATACCGGAATAATGACGGGCAGTGGCAACCGTACTCGAATCCGATTACCGTTTCAGCTGAAGGAACTAACATTTTGGAATATATGAGCGTCGATAAGGCCGGAAATGCCGAAACCCCGAAGAGCCTGTCTATCAACATAGATAAGACTGCTCCGGTCACTACAGCCGGATTACCTCCAGCAAATGAAAACGGATGGTATCATTCGGATGTAAAGTTGACCTTAAATGCGTCGGATCCGTTATCCGGTATCCATAAAATTCAATATCGGATCAATGGCGGCCAATGGCAAACTTATGATAGCGTCATCAACGTTTCAGCTGAGGGAACTAATACGATAGAGTATCAAAGTAAGGACGAAGCAGGAAACACGGAAGAGCTAAAGAGTGTAGTCGTGAAAGTAGATAAGACAGCACCGGAAATGCAAATGAATCAAAATAAAAACGAACTGTGGCCGGCTGATCATAAAATGGTGACCGTAACGGCCGACACTTACGGCACATTAGACCCAATTTCTAGTATTCAGTCCATCGTTTTAAAATCCATCACCTCCAACGAACCGGATGATGGTCTTGGAGACGGAGACACCTCGCAGGATATTCAAAATGCAGACTTTGACACACCGGATTATATGTTTGATTTGAGGGCTGAGCGATCCGGAAGCGGAGGAGGACGGGTATACACCATTACTTACGTCGCTACGGATTATGCAGGTAACGAGAAAACAGTAATATTGACGGTAACCGTTCCGAAGAACCGATGACAAGGATGATCTGATAAACAATGGCTCTCGCCCTAATTGTGGGGGCCATTTATGATGGGGGTTGTTACGAAAACAGCAACTTTGCTTGAACGAAATTCAACTGTGACTTCTTTATTGCGGTTTCCCGAACAATATGATGATTGGGAGCGTACGAAAACAATTGAAAATAAACTTCAGAGCATTATTAATAAACGAAACAAACCATGATGATAAAATAGGGGTGATCTCGGCAATCGTGCTCTAACCGTCACTTGATGCAAATATTACGGTTCTTATTTTTGATAATGAATCTTCGAGTTCGGAAATATCATGTTTAATCGCGTAACGTAATCCAACTAATTCATGCAGTCCTTGATGTTTTTTCACTCTATGTTCAATGGTCGTGTCTTTTGGAATGAATGTTTATATTCACTTAATATCTGATTATAAAAGTCCACTCCCAGATAACCTTGCGTTGCCAAATCTTTTGCAGGGTCACCTATAGTCATATCACTAAAGTCGATAATTCCCAAAAGATATCTGATTATAAAAGTCCACTCCCAGATAACCTTGCGTTGCCAAATCTTTTGCAGGGTCACCTATAGTCATATCACTAAAGTCGATAATTCCCATTATACCTGAACATAAATCATCAACCAAAATGTTCCCATACCATAAATCTCCGTGGCACAAAACGAAGCGATGGAAAAAAAACGAAAAGGAAGAATTGGAATTTCAAGTCGATCTTGCGGAGTACAACAATACCTCGAAATGGGTTTTACCGGTTCCGTCTACTTTCATGATTGATGAGAGTGCCATTATCCGCTCCGCTTATGTCAATCCGAATTTCATGCAGCGTCAAAGCCCGGATGAAATTTTGCGAGAGCTAAAAAAGCTGTAACGATTTTTGCATCATTCATTTGTGAGCAGAATAATCGATTATGGTAAGAACAAGTCTGAAGAAGCGAGGCTTTAAATTGGATATCACATGTATAATTATCTTGCCGTACGATAAGACTTGACATATCCATATATGCTGGTGATACGGGAGAAGCTTATATGGCTGGGTTCAGCTACAATTGGAGCGGGCGGGCGCACGAACAGGGCTGCATTGGCTTCCGTAAAACGGATAGGCGAAGATCCGCCCGTATTGCGAAAGGGGAACTCGAAACGCGAGTAGTAGACATGGGCTTGAAGGAATTCAGGGAACTGGCCCGCCAATTTAATATGATGGGTGAAAATCTTGAACAAAGCTTCCGGCAAGTGGCGGAAAAGGCGAAGTGGGAGCTGGTCGTGTCTTGATTCAAAGGTCCTCGAAATTTCAACCTTGCTTATTATCGAGCTCCCAATGATATGATAATAAGGAGGAGACAAAGATGAGTGATTGCAAAATACAAACTTTAACATTGGGTATGGGTTGCTTCTGGAGCCCTGACGCTTTGTTCGGACAATTAACCGGAATAATAAGAACGCGTGTAGGCTTTGCTGGAGGAACTACAGATCATCCGACTTACCGACAACTAGGAGACCATACCGAAACGGTCGATATGGATTTCGATTCTGGTATCGTAAGTTTGGAGACCCTATTGAATGTGTTCTGGAGCAACCATAATCCAGTGAATATAAACGATTACAAAGGCCAGCAGTATAGATCTTTGATATTATTTCGTGACCCCACACAGAACAATGTAATCCGAGAGGTCAAGAGAACCACCGAGGAACGAGGACAAGGAATACTGGACACCGAGGTTGCTCCCTTTACCGTGTTTTATCCTGCCGAGGATCGACTTCAGAAATATTATTTGAAACGGTATCCAGATGCGATTAAAAAACTGAGAACGATCATTCCAACCGATGAAGAACTGACGAACGCAACCTTGGCTGCACGCTTAAACGGTCTGGCTAAAGGTTATACCAATCTAGAGAAAATTATAAATGAAATCCGAACTTGGCAGATTAGCGGAGAGGAACAGGAAGAGATCATCCATCTAATTAAGCAGATAAAATGGTGAGGGCTGTGAGCCCCCCTAATCCTCCAACTTAGTAAAAAACCGGCGTAGTTCAATGGATCTTCAAGCAAAATTGCTCCAGGTAGGAAGAGAAACTGACCATATTCGTTTTCATGTATCTGTTGTCCCCTTCCAGCTTGCTCAGCATATAAGGGGCACCCGCCTATGAACGGGGGATTGTTCACAACATCCTCATATACACGGAAGAATGCGAGCATCGGCCTGCTGCGGACACCTCTTTACTAATCGCTTCGGCTAAACTCCTGCCTACATTGGATACAGGCAATGAACGGTTAGATGGATTGGAAGAGGGAGTTGATTGGGAACCAGAAAATGGAGACAGACGGAGATCGCGAGTGACTTTACCCTCGTAGAGGACCTGCTGATCGAGCTGCTTCTGCGATTTTCGCCGCAGTTGAACGCCAAGTTGCTACAGCTTCAAGAGATGCTGCAGCACAGAAGGATCCATCCCCGCGACGCCGGACAGATCGATGAAGATCGTTTCGATATTGGCCGCCCCTAAAGACGACAATCTTACCGCAGTTGATACAAATCCGAGCCCGAGACAACCTCACGTCAGGCATAAGCCTGATGTGAGAAGGGGCTGTCCCATAAGTAGTTTATTCTACGTAGGAACAGCTTAAATGAGCAGTCCATGATCATAGTCATGAAAAAAAAGCGTAAGTTCGAAAGGGGAATTCACCTCAGAACTTGCGCTTTTTGGTTCATTGATGCCCGATTGAGGAAATTGTGGGTAAGCGAAGGCCATCCGACCTGCAGGCTTACTTACTGTAAGCCGCAAAGCAGAAAAAGCCTGAATTCTCGGTTTTTCTTGATTTGCGTTTCAAGTAGGGGTCACGCCAACATAACGCGAAAACGTACGCTAAGCTTCCATATCCCCCAAAAATCCGGATTTCCCGTACGCTAAGGGAATCCGTTTTTTTCAATGAGTTTGCTGTAACAGTCCGCAGCGACTTGATCCCGTTACTGGATACCACAACGCTTTTTCCCGTAGCCGCCGCCAGTACCCATCCAATGGCCGGACTGGACGACGTACAGATCAATGCCCGCCGTCCTTGATCAGTCGAAATTTTTTGTAATTCCACCCATGTATAAAAAAAGAGTTTTTTACAAAAAATAACATGCTACCATAGAAACATTTGGACACTTTAGCCAGGAAGGATTTCTTCGCAATGAAAACAGAATTTAAAAACCTCGATCAATTATTAAAATTATCCAGACAATCGAGTGACTTTAAGACAACAGCGATTTTACTTGGTAAACAAGAAGTGAGTATTTTCTATTATAGTACCTTAATCGATGCGAAGTGGATGCAGCAACATTTGATTCTTGTGTTGCAAAATCGCTCATTGGATTCAGAAATCAAGGAAATTGAGGATATTAAGGCCTGGCTTCCCATTAATGATATAGAGATTACCGACGAATTAACAAATATTCAATCCAAACTGCTGAAAGGTTATGCGATCGTTCTACTTCATGAAAACGATCAAAAGTGTGCATTGGTTAATTTAGCCGACAATCATGGATTGCGAGAAAACAATGAGACGGAAAACGAGTTTAGCGTCGTCGGCCCTAAAGTCGGTTTCATAGAGGACCTGGATACAAACATCGGTTTGCTAAGAAAACAAATCAATCTCCCAAACTTGATTATAAAAGAAATAATCGTTGGAACAACTTCAAAAACAAAAGTCGCAATCATTTATATCGATGGGTTGACAAATGAACAGAATATTCAAACTGTTGAGCAAAGGCTTACTGATATTGATTACGATGTCGTGTTTGATTCGTCCATTCTGGACCAAATAATGTCAGACAATTCTATGACGCCATTTCCATTGTTTGTATCCACGGAACGCAGGGAACGAGTGGTGTTTTCACTTATTAGCGGGCAAGTCGCGGTGATTTGCGACGGATCACCTTATTGTGTTACAGGACCCTCTACATTGTTTGATTTTTTTATTTCCCCGGAAGATTATTATTTGCCATGGATATTGGGTTCTTTTTTTCGATTGATTCGAATCTTTGGTGTCATTTTTTCGCTGTTTAGCACGTCAATGTATGTTGCGATAACCACATATCATTATGAAGTCATTCCAAAAGATTTGCTTAGTCCCCTTATTTTTTCCAGACAAAACGTTCCATTTCCGCCCTTCTTTGAAGTGCTTTTTTTAGAAATAACCATTGAATTTCTTCGGGAAGCAGGGGCCAGATTACCAACAAAAATTGGACAAACCTTAGGTATTGTCGGAGGAATTGTTATCGGTCAAGCTGCGGTCGCAGCAGCTTTAACAAGTAATATTTTACTAATTCTTGTCGCGCTATCGGCTTTAGCCTCATTTACGACACCGATATATAAGATGTCAAATACGATACGATTTTTACGCTTTCCTTTCATCATTCTGTCAGCGATATGGGGGGGAATTGGCTTATTTATCGGGGTGGGTTTTCTGTTCATCCATATTATTCGTTTAAAATCATTAGGCTCTCCTTACGCTGTTCCGATTTTTCCTTTCAGAATTATGTCTTTTAAAGACAGTTTTATACGTTCATCTTTTCAAATTCTGAATAAAAGACCTCAACATTTAAGACCAAAATCTTCAGTTAAGTATGTGCCTAAACCAGTTAAACGGAAAAATATCATAGATGAAGAATAAATTATGGAAAGAGGGCCATTATGTATAGGAGGAAAATTTTTCCTATTATCATTTTGTGTGCAGTTTTATCGGCTTGTGCCGATCAAAAAATTGTGAATGAGATTTGTCTTGTCCATGCAATTAGCTTTGATACCGTTGCGAATGGCAAAAAAATCGGTGCTCTAATTTCTCACTTTAAAGAACAGGGAAAAACAGAACTTGACGCTTTATATACGGAATCCAACACTGATATTTCTCTGCCACGACTAAATACGCGGACAAATGATCCCATTGAAAGGGGACAGCTAAGGATGGTGTTATTCGGAAAAACGCATGCAGAAAAAGGGACTGGGACTGTAATCCATCATTTTCTCCGCGATCCTAAATTTCCATCGAAGCTTCAGCTTGGAGTCGTGGATCGGGACGCTTCGGAACTGTTGGAAATCACCAAAAAATTCTCTGAACCGTTTTTTTTATCGGATATGATTGAGCAAAACATGAGAAACGGAAATTTACCGTTGATGAACCTTCATGTATCCTTGTTTAATTATTATGGTGAAGGACGAGACATGTTTTTGCCGTATTTTAAAATAGGGCGAGAAGGAGCTGCGGGAAGCCGCGGTCACGGAGAAGTGAAAATCGATGGTCTGGCTTTATTTAGAAGTGATCGAATGATAACCAAAATTAGCATGAAGGACGCTTTCTTATTAAAAATGCTTATTCAGAACTCGAAGAATGGTAACTACATGGTTCCACTTGCAGGAAAAGCATCAAACATACAGGGTGAAGATTTTATTTTATTGAGAAGCATGCATTCAAAGGCAAACTATATTGTGAACAAAGCTAATCCAATCCCTTCTATTTCAATTCGATTGAAATTGGTGACGGAACTTCAGAATGTCCCGGATTGGGTGGATTTAAGATCAGATGAGCAGCTTACACAGCTTGAAAAAACGATGGAGTCTTATTTTAAAAAAGAAATTGAAAAATTCCTTTCACTATTGAAAGAAAATAAGGTTGATCCAGTCGGCTTGGGCGACTTAGTAAGAAGTCAGTCTAAGAATTGGAGTGCCCAAGATTTTGAAAAAATTTATCAAGTAATAAAAACAACAGTAAGTATTCAGGTTAAAATTGCTAATACTGGCAGTGCTTGAACGATATCTGGATGTACAGTTTAGTGAGGTGTTTCGCGTATGAAAAATCCTGTTGACGAAAAACACTTAATATCTCCCTTCTTAATTGTTCCTCTTATGTATGTCAGTATGGTCGGGGTCGGAGTTCTGAATTTCCAACGAGAATTGGCCGAACATGCCGGATATAATGCTTATATTTCTGTTGTTATTGTAGGGATTAGCATTCATTTAATCTTATGGATGATTTATAAAATTTTACGTTCTAATCAAGAAGGTCTAGATGTAACTGCAATCAACACTACATGTTTCGGGAAAATTGCAGGGAACATAATCAATTTCGCAATCGTTCTTTATTTTTTTTTCGGAGCTTATATTGAATTCAAAGCCAATATTGAAGTTATTCAAGTCTGGGTGTTTCCATCAATGAAAATTTTACCCCTAAGCACCATTTTGGTGTTGCTTATATACTATACCGTATCCGGCGGGTTTCGGTCCGTTACCGGGCTAAGTTTTTTGGGATTCCTAATGGCACTTATTTTTATTATTCCAGAGAATTTGCCAGTTTTGCGGTATGCACATCCGTTAAACTTGATGCCTCTTTTTAACCATTCAATAACGGATATATTACTCTCTTCTAAAAGCATGCTATATCAATTCATGGGATTTGAAGCTCTTCTACTCTTTTACCCATTCATTAAATCACCGGCAAAATCACAAAAATGGGCACATTTGATGGTATTTTTTGTTACATTAATGTATTTGATGATAATAATCATAACGTTTATGTTTTTCAGTGAAGGGCAGCTGCGCGAGATCTTTTGGCCAACGCTTAATATGCTCAAGATTATCGAGGGACCTGTGTTCCAGAGAGTAGAATATCTAGCGATTTCATTGTGGTTGGTAAAAAATTTATCAGGCATATCTTTAAGCTTATGGGCGGCATGCCGTGGAATGAAAAGCGTTTTTCAGACCAAACCACGTGCGAGCCTGATTGCTTTTCTAGTCGGAATTCTGATATTAGAGTCTTTTGTGAAGGACCGTAGTATACATCGATGGATGTACGAGTTTTATTCAGACGTCGGACTTTATTTTATTTATGGATATATCCCAATTATGTTCGTAGTCACGCAGGTAAAGAAAAAATGGAATAAGGGGTAGTAGCAGCACAGCTGATACCACCCGCAAGCTAATGAATTATAATGCAGCCAGGTTGTTTAGTAAATAGTCACAATCGGGGCAAATTGACCCGTAAGATGGACACTTTGATAAAAAGTGCCCCTTTTGCGGGTCATTTGTGTTTTAATCGAACTAGAGGAATTGAGCGAGGTATTGAATCATGGGTAAAACGAGAGACGGTTCAAAAATATTCAGTACGCAAGAGATTAATCAACTTGTGCGCTTATAACCGGCTTCCTGTTTATCTGGATTGTTCTTTTTAAACCGATCCATCACGGCCTGAATATAGGCTGGACGCGCTCCCCATCTGCCTAGAACATAATTTATGTTTAAGATGACTCAAGCTGCTCAACTGAGCGTAACCGGCTATTTAGAAAACGGCCTGATCGGTGATCTAACCCAGGCAAACGTGTCCCGATATGTTTGGTTCAATTTCTCCTTATAACCGGCTTCCCCTTATAACCGGCTTCCTGTTTATCTGGATTGTTCTTTTTAAACCGATCCATCACGGCCTGAATATAGGCTGGACGCGCTCCCCATCTGCCTAGAACATCTCCGGACCCATTCAAGAAAACCGCGCTCGGCTGCGCTCGCCCGCCATCCGTGAGAAAGAGATCCATGGTTCCCATATGCTTTTCCATGAGCAACACTTCAGTGGAAATGCGGCTTTGCTCCATCACTCGAAACAGTATGGGGACGTTCCAGATGACGTCCGGGCACCAATCCGTGCATAGAATCAAACAGTGCAGGTTGGAGCGATTGTTTAAAGCGGTAAAGAATGCTTTCTGGTCTTCTTGCGTAAACGGCGGACGAGAAGTGACATAAGGAATCTATTTGAAAACCGCGATAAAATNTCCAGATGACGTCCGGGCACCAATGACGTCCGGGCACCAATCCGTGCATAGAATCAAACAGTGCAGGTTGGAGCGATTGTTTAAAGCGGTAAAGAATGCTTTCTGGTCTTCTTGCGTCCATGTGAAATTCTCGTAAACGGAGATAAACTGCTCTTTGGTATTCGGGATATTACTGTTTTCTATCACCCGAATCTGCATATCATCCATGTCCACATATATCCCTTTTTGTTTATGATCCCAATATTTGTTATTAAATGCCTGTTCTGAGCCGTTATTTTGGGTCACTTCATATTGCATTGGCCTAAGCTTCTGCTTTAATTGATCCAGATCCTTCGAGAGAGCATCTCCTTTAATACAAATTTCGTTCATTCCTATTTTAATTTACCACCCAATTTGACATAGGGGGAGCGAATAATGGCGCTCTCATCAATCATGAATGTAGCTGGAACCGGCAAAACCCATTTCGAGGTATTGTTGTACTCCGCAAGATCGAGTCCGATACCTTCCATGATGTAGTTTACTGTTCTCCTGAAATTGTATATAACGCCAGAACAATGTAATGTAGAAACAGATGTTATCAGTCAACTTTATTTTAACCTGGATGGCAGAAGGAAATTCGCTCAATTTATAAGATGCATTGACATCATGATCCTTATAAAGCATGATGTATGGACAAAAACTTCAATAAAATTGAGTTACCTTTTCCCTAAAATGGAGGATTGTTACATGGAGGAAAACCAAATGAATAAATTATGGTATTTATCTCAAATCAGCATTTTTGAAGAAATGACCAGTGAAGAAATGAAAGAAATTGATTTACTAAATACTATTCGCCATTTCAATTGGGTACAGAAAGACGCATTGGTTCAAACACCTGATAACATTCTCAAAGGTTTTTCTTTCGTCAAAGAAGGCAAGCTTAAAGTATACAAATTAAACGACAGTGGGAAACAGTTCACTCTAGGTATATTGACTCATGGGAACATATTTGGGGAAATCAATTCCTTCTCGTTTGGTACTAAAGATGTTTACATTGAAGCCATAGAACCAACACTGGTTTGCTCAATATCCGAAGCACAATTCGACCGGCTTATGATAAGCAGACCGAATCTGGCGTTGAAATTTCTAAAAGCGGTCAGTGAACGGTTGAAGGAAAGAGAAGAACAGTTAGAACAAATTGCATTTAATGGTCTCCGCGAACAGGTGATTCATCTGTTGACGATGCTTAGTTCAAAGTTTGGTATCATCGTAGATGGTTTTGCTTTAATCGATCTCCCTCTTACGCACCAAGAGATAGCCAACATGCTTGGTGTAACTCGGGAAGCCGTCAGTGGAGTCATGAGTGGGCTTGTGAAGGATGGAGTTATCAAAACGTCTCGTAAGTCTGTTCAGTTAGATGCCGCGATGCTAACCCGATCCAAATAACCTCAACAAAGGGCGGCTGCAGACTGCAGTCGTTCTTTTTAATAAACTCATCATTGTCGGCGGGGCGCTGCTGGCGCACGGAAGCTTCCCGCTCAGCTGGCTCAGCATTAACGTCTCGCATCGCAATATTCTCTTATGAATGTGCGTACGCAATATCGGCATAAAGCTGCTTATCATGCCCGCAAGCAATGCCGGTATGAAGGAAGTCCAAGCGTAGCTCACCTCATTCGGTTTTATCAAAGGAAATTTGAGCGGGACCGGTTTCAATATCAAATTTGGGTATATAAAAACCGGAAGCGGGTGCGCCTCCGGTCGTTTTTATATATGAAAGGCTATAAGAACCTGTAAGCGTATCACTTCAGACTTGTAATCGCCTATGCATAATCTAAATAGACTCCCGGACGTTCTTAGGAAGGCTTTTAACAATCAAATTGTAAGAGTGATCAATCATTGCAAAGATATCCGACTCTGGCAAAGAACCCTCGAGAATAATCGTATTCCAGTGTTGTTTGTTCATATGATACCCCGGTCGAACGTCCTCATGCTGCTCTCTCAAGTTTTGCGAAATCACCGGATCGGATTTTAGGTTCAAGTACCCTTTTTCCTCATAAAAAAGAGCGAATATTTTACCTGCAATTTTTATCGCGAGTGGATCGGATCCCAAGGGATAATCCTTAATCGCTCCTTTTTTGTTTAGACAGTATTCGATGAAGTTATTTTTCAAACCGTCTCATCTCCTTCGTAAATGACATCGTATAGTCCATGCCGTTAACTTAAACCGTCGGCAAGCATGGATGATCCAGTGTTTGTTAGCCAATCAATTGAGCACCAGTAGCTTTAATATCGTTCATGATACGCCCATATGCCTTTAATTGGTAATTGCAAGATGGACACGGATTTTAAATTGTTTCCTTTAGGCCAAGCTGTTGAGCGACAGGAGCGCTAATCTGTGATTCCTGTTTCCGTTTTATTGCAATCAATAACATACCGGCAATCGTCATGAGTCCCCCGAGCATCTGCGACATCTCCAAAGCATGCCCCAAGATAACCGAAATAATTGCTGTAAAGACAGGAATCAGATTCATCGTTATGCCGGCCTTGCTCGCACCTAGTATCTTTACTCCTTGATTCCAAAAGATAAACGAACCGACTGACGGGAATACCCCCATGTATATAACCCCTACGATCCCCAAAGAAGTGATTTTGTCGAAGTGAATCGGCTGAAAAAATAAAAAAGGAATCATCAGAATAGCACCGACCAGCGCAATCATCGCAACCAATGTCACAGGCGGAATGCCTTTTGCTTTTTTTAAAAGCAATGAATAAGCAGTCCAACATAAGACGGCCAACAGCATGATCGCATCGCCCTCGTTATACTGAGTATGAAACAACTGCAACAGGTTGCCTTTCGTCAACACAATCAGAACACCAATAAACGAGGTGATTAATCCAATGACCTGAAAGGCACTTACTTTTTCTCTCAGGAAAATCAACGAAAAGAGCATAATCAAGCCAGGTGCAAGGGTAGTAAATAGAGCGCTGTTCGTTGCAGATGTGAACTGCAATGAAGCATACGAGAGATAGGTGTAGAGCACAATGGATAAAGCAGCTAGCAAAATGATCAACACCCAGTTATTCCTCCATATTTGACCCCATGAAGGCTTCTCAATAAATTGGGCAATGGGAATAAGAAGAATCAGTCCGACGACCCACCTTAGAAAGACTGTCCATTCAGCAGGAAATTCAGCTATAATCAATTTTCCAAAAATGATATTACCGGCCCAAAACAGATTAGCCACGATCAGAAATGTCCAAGCCTTATATTTCACCATATTTTTCACCTTCACTTTTTTTGTTTTGCAGATTAACTTGTCGTTAGCTACAATAGCTCTAAAATCGCTAGATCAGAACGAATGGAATCGTGAACTTCGGAAAAGGGAAAATTTCAAGGTCAGTTCCAGAAGCCTTCAGGCTACAACTATCTGAGTTTTCGGGAATTGGCCGAAGCTAGCGCGGATATCCTTATTTAAATAAAATGGGATATTATGTTATTAAACAAAGAGACTGTCATTGAGACAGCCTCAAGGTTAAGTTTATTTAAAAACTTTTATACGTTCTTGTACCGAATTAAATTTCTTTTCACCTGCTGCGGCAGACGGTTTACCGAACGGCATTTGGGCAATCAGTTTCCAGCTTTCCGGCAACTTCCATTCTGCTTTTACCCGTTCATCAATCAATGGATTGTAATGCTGTAG
>NZ_LMRY01000044.1:0-21652 GCF_001427935.1 Paenibacillus sp. Soil724D2
GTTTCGTCGCCTATTACCTTCGAGATTTGGGGAGGTACTCCTTTTTTTATGCCTTAAAAAGCTAGATGTAACAAGGGTTTGGAATTATGAAATTGACTCAAAAATACAACAATTTGGCCGCATCTCGGAGGAAACGCGTGTTTTCAGCTGGAACTGTTGTACGAAATACAACTTTTTAGCCTAACGTAGGGGAGAAGAGGAAATATTGTTGTACGAAATACAACTTTGGAGGCTAAGGTAGAGCTGAAGAGGGCGTTTGTAGCACGGAAGACGCTTGGCGGGCTAAGGTAGGGAAGAAGAGGAAATAYTGTTGTACGAAATACAACTTTGGAGGCTAAGGTAGAGCTGACGAGGACGTTTGTAGCACGGAAGACGCTTGGCGGGCTATGGTAGGGAAGAAGAGGATATATTGCTGGACGAATACAACTTTGTAACCAAAGGTAGTTCAGCGGAGGATGTACGGTTATACAGAATACAAATGCACGATGGTTAGCCAGCGAATGTCACCAAACATACATTAGTTTTGCGTAAGCATCCACAGGCGAGATCCATCATGTGTCAATTTAGTGTTTTTCGCTCAAAAATAAGCAACCAGAACCTTCATGTGCTATTATGCCTATGGAGGTTCTTTTTTCTGTTGACTCGATTTTATAAATTTGCAACTTCACTTGCTTTCTCAGCCAGCTTTGATAAGCGAGCTCGTCCTTTTGGACAGCGCAAGCCTTTATCCTTCGTTAATTCGAAAGTTTATCCCAGTCTTCAACTAACTGTTAAGCGAGTAGGTGTGCATACATATGGGAATAACAGAACTCTTGTCCTACCTCACGGAAGATAATTTGGCGATGATCCTGGACAAGTATCGATCACTCGGCCCCTTGCCTGGTCTTCTTCTACCTTTCATGAAATCATTCGTTCCGCCGCTTCCTACACTTGTCATTATTAGTGTAAATGCAGCTGTATATGGGCTGTGGCTCGGTTTTCTTTACTCTTGGATAGGTATTGTGTGCGGGTGCTTGGTGACTTTTGCGATCGTCAAAAAAGTAGCCGGCCATCCTTATCTAGAGCGCTGGGCACAAAAGCCCAAGGTCCAAAAAAGTCTCCTTTGGGCGCGCCGTCAGGCTTTCAACTATGTGTTTATACTCAGTCTTTTTCCGGTAGGACCTTTCGTTGTGATTAATATGGCTGCCGGGCTGGTCGGCATGAGGTTTCGTTCTTTTTTGGTTGCGGTTGCCGCGGGGAAAGCGGTCATGGTCCTGTCGGTTAGCTTCATCGGACACGATCCTAAGCGATTCATTGAGAATCCGTATGAGTTGATCTACGTGGCCTTATTTATTGCGATCTCACTTATGATTAGCAAAAAAGTCGAGAAGCGTTTTATGTAGAGTACGTGTACGTATCTTTGTACGGTATACATATCTATACGTACATCTGCTTCTCAGAGTATATATTGGCAGTATAAGCAATTTTAAGACGAAAGCATCTCAAGAAATTTAGCCGCCGCAACAGACGACGTCATATCTTGACGGGTGGTGATTCCGATGCTGCGGGCAGGGATGGTTTTGGCAGGCTTTAGCTCATGCAGATTACCTTCAGCCAATTCTTTGACGACGTAAGATCGAGGGACGAATGCAACGCCGAAGCCGAGTTTTGCAAATTCGATAAGCAGATCAATGCTGCCGAGCTCGATGTCGGCTTCGATCGTGACTTCTTGGGCAGCGAACCATTGCTCAACGAAACGCCTTGTGCTGCTTCCAGGAGACAGGAGCAGTAAGGGGAATTGGCTGATATCCTGCGCGGAAAGTGAGTGGTCATCTCGATCACGGTAAGCTTCACCGCCCACGAAGCAGTCTTGGAGGGTCATGATCGCTTGGACATCGAGATGAGGATCATCGGCAGTTGGCAAATGAATAAGTCCGAAATCGATGCTGCCCTCTTTGACTCGAGCTGTAATCTCGGATGTTTTGCCGTGAGAAAGACGGATGCGGACATCGGGATATTGTTTATGAAAGTTATCCAAATAAGGGAATAAGAAGTGCTTGAATAATGAATCACTCGCTCCGACACGAAGTTCGCCTCCTGTGAGGTGCTTGAGTGCGGACATTTTTTTCTCCCCAGCCTCCAAAAGCGCAAAAGATTGCTCCACATAAAGCAGTAATTGCTTCCCCTCAGTTGTTAGCTCCACACCCTTGGATTGCCGATGAAAAAGCTTCATGGATAGGGCCTGTTCCATTTGTTTAATTGCATAGCTGACGGATGGTTGGGTAATGTAAAGCTCCCCGGCTGCTTTGGTTAAATTGCCCGCTTTGGCGGCGTGAAGGAATATTCGGTACCATTCTAAATGGATCATGATATAGAGCTCCTTTATGGGAAGGTGCTTATTTGGTGATTTCATCTATGCCTTTACCTCCTATTATAATTGGCTTACTGGATACGCACAATTGGAGAGGGTGGATGAGATGAAGGATTCAAAGACGCACGAGCCAGATCGGAGAGCAAGATCACCGTGGTCGCAGCATCTGGAGGGACAGGAAGTACGGTTGTCGCCGCTTCACGGAGCGGTAGATGCCACTATTACAATACCGGGCAGTAAAAGCTTCACCAATCGCGCACTCCTTATTGCTGCACTGGCGAAGGGGACCACGCGACTTCAGGGTATTTTACAAAGCGATGACTCGTATTGGTGTATGAAAGCGCTCGGAGAGCTGGGAGTTGGAATCGAGATGGATGGGGACTCGCTTACGGTCAAGGGGAACGAAGGGCATTGGTCTGTCGCGAAAGCGGATTTGTATGTTGGGGCTGCTGGAACGGTCGCACGCTTTTTACCCGGGGCGCTTGCCGTTGGTCATGGGGAGTGGACAGTTGATGGCAGTAAGCGTATGGCTGAAAGGCCTCTTGCACCTCTATTGGATGCATTATCCAGTTTGGGAGCGGATATCCGTTATAACGGCAATCCTGGATGTGTGCCGCTGACGCTGCATGCAGATGGTCTTAACGGAGGAGAAGTAACGGTTTCTGGAGCGGTTTCCAGTCAGTTTATTAGTGGATTGCTCCTCGCAGCTCCTTATGCGAAAGACACTCTTACCATTCGGATCGCTGATCAAATTGTGCAGCGGGACTACGTCGAGATGACATTAGATATGATGTGGGCGTTCGGTGTGAGGCCGGATGTTCATGAGGATGGGCAAACGATTACGATTCAGCCGAGCGTTTATGAAGCTCGTACATTCATGCTGGAACCCGATGTATCAACTTGCGCTTACTTCTGGGCACTCGCTGCTCTGACGAATGGACGTGTACGTATTGAGGGAATTTCCGCGCAGACACGACAACCGGATATAGAGCTACTGTCTATTTTGGAGAAAATGGGCTGTTCGGTGACGCATGGTGAGCGTTACATTGAAGTCCGGGGTACAAACCGTCTTAAAGGCGGCTTCACGGTGAGTATGCAGCGTTGGTCGGACCAGACGCTTACACTAGCAGCATTGGCTCCCTTCGCAGATGGTCCCATTACATTGACGGATGCTGCGCATATCAGGCATCACGAGTGCGACCGCATTGCGGCGATGTGTGAGGAACTTGGGAAGCTTGGCGTTCAGGTGGAAGAACATGCGGATGGGTTAACGGTGTACCCAGGGGAGCCGCAGCCCGCGCTGCTCGACCCCCACGACGACCATCGAATGGCGATGGCTCTTTCATTGATCGGCGCAAGGGTGAATGGCGTCAGGATTGCGGATCCAGGCTGTGTTTCGAAAACATGCCCAGACTTTTTTGATCGTTGGCGAGAGCTGGGTGTCGGGGTGGAGGTTATTTAAGCAAGATCACTCCACACATGCTTTGCAGCAGAGTTACTCCTTAATCGCCCCAATCATGACCCCTTTGACGAAATACTTTTGCAGAAACGGGTATAGGCAAATAATGGGTAACGTCGAGATGATAATCGTCGCATATTTAATCGTTTCCCCAATTGCGTATTTATCATCGTTGGCTGCACCCGTCATCATCGAATCCGTATTGTTGGCAATTAAAATTTCACGGAGTACGAGCTGTAGCGGGTAGTCTTCACGGCTCCGCAGATAGACTAGCGCACTGAAGTAGGAATTCCAATGTCCTACCGCGTACCACAAAATCATGACAGCAATAACAGGCATCGAAAGCGGGATTATAATGAGGAATAAAATCTTCCAATCGCTAGCGCCGTCCATTCGCGCGGATTCTTCCAAACTAACTGGGATGCCTTGAAAAGAGGTCCGCATGATGATCATGTTGAATGTATTGATCGCACCGGGAATGAGAAGCGCCCACATCGTGTTCATCATCCCGAGGTCGTTCACAAGCAGGTAAGTCGGAATCAAGCCGCCGTGAAATACCATCGTTATGACGATGAAAAACATGATCATATTTTTGAAGTATAAATGAGGTCTGGACAATACGTAGGCGCCGATCGCCGTCATGACGAGATTAATTGCGGTACCAAGCACCACATAGAGCAACGTATTCTGGTACCCTTTTACAATCATTGGGTTATTGAACACAGCTTTGTAAGCGCCGAGATCGAAGCCGGCCGGGCTGAACATCAGTCCGCGATGCTGCAGGAAAGACGTTGCATTGCTAAACGAAGCAAATAGAACGTATAAGAATGGGTACAAAGTGACTATGCAAAGGCCGATCATAAGGAGTGCATTCAAATATCCAAATGATCGTTCACCTGTTGTTGGTTTCATCGCCGAATCTCCCTTCTGACTACCAAAGTTTATTCTCGGTGAGCCGCTTGCTGATGCTGTTGGCGGACACAATCAGAATGAAGCTTACGATGGAGTTGAATAGCCCCACTGCTGCCGTAAAGCTGTAACTTGCCTCCAGAACACCTTTGCGATAGACGTAGGTTGAAATGACATCCCCTGTCTCATAAGTGAGCGGGTTGTACAGAAGAAGTACTTTTTCACTGCCAACCGATAGCATGTTGCCCATATTCAAAATAAACAAAATAACGATCGTGGGCATAATACCGGGAATTGTGATGTGCAGCGTCTGCTTCCAACGGTTCGCGCCATCCATCCGGGCGGCCTCATACAGGGTAGGGTCAATGGTGGCCATCGCCGCCAAATAGATAATGGAACCCCAACCGATTCCTTGCCAAATACCAGACGAAACAAACAGGAAACGGAACCAGCTCGCTTCTTTCAAAAAGTCGATCGGTTCGATTCCGAAGGAGGCGATGATTTGGTTGATGAGACCCGTACGGCCTAAAAAGTCGACCATCATCCCAGCCACGACGACGATTGAAATGAAATGGGGCAAATAAGAGATTGTCTGTACAACACGTTTGAACATGCTATTGCGAATTTCATTGAGAAGCAGTGCTAATACAATAGCCGCCGGAAAGCCAAATAAAAGCTCATATACGTTGATTAAAATGGTGTTTTTAATTAACCGCCAGAAATAAATTCCGTTAAAAAAGCTTTCAAAATGTCTGAAACCGACCCACGGACTTCCCCAGATGCCTTTTACTGTTGAAAAATCTTTGAATGCGATTTGTAAACCGTACATCGGCCCGTAATGAAACAGGAGGTAATAAGCGATAACAGGCAGGGCCATCACATAAATAGCCCAATGCCGCTTAAGATCCGAGCGAATAACTTGAAGTAATGTCGGCTCGCGATAGATTTTGGTTACAGTGCCTGCCTGTAGGTTTCCAGAGCTTTGCGCCATCGTTTCTCCCTGCCTTTCTGCATGGTTTCGATATGAAAGCGGGAGATGAAGCCGTCATCTCCCAGTCCGAAGCTTTCGATTTAACTGCGTTTATTAAATCGTTCGAGCGCAGCCTGCTGAATTTTGGTGGCGTCTTCGATGCCCATGCTTTGAATCTTCTTAACATATTTGTCGAAGTTTTCGATCGGCTCCACGCCCATAATGAATTTAAGCAGCAATTCGTCGCGATAAGTCTCGACATCCGTCATGACGGAAGCATACTTGCTGCTTTCATCTTTGGTCGGTGTCACGAGCGGCATTTTACGTTCAGCCGTTGGTTTCGACCAGATTTCAAGCGCATCTTTCTGCTGTGGGAGCGCGAGATATTGCAATTGAAAATTATCGCTAAGCACGAACGGTGCGCTCCACGTCGAACGGTTATGCTTCGAAAATGATTGAGCAAGGCTGACTCCGCTCGGCGGGTTGACTACTTCCGGAAGGAATACGGCTTTGCCGTTCTCCATTTTGTAGCTGACGCCTTCTTTGCCATAGTTAAATAGCAGATCGCCTTTTTCGCCGTAAGCATAATCAAGCCATTTGACAGTTTCAATGGGATTTTTGTTGCTCGTTGTGATAGCAGCGCCAATACCGTTGGTTACAAAATCTTTCTGGCCCCAAATTGGTTTATCCCCAGCTTTCAATAGCGGATAAGGAGCGGCGACTAGCTTGAAATTCGGGTCCTTGTCCTTCATCAGGTTGGCGTATTTGCCGATGCCTCCGCCGTTATAGAACACAGATGCTCCCAACAGGTTTGTTGTCATTTTATTGTCGTATAATTTATCGTTCGGGGCTGCGAAGTCTTTGTCAAGCAAGCCCTCCTTGTACCATTTGTTCATCGTTGCAAGGAAATCTTTGAACTCCGGCTGGATTGGGCCGTACTTCACTTTGCCGCTGTCTTGGTAGAAACTGTAATTGATGCCCCATGCGCCGAGGAACGGAGCATCGGTAGCGAATAATGCTTTATCGAGGTAAATCGGGATTTCGTCCGCTTTGCCGTTGCCGTTCGGATCTTTCTCTTTAAACGCTTTCAACACGTTGTACCATTCGTCGATCGTTGTTGGCATTTTCAAGCCCAGTTTATCCAGCCAATCCTGACGTACACCTGGGCCGAAGAACACTCTGACCTTCTCACCACCTCGCAGGAACGGGAATGAGTAGATACTGCCATCGTCCGTCATGATTTGCTTTTTCCAGTCCGGATGATCCGTCAACAGTTTTTTTAGGTTCGGTGCGTATTTATCGATCAAATCATTCAGCTTAATAATTTTGCTATCTTGAATCGCTTTTTCCGGTCCGCCTGGATACCCCGTCCAGCTCGTTTCAATAACGTCCGGCAGTTGGTTGGAGGCGAGCATTAGGTTAAACTGTTCTTTTGCCTGTTGGGCATCGGTTGGAGGATGTTGGAATTCCACCTTTACACCGGATATTTTTTCGAGTTCCTTATACATTTCCATTTCTGCGTATGTCTTCATCTGCGAAGCAGCTGAGGGCTGGTTGGTTACCCAGTACGTCAGATGGGTCAACTTCGGCGGCTGTGTTTCTTTGCCAGACTGCGGCGACGACTTCTCGCCTCCGCCATTACTGCTGCATGCGGCAACTGAAGCAGCGAGTAAAGAAATCAGAATGAAAGAACTTACATGTTTCATTTTTTTCTTCAATGTAAACGCCTCCCTTTTCATAGTGATTGAATTGTGAAACGGGATCGTTATTGTCCCGCCTTCTAGTTCCGAGTGTAGCTTCTGCCTGCGAGAAAGGATACTTTCTACTTTTCATTTGCGTTGTATTTTCATAAGAATTGCGGGTTAGTAGAAAACAAATCAGTGAGATATTAAAAAACGTCAGTGTAAATTTGTTGCTCTCCTTCCTTCATGGAGCACTGATATCCTGTCTATATTCCACATTCAGCTTACTTATCAAAATAAGGACAGCCCTAGAGGCTGCCCTTTATGCGTCGGATCCGGTTTTGCCCAGCCTCATCGTTTCGCGGTATTTTCCTGGCGGAATACCTTCCTGCTTTTTGAAAGCGCGAATGAACACAACGTCGTTATTATAACCGACCATTTGCGCAATTTGTGCGTTCGTCAGCTCCTTGTTCTCCATCAACAATTTCGCTTTTTCAATCCGTTTGCGTGTGACGTAATCTAACAGATTTTGCCCTTGATGTTTTTTGAAGAAGGTGGAAATATATGGCGGTGTCATCTTGAGGCGGTCGGCAACAAGCGCCAGCCCCATGTTCTGATCATCGAGATTTTGATCTACGAAATGGACGATCTCCTGCAGTAATTGCGTGCTGTGGTCGGACCGTTCGACTATAAACAAGCGGGTGAGCGTTGCGTACAAATCCTTCGTTTTCTGGTACATGCCATCCGCCGTCGGATAGCTGAAAACCGCTTTGATCGGATCGAAATTCGCGCCAAGCACTTCTTCCGGGTTCGTATTTGAGGCGTTTACAATTTTCAAAAATGTGCTCATTACATTGAAGAACAAGCACTTACCAAGTTCCGGCGTGATGTGGCTAGAATCGAAATTCATCGAATAGATCGTAGAGAGCAGCTTTTCCACATTATCCGAATCACCGCTCCGAACGAAATTGATAAGCTGTATTTCGATTTCAAGCGGGTAATAATAGTGCTGTGTGGCATCTATGATATCTTGGAAGTGGATGACTGCGTTTTTCCCTTTAATGAGTCTATATTCAAGTGCTGATAGCGCTTCTGGGTAGGAGTCGCGAATCGCCTTTGGCCCCTGATGGATCTCTCCTGCGGCTACAGTTATGTTGATTTTGAATCTTTGTGAAATCATGCTGTTAAGCGATTCTGCAAATTCTCGTATATCGACAGCAGAGCGATCTCCTCGCCGATTCTCCAGGTTGATGAGAAAAGCAAGACGATCGCGATCGAGCTCAACCGAATACCCAGTATGATGCAGTTGAATAAGATCGACACCTATATTCGATACGATAAACCTTGCATGCGCCCAGCCTTGCTCGGATTGTTCTTCGCTGAAATCATCTATGTCTTCGATCTTGACAAGGAGTATGGCAAAACGATCGCTTACGAACGATAGATCCATGAACCGAAGTGTTTCTTCGTTTTCTGAGGAAACATCCACGTCCATATAACCGCGTATGAGGCGGGATAAATAGTTGGTTCGAATTAACGGGATTTGCTGGGCTAGCATGTTGCGCAAGTTTTTTTCTTCGTGAATCGAGCCTTCGAACGTCTGTTGGATAAACTCGTACTCGTTGGAGGCAGGGCGCCCGATCATGTCTTTCCCGCGCATAATCGCGTTCACCGTTTTCTGAAGCGGCTTGTAATTGCGGTATACCCCGGCGTAGACAGCTAGCAGCCCAGCGATCAAGCATATAATGAAAAGTCCTAAGGACCATGTTTGAATTTGATTGACCTGCTGCATAAATACGTCATTCGGCGTTACCGACACATACTTCCAGCCCGCCTTTTGCGAGGACGTAACCGATACCATTTGATTGACGCCAGCGATTCGGTAATCGAATGGACTGCTATTGGTTTCAATGCGATTGAGAAGGTCGGGCGAAAATGGTATATCGCTCGTGCTCATAATTGTTTTTCCTGTATGGTCAATGATATAAATCGCGCTGTCGCTAGCTGTTTCCAACTGCTTTAACATTTGTTTGATTTGGTCGACATCGATCAGAACGATAAAATTACCGAGGACATCGGATTGCGAACGAAGGGGAAGCGATTGTTCATAGACGACGACCTCCTTCGGAACGTATTCGGTGTTAGTGGATATTTCATTCCCGCGAGCAAGGGAGGCGGCTGGCAAGTAAGACATGCTGTGCGTACTTGTCAAAATCTCCTTGTGCCACTGCTCATACGTCATGTCCTTAAAAGTATAGTAGGTGGAATAAAAGGTACGAGAATCGGTCAATAAATCTGCTTTGACGATAGTATCGCTGCTGTCAAAATAAACGTAATAGTCAAAAATAAAACTGCTAACCATGCTGCGGTACCTGCTCAATTGGTTGCGCATGAATTCCACGAAACGGTATGTATCGGCGCTGTCCGCATCTTTCGGAATTTTCAACATATAATCCAACTTCGGATCGAGCGCGACCTGGCGCATTAAATTATCTACTTCCGATAATTTATAGTCCAGCGACAGCTTTAGTTGCTCTAGCATCGCCGTATTGGAACGGTTGGCGTTTGTTTCCAGACTCTGCTCCACTTTGGCGTACAAAAAGAGTCCCATTGCAAGTGGAATCAACAGGATGAATAAATTAGAGGCGATCATCGTCGTCAGTGCACTTTTGCGACTGCCAATTTGAAACCAAGTATGCGGCATTTTCAATAAGGTCACCTCATTCCTCAAATTGCTTGTTTGAGTCCAAAACTTTACCCAAACGTTGTCCCGATAAAAAGAATGGATCCAAACAATTCCAAAACGATATTAGTTATATTTTAGCTGTAATTCCAAATATATTAAAGCGCTTTCTTAAATGACAGATCCAAAGCTTTCTCATCTAAAAGCCAAAAGACGACGGACGCTATCAGATCAGCGTTTGCTCGTCTTTTTCAATGGTGTCTAAATCGGTATATATACGCAATTGATCTTGATTATCTATGGTAGCTAGTTCAACATCCTTCATATCGAGATGTGCAGTGTGAATCTGAGCTTCCAGCCATGCGTGGTCTTTTCCTAACTGAGCGAGCATTTTGTCATCGCTGGAACCTTCAACAATAATCGGCTTCACGAGAGAGAACGACGACGTTGGTATGTACATATCTTTTGCCGTGACAGGTTGGTGCTGAGGCTCGAGGAACACGGAAATGATTCCCCCTGGCTCCCACAGCGCAAGTGCGACTTTGGCTATATCTTCAATCTGCTGCTTGCGCAGCTCAGAGAATAGGTGATCTACAGATATTTTGGCTTTGCGCAGATTTTTCATTAGAATCTGTCCATTTTTAATTAACCTAAGAGGCGGCGGGTCTAAATAATGCTTAAGGAATTTCCATTTTAGACTTAACCAGGAGGTTGTCATATATAGTACTACGATTACAATCGTAGTGATCATGGAGCCGACTAAACCTAAATGCTCATCCGAAAGCGGATGGGCAATAATATTTCCAAGAATGAGAGCAATAATGAAATCCAAAAACCGCAGCTGGGAGATCGAGCGTTGCCCCAAAGCTTTGGCCGCAATTAATAAGAAGAGATAGGCTGCAACAGCGCGCAAAATCCACTGGATCGTGGTTAGAGATTCTTGGCTATGAAAAAAGTCCAATTCATGTCACACTCCGAAAATGAGGGTAAATGCTCGAATAATGTTTCCTCATTTTCCAGTTTTTATCCATGGGAAAGGGGCGAAGAGTTCCTGAAGATTCCCTTCCGCGCCTACTCTGTGGCTGATGTTAATCCTACTTCGCGTTCGCTCCAAGTCCAAAACTGACGAGCTAGCTCCTCGTCTTGGGCTCTGGCGGAGACAGGCGCGATCTTCCGCCTGTAGTAGTACTCGCCGCTGACCGTCCTCACGTCCGGGCTCGTGGCCAAATATACCGCCGTCTCCGCGCCTTGCGCCGGCGTCAAGAAGAACGGCCGCAGCATCGCATACACGGCCTTGCCGAATCCGGTGTCGCGATCGACACCGAGGTTTGTGCCCACGGCCCCGGGGTGCAGCGAGTTGGCCGTGGCGGAAGTACCGGCGAGCCGCTTCGCCAGCTCGCGGGTAAACAGGATATTCGCCAGCTTCGACTGGGCGTATCCGCTCCAGACACGATATCCTCGGGTGAGGTGAGGGTTGGTCAGATCGATGCGCCCGATCTTATGGGCGCCGGAGGAGACGTTCACGATCCGCCCCTGCGGGGAGCGGACGATGGCGTCCAGCAGCAGGTTGGTCAGCAGGAAATGGCCGAGATGGTTGACACCCATCATGGCCTCGAAGCCGTCTGCTGTAGTCTGCCGCTTCACGGTGACGACCCCCGCGTTGTTCACAAGCACATCCAGCACATTGTGCTTGGCATGGAACTCCGCGGCAAAAGAACGGATGCTCGCAAGGGAGCCGAGGTCGCACAGCATAAGCTCGATGCGCTCCGAGCAGCTCTGCTTTCGCGCCTCGATCAGTGCCTGCTCGCCTCTTTGGCGGCTGCGGCACAGCATGATGACGTAGGCGCCTTGGCTGGCTAGCGCCACAGTAGTGGCCAGGCCCATTCCTGAGTTAGCGCCCGTTACGATGACCGTTTGATTTTGCATAGGTTCGCCTCCTCTTTTGGTATAGCTCATTGCTTATGCCTCGTATTGTTGGATGGGTTATCATTAAATTTTGATTTAACAGTGGTATCCGAGAGAGAGTGAGGAAGCTGCAGGAGCTTCTGTTGTAAAGTATACAATGGAATTCACGATTTATTGAGTAAAATTGGTGTTTTAGGAAATTTCATTGTAGAAAATGCAATGGAATCGACTCTCATGCTTCGAAAAGCGCAATTTTATTGGATTTATTCCAATGGAATGGGCATCCAGGCTATCAAATCCCTACTTCCACTGGAATTAATCCAATGGAAGTAGCATGCAGGCTTCGAATTCACAGAGTGGAAGTTGAGTGTTCCAGATATGTCTTTGGGGACAACTCTATCGAATGACTTTCAAAAATATATACAATCCCTAAAAAGCCAAAAAGAGCACATGGAGGATGTGCTCTTTCATCTTTCCTGAGCTCTTCCAAGCTCTTCCGATCTCTTTGAAGCTCTTTGAAGATCTTTGAAGCTCTTTCAATCTCTTTCAAGCTCTTTCAAGCTCTTTCAAGCTCTTTCAAACTCATCCAAAGACAAGCTAGTTCTCAACGACTTCTTACTATATCTACTTTAAATCACACCAACGGCTGCATGCCGCGCTCCAGCCAATCCTCGCGAGTCGGACCATAGATGTCCGGTACTCGCAGTCCGGCTTGACGCATCAAGACGATCATTTCACCACGATGGTGAATTTCATGCGAAATGAGGATGCGCAGCGTTAAACCATTGAGCCACTGCTCACCATACATATCAGTGCTTTCAGTGAGCTTAGCATCTGTCCACTGGGACTGGATTGCTTCTGCTAGCCCGGCTGAGGAGGTGCGGTAGGTGTCGGCAATTGTTTTGGCGGATGCTGGCGCGTGTTCTTCGCCTTCGGGAGCATTGAACGTAAGACCAGTGCGTGAGGTCATCTCATGAATGGTAGTCGCGATATGCCAACCCAATTGTCCTAGCGAGCGGAAGTCGGGCGCGATTTGCTGTTTAAGTGAAGCATCTGTCAAAGTGTCCAGCACGCGTTGGGTAGCTTTTGCTTCATTGTTCCATTCATTTACAAAATCTTCGATTGTTCTAAACATGGGTGAGCCTCCTTAGAGTTTTTCGCCAGAAAAACTGACATCGTAAGCATTAACTTGAGTTTTTCGCCAGAAATACTGGCATCGTAAGCATTAATTTATTTGTCTCGCCTACTTCATAATCTCATTATAGACAACCACCACTGACAACGTCCTGTCAGTGTTCATTTGCGTATAGTTGAACGATTTTTTCAGCTTTATCTTTGATGATGGCTGCAATATGGGCCGGTTCAATGATTCGCAGGTTGGGGCCATAGCTAAGAAGCATGCCATGAAGCCACGGTTCATCCGGTTGAGTGGCGGTAATCATCAAAGTGCCATCAGCTTGAACGGTAATTTGCTCAGGACGGAAATAATCCTCTACTTGAGCTCGAACATTCGGCTGCGCATGCAGCACGAGTTTGATGAGCGAGGAGGGGGCTCTTTTGCCCCAATTATGGTCTAACTGTTCTAAGGCTCCTTCTTTACGTTCAAAGGTTCTCTGAAGCACTTCAATATCCTTCATACGAGATAATCGGAAGACGCGAAAATCTTGACGAAGGAGGCAGTAGCCGTACAAATACCAGCCAAAGCCTTTGACCACAATGCCCATAGGTTCTACTGTTCGTACAGACTGCTCACTTTGGGAAGTAATATATTGAAAGGAAATCAGTTTGGATTCCTTGATTGATGTGCGCAGGGTGCTCAGCTTCTCTTTGTCTTGATTGCTGCCACGCCAAGGATTCATATCAATAATAAGCTGATTGTTTAGGTTAGCGACGGTGTTCTGTTCCGATTTCGCCACGAGAGCGCCGACTTTATCAAGAAGGTTGCTGATCTCTTGGTCGCCGACGGTAGAGCGGATTCCTTTGAGGCCAACAATAATAGATTGGAGCTCATCGAGGGACAGAAATTGGCGATCCAGCCGATATTGGTCCATAATTTCGTAGCCACCGCTCATCCCTGCATAAGAAACCACAGGAACGCCAGCTTGGTTAATGGCCTCAACGTCTCGGTAAACTGTACGTAATGACACTTCAAAACGCTCCGAAAGTTCTTTAGCGCTAATTCTTCTTCGATTTAGAAGCAGCATGGTAATGGCAAGCAGACGATCAATTTTCAAGAAAAGCACCTCATCGATTCATATATGTTAACTTTAACATTCGATTTCAGAGAAAGAATTCCCTTTGTGGAATTCCGCATACCCGATGGAAAATTTAGAAATAATAAGCCGAATTCAAATCTCAAAGAGGAGAGACTTTGAGCTACGCTCAAAGATCCCTATATTAGGAGTCGGATTACATGTTCAGAAAATGGTTTAAAATCGCCCTAGGCACAGCGATAATTAGTTTGCTTTTGAGCAGCTCATCTTTATGGAGAGTTGGATTCGTGTCCGCTGAAGAGATGCCGCCACCACCGCTACAAACTGCACAGCAAGGCGAGCTTATACAAACACGTGAGATTGATGTCACTGGTGACGGCAAGCCGGATACGGTATCCCTGATAGGGATGAAGTCGGATAGTAGTAGTCCGTACTATGATAAGCTATTTATTACCGTCGTAGGACCAGTCCAGACCCAAGTAGTCATTCCGCTTGAGGGTGGATATAACCCTCAGATGGATTTTTGTGACTTTATTCAGGACAAACTGCCTCAAATCTATGTATCCGCCGAAACAGGGGGCAGCGGGGGGCTATCCAACTACTATATTTACTCACTGAAAAATAATGTTCCGACCGCTATCCCGCTGCCTAGTCCCCTTCATGTAAAGGCAACTTTTAAGAAGAATTATGTGGTAAAGATGAAAATTGAAGAGACAGGGAAGTCTTTCAAAATCGATATCAAAGACCGCAAGGACGATTACGAGAAATTCGGTGTATACAAAAATGGTAGTGTAGTGAAGCCGATTATTGTGGATGTTCATGGTTATGGCGCCCTGAAGCCGATAGATATTGATCGGGATGGGTACTGTGAGCTGAAAGGTGCTCAGCGAATCACGGGTATTGCGAACGCAGATACACTTGGATACGCCATCTCTGTTTGGAAATGGAAACAAGGGAAATGGATTCTGAAAGACTCCTCCATTGTCAAAACGCTGCCTGGCAAGTTACGTTAAAAAAAGACCGCCATCTCACGGAGTGCAATTGTTCCATGATGTGGCGGTCTTTCTATGAAGTCATGCTTGCCGTCTTATGCCCAGTTTCCTTTGCGAAACAAAGCTTCGCGGCTTCCATCTGCCAGAATGCCATCGATCTGCATGTCAGCTGAGCCGATCATAAAGTCAACGTGAATTAGGCTTTTATTGTAGCCATTTTGGGTTAACTCCTCGGGGCTCATTGTCGTTCCACCTTCAATCGTGAACGGATATGAATTACCGAGTGCGACATGACAGGAAGCATTTTCGTCGAATAGGGTGTTGTAGTAAATGAGTCCTGACTGCGAAATGGGGGAGTCATAAGGAACAAGTGCCACTTCACCCAAATAACGGGCGCCCTCATCCATGTCCAGCATCTTATTCAGCACTTCTTGACCCACCTCAGCGGTCGCCTCGACAACTCGGCCATTTTCGAATTTCAAGCTGAATCCATTGATTAGTGAGCCTTGATAGCTCAGCGGCAAAGTGCTGCGAACGGTTCCGTTCGTGCCATTTCGTGCAGGCATCGTAAATACTTCTTCCGTTGGGATGTTCGGCACGAAGAAAATGCCTCGCTCCGACTCGCTCCCTGCGGCAACCCATTGATGCTTAGGGGCTAGCTCTATGTATAAATCTGTACCAGGAGCTTTGAAATGCAGCTGCTTGTACTTTTTGTTGTTCAGCAGATTCTGCTTGTCTGTCAACGTCTCGATATGCTGTTTCCATGCTGCAACCGGATCATCTTTATCCACACGAGTCAGCTTGAAAATCTGCTCCCACAGCTTCTTGATGCGCTCGGCTTCGCTCAAATCCGGGAACACCTTAGCCGACCATTCCGCTGTCGGGAAGGAGACCATCAACCAGTTCACCTGATTGCTGCGCAAATATTTCAGGAACCCTTCGCGCGCAGTTGCTGTAGTTTTGCTAGAGATGGCGACCCGCTCAGGGTCTACATCTTTGAGCAAGTCAGAGTTAGGCGCATAGATTTGGAGGAAGGCTGCACCGTCCTTTGCCATCTCTTCCAGGCCGTTTGCTCGCCACATGGGGTACTCGCGCAGCGTGGATTCCGGGGCGTGCTTGAGGCGCAGCGCCTTCACTTCATCGTCGTCCCAATCGATGACGACATCTTTGGCGCCAGCGTCGTAAGCCTTTTTCGTTAGCTTGCGCACAAAGTCAGCACAGGCGATCGGCGTCATGATGACGACAGTCTGATCCTTTTGTACATTTAATCCGACACGTATGGCAAGCTCTGCATATTTATCTAGGTAATGTTCGAATGTCTCCATCTCGCTGGCTCCTTTATATTTGAGTAAGATATAGTGTATGATAGAAAATAAAACTTTAACCCGTGGGAGAAAGGCTGGGAACATATGGAAACAAAGAGCGCAGCAGTAAGCACGCCATCCAATTTCATTAAGAACATTGTAAACGAAGATCTGAAATCAGGCAAAGTCAGTCAGGTAGTTACCCGATTTCCCCCGGAGCCGAACGGTTACCTTCATATAGGACATGCGAAGTCGATTTGTCTTAATTTTGAGCTTGCGGATGAATTCAAGGGGTTAACGAACCTTCGCTTTGACGATACGAATCCGGTGAAGGAAGATACAGAATATGTGGAATCCATTAAAGCAGATGTCGCTTGGCTCGGTTTTCAATGGGACGGTTTGTTTTTTGCTTCCGATTATTTCGAGGAAATGTACAAACGTGCGGTGGTTTTGATCAACAAAGGTTTAGCTTTTGTGGATGACCAAACAGCGGATGAAATCCGCGAAACCCGCGGGACGCTTACACAGCCGGGTACGAACAGTCCTTACCGCGAACGCAGTATCGAAGAGAATCTCGCCTTGTTTGAGCGTATGCGTGCCGGTGAATTCAAAGATGGAGAGCGTGTTCTTCGTGCTAAGATCGATATGTCTTCGCCGAACATCAACCTGCGCGATCCAATCATTTATCGTGTCGTGCATGCTCATCATCATAATACGGGAGATGCTTGGTGCATCTACCCAATGTACGCTTTCGCACATCCACTGGAAGATGCCATTGAAGGTGTTACGCATTCAATTTGTACGCTCGAGTTCGAAGACCAACGCCCGTTCTACGATTGGGTTGTTCGCGAGTGCGAGATGCCGAATGTGCCTAGACAGTATGAATTTGCACGCCTTAACTTGACGAACACAGTTATGAGTAAAAGAAAGCTGAAACAGCTTGTCGACGAGAAAGCCGTTGACGGTTGGGACGATCCGCGGATGCCGACCATTTCTGGTTTGCGCCGCAGAGGCTTTACAGCTGAATCCATTCGCAATTTCGCTCGCGAAATCGGTGTAGCTCGCAGCTACAGCGTCGTTGACGCGAAGATGCTGGATCATTTTATTCGTGAGGATTTGAAGTTGAAGGCGATGCGTACGATGGGTGTTCTGAATCCGCTCAAAGTCGTAATCACGAACTACCCTGAGGATCAAGTCGAAATGCTGGATATGGAGAACAACGCAGAGAATCCAGAGATGGGCAATCGCCAAATTCCGTTCTCCCGCGAGATCTACATCGAGCAAGAAGATTTCATGGAAAATCCGCCAAACAAATATTTCCGGTTATTTCCCGGCAACGAAGTGCGGTTGAAAAACGCCTATTTCATCAAGTGCAATGATTTCATCAAAGATGAGAACGGCAAAGTGGTTGAGCTGCACTGCACGTATGACGTGGAAACGAAAAGCGGCAGCGGATTTACGGGCCGTAAAGTCAAAGGAACGATCCACTGGGTAGATGCGAAGAGTGCTGTACCTGCGGAGTTCCGTCTGTATGAGCCGCTGATTCTCGATAACGAAGAGGACGAGGATGTTTCGTTCTTGGAGAATTTGAATCCAAACTCACTGCAAATTGTGCAAGGTTTCGTGGAAGACAATATGAAGCAAGCACAGCCGCATGACAAGTTCCAATTTTTCCGCCACGGCTATTTCAACGTAGATCCGAAACATACAACAAGCGACAAACTGGTGTTTAACCTGATTGTCTCGCTGAAAAGCTCTTTTGAAGTGTAAAATTGGGCTCACATGAGTTCATATAAGGATTAGACAGGAACTCCTAGTGAAAACTAGGATTTTTTGTTGTGCTGGAAATCGAGCGCGGTAAAAAACCATTTTGAAAAAATAAATTTTTTGTTCACAAATATCCAGTAATATAAATGATGAATCCTATTACATAAGGAGCGTGCCGCGTGACAACCGTATTGGTGGTAGATGATGATCTTAATATTTGCCGGATTACGAAGTTATATTTGGAGAAAAATGGATATAAAGTAATAACCGCAAATGATGGTGAACAGGCGCTAACTCAGTTTGATGAGCTGCACCCAGACTTCATTGTACTTGATATAATGATGCCCAAACGTGATGGCTGGGAGGTCTGCCAGAAAATTCGTGCGAAGAGTGATGTTCCTATTCTCATGCTGACGGCTAGAGGTCACGTGGATGAGCGAATTGAAGGTTTGCAGATGGGCGCTGATGACTATCTAGTGAAGCCCTTCGACCCGAATGAATTGGTTGCTCGTGTGACCACGATACTCCGCAGGACGCTGCTCCGCACAGAAGCTGCTGCGCCTGCTCATCTATATGAAGTGGGCAGCTTGCGAGTGGATAGCCTGTCCCATGACGTGACTGTAGAAGGGCAGTTCGTTGCTTTACCCAAGAAAGAGTATGAACTGCTGCTGTTTTTCGTGCGAAACCCGAATCAAGTATTTACCCGGGAGGACCTGATCGCAAAGATATGGGGTTGGGATTTCGAGGGTGAAGACCGCGTCGTGGATTTATATATTAAACGCTTGAGACAAAAGCTTTCTGCTTTGACGGACAGGAAAGAGGACTGGAGCATCCGTACCGTATGGGGTGTAGGATATAAGTTTGAGGGCCCAGGTGCATGCTGAACTCCTTTTACCGCAAGTTATTATTTATTTATATTTCGATTACCGTTGTGTCCATTCTTGCCATTTCAGGAACCATTGGCTATTCGATGAAACAGAAAACCTATGAACGCAGCGAGAAGCTCCTGCTAGAGAAGGTGGAGCAGGTTGGTGAGCTGGCTAAGGATCTGTTCGATAACTCGACACAGTTGAAGGATTTTCGTAAGCAGATTAGCGCCATTGAGAAGACTTCGAACGTTCATGTTGCCGTTATCAAGCATCCCAAAGCAAATCTGGATAAGATTCAGGCGGTGGGCGAGGCCCCAGCACGTAAGGAATGGGTGGAAAAAGTGCTGTCGGGTAATCAAGTGACGGTGCAAAGCAATTTTGCTCAAAACAGTTCGGTGAAAATGCTCATTGTCGGGCGACCCGTCATGCAGGAGAATCGCGTCATTGGCGGGATTTTTTTATACACTCCAATCGTGAATATTCAAGGCACTATCAATGGCATTAATCGAGCGATATTCCTATCTGCCTTAACGGTTGCATTGCTTGCGATTGCTGTCCTGTACTTTGTTTCCAGACATTTTATGAAGCCGATTCAACTCATGAGCAAAACCGCAGAGGCTTTGGCCTTGGGGGATTTCAGCGGAAGGGTACCGGTTAGAGGCAAGGACGAAATCGCCTCGCTGTCAGGATCTCTGAATCGAATGGCCGGTAAACTGCAGAAAGTAGAAGAGGGACGCAAGCGATTTCTATCTGAAATATCCCATGAGCTGCGGACGCCGTTGACGACAATTCGAGCCTCCTTGCAGGGGATAACGGATGGCGTTGTTGAGCCTGAAGACGCGAAGGAATTCATCCAAGTTTCTCTACAGGAGACGCTTCGGCTGAGCCATTTGGTTGATGATTTGATGGAACTGTCGTCGTTTGAGGAGAAGCAGGTCAAATTAAACCTCCAGGATGTCGATGTACCTGACTTAATAGGGCTAGTGGTTACCCAACTCAAGATGAAAGCTAAAGCAAAGCAGATCGAGCTGAGCTCTGAGGCAGAAGGGCCATACTTGGTTTATGCGGATGCAGACCGGTTGAGGCAGGTGTTTATCAATTTGCTGGACAATGCCATTAACCATATTCCTGAGGGATCCTCGGCGGGTATTCGAGTAAAAGTAGTCAAGAACGAACGCTGGATAGAAGTGTGGGATAACGGACTAGGTATCGCGCCAGAGAAATTGCCGCATCTATTCGATCGTTTCTATAAAACGGACGAAAGCCGCAACCGTTCCGGCGCAGGTCTCGGTTTAACAATCAGCAAACACATCGTAGAAGCTCATGGCGGTACGATTCGAGTGGAATCTCAACTTCAAATGGGGACGGTGTTTAAAATATTTTTGCAGTCGCCTATGCTTCGCCGCATGACAAACTTATGACATAACTATTCGGTAAGATAGGGTTCGTAAGGTAAACATAACCATAAACGAATTGAGGAGCGATACTTATGTTGAAAAAATTAACAGGCATTGCGTTGGTTGGTGCAATTGTATTAACAGTTCCGATTGCGGCTTTTGCTGCGAATGCACAGGCTACTACTCAAGCGCCAACAAGCAAATCCACTAAACCAGTTAAGCAGCTGCTTCAGGATAAAGCGCAAATTTTTGGTATATCAACAGATGGTAAAACGAGTGAACAGATCAAAGCGGAGTTAAAAGCTTTAAGTTCTGCCAAACACACGGAACAATTGAACAAAGCAGCAGCGAAGCTGGGTATTAGCACTGACGGTAAAACAGCGGAACAGCTGAAAGCTGACATTCAAGCGGCTGTTCAAGTGAAGCTGCAAGAAAAAGCGGCGAAACTTGGTGTTAGCGCGGATGGGAAAACGAATAAAGAGCTGAGAGCAGCGCTCAAAGCAGCTGTTTTACCGAAATTGCAAGAAAAAGCGGCAAAGCTCGGTGTTACCACAGATGGAAAAACAAATAAAGAGATTAGAACAGAGCTACAAGCGGCCGCGTTGACGAGCCTGAAAGAAAAAGCAACAAAAGCGGGTGTTGCAACGGAAGGCAAGACAGCCAAAGAAATACGTGCTGCTTTAAAGGCGAGTAAAGAAGGTAAAAAGGCAGAAGCAGTGAATAAAAAAGCCGCTAAATTAGGTATCTCCACGGAAGGTAAGACTACTGAGCAGGTGTTTGCTGAAATAGAAAGTGCACTGAAAGCGAAGTGGGAGAAGCAGGCGCAGAAGTAGGGTAGATAAGTACTGGTGAAGTACGGGAATAGACAAACCTCGAGGGCTGCCTCGGGGTTTGTTTTTTGAGTTCACGGATAAATGAATTCTCACTCGGGGAGTGATTTTTGTTTTCAGTGTGTCAGTCTTCTCCGGCTAAAATGGGCTAAAGTTGTACAACGTACAACAATTTCGTGGTTTTTTTGTAACCAAGCCGTAGTTGTTGTATTTCGTACAACAATTCGGTCTAACCCCCTAATACTGGACACTAGTCGACTAAAGCAACAGATTACTTATTAAATTGCGAGTTTAAACGGCTTTACTTCATTTTTCTTTAACT
>NZ_LMRY01000045.1:0-706860 GCF_001427935.1 Paenibacillus sp. Soil724D2
CTTGCGCACAATTTTTGTGCGCTAGCGCCCGACCACGACGGATCTTCAGACCTTGCGCACAATTTTTGTGCGCTAGCGTCCAGTGKCGACSGATCTGCAGACCTTGCGCACAATTTTTGTGCGCTAGCGCCCGATCKCGACSGATCTGCWGACCTTGCGCACAATTTTTGTGCGCTAGCGTCCGGTGGCGACSGATCTGCAGACCTTGCGCACAATTTTTGTGCGCTAGCRCCCGAYCRCGACGGATCTGCAGACCTTGCGCACAATTTTTGTGCGCTAGCGTCCGGTGTCGACCGATCTGCAGACCTTGCGCACAATTTTTGTGCGCTAGCGCCCGACCACGACGGATCTTCAGACCTTGCGCACAATTTTTGTGCGCTAGCGTCCAGTGTCGACCGATCTGCNGATCTGCAGACCTTGCGCACAATTTTTGTGCGCTAGCGTCCGGTGTCGACCGATCTGCAGACCTTGCGCACAATTTTTGTGCGCTAGCGCCCGATCGCGACGGATCTCACTTCTATTCTATGACTGGCAGCCAAATATTGACGGTAGTTCCTTTCCCTAATTCACTCTCGAAATGCAGCCCATACGGATCGCCAAAATGGAGCTTGATTCTTTGATCCACATTTTGCACGCCGATACCACTACCTTTCGCAGACGTACAATCTTTTTGGTATATGTTATGGATCTCCTCCGGAGACATTCCAATTCCATTATCGATGACCTGAAGAAGAATACGGTCCCCCTTACGTATACCAGTTATTTGAATATGACCTTTCCCCGCATTATTTCTTATTCCGTGATAAATGGCATTTTCTACCAGAGGCTGTAAAATAATCTTGATCAGCTTATAGGAAAGAATACTCTTATCCACATTGATTTCAAAATCCAATTTAGATTTGTACCGCATTTCCTGGATCGTCAAATAGTTTTTGATATGCTCAATTTCGTTAAAAATAGAAAGGAATTCTTGTCCTTTACTAATGCTTAAACGGAATAACTTTGCTAAGGAAGCTGTCATAAGGATAACCTCTTTCGACTTTCCAGTCTCAGCCATCCATATAATTGAATCCAACGTATTATAAAGAAAATGAGGATTAATCTGAGCTTGTAACACCTGCAACTCGCTCTTTCTTTTTAACTCCTGTTCCTTCATATTTTGCAGCATCAGTTCTTTGATCTCTGTCGTCATTCGATTAAATCGATTACTTAAATGCCCGATTTCATTGGAGCTTTGAATATCAACCTGAATGTCGAAATTCCCCTTCTCTACCTCTTTCATCGAACTTTCAAGATGTTTAATGGGCCTTGAAATACGCAAGGATAGAATGATTGAGAGCAGCACTGCGATAATAAGAAATGCAATACCTCCAAAAAAAGTATAAGTTTGCAACTCATTCTTATTGGAGACTAATTCGTCCACATAAGTGACCCCGATAATCTTCCATCCGGTGCTTTGTGATGTTTTAATCGTATACATCCGGCTATTTTTACCTTCTGAAGTGACAAAGCTGCTGCCAGGAGTACGCATAACTTGAGAGATCAATTCAATTTTCTGATTGTTATTAATCATTTGCTGCTCCGGGTGATAAACAATGTTTCCGTTTGCATCCAGAATGAAGACATAACCCCTATTTCCAAGTTTAATCTTGTTACAAATATCGTTGATGACACTATAGTTCAAGTCTACAAGCAGAACGCCAAGCTTTTCATCCCCGACATCACTACTCAGTTCACGACTTAAGGATATCACTGAATTATAGTCGTTAAGAATCATATTTTGTACATGTGTAGAAGAGATAACGACTTTCCCCTTCGCTTCAATTGCCTTCTTATACCAGCTTTGTTCCGTTGGATCCACTTGTGGATTTAGTTTAATCTTTTCATTGTAAGGGATAATCTGCCCATTTGTACCAAATATTAGAATCGATGAAATATCTTTTCTTGTATTCAACACGGTATTCAGTTGGAAGGATATTTTCTGTTTCAAATCTTCCTTGCCGATTGCACCAAGATATACCTGCTTCAAGAGGTACTCTTTGATATCATAATTGGAAAGAACCATTCGTGAAATGTTGTCCATATAATTGATGTAACTATCTATATTCGAGCTTACTTGTCCCATAAGCTGATACGTATAGTCGCGCGAATTTTTTTTAACGGCATCTGTGGAAAGATTATAAGACATCCATGCAATCACCATAATTGTGACCACGATTAAGCATGAGAAAGCGACAGCAATGGTTGACTGGATACTTTTGAAACGGAAAAAGTGTTTGATTCGATTCCTTACCATGTTTAGGCCCCTTTTACACCATTCTGCGATACATAGTCGGGGTCATACCCGTCGCTTTTTTGAAAATCAAATTGAAATAATGGGGGTCCACATAGCCTATTCGGTCCGCGATTTCGTAAGTCTTCAAATCCGTACATTTAAGCAATTCCTTCGCCTTTTCCACACGAATCCGGGTCAGATAACTTATAAAAGTTTCTCCGGTATGGTTTTTAAAAATAAGGCTAAAATAACTTGTGCTTAGAACCAGATACTTACAAACCATATCCATGGACATATTCGCATCCGCATAATTTTCTTTCACATATCCTTCCGCCTTCAAAGCTTGAATCTTGCAAGCATTGTTTCTTGTTTCAAGAATGGAACCCGTGGTATGCAAACAATAATTTTTCAGCCAATCTTCAACTTCATCCAGTGTTTTTAACCCGTAAATATCGGTCAATGGGCTTGAAGACATGCTCTGAAGTGTTTCACGAATCTCAAGTTCATCTAAAAGATCCAAAATCGAGACGATGATTTGCTGTATATGAATATAACAACGATCCATTGGCAGATAGGATTCCTTCAGATTTTCAATGATTTTCTCTACGATCACTTCGATTTCCTGCTGCGTGCCTGACTTTAAGCAAGTGACGAGCTTTCTTTCCCAATGCTTATCGTAAGGAATGCTCTCACTCGATCCCCCTTCAATGTCGCCGATATGTATGATCCGATTCTTTCCAAGAAAAAAACGATAATCAAGAGCAAGTGAAGCCCTTTTATGAGAATAATGAATTTTATTTAGTGATGAGCAAATATCTCCTACACCAATGGACACAGTAAACTTCAGATACTCTCTTACTGATAGGTTGATTTCTTCAAAAATTCCCACTGCCTCTTCACGCAGCGTTTCCACATTCTCGCCAGAAAGTATGACAATTGTTTTTTCATTATTGTTTTGGAACACAATTCCGTTCTTTTTTCTTGAAATAATTTCCCCGGCAATATTACACACGGCAAAATAAAGCAGTTCGCTCTCGCTTTCTGGATAAAATCTTTGAAGTTCCCCATGATCATCTACATCAATGACTGCGACCACATAATGGCTTCCGGGTAAATCAATATCCAAATAGACAAGCTTATCCTCAAGCTTGCTTTCTCGTAGATCTCCGGTAACCAACTGATTCAAGAAGCGCTCTCTTACGAGAGGCAAACTCTCTCTAAGCTGCTGCTTAAGCTTGCTTAAATCCTCCACCTTACGATTCTCATCATCAAGATCCGCCTTTACTTTGGAGAGGATCTGACGTAATTCATCAGCTGTATTCGGCTTTAGGATATAATCATGCACCTTCAACTTCACGGCTTGCTGAGCATATTCAAATTCATCGTAGCCCGTAAGAATAATGATTTTGGTCTGAGGATAATGTTCAAAGAGATAGCGTGACACTTCTAAACCATCCATCAAAGGCATGTTAATATCCGTTAAAACCACATCGGGTTGAAGCTGTTCGAGGGCCTGAAGCACCTCACGGCCATTTTCAAAGTCGCCAACCACCTCAAATCCCAACTCATTCCAGTTTAGACTATCTCGTATTCCTTCTCTTACGTTGTCTTCATCATCCGCAATGATAATCTTATACATACATTTCACCACTAGGCTTTCGAATTTTTCAAAAAATATTACCAACCTTTGTAGGTTTCAACATTATCTTGAGTAATCAAGTCAACTGGAATTTTAATTAACGATTCTACCTTTTCGCCTTTTAGAACTTTAAAGCCTTCATCCATTGCCAATTTAATCATTTCAAATGGATACTGTGCTGAGGTTGCAACAAAGCTTTTCTTTTCTTTAAGCGCATTAATGGCATCTGGCGCTCCATCTACACCAACAATAAACATTTCTTTGTCGCGACCTGCTTGTTCAACAGCAATTTTAGCACCAACTCCAGAAGGATCATTAGTTGCAAATACAACGTCAATCTTTCCTTTTCCTTTGACTTGCAAAATGGTTTCCATCAATGTAACCGATGTTTCACGGTTGCCATACCCATTTTGATTAGCAACTACCCTAATTCCTGGAGTAGCTTTAATTGCTTCTTCAAATCCAGCGATACGTTCTGTTACAGCAGATACAGGAGGACCATCAATGACAACAACATTTCCTTTTCCATTTAAGCGCTTAACAATATATTCCCCAGCTAATTTTCCAGCAAGAAAGTTATCTGAGGTTACAACCGTGTTCACGCCTCCATCTGCACCTACGTCAACTGCAATGACGGGGATTCCCGCCGCTCTAGCTTGACTAACAGCACCTGCTATACCTTTGGAATCTACAGCATTTAGAAGAATCACACTTACTTTTTTTGTAATAAAGTCCTCAATTTGAGCTGTCTGCTTAGCCAAATCACCTTCTGCACTTACTATGATTACATTAGCACCATGCAGCATAGCACCAGCAGTGGCGCCTTTGGACATCGCAACGAAGAATGGATTACTTAAATTTTGTAAAGTAAATCCTACCACTACTTCATTCTCTTTTTTTGCCGTTACTGCTTTTTCTGTTGCCAAAGGTACAACCGTTTCTTCAGATGTTTTTGAAGGTTCCGTTATTTTACTTGAAGAGCACGCGGTAAGTGCAACCAAAGCAAAGGCAATTAATATAAACGATAATACTTTAATACTTTTCATATTAGACTATCCCCTATTTTATGGCTGTAGAAATAAATAACAATCACAACGAGCAAACCAACCAAATAATGATATAATCTTGGATTTTCTGCTGCGCAAGCTGCGTGCAACCGAGTTCGGGCGATAATCAAGCTCTTTCATCGCTCTAATGCTGGTCATTCGCTTTTCCCCATTAGTTTTTGGATTTTGAAATACGTAAACGTTTACGTAATCGATTAATTACATTGTAAGCGCGACCAACCACTAGTGTCAATACCTCCCACGCGGTGCTTTTTTTATTGCCCAAATCCAGAGGATTTGAAATGCTTGATTACAACATTTTTAAAGATCGCGGTGCCGCCTTCTGAAAAAAGGGTCATTCCTTGATCGTTTAATTCCGGGAAAATTTCATTGGAAAAAACGATGGTTCCATCATCCATGAAGACTTCAATACTTGTTTTATCGACAAGAATCTTTAAGTGAACGTGCTTCTTGCTCACATCAAAGGGTGCCCTGCTTTCAACATATTTTCCACTCTTGTCGGGCTGACCTGTAAAAGCTCTATTGACATAAGAGTACCTGCCTTCTGCAAAAACACCTACATCTACATGGCGGTTTTTGTCTGTTGATTCTCGAAGCCTTAATCCTACACTCTTGATCTCTGACCAGGATATATCTGTCTCTAGCTGGTAAGCATCGCCTGTTATATGAAGAGTTTTAGAGCCATTAACCTCTATTTGTTTCAACGAATCCGTTGTATATGTCAATTGATTCAATGCTTCAATGGGTTGTGAAACCAAACGATACATACCGCCATCATGTTTTAAGTTAATTTGACGAACAATCGAATCCATTCCGTTAAAGCCCTCTTGCTGTGTTGGCGTATTATGCGGATAATCCCAATTATTCATCCATGCCAAAGCATACCGATGATTATATTTATCGCTGTTTTTTCCTTCTTCAAACGTGACGGCACCATACCAATCAAAGCCGTAATCTAACCACTGAGGGTCACTTTGATCAGGGAAAAACTCCTTTCCATTAAAATGTCCAGTCCAATAGGCGTAAGTGTTTGGTTTACCTGTCGATTTACCATTTGCACTGACACCAAGAACCCATTTCATTGTTCCGTCATCCGCTCTCACCAGATAAAGATCAGGGCACTCTACAATTCCGATATTTTCAGTTAAAAAGCCGCTAGTATAGTGCCAATCTTTTAAATTCTGCGACTCATAGAAACCAATTTTCGTTCCTTCTGCCAAAGCCATTACCCATTTATTCATCTGATGATCCCAGATGATTTTGGGATCTCTAAAATCTTTTGTGCCCGGATTCGGCATAATGGGGTCTTCACTATAAGAAGTAAATGTTTTTCCTTTGTCCATACTGTACCACAGATATTGTTCCTGCTTCCCGCCTTCTGCAGACGGCTGTGTGACTATCGCCACAAGAGCACCTTTTCCAAAGCCTGCTGAATTGGTGTCATCCACGACGACTGATCCCGACCATGGATCACCATTTTTATTCGTATATTTAGGAATGGCCACCCCTTCATCTTTCCAGTGTACCAAATCCGTTGATGTCGCATGCCGCCATTCGGTTCCATTTCCGTTCGGATAATCATGATTATAGAGATAATAGTAATGGTACTTTCCATCCAAATATATCGGCCGCTGAGGGTCGTTTTTCCATTTGTCGGGCGTAGTGAAATGATAGCTAGCTCGATACGTTGGCGTAACGGAATCGATGGCATCGTTCTTCTTATTGTTATCTGAATAATGGACCACTAATCCTATCGTCATCAAAATAATGAAACCTATCATAACTACACCTATTCGTTTTGCTGTTTTCTTAAGATTTGTTGTATAGTTCAAACTGACACTTCCTCGCTGAACTGCTGTTTATTGCTTTTTGTAAAAAAGAAAATACCGATTTTCATCGGCATTTTCTTATGCTTTATTGAAGATGCTTTTATTTTTCTTTCTTCGTGTCAATCGTTAATTGCCCTTGTGCAAGAATACTATTACCCACAACCGAAGTTTTTGAACCATTAATGTTCAGCAAGAAACTCGGCGCAAAGGTAGATTTGTGGTCTGCAAATAAACCTCTGTTTGTCATGTAGCTTGTGATGACCACATTTTTACCGTCAGCTTGCGGTACTGCAAAGTGAGAATAAGTCCAGGTAAGATCTTTAGGATCAAGATTCATATTTAATACAAGTCCGCTGTCATTTAACGGTTTGTATGTTCCTGTTAAGGAATCGGACACATAGCCTAACATGTAGACATCATTCCCGCCGATTCCATCCATCGTCATTTTGGAACCCCTGGAATCCGTGAACAAATACCATTTGCCATTCATTTTAAAAACGTTAGCACGTTCGATTTCATCTGTTACTGTGTTCGATGCAATTAACGGTTTCATGACTTTTTTCAACGTATAATCGTCGTTCAATTCAATAATACCCAATGCGCCATTCGCTAACTCAGCAGCACGTTTTTTAGGACCTTGCAGCAATTTATTTTTTTCATCCTGGAAGAATGGCGTGTTTCCGCCGTAGAAAGCTTTGTTGAAGAGCGATGCCTCTCCTTGATAACCAACTTCCGTTCCTGTGTTACCTTCGAAAACAAGGTATTTATGACCATTGTCTTCCACATAGTGAGGGTCCCTTAATGTATGATTATCCGAATAGTTCTCCGCTTCGATTCCTTGCATAACATTTTGATAGATTTTGCCGTCTCCGCCATCAAAAATCGATTTGAGATCCTCTACGCCATCAATTTTCAGCGTACTTTGATCTGGATGTGATACATTGACTTGGGCTGTTGTTAAGGTTTGTTTACCATAAAACCCGTGATTGGGGTCCCAACCTTGACGATCCGTATAGAATAAACGGACTTTTCCATCCGATGTTAAGGTTGCGGAGCCTGACCATTCTTCTGCTTGATATTTGAGAAAAGGATCGTTTGGAACGAATTTATCGCTATCCTTAAATACTCTTCCAGCATTTTTCCAGCTATCAATGGAAGTATCGCCTACTTTTTGATAGAACATGTAGACAAATGTGTCCCATCCTCTTTTAGGGTCTCCTGCTAAAGCAAAAACGATATTGTAGCCATTATAATTTGCTACTGTTCCATCAGCGTTTTGCAGCGGCCAGCTATCCCAAACATCGATATCGATCAAGTTGCCCTGCTCATCATAACCTTTTGCCGAAGAAAGATTTTTTATTGTTGATGGATCGAATTTAGGCGCTTGAAACTGTGCACTCTTTTGTTGTTCAGGAATTTTCAGCATGTCAGAGCGTGTAATATGGGAAAAACCGTAATTTTCTTTGTAATCCGTATTGTCTTTTTCTTTCGCAAATGCTTGAGCACCACCTCCTACCAGCATTGCTGTAGTCAAGCTTACTGTTGTTGCTCGTTTAACCAATTTTTTGATGTTCATAACCTTACAACTCCTGTTCTATTGTATGTTTTTTTCTCTCCACAATTTATAGTTTAAGGCAAAGGGAAAGGTAAGAACATGTCGTACATTGATAGATTTACAGGCTTATATTGATTCAACTAGACGAGCTTATCAAGCACAAAATAACCCTTACCGCCTTGATACTAAGCATCAGAGGCGAAAGGGTTATGTATCTAATATGTGTGCCAACCAATTATTTCTGCTCAGCCTTTTTCCAGGATCTTTGGAATTCCTGCAGTAATTGATCGCGGTTAAGCTGTTTGCCTACATAAGCTTGCATGGCATAGCCGAACTCTTCTCTTGCCCTCGAGGGAAATTTAAACCAGTTCCAGGACAATGTTTTCTTCTCCTTTGTGTAACGAATAATATCGGCCGCGAGCGGTCCTGAACGGTCCGTCTCTATATTTTTAAACGCAGAAATAAAATGGAATTGGTCCTTCATAAACGTTTTGCCTTGTTCCGACGAAACCATCCAGTTCAAGAATTTCTTGGCTTCTTTCTTTTTCTCCGGCGAAGATTCTTTATTTACAACCCAATTATTGGATACACCCACCGCCAAGGCATCGTTTCTGGCATCATCATTTATAGGAATGGGTAAGAAACCGATATTCATATTCGGGGTTATTTGATCAATCTTAGATTGAGCCCAATTCCCTTGTTTAAGGATCGCCGCTTGACCGGTTGCAAACAAAGAGACTTCGGTATTATAGTCGGTCGTCAGAAAATCGTTATTTCCGTATTGAACGGTCAAATCCAGCATTCGAGTCAGATCTTCGAACTTTTTATTCCCTTCGATAGTTTGCGTCCCGTCGTTCAAAGCTTGAATAAAAGCGTCCGGGTCGTCCTGCTGGGCAAAAGCAATATTCATCATGAGAATGAAAAACCAACTATCTGAATATCCGACTGCAAAGGGGGTAATACCAGCGGAATGCAGCTTTTCCGCCGCACCCTTTAATTCGGTAAGCGTTTTTGGCAGGGTCTCGATACCGGCCTTTGCGAATAAATCCTTATTATAGATAAAGCCGTAGCCTTCCAAATTTATAGGCATCCCATAAATTTTCCCGTCCATCTTCATCGGCTTAAGCGCCTCATCAACCACATTTTTCACCCATGGCTGATCGGATAAATCCTCCAAATACCTTTTCCAGACTACCGCTTCTTCATAACCGCCGTTAGGAAAGATATCGGGACCTTTATTTGCTGCAAATCTTGCTTTTAATTCGGCAAGGTAGTTTGCCCCTCCGCCAAAGGTTAAAATATTCATCTTAACATTCGGATTTTCTTTCTCGTACTCCTTTACCATCTGCTCGAACTCCGTGGAAATTTCTACTTTGGGATTCAGTACCTCTAAAGTGATTTTCTGATCAGCACTTATTGTATCTATTTCCTTCACCGAACGATTGTCCGCCCCGCAAGCCGAAAGCGATAAGGTAAGCAATCCGGCTAACATGCATTGAAAAACCTTGATTATCATAATACCCCCTCGTTACATTTACAACTTTCATGAAGCAATTCCAATTCCCTTATTTCTCGGTCTCCCTCCTTATTCCGATATTCATGAGGCGTCATGCCAACAATTCGTTTAAATAACTTCGAAAAGTAAGTTTCATCCTGGTACCCGAGCTTTAATGCAATCGAGTACATTTTCTCGTCCGTTTGGCTTAACCACTGTTTAGCTTGTTTTATTCTTAATTGAATAACGTAGTTGGAGAGGGTCATCCCGTTTTCTTGCTTGAATCGTCGCGAGATATGTTCGCGGCTCAGGAAGAATCGGTTTGAAAGTTTGTCCAAACTTAACTCTTGCATATAATGTTCATTTACAAAAGCGACAATGTCATGCATGCGCCTTGCATCATCCAAATCCGTCAAACGGTGTATGGCTCTGAAATTTTGCTCAGCCATTGCCCTTTGCGCAGATTGAAAAGATTGCGGGAGCTCTTTAAGCGATGTCAGTGGGAGGCCGCTAACCAGACGAACGGGAATATCGATATGCTGGGTAATCCATTCCTCTACCGGGAAGAATTGGCCTTGAACAGAAAGTATCACACAGACATTAGGGTCGTTCTGAAGAGCATAGGCATTCCCCCATTCCCGAGTAACCAGCTCATCCGTCAAATGCTGGAGGTAGGGATCCGAATGATGGGTTTGGTAAAAATAAATCAAAGTAAGATCGTAGACTTCCGCTTGCGGAAGAGACAAGGCAATTTCGCCCGGATCAAAATGTTCCCCGTTACATGCCGAGGTAACCCCCTTATTTAAGCGAAGCTTCTTAGCCTCTTCATAGACGCCCGGCTCTACATTGCTGCGTTCTTCCTCTTCTTTTTTCCACGATTCTACCGCTCTCGCAAGTGTTTCATTTAGCATTTCATTTTCGATTGGCTTCAACAAATAATCGAAGCTGCCGTGCTTAATCGCTTTACGCATGAAAGAATAGTCGTCAAACCCTGTAATCAAAATCACTTTTCCCGGATAGGAATTGGCATCCAACCACTCGATCAACTCTATCCCGTTCTTTTTGGGCATTTTCACGTCTGTCATGATGATTTCCGGACTTTCTAAATCAATTAACGCTTTTGCCTCTTCACCATTTCTGGCTTCCAAAATATCGGTAATCCCATGTTTCTGCCACTGTCCCATAAAACGAATAATTTTCCTTACATTAGATTCATCATCCACGATTAGAGCTTTCATTACGTCAATCCTCCTTGAGGTAGAGTGGAATCACCAGCTTCACTGAAAATCCTTGTCCCTGCATAGAATCAAGTAGGATCCCCGCTGTCGGATCATAATTAAGAACCAAGCGGTCATGAATATTTTTCAAGCCGATATGCTGGGGCGAGTAGTTTTCTTCGTATACCGGCGCGTAGATTTTATTTTTTAATGCCGTAAGCTCATCATCCGTCATACTCGGGCCGTTATTTTCCACAACCAGCTTCAAATATTCTTCTCGTACTTCACCGTAAATACGCAAGTGAGCATGCTCGAACCCCTCTTCATAACAATGTTTAAAGAAGTTTTCAACGAGCGGCTGCAAAATCATACTCGGAACTGAAATACCAAGAATGTCCTTGGGTATGTCGATGGAATAGCTAAAATCGGTTTGAAAACGCTCCTCTTGAAGGTTCAAATACGCTCTTACATAATCTACTTCACTCCGAACAGTAGCCTTTTGATCCACACGAATAGTGTATCGCATCATTTTGGATAAGGAGACTACCAATTGGTATACTTTCGGAGATTCGGTGAATAGGGCAACCGCACCAATGGATTGAAGGGAGTTGTATAAAAAGTGAGGATTAATCTGTGACTTTAGCGCTCTGTGCTGATTCTTTCTGTTCTCAATCTCCAGCTTGTACTCACGGTCGATGTGACGATTGATCCGGTTCATCATTTCCTTGATATGCCTCTCCAGATTACCGATTTCATCTTCCCTCTTATCGTCAAACGGAGCATTCATGTTCCCGCCTTCAATGCTCAGTACTTTCCGGCTAAGCAGCTTGATCGGACGAGTAATCTTGTAGGATATGATGGCTGTCATGATTAAGCCCAGAACTCCCACGATGACACCGACGATGATGTTCGTGTACGCGGTTTTCCTCACGTCATTAAATAAGAATTTGCTTGAGGTTATCTTAACAAAGTGCCATTGATTTAACGGTTCCGACAACGTTTTGGAAAAGATAATATCGCCATTCGAAAACTGTGCGCCTGCTGCCGACTGATTGATTTTCTTTTGTAATTCTGCCGGAACAGCCTTCCCTATCATGGCTGCATCACTAGCATAGACGACATAACCGTCCGAATCGGAAAGCAAGACAGATTCTTTATTTTTTTGAATGAAATGATTAGAGATGCGAGCAAATTTGTCCAAATCGATGTCTATCGTGATAATACCGAGAAATTCTTTCGAAAGGGCATCCAAGATTTTGTGATGAATCGTCAATACCATCGTTTTGTCCGATGGGGGCATAATGGCTGTATGGTTATAATTTTCAATCGGATGTGGCGGTTCGATTAGAAAGTTCGAATCAGAGTTTATTAGCTTCTGAATAGAGGCTTGTTTCAATAAATCCGGCTGCCGCTTACGGGAACTTATCATCGCATTATAAACCGTAAACGAGTTTTTTCCTTCCTCGATGTATAACCGAACCTGCCTAATTTCGTTTCTCATCAGATAAAAGGTAGTCATGCCTTTATAGATTTCAAGCTGGTTGAAATAAAGGGAACTATCGAAGCCTTTTTCGAAAATCATGAACAAGTCAGGATTTCGGTATAAAATATACGGAAGATTAACGATGTCATCAAAGTATTGCTCCAGGTCTTCGGACGCCTGCCCAATTTGCTCGCGGCTGTTCTCAAGCTCATGCCGTTCCACATTTTCTTTCGTTTGCCGATAAATCAACAGCATGGACAGAAAATACGGAAGGATAATAAAAACCAGCAGCATGATTAATAAACGGCTTTGAATGCTTTTCACAAAAAATACTCCTTTTATTAAAAATCACCTTGCTATTATTGTAACCTCTTAACAATGTGATTTGTTTCGCCAATATCTGTAAAAGGGATCCTACAACTGTTATAAGATTCGGTCTTTGATGAAAGAATCAGTCCGTAGAAATCTTTCAAGCTATACTGAACCTCTGAAAGACAGACATTTCATTGTTACGAGCGAAGCCTCGACGAAAGTATTTTCATCTCCTCCCGATACTTCATAACCGTACGCCGCGAAATTTGAATACCTTCCTTATTCAGCAAATCCGTCAGTTGTTGGTCTGATAAAGGCTGCGTCTTCACCTCTTGATGCACATACGCCTACTCCGCAATCAATAAAAAGAAAGAAAAACCTGCACATGCCGAGAACAGCAGAGCGCAGGTTTTCAACTTTTTCAAAGCTAATTCTTCGGAATGTGAGACCTCTATCCTTCTCTAACCCAAGCAACTATGGATTTGATATCGTCAGGGTTTGTTCGACAGCAACCGCCTATTAGCCGGGCACCAAGTTCATGCCAGCCCCGGGCGCTGCAGCCAAAAGTATCCTCTGAGGCAGCTCCCTTCCAACCTCGTGTACCTGCATCATATTGCTCGCCTGAATTTGGATAAACGATAATTGGCTTCGCTGTTTGTCTATGGATTTCACCGATCAGTGATGATACATACGAGGGAGGCGTGCAATTAACACCGACAGCCGCCACTTGATCGTGATGGTCCAGCCACGCAGCACAATCGGCTATTCGATCCCCATTGCTTATTTGCAGTTCGTTCTTTGCACTGAAACACACCCATGCGTAAACCCCAGGGAATTCTTCTAGCAATCTGACAAGTGCTCTTGCTTCCATTAAACAAGGTATGGTTTCGCATGCAAGGATATCTGCACCGGCATCTACCAGCGCCTTCATACGAGGTCGATGAAAATCAATGAGCTCGTTTTCAGTCAGCTTGTAGTCTCCACGGTATTCTGACCCGTCTGCTAGATAAGCACCGTAGGGACCAACTGAGGCGGCTACGATCGGCCTTGGTCTTTTGGTTTTATCCACCATGTTATCCCAAAACTGATCCCTTGCTTTTACCGCAATTTGAACAGATTTCTGTATAAGGCCAATGGCATCAGTTTCGCTTAAACCTCGTCTGACAAACCCCTCAACGGTTGCCTGGTAGCTTGCCGTAATCGCACAATCCGCACCTGCAGCAAAATAGTCTGTATGAACCTGACCAATCAGATCGGGGTTTTCCAGCAGCATTTTTGCAGACCATAGGGGGTCGTTAATATCACAGCCACGGCGTTCCAACTCTGTTGATAAGGCACCGTCCAAAATCATCGCAGGAAAATCTTTAAGAATGTTTTCTATAAGATTCATTAATAATCAGCAAGATGTGTCCGACTTTTCTTTATCATCTTGCCTTCCTCCTTAAAAAATTGCTTGATAATGTTGTTCCGGCGCTTCATGGATCCCAGCTGCGCCGATCCCGCATATAACCACTTTGCAGTTCTCTAATCGTTTATTCACTAGCTTCAACGCATTCATGAGCCCGGCAATCAAGACGACAGCCGTACCGTGCTGATCGTCATGGAACACGGGGATATCCAATTCATCCATTAATCTGCGTTCGATCTCGAAACAGCGCGGCGACGAAATGTCCTCTAGATTGATGCCTCCGACCTATATTCCCTAACCCGAGCACGGCAGAACCATCTGACAATACGTTAACCGTGTTTCGTTTAATCGTAAGCGTATGGGCTTTCCAAGGGTCTTCATGAATCGCCATACATACGCGCGCTATCCGATGCAGCTGCAACCATGTATTTCTCTCCTTTGACTGTCCTCTTTAAATGCGAGTGTTCTTCAATCCGTTGTCTATTCAATAGGCTGAATCCGTTGCTCTATCACCTTGCTCTTGCTCCTATTTTTCAGATAATAATACAAGTAACATAAAGCGACAAATGGAATGCCATAATAAAGAGCTGCTCGTTGACTAGGGTCAAAATACAGCCCGATACAAGAGATCAAACACAGGATGAAGGCTGCAATCGGCACGATCGGATATAGCGGCGTCTTGAATTTCAATTCTCCGAGTTGCCCGCCCTCTTTCAGATATTGTCTTCTAAACATGAACTGCGACGCTGCGATAGCCATCCAAACAGCTACTACGGCAAATCCGGAAATCGCAATGAGAATTAAATAAACGGTATCGGCCGCAATCACACTGGAGAAAAGAGACACGCAAGCAACCAACATACTTAGGATTAGCGCATTTAGCGGTACCCCTCTAGCTGTCACTTTCCCCAATGCCGGACTGATCATTTTTTCTTGGGAGAGTGCCCATAACATTCGAGTGGAAGCATACAGACCAGAATTTCCTACGGATAATAACGCGGTAAGAATAACAAAATTCATAATATCGGCAGCGTAAGGAATACCTATTTTGTCAAAAACAAGAACAAAAGGACTTTCAATGACTCCCGCTTCTCTCCAAGGGATAAGACCAGCCAGAACGAATATCGCCCCGATGTAAAACAGCATGGTCCGCCATATCACGTTTTTAACGGATTTGGGAATGTCTCGAACTGGGTTCTCGCTTTCCCCTGCGGTCACACCGATTAATTCCGTGCCGGAGAAGGCGAAGTTTACCGAAATCATTACGAACAACACGGGAAGAAACCCGTTAGGAAACAGACCGTCTTGGTTGAAAATATTGGATAACATGGGTACTGATTCGGTTCCTTGCATGTGAATAAAGCCGAACATGGCAGCCCCACCCAAAATAATGAACAAGATAATAATAATAACTTTCACACCAGCAAACCAAAATTCAGATTCCGCAAAAAAACGGGCAGAAAGGGCATTTAATAGAAAAAGCAAAACGGCAAAAACTGCACTCCATATCCAAACAGAAACATCCGGAAACCAACGCTGCATCAAAAGTCCTGCCGCCGTAAATTCAGATCCAACTGTTACAACCCAAGTTAGCCAATAAAGCCATCCAACGGTAAATCCGGTCGCCGGTCCGATATATTTCGTTGCATACGACTGAAACGAACCTGTCACAGGCATTGCTACGCTCAACTCACCTAAACAAAGCATGACAAGATACATAATCAGTCCACCAATTAAATAGGCTAACATAGCACCTCCGGGACCCGCCTGGTTTAATGTATAACCAGTACTTAGAAAAACCCCAGTACCAATGACCCCTCCCAGTGATATCATAAATAAATGTCTGCTCTTCATCGAGCGTTTCAATTCAGATCGTTGGTTGTCGGCATTACTCATTCTGATCTCTCCTTAAGAGAAGGAATTTTGGCGGAAATAACCGGGAGACCGGATTCCCATTTAATTGGATAGCTTTACACATACCACTTTCGGTTCGGTCATTTCATGAACGGTAAATTTAACGCCCTCCCTTCCCAATCCCGATCCTTTCACACCGCCAAAAGGCATAGCATCAATGCGATAGTCGGAACTATCATTGATCATGACGCCTCCTACATCCAATTGACGAACCGCGATAAAAGCCTTCTCCAAATCCTTTGTAAATATACCTGCCTGCAAGCCGAAATCCACACTGTTTGCCTGCTGAATAGCGCTTTCAAGATCAGACACAGGGTAAATAGTGACAACGGGCCCGAAGACTTCTTCTTTTGCTAATTTGCAATCTGTCGGAACGCTCTCCATGGCGGTAGGATAGTAGAAGGCACCTTCGCGAATGCCGCCGCACAGTAATTTACCGCCTTTTTCCAAAGCTTCATTGACCCAGCTTTCGATCCTTTTGGCTTCCTTTTCATTAATAAGCGGTCCCATGTCCGTGTGCTCTGAAAGCTTATCTCCGATGCGATATTGTTTGGTTTGCGACACGAATTCCGAGACGAATTGCTCATAGACGCCTTCCTGTACGTAAATCCGTTGTACACCAAGACAGTTTTGACCTGCTGCCCAGAATGCTCCGGATACAGTAGAGGCGACAGCATTGGGTAAATCTGCGTCATTCAATACAATGGCAGGAGAGTTGGAGCCAAGTTCCATGCTCATTTTTTTCAGCCCTGCTTTTTGCATAATGGATTTGCCTGTTTCAAGTCCGCCCGTAAAGGAAATCATCCGTACATCCGGATGTGTCACCAATACATCGCCGATTTCTCGGCTTTCTCCCGTAATCACGGACAATATTTTGGGAGGAAGCCCCGCATTAACAAGTGCTTCTGCCAGCATAAATGCGCTTAAGGGAGTCGCAAGGGAAGGTTTGACTATAATGGCATTGCCCGCTGCAATGGCTGGCCCCACCTTATGTGCAACCAAATTCAGCGGATCATTAAAAGGGGTGATTGCCCCGATTACGCCAATAGGGAATCGATAATAATATCCGATACGGTTTTCGCTTCCAGGCATTTGGTCGAACGGAATGGTTTCTCCATGGATTCGTCTTGCTTCCTCGGCACTGATGCGTAGCGTTTCCATACAGCGCCTGACTTCTTTTCTCGCTTCGCGAATCGTCTTGCTGCCTTCCCGGGCGATCGTAACTGCATACTCTTCCGTATGCTCTTCAATCCAAGCCGCCGCCCGATTTAAAATAGCGATTCGTTCATAAACAGGCATGGCCGCTGCAATACGAAAACCCTCTTTTGCCTGTTCAATCGCATAATGCATATCTTCCGCGGATGCAGAAGGAACCGTTGCGATCAGACTATTATCCTGCGGATCGAACACATCGATGGTTTTTTCCCGAAATACCCATTCACCGGCCAAAAGCATTTGTTTTCTCTTTGTCAATGTTTCCATAAGCATCCCAGTCACCTCTAATGGTTTATTTGTAAAACGTTCCTCTTAAAGCTGGCTACGGCTTATATTGATCAAATCAATTAAGATAGAAAAACCTGTTTCCTTTCGCCCCGCTCCCGCTCCAATAAGTGTAATCGGACCGGCTAAATCGCAATTGTACGTAATGGCATTGATCGCTCCTCCAACAGCTGCCAAGGGATCCGTTAATGGCAGAGCCTCGGGACTTACTTTCGCAATCACCCTATCGCCATCTCGCTTGCAGGTTGCAATAAGTTTCCAGCGTTTTCCTTCCTCCCTGGCCCTTTGAATGTCATCTGGCGTCAGATGGCTTATTCCTTCACAAGTCACGTCTTCTCTCTTAAGCGGAGCATTCATTACGATATTAGCGAGAATCGTAATTTTGTACTGGGCGTCATAACCTTCTACATCGTTAGTCGGGTCTGCCTCCGCATAGCCTAATGCTTGGGCCGCAGCAAGTGCTTCCCGATAGCTCATACCTTCTTCCATCTTCGTCAGCATATAGTTGGTCGTCCCGTTCAATATTCCCTTGATTTCGTAGATCGTATTGCCTGCGAGTGAAACAATCGGCATACGTAAGGCAGGCGTTCCACTCATGACTGTTCCTTCATATCCCCAACGGACGCCATTCTTTTGAGCCAATGCGGCTAACTCCTGATAGGCCAAGGCTACCGGTCCTTTATTGCTCATCACCACATTTTTTCCACTCTCGAATGCGGCCTTACAGTGATCAATCGCCGGTTGACCCGTTTTGACATCCGTGAAGGTTAATTCTACAACGGTATCCGCATTGGTTTCCTGTATCGTCTGAAAACTATCCAGTCCCCGAATCAGGCCAGGTTCATCGGGATATCCATCGAGCTTTCCTGTTTCTTTAACAACACGAAGAACTTGTGAAAGATTCAATCCGTTCGGATGATAAAGGGAACCCTTCATGAGATCCGAAACAGCTACGACTTTTGCGTTTAAGCCAATCTCCTGCGATAAGGTATGCCCTTTGTCCAGAAGAATTTCCGCCAAACCCTGGCCGACTACGCCAAAGCCAAGCAATGCGATCTTATGCTCATTATGCTCCATAGTTCACCTCGTTGAATTAGTTGATTTTCTCACATACAGGAAGCTTTGATTGTAAATAGGCCAAGGCTTGCCGCAAGTCCTCAATCAAATCTTCCGTGTCTTCAATCCCTACCGAGATCCGAAGAAGACCTTCCGAAATCCCCAGCGACTTCCTTTCTTCCAACGTGCACTCCACATGGCTGGTCGTTCTGGCGGGTCCATATATGGTTTCAACAGCACCCAGATTTCCCGCTCTATTGGCATATTTAAGCTTGGGAAGCAAAATCTTGATGGCCTCCATTTCATCTTTTAAGACAACACTCAGAATACCGCCAAATCCTCTCATTTGCTCTTTAGCAATCTCATGTCCTGTATGCGTTTCCAAACCAGGGTAATAAACGGCCTCTACAAGACTTTGTGTCTGCATAAATTTAGCGATCTCCATAGCGCTTCTCGCTTGCTGCTGAACCCTAAGCTTCAAAGTTTTCATTCCTCTTAGAATGAGATAAGCCGACCATGGATCCATCGTAGCCCCATTAATCTCGCGATAATGGTACACTTGATCCATCAGTATCTTTGCCCCGCAGACCACTCCCCCCAGCACATCCGCATGCCCACTTAAAAACTTCGTAGCGCTGTGAATAACGATATCTGCCCCCAGCTTCAGCGGATTTTGATTAATTGGCGTTGCGAACGTGTTATCTACCAACACCAAGGCACCTGCTGCTTTTGCCGCCTTAGCCAATCGTTTGATATCCGTAATCTTCAGCGTAGGATTTGTGGGTGTTTCCAAATACAAGACCTTGCAGCCTTTAGCTATTTCACGTTCAATTTCAGCATGATCGCCAGTTGTACATAATGTAACATCTACATGAATGTTAGGTAGGAATTCAGTGAAGATTTTATTCGTCCCGCCGTAAGTGTCTTTAACCGATACAACCCTGTCCCCAGGTCTTAAGAATGTATAAAGTGAACTGCTGATTGCTGCCATCCCCGATGAAAAACCAACAGCTGCTTCTGCACTTTCGAGAATCCTAACCTTCTCTTCCAATGCCCTAACAGTAGGATTCGTCATCCTGTTATAGATGTAGCCCGGTCGATTGCCCAAAGCAGTTTCATACCATTCATCCACGTCGTCATAATCGTAAGCAACACTCATCACCACAGGTACTTGGGTTGCCCCGAAAGCCCTGAATTCTTTTTCCCCTGCCCAGACTACTTTTGTGCCGATCTCTACATGATCGATTTCTTGGTTCATGTTCTCTCACCTTTCGTTTGACTTCCATGCCGCAAAAAAATGAAAGTACGAAATCAAACTTTTTTGATTATATTGTATATTTAATATTGTATACATAATACTTCGTATTTTAACTACTCAAATTACTACTTTACACCTCTCTTTCAAAAGCATGCATAAACAACTTAACTTTATCGGTTTTAATTTTCACAAAATGTATTTTGTATATTGTATACAATTTATACTACCATTGCAGAATTGTTTTTTCAATATGAATTTTAGCCCTTTCAACCTATTTGCTCACATGAGGATGACATAGATGGGATTACTTGTATAAAAAGATGTTCAATGATAAAATCAAAATACCTATTATATAATATATTGTATTTTCTGATCGTGATTCAGGAGGTAAGTACTATTAATAAAAATAAATATCAGTCGTTAAAAGACCACGTCTATACTTACATCGCCGAGCGCATTCAAAATGGAACTCTTCTACCCAATCAAAAGTTAAGCGAGCTCTCCATCTGCGAAAAACTTGAAGTTAGCAGGACTCCAGTACGAGAAGCACTCATACAGTTGGCCTCCGAAAACTATTTAGAATACTTGCCACGTCGAGGATTTGTTGTAAAAGAACTGGATACCAAGAAGAAACTTGACGTTTTTCAAATCATTGGCACATTGGACGCATTGGCAGCCACATTATCCATCGATCATATCTCCGATGAGGAGATATCAAGAATGGAAGAGATCGCCGATAAAATCGAAACATCAATTAAAGAAGAAAGCTACACTGATTATCAATTCTACCAGACCGAATTTCATAACGTATACCTTCATAAATGCAACAACAGCACTTTAATTGACATGCTTAAAACACTGCAAAACAGTTTTGTTAGACAAACGTATTTAAGCGACGACAAACCAAAACTGTTCTCGGTACTGGGGCAAATGAATAGGGAACATAGACAAATGATCCAATTATTCAAAGAAAAAAATAAAGCAGTTATGGAAGATTTCGTGAAAAATGTTCATTGGCAAATTAGTTACACGGATATGATCTAGATAAATGCTTTTGAATAAAATAAGCCTACTCAGCTGTCAAAGACAATGCTGAATAGGCTTATTTGGCATACAGCTCAGGATAATGTTCTGCTTGCGGCCGCACATTACACCTTTTCGCACCAGACTTTCTAATGTAAATAAGGCATTCAGTTAGTCTCTATTAAGAGTCACTGAATGCCGTTTCATTTTATTCCCGGAAATACTTCTTCACTATTTCAAACGCCAACTTCGGCCGGCGGTATCTGTCCACGATGCCTTTACTGTTTTGTGTCCCTGCTCGAGATAAGAGCCATCCTGTATCCTCTACCACTTTACAATCGCAAAATTGCCATATGAACATACCGGATATATAAGGTTTAGACGTATATGCCGCCAAATTTTGCTCAATGATCTCAGCCTGTCTTTCCTCCGTACCGCGTACTTTGTTGGGATCACGCAGCCCGTAGTATCCATCACCGCCGAATTCACTCATAATCATGGGTTTGCCGAGTCCACCGAGCTCATCCGCCCATTTCCTGGCTTTGTCGCTAAGTTCACCCGGATCCTCATTCGTATACCATCCTGGATAGAGGTTAAATGAGACGATATCTGCCAGATCGAAGCATAGTTCTTGCTCGCGATGATGGGTAGCATAGGTTAACGGGCGGGATCGATCCATTCCTCTGATTTGTTCCAGCTGTTGACGGTATAACTCTTTCCCTTCTATCGTGTTACTGGCACATTCATTCAGAATTCCCCACATAATAATACTTGGATGATTAAAATGATTTTCAACCATTTCTTGATTGCATACCATACATTGCTCCTGACATTGGGGATCCAGCATATGATCGAGTTGAAATCCTCTGGCATGATTTTCTTCCCATACGAAGACTCCGCGCTCGTCACACAAATCCAGAAAGCGTTCGTCATTCGGATAATGACTTGTCCGTACGGCATTGGATCCCGCTTCCAGCATGAGCTCCATATCCTGTACCATGAGCTGGTACGGGAAAGCAGCGCCAACCATAGGATGATCCTCATGACGATTGAACCCTTTTAGAATAATATCCTCCCCGTTTACTTGAATTTTACCGTTGAAGGTCGTGACTTCGCGGAAACCGATCCGTTCAATTAAATCATCAGAAGGCTTCTTATTCCCATCTCTAAATAGTTGTACATTGACCAAATACATATTTGGTGTCTTGTTGGACCAAATCTTTACGTTCGGAAATGCGCTTGAGACACGGAAAACGGATGTTTCACCCGATGCGATTATTTGTTTCTTCCATTGCAGCGCGAATTCCCCGAGCGTACCTTTGAGCTCAACCTCAGTAGGATTGCGACTGGCATTCGTCACATATACACTGGCTTCCCCATGCCACTGCCCATCTTTCCATGAGGGTGTGAATTGAATACGGTTAATGTAGACATCAGAAATACACTCGATTCCAACTGGCCGGATGATACCGCCATACGTATAATAATCATTCGCAAAATGAAGTTTGGATTCTTTCGTAAAAGAATTATCAACGACGACCACGATTTCATGGCTGCCAGGAGCAGCATCCGTGATAACTTTGGTTGTGAAAGGAGTATAAGCGTTATAATGAAACCCAACCTCCTCTCCGTCAAAATAGATAACTGCTGTGTGACTCACACCCTTGAAAAGCAACCTGACCGATGTTGTTTCGTGTAAGGTGATTATCTTCCGATAGACACCTTTCCCCCGGTAGGTCAACAATTCAGGATGCATCTCCCAACAACCCGGAACAGGTAGCCGGTAATGATAGTCCCTTGGAATACCTTCGTTTTGTTCAATCGGTTGAAAATCCCAATCGCCTTCCAATTCTTGCACCTGACGGATTTGATTTGTCGGGAAAAGTCGTAACATATTAGCGCAGCTCCTTCTATTTGATTATTTGATATAGTCAACTATAGAATAAATGCTTTAGCGGTAGTCCCTGAACTCTTGAGGTGTACAACCGAATGCCTTTTGAAAATGTAAGCGAAATAAGCAGCCCTCTGGTACCTGAGCATTTCCTATGCGGACATCGAGAACAAAATCAGAAATGGTCTTACAATAGCCTAGAGGAGAGAAAAGCTTAAATTTCAATCAAGGGCTCATGTTCAGCTTGAAAAGGGAACACTTTCTGAGCTGCCTCGATAAACAATTTTACCGCAATGGTGCAGTCCTCTACGGGTCCGGTGGCTATGTGAATATCCCGGTAGGCCTGGGGAGACAGACGCTTTAGCGTGAGGCCTTGAGGACGGTCCAAAAGGGACAGCTCAGACATTACCGCCAAACCCTCGCCTGCAAGAACCATTTGAAGCGCGGTTCTGTAGTTGTAGAGAATGTACTTCACCTTTGGTGTCTCCCCCGCACTTTCAAACCAACTCAGGACAGGCGGTTCATAACCCGCTTTACAGATTAGCATCGGTTCCTCCCGCAAATCTTCAGGGCGGATTATATTCTTCCCATTTAGCCGGTGATCGCCTCTCATGACCGCATAAATACCTTCCCGGTAAAGAGGGAAAGAATCGGTGGTTTTATCCGAGGGGATGAGCAATCCAACATCGATTTGCCGGTTATCTAGCCATTCCTGCACATCCGCAATGGTACCTTCCACGATGCTAAACTCCAGCTTTGGATAATGCTGTTTGATTTGGCTAATCAGTTTCGGAACAAAATAAGACGCCGCTACCGGGAAGGCGCCGATGCGGACGCAGCCGGTTTCCAGTCCTTTTTCCTTGGCGATTTCCTGGTCGACTTTGTCATATCCTTGAAGAATCTCCCGGAAAATCCGAACAGTTCGCTCTCCGACTGGCGTGAGCGCAACGCCGTGACGCCGATCTCGGATAATTAATGTTACCCCGAGCTCACGTTCCAGGGAAGTGACCGCACGGCTGACGGCCGGCTGCGTCATATTCATTTTTTCCCCGGCAGTCGTAAAGTTTCGGGTTTCCGAAATAGCGACGATCAACTGTAACAGAGATTTGTTCATATCAATTTTGTTATCTCCTTCATGACTTATATTCATTTCATTTATGATAAACCTTATTGTATCATGATAATAGAACAAGAGAAAGAACATGTTGTTGAGAGACTTACCAGGCCTTAAACACGCTGCTGCAGTGAGCTGTGACCTGGAATACAATGGGATAGGAGTCTGATTATGAAAACAAGAGCCTGGATTTTTCTAGTATTGGCGAATCTGTTTTGGGCTGGTAATCTGATATTCGGCAAATCGGTTACGTCCGATTTCCATCCAATCTGGGCCTCTTTCTTGCGTTGGGCGATTGCGGCCGTGGTGCTGATTCCGATTGCGCAGCTGGTGGAGAAACCGAACTGGCTGAAGATTTGGAAAAACAACTGGGGCATTCTGTTATTCTTCTCGCTGGTAGGCGTCGTGTCTTACACGCTTCTTACCTACACGGCACTCCAGCACACCTCATCTACAAACGGCAGTCTGATCAACAGTTTGACTCCGGCGGTCATGATCGTGTTATCCTTGCTGTTCCTGAAGGACAAAATTACCGTTTGGCAGGGAGTGGGGCTGGTGTTATCTTTCCTAGGTGTACTCACGGTATTGACGAAAGGGCATCTGCTTGGTGTATTTAGCACACATTATAACCAAGGAGACGGCATCCTGCTGGTAGCGGTATTTCTATGGGCCATCTATTCGATAATCAGCAAAAGAGTGCAGCATCTTCCTCCGATTACATTTGTTGCATTTACAGCTTCTATTGGCGTCGTTTGCATGCTCCCGCTGCTGTTTATTCAGCCTTTACATAAAGAGCACATCACCGCTTTCGGCATTACAGGTATCATCTATTTGGGTTTGTTCCCTTCCATCGGGTCATTCCTCTTCTGGAACCAGGGCATTAAAGAGCTTGGACCGAGCAAAGCCAGCATCACAATGAATTTGATGCCGATTTTCACCGCTATCATATCTGTGATGGTTGGTCAGGAATTGCTGGTCTCCCAAATCGTAGGTGGCGTTATCGTCATTGTGGGCATGCTGTTGTCGGCTAACCTGATGGATCGGGCGAGAGGAGCAAAAACCAAAACGATAACCAAACGGCGCACAGGCATGGCTTAAGGAATTTCACTTTCTTCCCGATAACGTAACACGGCTACCGATCCATGCCGGTAGCCGTGTTATAGTTTTTTATTCAACTATCGTTTCTCGTTCGCATAACTAGTTTCGCAGCATAATCAAACCAGAAAATTTGCAGATATCAGTTTTCTATTTACGCCGATTCAATTCATTTGAAGGGAGTTTCTTCAACACGGCACGTACCGGACTTCCATCGGCTTCAACTAATGGTAATGGGAGGGCTATCAATTCATAATCCCCTGGTAAAACATTATCTAAGACAAGCCCTTCCAAGATGTGAATGCCATGACTGGCAAGTTCATGATGGGCTAATAGTTCTTTACTATCTAATGGATCTACGGACGGCAAATCAAGACCAATTAGACGAACACCGAGTTCTGCAAGATGAGCCGCTAATTCTGGTAGGAGGTGAGGAATTGTTTGTGGGAACACGCACCGATCCTTCCATGCATCTGTACGAATTAACAGACGGGTAATCCCGTTTAGATCTATACCGGATATTTCACCCACTCCGATAGATGTATAGTTTGGCAAATAAACGACACGGGCAGGTCCAATATATAAATCAAGATCCAGTTCAATTACTCTTTCTCCCTCATTATCAAAATGAAAAGGTGCATCTATATGAGTACCAGTATGTACACTCATGTTAATTTGACCTACATTGACAGATCCACTCTCTTCTTTACTCCAATTCACTTTGTATGAGAAGGGTGTGTCTCCTGGCCAGACTGCAACCTTTTTGTCTAGCGGCTGTGAAATATCAATCCATGTCCCCAAGCATATTACCTCCATTTCTTCCGATTTCTTCTTATAGAGGTTGTTTAAAAAGTCCACTTTGATAACGAAGTCATTCTAGAAGTAAAATCGGCATCGAATCTTGAACGAATCCGGGAAGTCCGGTACTCACGTAGCAAATCTCTACGCTCCGTTCCTCCTTCTCCGGAAATCGTCCAACCTTCTCGGTTCTGAAAGCGGACTTTTTAAACACGAACTCATAGCTTCGCTCTTAAACTCCATAGCTCCGGGAAGAAGTGTTGATCCAGAGCTCTTTTTAAATAAGTAACACCTGATGAGCCGCCTGTTCCTTGTTTATGACCAATAATTCTTTCCACGGTAGTCATATGATTAAAACGCCATAATTGCTGTTGACTTCCAATGTCCACTAGTTTCTCTGCCAGCTCATATAAATCCCAATATTGCTCGACATTGCGGTAAACGGTCAGCCACGCCTCTTCTACACTGGCATTTGGTTGATAGTTTTGCGACCAATCCCTGTTAAGTGCTTCTTGATCAATAGGTAATCCACGCAATGCAAGCGCATTGATAGCCGCGTCATAAATACTTGGCTCATGAAGAGATTGCTGCATTTGCTCGTATAGATCGCTCTGATGTTGAAATACGGATAACGTATGGACATTCTTGTTGCCTAGCGCAAATTCAATCAAACGATTCTGATGAGACTGGAACCCGGAAGATTGGCCCAGTTTATCTCTAAATTCCATGTATTCGGCCGGCGTCAACGTAGAGAGGACACTCCATGACTGTATCAATTGGTGCTGAATTCTCGAAACGCGGGACAACATTTTAAATGATGGTTCCAAATCGTTATTGCGTATACTCTGGGTTGCCGCTTTCACCTCATGTAAAATGAGCTTCATCCATAACTCACTTGCCTGGTGGATAATGATAAAAAGCATTTCATCATGGTGATCCGAACATCTATGTTGACTAGATAAAATCTTATCCAGATGGAGATAATCTCCGTAAGACATCGCTTTGCTAAAATCTGTTTGAATTTCTTTTTCGAGCCCCATACTTTTGTTTTGTTCATTATTATTCATTCTGTAACGCCCCTCTCTTCGTAAGAGAAATCCAACAGTTTGCTGCACGGCATGATGATTACTTGTTCCTTTTTTTCCAAACGAAATAAGCAGCAGACAGAAACAGTAACCATGGAATCCCAAATTGAAGCATAATTTTAAAACCTGTAAACCATGTAGAAATCATTAAACTAAGTAGAAGAACCGCTCCCAGAATCGTTAAATAGGGAAAACCAAGCATTCTCACCGGCAAATGGCGACCACCCATTTTCTCCCACTTTCTTCTGAAAAATAAATGAGAAATGAACACCATAAGCCAAGTGAATATAGCTCCGAACATGGAAATTCCCATCATCAATGCATAGGATGAATCTGGGAGTATTGCATTAATTGCTGCGGCAATAAAAATCCCAAGTGTAGAAACAGCAAGAGCGCTGACTGGAACCCCTTTATTATTAATTTTCCCCAAAAAGGCAGGGGCATGATTACCGCGTGATAATGAGAACATCATACGTGTTGAAGCATACAGTTGACTGTTCATTGCCGATAAAGCAGCCGTTAAAATGATAAAATTCATGATTCCAGATGCTCCTGGAACATTCAAGATTTCCATTACTTTTACGAATGGACTTTTATCGATCCCCGCTGATTTCCAAGGAACAATCATTAGCATGATACCAATTGTCAAAACATAGAAGGTAGACAAACGGAACACGGTTGATTTCAATGCTTTAGGTACGGCTACATCGGGGTCTTTTGACTCTCCAGCTGTAACCGCTATCATTTCTGTTCCCAAAAAGCTGAATAAAGAAATAAAGATAGCTACCCACATGCCCCACCAGCCAAAGGGTAAAAAACCTCCATCATTCACTAAGTTTCCGGGTCCGATATTTGACTGTCCGGATGTTCCAAATAGGATATAAGATCCAAGAAGAATAAAGCCGACAATTGCACTTATTTTTATCATAGAGAACCAATACTCAACAGTACCAAATATATGAACACTCTTGGCATTTATATATATTAGCAAAGTGGCAAACAATAAAATCCATACGAGTTCCGGCACAGTCGGAAACCAGTATTTCATATAAACAGCTATTGCACTTACTTCTACCCCAATAGCAAGAACATTGGCAATCCAATATGAATAACGAACAAGAAATCCTGCCATGGGATTGATGTATTTTTCAGAAATCGTTCCAAAAGATCCCGAAGTAGGATGAGCGACCGTCATTTCCGCTAAACATCCCATTAACAACAATACGATAAATGCGCCTATTCCATAACTCAACAATACACTTGGACCTGCTGTTTTGATGGCTAGCCCGCTGCCTAGGAACAATCCCGTCCCGATGGCACAACCCATGGCAATCATCATAAGCTGGTTTGTTTTTAAATCACGCTTTAGCCCACTCTCTATTTCATCTCCATTATTCGATTGCGTATCTTTATCTGTCATATTTCATCCCCCTTTTTCGTCAAAGGCATTTATGCAACAACTTCACGTTCATTATGAAATAGTTTGTATTGTTCTTCTGCCATGATTTTTTTGAGAATTTGTATGACTTCCCAAACTTCTGCGTAAGAAGTATACAGCGCAACCGGAGCAAGACGAATGATGTTTGGCGCTCGGAAATCCGGTATCACGCCATTTTTTTTCAAAGCCTTACAAATGCGCGCAGCTTCTCCGTGCTCAAGGCTCACATGACCTCCGCGACGTACGTCTTCTCTGGGACTTCCAATGGCGAACCCATAATCTGCTAACTCATGTTCAATTAAGTTCATTAAATATTGATTGATTTGAAGAGACTTTTGGCGAATATTCGCAATACCGGCTTCTGCAATAATTTCTAAAGATCCTAGTAAAGGTGCAAGACTTAATACGTGGGGCGTTCCAATTTGGTAGGCTCCCGCTGATTCAGCTGGTGTTAATGTATGTTCCATGTCGAATTGTTTATCTTTTCTGGACCCGAACCATCCAGCCAATCCAGGGTTAGTTCCAAAATGTTTACGATTTACGAATAAACCGCCAACACAGCCAGGTCCGCCGTTTAAATGTTTGTAATTGCACCAATACGCGAAGTCAACATCCCATTCGCTAAACGAATGCGGGATCGCCCCGATCGAATGACATCCGTCAAATCCGATTAAAATGCCTCTTCTATGAGCTTCTGCCGTTAATCGCTTCATATCCAAGATTTGACCGCTGCGATACAGAACGGTAGGCAAGATGATCAGAGCAATATCATCGGTCATAGCCTCGATCATATCCTCTTCTTCTAAAAATCGGCCATCCCGGCTTTTCACACGGATGAGATGGGTATCTGGATCGTATCCATGGGTGCGAAGTTGGCTTTGAAGAGCATAAATATCAGATGGAAACGTTAGTTCATCTGCCAAAATTTTGGTACGTGTCCCTTGAGGCTTATAAAAAGTAGCAACAAGTTGATGTAAATTTATAGTCGTGGAACCGGTTACAATAACTTCATTAGGAAAAGCTCCTACTAACGGTGCACTCATCTCGCCTAATTTCTCCGATAAGGTAAACCATGGATGATTCCCTTGTGTCCATCCATCGATGCCATGTTCTTTCCAATCGGCTAAAGACTCCAAAAGTGTTCGTTCAGCTCTTCTCGAAAGCAGCCCCAATGAATTCCCATCCATATAGATGGAATCAGGCTGTAAATAAAATTCTTCCCGAAAACGCGAAAGGTTATCCTCTATGTCCAATTGTTTTGCGAAATCTAATGTAGGTTGAAAGAAATTTGAAAGCACCGTATCATCCCCTTCTTTATTTAAAATCACTTTTCTAGGGACATCATATCAATGAATATGACATGGTGTCAATATTATTATCCAGACGATTCAATCTAAACAAATCTTTCCTTTTCAGAGAAATCCTTATATCCTAGAAGATAATTATTAAAAGGGGGGAATTGGAATGAGCAATGATAAAATAGGGGATAAACGACATTTACGCTCAGCAGTGACACGACAAAAGTTATTGGAAGCTGCAAGGGAAGTTTTTCTAGACGATGGTTTTCAAAAAGCGACGATTTCTCAAATGATCAAAAAAGCAAACATTGGGTACGGAACAGCCTATGTTCATTTTGAAGGAAAAGAGGATCTTCTTTGCGTATTAATGGAGAATGTCATGGCTCAGTTTTATGAAATTGCCGAGATCTCCTTCTTCCCGAAATCGAAAGACGAAGCAGAGCAAATCATAAAAAAACAAACCCATGATTTTTTAAAAATGGCAGAGGCAGAACGTAATATGATGCAAATCTTCGAGCAGGCTATTGGGGTATCCTCTGTTATTTCGGATAAGTGGAAGGCAATTCGTGAAAAGTTTATTCATCGAATATCTACGGATATTGCCTATTCACAGCAAAATGGGCTAGCCAGAGCTGAATTAAACTATGAAATTGTTGCACGAGGTTGGTTTTTCACGAATGAAATGTATCTTTGGGAAATTGTTCGAAACGAACATCATCGTTCTGTAGAAGAGATTGCTAATACAATCACATCTCTTTACACGACAGGTCTTTATCTATGACTATATTTTTATAGGTGAAACTCAGAGAAGGCAGATGAATGGTTACATTCGACCTGCCTTCTCCTCATCATATGCTTGGCTTCGATTCCGCGCTTGTGTGTTCTTCAGTTTTAAAAGATTGTTAAGTCGTTAATTTGGCGTACACGATAAAAAATACCATCATTTCTCCGATGATTGCATAATTAGGTACATGAAAAGCCAAGTCCAACGCCATAAAACATCCAATTATTCCTAATAAAATCCCCAAATGATAGTGCTTCAAGGGTAGGTGTTTATGTCTATATCGATAGAAAACAAGATATGTAGAGAAAAAATAAAGCAGTACGGATCCAAAAATAAAACCCAACATGAAAAAATAATTGAGTTGTTCCTTAAATAACAATTGGATCGAAGCAGCTATCGAACTCATGGATAAATAAATGAATAGATGGCCATAAATAATCGTTTGACCGGCAGTTTGTATTTCTTTGCTCACTTTCCGTTCAATATGATCAAAATATTGCCACCACAAAGCAATAACTAATATACATGTAAATGAGGCAAACAAAATGGATGGCAATGTCCAATCACTTGACTGCAAAACAGCAAGTATACTGATCACTGATTCACCAAGAAGAATAAGTGTAAACAATGCAAAGCGTTCCAATAAGTGATGGGTATGTATGGGGGTTTTTATTAGGTACCGTCGGCCGATTAACGGCAGCAAAATATCTACAGCAATTCCCGCATATAGAATCGCGTATCGGATCCATGAATCAAAGAATAGCGAACAGGAAGATATCAATATTCCGATCCAAAAGCGAGTCCCCAAGTATTTAGCGGTCTTTTGTTGATGTGTGCCTGTTGCTTTGTGTACCGTAAGATATTGAATAGCTGTCAGTGCTCTCGAACCAATATAGCCTACAAAGAAGGGAATATAGAAGTGATCAAAATTAACTGATAGGCTTGCAGTCATAATTAAAACAAAAAATAGTTGTAGGAACATGAATATCCTATGAGTAACGATATCTTGACCAAAACGATTATTAAAGAGTGTTTGTCCCACCCACGCCCACCAGATTGGAATGAAAATTAAAACAAATTTGGTTAAGTATTCAATGGAAATGCTCCCATGATCGACATGCAGCAAGACGTGGTTCGCTTTTGATACGGCTGCTACAAAAAGCAGATCGTAAAAAAGCTCCAACCAGGTTACTTTTTTCTCAACCATAACTTCAAAACCCCCTTTATTTGACTTCATATTCACTAATAAATGAGGTAAAGGACTATCGGTAATGTTCGATAGCCCTAAATATATAAAAAATTAAATTTCAATATATTTGCAATTTTACTTATTTACTAGATAAGCCGCTACTTCAGCTAATCGTGAAGCGTAACCCCATTCGTTATCGTACCATGTTGCAATGGACAGCAGTTCGCCCTGTACTTGAGTCAATGGAAGGTCAATGATAGAGGAATGGGAATCGCCTACGATACGAGAAGAGGCCCATTCGCCTTCTAAAATATCCAAGACTCCCTTCAACTGACCATCTGTAGCGGCACTACGGAAAATATCATTTACCTGCTGCACCGTACATGGTTTTTCCGTAACAAGGTTTAATTCAGCAATACTTCCGGTACGAGTTGGAATTCGGTATGCCTTACCTGTAATCTGTAAATCGTTCCATATGAATTTAAGGGCTTTTGCGGCTCCAGATGAAGAAGGAATGATATTTTCCGCAGCGGCCCACGAATCCCGTCGATCCTTCATAGGCTGATCCGTTAGCGATTGCGTGTTTGTATAGGAATGGACGGTCGAGAATAGACCATACTTGATCCCGAAGTTTTCTCTTACGATTTTGACGACAGGAGCTAATGCATTCGTCGTACAACTAGCCATACTAATGATTTTGTGCTTCTCCGGATCGAAACTATCCAGATTTATTCCTTTAAGCAATACAGCATCACAATCTTCAAGGCTCTTGCTAGGTCCGCTAACCAGTACTCGATTTGCACCACGATCCAAATGAATTTGAGCAATAGCGCGGGTAACGGCTCGGCCTGTACAGTCGATTACCAGATCCACATCCAAGGCCTTCCAATCCGGAACTTCTTTAGACGAATTGATAAACTGAATTTCCCGTCCGCCGATAACCATTAGACCATCCCGTCCGGAGACAGCTTCGGGCCAGCGTTTATAGTTAGTATCCACTTCGAAAAGAGCGGCAAGTGTCGCTTCATCTTTAATATCTGAAATGGAAACCGGAACGAAAAGTTGATCCTGCAAAGCGACTCTTAATAATTGCCTTCCAATACGCCCAAATCCGAATATTCCTATTTTGCCCATAGTTAACCTCCATAGAATGATGAATAAAGTTTTCTTAGCCATCGATGATTTAAATGCCAAATTCATCCGGGATATATTCGATCCGAGACTCGGCGAAAATAGTAATCTGCTTGAGCTGATCGTCGTACGTGACAGGACCTTCTTTCACATAAAACCAAATTTTTTTCGCAGGTTGATCATCATATTCCCGAAATAGAAACACATTCAATTCCTGTTTCCAACGGAGAATCTCGTGAATATCCACGTCCTGTGTAATGATTAAAGTAATTCTCCACCCCTGACCCATACGTGTCACCGAATATTCCATGGGTTGTTGTTCGGTATGAATAAATGTTCTACCTCCAACCGAATGCCTAACCACAAGTACCTCTTTCATACAAACCCTCCTATTCGTTCTTATGGAAGGTCAATCAGCATTAGAAATGCATCTTCCTCCGCCATGATGCCGAGCTGAGCCAAAGATTCGATTCGAGCCGTATCTCCTTCACCTAACCGAGTATCATTTACAGTGAGTCGTCCCTCAATGACGAAAATAAATATCCGGCGTCCCTCTTCCTGCCGAAAGGTAATCTTTTTATCTCTATCCAACCTGCATAAATAGAGAGTTAGGTCTTGATGGATTTTAACAATCTGCTCTGATCCCTGCGGATCAACGATCGGGAGCAAGGCATTCTTTAACTTCTCTGAATTGTACCTGCGAGTTTCATAGGAAGGATCTAATCCCCGTTCCTTTGGCATGAACCACAATTGAAGAATTCTCATCGGCTCATCCTGCGAAGCGTTGTATTCAGCATGAACAACTCCGGATCCCGCGCTCATTCGCTGCACTTCCCCAGCTTTCGTTACTTCCGTGTTGCCCAAATTGTCCTCATGACGGACGGATCCTGAAAGTACGATTGTTACGATCTCCATATCACTATGCGGGTGGGCACCAAATCCTTTGCTAGGATCTACGTCATCGTCATTGCATACTCGCAAAACCCCAAATTCGGTGTTATTGGGATCATAGTAATTGCCGAACGAGAAGCTTAAACGGCTGCGCAGCCATCCATGATCTACGCTAAACCGGGAGTCTGCCGGGAATACCTGGATCATTTTAGAACTCTCCTTATCAGTTATTTAAATTGATTAAGACTAACAAACTCACGAACAGGTTTGCGATAACCTTGAGGCCGCTGTTTGGACGTATCTCCCTTACCTATTGCAACCAATAAGATAGGCACAATCGTCAAATGAACTCACTCCTCTCGCGAAAAAGCATCAAAATTATTTTAATAATACGTCATCATAATCTTGATGTTGGTCAAACTGACTTTTGGTGAAAGGACATAGTGGCATAATCTTTAACCTTTCCTTCCGAGCAAACTCGACTACGCGCCTAACTAATTCTTGTCCTACCCCTTGTCCTCGCAGATGATCGGAAACAAACGTGTGATCTACGATTATAATTCCATTCCCAGATGGAACATAATGTATTTCTGCATCCCTCTTATCCTGATCTCCTACATAAAAACTGTTCGTATCTTTATTAATTTCAATCATTATTGTTACCCCATTCATGCTTGATGATCTTTTCTTATATATTGCAAAGCACCGCTTGGGCATTTATCGATAAGATCTGCGATTTTGTCAGCCGTTTCTCCATCTGCTTGAATCCATGGTTTCTTTTTAACGTTGAACACTCCTGGTAACCCTCTCACGCAATTTGCCGAATGACCGCATTTTCCAGAGTGAAATAAAACATCAATATCTTTCCCTTTATATATTTTGAATTCTTTCATTTATCTGACTCCATCACACGTACTTGAATAGGTGATAAACCTTTTTCGATTTCTGCACGTTCAGCTTCAAACCATTCCGGAAGCATCAGTTTTTCACCTAATACATCTGATTGCTCATCAACTGCAAAACCTGGCGGATCCGTGGCGATTTCAAACAGGATGCCCCCTTCTTCACGAAAATAAATCGCATTGAAATATTGTCGGTCGATAATGTCAGTGGGATGGAAGCCATGTTGCTCTACATGAGTTCTCCATGAATCATGATCTTCATCATCCTTTGCGCGCCATGCAATATGATGAACAGTACCAGCTCCACTTCTGCCCCACTCCATCGCCGCAACGTTTACATCAATAATATTGCCAATAGTCCCCGTCGATTTATAGCGCATAAAGTCTCCTTCTTGTTCCACCTTTTGAAGACCCAAGACCTGCTCTAGTACATTCATCGTTTTTTCGGGAGCAGTACTATACAGGACAGCACCGCCAAAACCTTTGATAGCTTTATCTATTGAAACACCGCCGAAAGACCACTGACTCAAATCTCCTTCCTCGCGCTCTACAATCTCTAGCTGCAAACCATCCTGATCTGAAAATGTTAAGTAATTCTCATCAAACCTCGTCTTCATAGAATAAAGAACATTAAAGTTTTCTAAGCGCTCTTTCCAAAAATCGAGTGCACCTATAGGAACGACATATGTGGTTACACCGACCTGACCTCCACCAATACGCCCTTTTTGACCTAATTCAAATGGAAAAAATGTAATTATAGTACCTGGACTACCTGCTCCATTACCGAAATACAAATGGTAAACTTCCGGAGCGTCAAAGTTGATCGTTTTTTTCACAAGTCTCAGACCTAGTACCCCTGCATAAAAGTCCACATTTTTTTGAGCATTCTTTACAAAAGCCGTTATATGGTGAATTCCCTCTGTTTGTTTTTCCATTTTGCAAACACTCCTCGCATGATCTTTAACTGTTTATGTCTATCATATTGAAATTATTATTCATGAACAATTCCATTATTTCTATATCATGTATAGACATTAGCTATATCTTCAAGGGCGAAGCTATTCGGGAGTATTTAAGTTATGTAGAGGAACGATACTATAATTTTAATCTATAGAACGTATAGAAAAAAGAGAATTGATTGATATATTACGTTTCAATACTATAGAAACATGCAACGGACTTCATAACTAGTTGTTTCAGATGCTGTCGTAACTAATAAAATGAAAGGCGGGATTCTCGTATTCAATGCACCCAATTGTAGCAGATGCTGCGGGTGGAACCTCTGAGGCACGAAGGGGCAGCATGTTTACAAAATGTAAACAAGTCGATAAGGTGTCTAATATTTCAAAAAAAAAGGAGCTAACAACCATGAAAAAATTACTTACAAGCCGCACAGTAACAACGCTAGCACTTTTAACTGCTGTCGTATCGACAAGCGCATTCGGATCTATGATTGTTGCAAAGGCAGAAACGCCTGCTGCGACTGCCGCTAGCAAAGACAAACCTGCCATTCAGGCAAAGGCGGTTCCGTCTCCAAGATTGCTGACACCAACGAACCATACGCTGCTAATGATCGACCACCAGCCGCAAATGGCATTTGGTACATCGTCGATTAACATCCAGGATTTGCGTAATAATGTAACTGGACTTGCTAAAGCAGCTAAGGCTTTCAATGTTCCGACCGTTTTGACAACGGTAGCTTCAAAGTCGTTCAGCGGACCGATTTTCCCGGAAATCCAAGCGGTATTCCCTGATCAGCAGCCAATCGACCGTACAACGATGGATGCCTGGGAGGATCAACGTGTTGTAGATAAAGTGAACAGCTATGGTAATAAAAAGCTAGTCATTTCTGGTCTATGGACAGAGGTTTGCGACTTATCAGCTGCGCTTTCCGCGGTCGATCAAGGATATGAAGTATACATCGTTACCGATACTTCAGGCGGTGTATCAAAAGAGGCTCACGACATGGCCATTCAGCGCATGATTCAAGCTGGTGTGACACCAATTACTTGGGAACAGTACCTGCTTGAATTGCAACGTGATTGGGCACGTTCCGAAACGTACAAAGCGACAACAGATATTGCTAAAGAACACGGCGGCGCATATGGATTAGGTATTATTTACTCACAAGAAATGTTTGGCGGTAAAGAGGGACATTAATCGATAAGCAAGCAAAATTCACGAAGTAAAATATTACTTCGTGAATTTTTTCATCAATCAAATTGAATCGTTCCTATAAGTATTAAATTCAAGATACTAGAAGATATGAAGCCATAGGAAGGAAGTGGATGAAAAGTGATACCAATTCTGGTAAACGAATGGCTGGACGAATACAATGACTATATGCTGCTCTATAAAATGTTCGGTGATCAAATATATTTTGATGAAGCAAAAGAAATATTGGAGAGCATGAAAAAGTATGTTTGTGCTAGTGCTTGAAAGCATCTCGTTAAAGAACTTTACAGAAGTTTGATATTACCAGTTGCCATAGGATGCCATGGCTCATGGTGGTCAACTCTCCTACATTCCGCTGCCTTAGAAACCGAGTTTCTGCCTTCGCTTTCTCGAGTTCTGAGGAGAACTCAGGTCCTTTACCACAGCTGTATGTTTACCAACAGGCTGCTTTAACCAATGTAGTTCCCCTTCACGATACCATTTCTTCCAAACCTTAAGCTGTGTTGAACTCCGTTGAATTCCGTATCCCCCCTACCTCCATCACTTCACTTACAGGACACCCGCCAACTTCATTTCAATGGCCTTCATCTTCACTTCCATTGGATAGCTACTCTAGTTGCCAACGCAAAAGCACCTCCAAGTTGTCCTCCACATCTTACGACATGGATGCATTCTCTTGAAAGGTGTTTTGATTTGTCTCACTTTATGGGTCAGTCCCTATCGCAAAATATGGGCTGGAGGGCAAATCGAATGAGCGTTTTCATAATTCCTATTTGTGATGGCCATAGTCTGCCCACTTTTTCGATTGTTCTAGAAAAAAGTTGATACATGTTTGAACCGAAGGATTGTTGTAATGATGTTTTTTAAAAATAAGCTTGATCTCACGAACAGGCGTTGGATCTACAAGACGAATCATTTTCAATTTCTGACCAAAAAAGCTTTCAATTAAAGAAGCAGGTAAAATAGCTACCCCCATCTTATGCAGTACCATAAAAAGAAGAATTTCCGCAGAAGTTGACTCAAACTTTGATTGCAAAGATTTGGTGATCTTATCGCTGAATGTATGAAGTTGCTCGATTACACTTATATCCCTAACAAATAAGGCAGATTCTAAATCTTCTAGCTCCTGAAAAGAAATAACGGTTCGATCTGCCCATGGATGATCCTCATAAACGACCAATGCTTGTTCTTCTTTATATAGGTGCATCATATGAATTTCTTTGTTTGGTTCATGATTGTCGGTAATTCCAATATCGATACTACTATTCAATAATTGCTGTGATGTATTCTCTTGACTGGAAAATTTTAATGTGATATCAGGAAACTGTTCATGGAATTTCAAAAACCGGGGTTTTAAACAAAAAAAGTCCATAGACGAGATGCCTATCAAAAGTTTATTTGTTCGAGCATTGCGTAACTCGTAAGTTTCTTTCTTCGATTCTTCAATGAGCCTCATCACGAAAAGAGCTTTTTGGTAAAGTATTTCCCCGGCAGCTGTAATCTTTACCCCTCTACCAACTCTCTCAAACAAAGGGGTTCCAACTTCTCCCTCTAAAAATCGGATCTGTTGACTTAAAGTAGGTTGAGAAATCATTAAAACTTCTGCAGCCTTAGTATAACTTCCTTCTTTGCAAATTTGAATGAAATATTCTAATTGCCTGAACATGAAAATCTCACTCCTGTTTTCACAATAAAGTTGTAACACACTTAAGCATTTGCTGGTTTGTTTTTATCATTCGGTTTCTTTAACATGGCGATTGCCCAGACACCGATTGCTGGACTTTGTAAACATTATATCAAGGAACCTGTCATGTAATATATCCGCTAGATTTCAGGTAAAGGTTGCTAGATTTTAGGGTTGGTGCGTTGGGAACACTATGTGTGTTGTGAGTTGTACTACAAAGAGGAATTTAAAGACCATAAACAACGAGGGGTTCAACTGCTGAATCTTAGGCATCTAACGCGTCAATTTGACTCGCTTAAGCAAATGTATGTACAGGTGAAACTTCAGTTCCAAGCCGTATTAGATCAAGTTTATATAGGTATGAATGAATTTTATCGCTAAACTACGCTCTTCACTATTCACCACTATTCTCCTCGAATCAGAACTTTCCTGCCCGTTTGTTGAGAAAAGGCAGCTGACCGTTCTGGCCAGCTGCCTTAAGCTTCGCTTGAGTTATCGTTTTCTGTCGTTACCGATTTTAGGTGTAGTCGCATGATTTGAGGGTTCTGAAGTTCAGTGCAATTTTAACCCATTTTGATTTCAAACAGCCTTCGCTGGCTTCGGTATTCCAACGCTGTGATGCCTTCGGTATCCTTGAATATTCTCGTAAAATGCTTCACATTTTCGAATCCAACCTGATCACTGATTTCGTACACCTTCAAATCGGAGTGCACCAGCAGCTCCTTCGCCTTGTCCAGCCTTAACCGGCGAACATAGTTCGAGAAACTCTCACCGTAGTATTCTTGGAAGGCTTGGCTGAAATACGAGTAATTGAGTGAGAAGTGGTTGGACACGACCGCCATGTTCAAATCGTCGGCATAATGCGTCTGCAAGTAGGCGAGAACTTTTTGCATCGTATTTGGCTCCGTAGGCGCTTGCTCTCTCCGATCTTGGATGAACCGATCCAATCTATCGAGAAGCTGCTCAACAACTGCATAATAATGTTCAAATCGATCGAAATTCCCGATATGGCCAACAGAGGCGTACTGACTTAATAGGCCAAGCACTCTATTTCCGTATATTCGGAACACCTTGTCGAACAGCTCTTCATTGAGCAGCTGGCTAATCCGCTCCAGGTAGCCGATTTCACAGCAGCTAATGATACGAGCATCTAGAATTTGATCGAGAAGCTGTTTCATTTCGTCCCCGCGTCCCATTCCCATCAGATTCGATAAACGTTGAATCAACTCAACAGGAACGACATGCCGCTCATTGCGCTCACTTACGCTGGTGTAGTCCAGCACATCGAGTTCTGGAAGCACAATACTGTATTTCAAGGTTTGCTTCGCTTGACTGTATGCCCACCTAATGTGCTCTATCCCTTGAACAGATTCGCTAATCGCGATTCGCAGCTGCGTCTCGTATATACTCAACTTCCACCGTTCCGCCAACTGGTAGAAGATAACCGGATCGCGTGCGATCATAATCGTTCCGCCTTTTCCATCACGCGTGAGCATCCAATCCATATGCCCTTGTAACAGCTCAGCGATTTGATTCCTGAAAGAAGCAGCATCCGTACTGCTAGGCTGTGATCCTTCACCGCGTCGCGTGAGCAAGCCCAGCGTATATCCTGCATCCAACCAGCTAAAGCCGGCCTGCTCCAGCTTGTTTTGTGTTATCGCATCACACACATCCTTCTGGGTCAAATGCTGGGTAACTAGCTCGGCAGCAACAAGGCTGGCATCTACGCCTGCCTTGTCTGCTCGCTCTTCTCTCATCCTTATCTCCCTAATTAATCGCTCCAGGACGGCAAACAAGTCCTCCCGTATCACAGGCTTCACGAGATAATCCTTCACAGCATAGCGAATCGCTTTCTGCGCATATACGAACTGATTATAGCCAGACAGCAGTACAATCTCGGGCCTTTCGGGATGCTCTTGCAGTTGCTCGAGCAGTTCAATCCCATCCATAATTGGCATTCGGATATCTGTGAACATAATATCCGCAGGCTCCTGGCTAAGCAGCTCCAGCGCCTCTTGACCATTCTCGGCAAATCGGTAGTTGAACAGATTAGGAAACTGCCTCTCAATCACCGATTGCAAGCCTCTCTGAATGATCTTCTCGTCGTCGACGATTAGCAAGCTAATCATAGATCTCTAATCCCCTTCCATGACCCGATATGGCAAAGTCATGATTATGCGTGTATAGCTTCCTTCCTGACTCTCGATCTGAATCCCATATTCCGTCCCATAGCTCATCACTAAGCGTTGGTCCACATTACGCAGACCAATTCCATTGCTGTCCTGGTTATTTTTGCGAACGACTAATTGCCGAACATCCTGGTATGCGGACTCCTCCATTCGTAGCATTCGATTCAATAAGCCCAGCTTCTCTTCCGGTATGCCGCAGCCGCTGTCAGTGATCTCTATGACACAAGCTTGATCACGCCAGACGGCAGAGATCGTAATGACAAGATTTCCGTCGCTGGAATGCATCCGGCTCATCCCATGCTTGATTGCATTCTCGACTGAGGGCTGCAGTGACATTTTGAGCGATTCCTGCTTGAGGCATTCCGGTGCAATCGACAATCGGAGATCAAGTCTTCCATCATAACGGATGTTCATGACGGATACATAATGCTGGACCTGCTTAATTTCATCACTTAGCATCACGTGATCCTGCTTCCATTCCATTGAATACCGCATCATACCGCCTAGCGAGGTCATTATGTCCGATATAAGGTACTGCCCTTCAATCTCCGCCAGCATCTTGACGTTCTCCAGCGTATTGTAGAGGAAGTGGGAATCGATCTGGTTCTTCAGCGCCCGGAGCTCGGCTTCTTTGCCTGCCGCCTGCCTAGCTGCTTGCTCTTGAATGAGCTCGTTAATCTTCAGAATGAGCCTATGGTAATGCAGGCCCAGCTCTCCTACCTCATCGGTACCAGTTATCGGCGGCAGCTCGACGTTGAAGTTACCGCTTCTTACCTGTTGCATCGATTCTCTTAACGCCTTAAGCCTGCGCAAAATTATCGCCTGCATCGAGTAAGATAGCAGTACGAGAAAGGCCACTAGTAACGAAATGAGTACAATATAACGAACTCTCGAATGGTTAATGCCTTCCATCGTGTCCGCAAGACTAACCATATTGACCAGATGTACGTCGATCGATGGAATGTAGCTCTGAAATGCTAAGTAGGACTGCCCATTAACCTTAAACTGTACCGTCTCGAAATTTGTATTCCTCGTCAGCTTCACGTTGTTCATCAATTGCTCCGAACTGTGCTGTTCGAACACAGGTGAAGCCTTCAAGCTGAATACCTGTCCGCTCCTTGCTACTATGATCAGCTGGGAGTTCTTGTCCTGCACGCTACTGAACGTTCGAGAGAAGAAATCCGACAACTTCATCGATATTTCTAGAATCCCGTTATGTTTATTATCGGCATATTTAAATTCCTGCAAGTACGTCATGAAGGGCTCATTCTGCGATGGTTCGGATGGCATTCCGGTGAGGGCAACGTTCTCCTGTATCTCCCACCATGGCAAACCGCTCTGCTTTATCACCTCATCATGCCAAGGCTTGTCCTGAATACGTGATTCCTTTAGAATGACTGGCCAAATCTCATTCACATAAGGGTTGTCCGTGAACAATCGGACATTCGCAATTCGTGGATTGTTGAACAAGAAATATTGAAAGTTGTTGACAACATCAAGCTTAATACGAATAACACGCGCTGTATCCTGAATTTGTTTAATTTGCAGATAATTGTTCATTTCCCGGTTGGATAACGCAAGCTGATCGGTCCATCCCATCAGCTCCACGTTATTCTCAATGTTTATCTTCTCAACCGCCAGCACATTCTCGTTTTTCTTCGTCAATTCTTCCATTGCCTTGGTAGACTCTTCATTGAGCGTATACCAGGAGAATAGAACAACCGGTATGAAGATAACGAACACAAATGACAGAATCAGTTTGACTTGAAGCGAAAGGTTAAACGTAAATGCACGTATCCCCAATAACCTACGGATTGCCGCGAATCCCATCTCCTGTTTCACATCCTGCTGCTTCCTCTATCGAACTATTGATTAAGCGACGACTTCAGCTTCTGTACATTTCGTTCATAGGCTGCTTGGCGGCTAGCTACGAGAGCTTCATACTCTGGATCCTCGGTAATGCTTTTCATAAATTCGGTGAACAGTTGATCGAATTCAGCATCCGACTTGGACATCAGCAGCTTTGGCAGGGTCTCGGCCCAGAGCCGCACGTTTTGGTCTTCCGCAATACCTTCCTTCGTCGTCGGGTCCGGATCCAAATTATCGAACTCGGCCATGCTGATCGTCTTGCCCCTCGTCCAATCGGCAATTTGTTTGGCAGGCTCAGCATCCATTCCCGTCATCCATGCTAGATTCATGTTCGTATCCATTAACATCCAGTACATATAAGAACCGCCATATTTGCTATCGAACGCTTTACGGTCGGTGTTGAGCAGATGCATGACCTCCGGCAGGAACTGATCTTTGCCGTCTATCGTATCGTAGGTAATGCCCTTCTCTCCTAAGTACAGATCCTTGTTTCCCTCTTCGCTGAGCAAATAGCTAAGGAAGGCAATTGCCCGTTTCTTATCCTTGACATTCTTCGAGATGAGCGTCACCGTCCAACCGGAGACGCCATTTCCTGCAAGTGTTGGCGCATCATTCGCATCATTCGCCGGACCATCAATCGCGATATACACCTTATTCGGGTCCTTCTGATACAACGCTTGATTAATCTCTGTAAAATCAGACCACTGATACAGCATGGCAAAATAGCGCCCTTGCGATATTTTTTCATCCTTCTCCAATCGTTTTTCATCAATATAGACATCTGTCGGCATCAGCCCGTCCTCATTCGCTTGGCGGAACACCTTCAACCATTTCAGATAGGTTGGATCGCTTCGGCGGTCGTACAGTTTTCCGTTTTTCTGCTGCGGAATGGCTAGAAAATTCTGAAGATACGTATCCAGCGAAAAGTTGCCGGTTTCCGTAAATTCATGCAGGCCGATCGGAATGAGCGGCTGGCCATCCACTTCCGGAAACTTCTCCTTCGCAGCCTTCAGCGCGCCTAGAAACCCTTCCGGCGTGCTCATATCCGGCTTCCCAAGTGCTTCATACATGTCTTTCCGAACAACAAAGGTCTGATTAGACGTAATAAGCTTACCATATTTTCGATAATCCGCAGGGGATGATGATGCATTCGGGTAGCCATACACATTGCCGTCAGCCTGTGTATACCAGCTAAGCTTCGCGGGGTCTGCGACTTTAATAAAATAAGGATCATACTGATCCGCTAGCTTATTCAATGGAAGCACCATATCTCCCTTAATCATCTTCAACACGGCATCCTCGTACCAGCCTAGCGTGATGAAGTCAGGGAGCGTCTTTGCTGCCATCATCGTGTTGAGCTTCTCGCTGGCGTCGCCAGCAGGCGTGATAAAGTTCAAGCTGACGCCCGTCTTCTTCGTTATATAATCGGAAACGACGTTTCCTCCCCACTTGCTGGTGAACCAATCGAAATTGATATACCAGTCAAACGTAATCGGTGTCGTGTCCAGCTTCCAGGCAGGCTCATCCGGAGAAGGCTTCGTTGGAGAAGCATCTGCTTTCATAAGATTGGCGTTGGAGTTCGTATGATCCTCAGCAGTATTCCCATAACAAGCTGTTAACGTCAAACACGTCATCATAGCTAGCAAAAGTATTACTGAATTACGCATTTTACCCATTCATAATGCTCCTTCGTCTGTGTAGGTTGGCGAACTTAATGTCCTATATATAGGAAAGTGGTGATCTTGCCATACGCAAACAGGCTTTCAGCCGTGCAGAACCCTCCTGATAGTATAAAGGTTACTGCAAGAAAAATAAAGAGCTTACATTTTAAGTAGGGTTACGATATTTCAGGTTTCTTAAGCCGCCAACGCTAAGCGAGCACGACAAGGAAATATTCCTTCGTCTTGCTCGCGTTCGTTAGCTATGATGTTCTAGTTATGATTTATTACGCGATAGATCATCGCAGCTGCTATAGGGCAAAATAAGAATGTCTAATTCTTGTCCTACTTCTTCATTATTACAGCACTGCTTGGACATATGAATTCATCTCTTGAATGAATTTGCCTACAGCGGACCTCATAGTAACGGAATTAAGATATACAAGAGATATATCCCAACATGGAACTTTGCCTTCTAATTTTACAATACGCAAAGAATCGTCCCTTAGACTTTCGAGCAAAGATGTTGGTATAAGAGCTGCTCCAAGTCCATGACGAACCCCATGAATCAATACTGAAATGGAGGACGTTTCTATTATCGACTTCAAGGTAAACCCATAAGAGGAACAATACATTTCAATTAATGAATTGTTTTGTTCTCGAAACATGATCGAATTCATTTGCTTCAAGGATCGAAAAGGAATCGAAGATTTATCGGCCAAAGGATGTTCTGAATGAATCAATAGCGCCATTTCTTGTCTATACAAATGAGTCGAAATAACCGAAGCATTAGAAATCGGATTTGCAGTGATTCCAATGTCTACCCTTTGCTCCAAAACTTTATTCTCGGCATCCTCTGCAGCGATAATCTTCAATAAAATATTCGGGTACTTTTCGCGAAATCTCATGAGATAAGGAGCAAGATATCCAAGCTCAGCAGGACAACATCCAATAGAAATTGTTTCTCTAGATATATTGTTTCGGCCGTATATTTCATTTCGTGCCTCTTCAAGAAGATTCATAATAGCGTTGCCCTTATTCAAGAGAATTTTCCCCGCTTCCGTTACTTCAACTCCTCTACTTACCCGATCGAACAATGGAATATTATACTCATCTTCCAAAACCCGAATTTGCTGACTTAGTGTAGGCTGAGTCACACCTAATTCTTCTTTAGCTTTGGTGAAACTTCCCGATTTGCATATTTGAATAAAATATTCAAGCTGGCGAAGCTCTATATAGATCACCCCGATCATTCCAGAATAGGAAAGTACTGATGTATGAAACCGCCCCCAAGTGCCCATCCCTGTTCTCAAGGTACACTTGCGTATTTTGCATCCAAAATTCCCGTATCGGGTGATTGCTGGACTTTGTAAACATTATATCAAGGAACCTGTCATGTAATATATCCGCTAGATTTCAGGTGAAGGTTGCTAGATTTTAGGGTTGGTGCGTTGGGAACACTATGTGTGTAGTCTGAAAATATGAAGAGCCCGCTTCTCGATAGGAAGCAGGCTCTTCTTTTACTAGGTTTTTTATAAAATCGGATTACTTCTGAAACATCGCTCGCGCAAACGCTGCTTCGAACAATGCTGTTACTTCAAAACGACGCTATTGGGCCTACTGAGGCTGAGGCCGCTTTATTGAAAATCGTTCTCCGAGCTTCGAATAGAAATCTCCTGCGAGCCGACTTACTGGCTGAAGTTTATTAGGATCAATCCGGCCTTCCTGATATAAAGATTCATGAATATGGAAGTGAACGATGCGCCCGATCAATAGATCGCAACCTGGCATTGCTGTATTCCCTCCAAGAGGTATCGCCTGCTCGAGGACACACTCCATTCTAATCTTGGCTTCAGCTACACCTGGAACATCAATTGCTGTACTAGGAACAGGAGTTAATCGGGCCCATTCGACTTCACTTTCGTGTGACGGCAGGTTGACCGCCGTTTGATTGACGGCCTCAATATTGGACTCATCTGAGATGTGAACGACAAACGCTCCCTTTTCTATCGCATTTCTTGAGGTGTCTTTCTGTTTGCCCTGTTGCCGTTGTACGGAAATCGAGAGCATGGGAGGATTCGATGTAACGATATTAAAATAGCTGAAAGGGGCAGCATTCAGTATACCGTCTGTCGATAGAGTCGTCACAAACGCAATCGGCCGAGGAAGAATGCTCCCGCTTAGCAGCTTATAATTGTCCCGTTCCGTTTGATTGTTGGGATTGATCGATATCAATGTTACCCTTCTTCCACATATAAAGTATGAGAACAGGTTAGGAATAGAAATGCTTTTTGAACCATTGAGCTGCCGCTTTGGCTTCTTGGTGCGTTAGCTGATGACCCGCATGTTCCCAGTGTATTTCAACGGAAGAGCCTGCACCTTCCAAAAGCGACTGCAGTTCTCTGGTTTCTTGTTGAGAAGAGATCGGATCATTCGTTCCGGCACCAATAAATATAGGGATTTGAGCTAATTCGGGAAGTATTATACCCCGACGAGGAACCATAGGATGGAATAGAATCGCACCTCTTAATGCATTCTTACAATGAAACAAGAGGCTCCCTGCAATGTTCGCACCGTTAGAATACCCTACGGCCACGACATTCTGGCGGTCGAATTCATATTGGTTCGCTACTTGATCAATGAATCCGTTCAACTCTTCCGTTCGAAACAAAAGGTCCTCCTCGTCAAACACACCCTCAGCCAATCTCCTGAAAAATCGAGCCATGCCATTCTCCTGAACGTTGCCTCTGATACTTAGAGCATTGGAGTCCGGGGCGATCCTTTGAGCAATCGGCAATAAATCGTATTCCGTCCCGCCCGTGCCATGTAATAAAAGAAGCGTCGGCAGCTTCGGACTTGAGCCTTTTCGAAAAATATATTTCATGGCTTGAACGACTCCAATTCACGCACTTGAATGGGAGGCAAGTTCTTTTCAATTTCACCACGATTACTTTCGAACCATTCTGGCAGCATTAAGGCCTCACCTAAGTGATCTTGAGGTTCATCCTTAGCAAAACCTGGCGGGTCTGTCGCGATTTCAAACAAGATGCCACCTTCTTCCCTAAAATAAATGGCATGGAAATACTGCCGATCAATGATCGGTGTAGGGTGGAAGCCGCTATTCTCAACATGGCTTCTCCATGCTTCGTGGTCTTCATAATCCTTTGCGCGCCATGCAATATGATGAACCGTACCAGCTCCACTTATGCCCCACTCCATTGCCGCAATGTTTACGTCAATAACATTACCAACACTCCCTGTCGATCTATAGCGAATAAAATCCCCTTCTTGGTTCACCTTTTGAAGACCCAAGACTTGCTCTAGGACATTCATCGTTTTTAAGGGTGCGGTACTATACAGGACAGCGCCGCCAAAACCTTTGATAGCTTTATCAATTGAAACACCACCGAACGACCACTGACTCAAATCCCCTTCCTCGCGCTCCACAATTTCTAGCTGTAAGCCATCTGGATCTGAAAATGTTAAGTAATTCTCATCAAACCTCGTCTTCAAAGAATAAGGAACATGAAAGCTTTCAAGGCGCTCTTTCCAAAAATCGAGTGCACCTAAAGGAATGACATATGTTGTTACACCTACCTGCCCTCCGCCAATACGCCCTTTATGACCTTCATAGGGAAAGAATGTAATTATAGTGCCTGGACTACCTGCTTCATTACCGAAATATAAATGGTAAACTTCCGGAGCGTCAAAGTTGATCGTTTTTTTTACAAGTCGCAGACCTAGTACCCCTGCATAAAAGTCCACATTTTTTTGGGCATTCTTTACAAAAGCCGTTATATGGTGGATCCCATCTGTATGTTTTTCCATTTTGTAAACACTCCTCGCATGATCTTTTAATTGTTTATGTTTTATCATATTGAAATTATTATTCATGAACAATTCCATTATTTCTATATCATGTATAGTCATTAGCTATATCTTCAAGGGCGAAGCTAATATAAGCAATATCTATATGAGATATAGTCAGATTCATATTGATAGTTGCCTATCAGTGCTTATAAGATAAAGTTGAATAAACTTCCAATTGAAAGAAGTTTAAGTTTTAGGATAATTCCCGGCCGGATGAATTGTTCTTTATCACATTAACAAGGGGGAAATTCTATGGGAGTACGTTTTTTAAAAATGGCAGTCGTTTATATTTTGATTGGTATTTGCATCGGTATTTACATGGGTACAACACTTAACTTTGCATTAACAAGCGTACACGCTCATGCAAATCTTTTCGGGTGGGCAACATTGGCTCTTTGCGGATTTACCTATCTTCGATTTCCCAAAGCAGCAGAATCGCCTCTAGCGAAGTGGCACTTCTGGTTGCAAGGTATCGGCCTGCCCATCATGCTTATTACCCTCACTTTAATGGCTCATGGCTACGCTCCAGATTGGATTACCACGTTAAAGCGTATCGGTGAAGCAGTAGCTGGAACCGGTATCTTGATATTTGCGGTCAATGTTTTTACTAACGTAAAAGCAATGGACATTCATAATAACCATACGCATGATGTTTCCATGTAATACTCAGATATGTTCTTAAGCGGTGGTATGCCTGCTGGAATCCTCAAAGGGGATGATGCTCAAAAAGTAGCCGTTTGGTTAGCTGAACATAAATAATCCGATTAAAAAATCTGAAGAACAAGGGGGTAGGATCTTGGTTAATGAACCGTTGTCCAACTCGTCAAATTTCTCATTCATTACCGTCGTCCTTTTCTGGTGTAGTTTAGTTGTAGTATCTTGTGTGTATTTAACGATCCCGTTAATAACGGTTTTTGCAGACGTATTCAAGGTGTCGTCTTCTCAAGCTGCTTGGGCTGGCAGTGCCTTTTCGTTTGCTTTTGCAGGTGGAGGTCTGTTCTTTGGCGTTTTATCCGATCGTTTTGGGCGAAAAAAAATGATGTTGTCAGGGTTACTATTGCTAACTGTAATAACTCCTCTAATCGGAAGTGTCAGCAGCTTTTCTTGGCTTGTTGCCCTCAGAGCCATCCAGGGTTTAGCAGCATCCATGTTCCCTCCGTCTGTCTTGGCCTACGCCATGGAAATGTTTCCGATAAAAAGAAGAATAACCATTATTGGGTTCATCAGTACGGCATTTTTAATGGCAAGTATCGTTGGACAAATATATAGCAGCTATATTGTTTTATTCTTTAATTGGTCTTATATTTTCTATATTCTTTTTGCGGTGTATTTAATATCCTTTATCTTGATTACCTTTTTTGTTCCAAACGATAAAACACAACAACCAGATGGCAGCTTTCTTTCTGCCTTTTTGCGAATAGGCTATATATTTAAAAGGAAGAGTTTACCTCTTTGCTACATCATTTCTGCTACGCTCTTTATTTCGCTTGTTGGTTTTTTCACGACACTTGGAAGTTATTTAAACAGTTCGCTCTTCGGATTAAGTCACCAAGATATTCTATGGGTCCGTGCGGTTGGTATTATCGGAATGCTTGTAGCACCGTTTGATGGAAAATTGGTTGCGAAAATGGGAGTCAAAAACGTTTTATGGTGTGGATTGATCTTTGGTGGAATCGGCTTGGGATTGTTAGGCCTCTGGCCTAACCTCATTTTTTTAGTTTCGATGAGCGTCGTGTTTATTATTGGAATTTCTATGGCTCTTCCCGCATTGATCTCACTAATTGGTCAAATTGCTGGGGAGATCCGGGCGATCGCGGTTTCGTTCCACATGTTTATGGTGTTCATAGGTGCATCACTTGGGCCGATTCTTTCGATTTATCTAATCAATCACGGAGGCTATTTACTCTCTTTTGAGGTATTAGCTGGATTGTTAGGTTTGAGCTTGATTGTCCCCTTGTTTATTCGTTTAGAAGAACCACGCAGTTACTCAGCATCATCCCAAAACGAGACCTACGCGAAATCAGCGAAATGATTCGGGATCGCATCCGGTTCACCAAGGCTCATCGTTGTACTCATTTATTACTTTGGAGGTTTGTACATGGAAGCTCAAAATGGCCATTTAACAACAAGTTGGGGCGCTCCTGTTGGAGATAACCAGAACTCCTTGACTGCCGGCTCACGCGGTCCAACCCTTATTCAAGACGTCCACCTTCTGGAAAAGCTTGCCCATTTCAACCGGGAACGCGTCCCCGAACGTGTTGTGCATGCCAAAGGTGCCGGCGCACACGGATATTTTGAAGTAACCAACGATGTTTCCACCTATACAAAGGCCCGCTTTTTGTCTGAGGTTGGCAAACGTACACCGATTTTTATACGCTTCTCCACGGTAGCAGGTGAACTGGGATCGGCAGATACCGTACGTGACCCACGTGGCTTTGCTGTAAAGTTTTATACGGAAGAAGGAAACTATGATTTGGTGGGCAATAACACGCCAGTCTTCTTCATTCGGGATGCCATTAAATTTCCAGATTTCATTCATACCCAGAAACGCCACCCTCAAACTCATCTAAAAAACCCCAATGCTGTTTGGGATTTCTGGTCCTTGTCTCCCGAATCCTTGCATCAAGTCACTATCTTGATGTCCGATCGTGGTATTCCTGCGACTCTCCGTCATATGCATGGCTTCGGAAGCCATGCGTTTAAGTGGGTCAATGCAGACGGACAAGGCATTTGGGTCAAATATCACTTTAAAACGGAACAAGGCGTGAAGAACCTGAATGTCGAGCTGGCCGCCAAGCTGGCCGGTGAAAACCCAGATTATCATATCGAAGATTTATTTAACGCCATTGACAAAGGTGACTTCCCCGCATGGAAGTTGTATGTACAAATGATGCCGATGGAAGATGCCAAGACCTATCGTTTTGATCCTTTCGATGTAACGAAAGTGTGGTCGCAGAAAGATTACCCTCTTATCGAGGTTGGACGCATGGTCCTCAACCGAAACCCGGACAATTATTTTGCCGAAGTAGAGCAAGCAACCTTCTCACCCGGAGCGTTCGTATCCGGTATTGAGGCTTCTCCGGATAAAATGCTTCAAGGCCGTTTATTCGCCTATGCCGATGCTCATCGCTATCGGGTCGGCACGAACCATCATACACTGCCTATCAATAAACCTATCGTAGAAGTGAATAACAACCAGCGAGACGGACAGATGCGTTCCGATCGTAATGGGGGAAGCTCGATATACTATGAACCAAACAGTTATGGCGGAGCTGCCGAATCGGAAACATACAAGACAGCCCCGTTTGAGATAACCGGTTCAGCCGATAGCGTCCCATATGACCAGGATGATCATTACACGCAAGCCGGCGACCTGTATCGATTGCTTAGTGTAGAAGAACGCGGGCGATTAGTATATAACATAGTAAATGCTATGAAGCCGGTGGAGAAAGATGAAATCAAACTCCGCCAAATCTCTCACTTCTTTCAAGCAGATCCCGAATGGGGGCAAGCGATCGCCAAGGGGCTTGGTTTGAGAGTTCCACAACTGACTTAATACAATCCGTCAAAAAAAGAGCAGTTCACACAGCAAATGATAGCTGGAGAACTGCTCTTTTTTTTGCTGAAGGAATTCTCAATTACACTAGCCAGCTCATCACCTCAATGACAATAGTTCAAACTTATACTTTCTCACATTATAAAAAGAAGACCTTCAAGAAAGGTAGCTTTTTAAGGCTGCTCTCTTTTCAGGTCTTCCAGTAATCCATTATTCTTTGGAAAAATAATAATTATCCTAAGTACGATTTCAACATCCATACATGCTTTTCCAGGGAGCTATGAATGGCCAAAAGCATATCCCCAGTTGTCTCATCGCCTTCACGGTCTGCAATACTCATACCCTCTTTAAGCTCACCCACAATGATCCCAAAATCAGCAACAAGCGTGCGGACCATCTCATTTGCATTTTCATTGCCTGCTGCATCTTTTAATGTAGTTTTTTCGATAATTTCATGAAGTGTAGCTACCGGACTACCGCCTAATGCCAGCAGACGCTCGGCAAGATTGTCCACATGAAGTGCAGCTTCCGTATAAAGTTCTTCGAACTTCAAATGCAAAGTGAAGAACTGCGCCCCTTTAACATACCAGTGATAGTTATGAAGTTTGGTGAACAACAGACTCCAGTTAGCGATCTGGGTGTTAAGCACTTCCGTTAGTTTTTCTGTCATCAAAAAGCTCCTTTCGAATTTAGCAGCATTTCCAACTATAAGCCTAGGCTATACGAAATATAGACAGATCGATATTGATCTTTTAATCTAAGCTCGAGGAGCGCTTTCAAACTTACCTTTATGAGTCAAATCGCAGAACGGTTTTTGACTGGATAAACCACACCGGCAAAGAATAAAACTTTCCTTGGTCTCAAAACGGTTGCCCACCGCATCCACCATTTCTACTTTGCCTGTAATACGCAATGGCCCATTATCGTTTACTTTGATCGTAACTTCAGACATGATGATCTCGCCCCTATTGGATTATTTTGGTGAAACAAACTTAGAAAACGAAGCAATCCAGGTCACAAAAGCCACTGCCATGGTGATGGTTGCATCCATGATGATGGTGCGCCTTTTGTGGTGCCTTAACTCCCGCTCCGCCTCCTCCGTAATTTGATCCATTGTAGTAGCCTCCAAAGATATTATGCGGAGACCAGTCTGGACTTGCTTGGGGTGCTGGCGGCGACAAAGACTGAAATTCGTTCGTACCATAGACAATCTTGCCTCCTACAACAGTGAAGACAGCTTCAATTTTTTTAATAGCTTCTTCGGAGACAAGAAAGAAGTTGTCAGAAAGAATTGAAAAATCGGCATATTGACCTTCTTTAATTTGCCCTTTCACATCTTCCTCTTTTGAGAACCATGCATTTCCTGCCGTATACATGCGAAGCGCTTCATGCCTCTCTACACGATTGGAAGCAGGGTACAAGACTAGCCCACCAAGTGTCTTGCCCGTTACTAACCAGTATAAGGCAACCCAAGGATTATAACTGGCTACTCTGGTTGCATCTGTCCCTACCCCAACACGTAATCCGGCTTTAATCATCTTGGTGATCGGAGGCGCATTTTCTGCTGCTTCGGCCCCGTATCGATCGACGAAATATTCACCTTGAAAAGCCATTCGGCTTTGAACAGCGATCGAACCGCCTAATGCGACGACGCGCTCCAAATCCTTCTCCTGAATCGTTTCCGCATGGTCCAGAATCCAGCGCAAGTCTTTGAACGGAACCTCTTTATTCACGCGCTCAAATACATCGAGAAAACGTGTAATGGATTCTCCATATGTAGCATGAAGACGAAATGGCCAACGTTGTTGAACAAGGTGCTGGGTAACTCCAAAGAGATCATCTTCAAGTACAGCTGGAAGTTCGGGACGAGGTTCAACAAAATCTTCAAAGTCTGCTGCGCTATAAACAAGCATTTCACCTGCTCCGTTATGACGATAGTAGGAGCTACCTGTATACGGCTGCGTTGTAGCGGTCCATGCTTTAAAATCACTTAGTTCATTCTTGGGATGCTGGGTGAATAAATTATACGCCGTGCGAACCGTAATTTCTCCACGTTTATCAAGCTCATCAAATACCTGATAATCGTCAGGGTAGTTTTGAAAGCCCCCACCAGCGTCAATAACACTTGTGACTCCGAATCGATTCAATTCCCTCATAAACAATCGGGTTGAATTGATTTGATCCTCGTATGAAAGCTTCGGTCCTTTCGCTAATGTCGCATACAAAATAGTAGCATTAGGTCTAGCGATGAGCATTCCTGTCGGATTTCCCTGGCTATCCCGTTGGATTTCTCCACCTGGCGGATTGGGCGTATCTTTCGTATATCCGATGACTCGCAAGGCTGCTTTATTCAAAAAAGCCTGACGGTAAAGATTGAGAATAAATACCGGTGTATGCGGAGCAATTCGATTAATTTCATCCAAAGTTGGCATTCGGCGTTCCGCGAATTGGAATTCTGTCCAACCGCCAACAACACGAACCCAGTGAGGTGCTGGCGTACGATCCACCTGCTTTTTCAGCATCCGCAAGGCATCCGCAACGGATGGCACGCCATCCCATCGAAGCTCGAGATTATAATTGAGACCGCCTCGAATGAGATGAATATGAGAATCGTTCAAACCTGGTATCAACATTCGCTGATTTGCGTCCACAACCTGCGTGGTAGGCCCAACATATTTCATGACTTCGGCATCGTCCCCCACCGCCAGAAATTGGCCGCCTTTAACTGCAACTGCTGTGGCTGATGGATTAGCGTCGTCCATCGTCACGATACGGGCATTATGAATGACTAGATTTGCTTCAACAATCGTTGGTTTCTCAGACATGATTTTGTTCTCCTTTGTTATTTATTAGGAACTAAGTTTACTTCAACAATCGTCGGCTTCTCAGACATGATTTTGTTCTCCTTTGTCATTTAAGAGGTGTTATTTGCGGCTTAACCAAAGTTGTATCCAAGGCATCAAACGTTGTCCTAAAAACATTCCTAAGAGACCAAGTAATCCCAAAAAAGGCGGCGCCGGAGAAGGGATCTTCAGCGATTGAAAAACAACGCCAATGATGATACCTGTAGCTAAAGCGAGAAGCATTGAACCCCACATACTAACTTTCCTCCTTCAATCCAGTCATTAATGATGTTCTTTGTTCGTAGATAGGAAAGTATAAGTTTTATACTTTTGCTTCGCATCTACCTTGACAAACGCGCTCGTCCTAGAAGGACGACGGAGTCGTTTATCCTTGAATCATTTACCTTCTATTTAAGTTTATAAGTCAGGATTCTTTCTATCAATAAGGCTTTCTCTATACCAGTCATAGGAATCACTTATACATTATTTTTATTTTTTCTTTATAATCTATAGTTTTTGCCTATGGGCTTTATAGAAAAATGAAGATTGTTCATCCGTTTACATTTCAATAGACTTGTTATATGCAGCAGGTTCAGGTTCTCATATTTGTGGATCTGTTGTAATCATAAATAGAAAGTAGGGATTTTTACATGTTTAATGACAAGTCCGATTTACTAACTGCTGAGAACTCCGCTATTATTCTAGTAGACCATCAGCCTCAAATGCTTTTTGGTGTACAAAGCGCCGATCGCCAAACGATTATTAACAATACGGTTGGACTGGCTAAAACAGCTAAAGTTTTCAATGCGCCAATTATTCTTACAACGGTTGCTGCTGAATCGTTTTCTGGCCCTATTCATCCGCACATTCAAGCTGTATTTCCTGATCAAAAGCCGATTGACCGAACAACAATGAACTCTTGGGAAGACGAAAACTTCGTGGAAGCAGTGAAGAAAACAGGTCGCAAGAAGCTGATTATGGCAGCACTGTGGACAGAAGTTTGTCTTGCTTTCCCTGCAATTTCAGCCATTAATGATGGATATGAAGTATACATCGTAACGGATGCTTCAGGCGGGACGACGACGGAAGCGCATAACATGTCCGTTCAACGCATGATTCAAGCAGGAGCCATTCCCGTGACTTGGCTATCTGTACTTCTTGAGTATCAGCGCGATTGGGCGCGTCAAGAAACGTATGATGCCGTTCTGGAGATTGCTGTGCAACACAGTGGCGCCTACGGTGCAGGTGTTGTTTATGCTCAAACAATGTTTGGGGGCCACGGAGGGTAACCTATTCATCCAAAAAGGATAGTCAATTAATTTTGACTGTCTCAGCTTAACCAAACCAATTCGAGAGGAATTATGAAAATGGCTAAATTAACAGTAGGAACAGAAAACGGGCAACCCATTGAATTATATTTTGAGGATCTTGGCGCAGGCAAACCTGTCGTATTAATCCATGGCTGGCCGCTGAGCGGGCGCTCGTGGGAGAGTCAAGTTCCAGCACTTATCGATGCAGGTTACCGCGTGATTACATATGACCGCCGTGGGTTCGGACAATCCTCCCAACCATGGACTGGTTATGACTATGATACATTTGCAGCAGATCTCCATAAGCTAATCGAAAATCTGGATCTTAAGGACGTGACGCTGGTCGGATTTTCGATGGGTGGCGGAGAGGTTGCTCGTTACGTTGGTACATATGGAACAAGTCGTGTCAAAAAAGCTGTGTTGGCTGCTGCAGTTCCACCATTCTTCTACAAATCCGATGAGCATCCGGAAGGTGGCCTGGATGAAGGCACCATTCAGGGCTTCCAAGACGGTTTGAAAAAAGACCGCATCGCCTTCCTTGACGGATTCACTCACAATTTCTTTAAAGCAGGGGATAGAACCGACCTGGTCAGCGAGTCCTTCCGCGTTTACAACCTTGATATTGCTACTTACGCTTCGCCAAAGGGGACGCTGGATTGCGTTGCTGCCTTCGGCCGGACGGATTTCCGTGGCGATTTGGCGAAATTTGATATTCCATTGCTTGTTATCCACGGCGATTCCGATGTAATTGTGTCTCTTGAAGTAAGCGGTCAACTTTCCTACGAAGCTGTTCCAGGCAGTCAACTCGTTGTAATTGAAGGTGGACCGCATGGCCTGAACGCGACTCACCCAGAACAATTCAATACCGCTTTGATTAACTTCCTTAAAAACTAAATGAATGAAAAGACACCGGGCATCACAAGAGTGTAGACTCTTGTGATGCCCGGCGTCTGGTTTTATGGATTTATTATAATCTTACTTGCTTTTAATAAAAATTCTTTCATATAGTTAATTGATATTCCACTATGGAACCTTCTAATTTCAAATAATGTCCATTCTTCAATATGTTTTATTTTTGCTAAATAAGTTCGGTTTCCTTTGTGTTGTTCATTTAAAAAAAGATTATACGCATCAATTTTCTCTTGAGCATCACCTTCCATTATTTGTTTAATACTTTTTTCATAGAAGATACTTGTCGTATCCGCCCATGATATTAGTTCGCTTCGGGGCGTTGTTGAACACCGGATTTCCTCTTTACCTTTATAATAAAAAGTATTGTCATTTATATCATATTCAGACGAAAAGAGAAGATCTAATAAGCTCCAAAAGTATTCTGCCTCATGTTTAATGTCCCATCTTGAACTATATTTAGGATGTAGTGTAACATGAGTAGAAATAAACCCCGCATAAAGTAAATTTAAATCATTAATTTTCTTAAAGGAACTGGGAATTTGATTTGCACTTCCTACAAAAGTAACAGCTTCATCCGTAAGTATAATTTGTTTAATATCAGTTATTTTTTCTTTTTTAAAGTTAATGAATGTATCTGTCGAAGAACTAAATTTATCTGTTAATAAAATCTCTCCTTTTAGATTTGTGTTTTTTTCTTTAAAGTCTATTAACAAATGACTTACAACTTCCTCAAAAACTTGAAAACCATCTATTATTTCATCAAAACTATCCAATGTGTAAGGAGGAGATACGACTTCTATTAAGGCATTGGAGTATTCAGGGTGAATCTCCCAGCCTTTGCTAAACAAATAACCCACTTTTTTCACTAGATTTTCATGAATATCCGACATAGACTTTATTTTATTTGTAATCTGTTGTGATGCTAATAAGTAACTTACGAAGTCACGTTCTTTATAAACTATTGCATATTCTTTTTCGATTCCAAACTCAAACTTGTCTGAAACAATTTTCAATGTTATTCCCTCCTGATGTTTATTGAGCTATAGATTTTCGTTAGAATAGTGCGCATTTAGACTGCTCCAAGTTGGTTTGAAAATCTCTATATTTCATCTTTGGCAGCAGCTATCTCTTCTGCCTTTCGAACTTCACTGAAAAAATGTTCTAACTCATGCTTAGCAACTTCACGTATAAACCCAAGTTCTTCACCAAATAGCTCCGGAGTCCATGTACGGCCGAAGGAAGCATGGACCACTTCATCTGCCCAATCGTAATCCTGGAACTGCGTCATTAATGGATGCTTCACTTGATCTCTGCAGAATTCATATTCCCCTACTTTCCCCGGTCGCTTCATCGCCCCTTCTTCGATTCCAATACTTAGCCACGCGTATTGCGCACTCGGGATTTTTTCTATATTGATATCATAATCAGACGTATATTGCGGGCGTGAACGCCAATTCAACCCTTCAGCCTCCAGTGCTGCTTGACCAAACAACGCATGGCGAACCTCATCCCACAAGTGCCTTGCTAAGTCCCGATAGAATGCCCACGGCATTCCTTTTTGTGACCATAACACAGCCGCAATCAGTTCCGCCGCCGTCATCTCTTCCTGACGTACTCTCATCATACCGACAAGTCTGTCCTCATTCGGCTTCTCGAATTTCATTCCCATGCTTGTACGGTAAAGGGTTGTTTCACCCATACCTGCTTCTCGTTGCGATTTTTTGGGCAATTGATAGACCTGGAATGATCTCATACGTTCTGGTATTTCAGAAGACCTTTTCATTTCGTTGCTCATTCCACCTGCTGCAAGGATGCATCGCTTTAATAACGCACACAGTTCTTCTGAACCAGCCTCTTCCCACTCCCCCTCGTTCTTCAGGTGAGCTATTACCGCTTCCCCCCAATTTACTTGTTCCTCCAGATCGAGAAGGATTGAGCGTAATATACGAATAGTCGGTTGATCTACAATTTGTTGTGTACGTTGTATATGGCTCCTATAGGCTTCAATAAGCGCTGGTTTAATCACTGTATACACGCCAGCTAACCATTCAGAATCTGTACGAGCATGAAGAATTTCGTCCATAAGCAGCGTTAAAGCTGGATCTGGTTCCTGCCCGACGTTAGCAAGAGGCGTACGCAGATGGCTCACGCGAGTACGAAGCTGATCCGCAGCTTCTGCATCCTCATAAATGTGTCGTCCCATCGCAGTTTTGATATCCCAGTTATGTCGTGCAGGCAGCTGAGCTGCACTTATAAACATAAGACGCTCATGAATAAACCTATATCTCTGCAGTATCTTAGCGTTAGCATCAACACCAAAAGCACCAATTGAATGTGGATTAGCAATTCCCGTAAATGAAATTTCCAACTTTATTCCCTCCTATAACGAGCGTTGAATAATTTTATTTTCTCTTAATATGAATTCGTTTACAATAGATTAAGAAAGGATTTCAATGGATTTATTTGATCAGAAGGGGTGCTTCTAATTGAATGAAAAACTGCCTACTTTACACTACTGCGGTGACTTTATTGTTCGACGTAACTGGAAGCTGGGACCACGTATTTTAGACGATAACGAACTGGTGTTTTTCCCTCAGGGAAATGGAACCATCTACCGAAATGGAGATCAAGTTTATACATTGAATCAGCCCTGTTGGGTCCTTACAAAGGCAGGGGAAACTCACAGCTACCATTTCGGGGAGACTGCAGCTACTCGTCATCTTTTTATGCATTTCAGTGGTGGTGAATGGTTTGCGCCTACGCTTTTTAGTACGATGTGTTGTGATGTAATACCAGTTAGGGAAGGTGGACTACCTTCGGCAATAATCAGCGAGATCCTCCACATCGCTCATGATGAGAAAGATACCAATCGGTGCAATATCTTAATATCAGCTCTGCTTAGCGAACTTGAATACTTGGGCAATAAAAGCAAAAACACTTCAATCCCCTCTATGAAATATTTAAATAATAAAAAAGAGGTCGTATCCGACCCCTCCTATCCGCTCGTGGTGAGCAAAGCATTAACCTATATTCGTAATAGGCTCCTTGAGCCTATCACAGTAGCCGAAATTGCAGTCCATTGCCAGATATCTCATGAACACCTGACTAGAGTCTTCGTACGTGTCATCGGAATTCCTTTGCGTCAAATGATCATTCAACTGCGGCTAGAACGCGCTTCTCATATGCTTCGTCATAGTACACTAAGCATTAAAGAAATTGCCTCGCAGTGTGGATATGCTGAGAATCATTATTTTTCACGAGCTTTTACCGCCTATTACGGTATGACAGCGACAGAATACCGCCAAGAATACGCTGACCCGCGTGTCCAACACATCGTTCCTGACGAACGATTGGAAGAAAATTATCCGATTAATGTTTATTTTCACATTAACCCTTAATACCCGTCATAGAAATACCCTCGATAATATTTCGCTGGAGAACAAGATAAACGAGCAGTACGGGCATGACGGCAATTGCAGAACCGGACATCATTAAAGTCCAGTCAGTCACATAGAGTCCCTTAAACGTACTAAGCATCAAAGGTACGGTGAAGTTGTCGGTTGAACTCAGGAAAATGACGGGCTTAAAAAAACTGTTCCAATTTCCCAAGAATGAAACTATCGCTAACGAAGCTAGAGCTGGACGAATGAGGGGAACCATGATACGCCAGTAAATCTTCCACATGTTCGCACCATCAACATAGGCTGCTTCTGATAAATCACGTGGGATACCCATAAAAAACTGCCTTAATAAAAATACACCAAAAGCACTGAACAAAGCATCCGGAACAATGAGCGATAAATGCGTATCGAGCCAACCCAGATTTTTTAAAATGATGTACAGTGGAACAATCGTAACTTGTTCGGGAACCATCAACATGGAAAGAAACAGGATAAAGAGAACATTACGAAAGGGAAAATCAATTTTAGCAAATGAAAAAGCGGCCATCGAACATGTTAACAATTGACTCAGTACCACAATCACAGAAATATAAGCACTGTTTATGTATGCCTTATCAAATGGCATAGCTGTTAGAGATCGGCTAATATTTTCCCATCTCCATGGATTCGGAAATAAGGTCGGCGGCACTTGAAAGATCTGGGCTAAGTCTTTTAACCCGCTGAATGCCATCCATAAAAACGGGCCAAACATGACTACAGAGGCTAGAATTAACAGAATATGCAGAATGATGGTTGAAACTTTACTACCAATTTGGTTGCTCTTTCGTTTATTGGGTACTGTTCCTGCTGGAACTAATTTCTGATATACCGTTTTCATGCGAAATCCTCCTTAATCCGCGTAATGAACCCATTTGCGTGAAATATAGGTCTGTGCAATGGTGAAAGTCAAAATGATAACAAAAAGCATAGTAGCCGCTGCCGCACTGCGTCCGAATTGAAAGTTTTTGAAAGCCAGCTCGTACAAATGATACACAATCGTATAACTAGCTTTAGCAGGGCCACCGCTCGTCATTACGAAAGCCGTATCAAAGATTTTAAACGAGTCAATAATGCCAATAATGGTAACAAATAAGGTAGTTGGCGACAAAAGGGGCACAGTAATTTTCCAGAATTGCTGTGACCTTGATGCACCATCGATCATGGAAGCCTCATAGTAATCTCTGGATATTCCTTGTAAACCAGCCAGAAAAATGATCATGTTAAAACCTAATTTTTGCCAAATGCTCACAATCGCCAAGGATGGCAGGACGAGGTTCAAGTTGGTCAACCATTGTGGACCCTTAATGCCGAACAAGCTATGCAGCAAAAAATTGATGATACCGAAGTCACCATTGAGCAGCCACATCCATACAATCGCGACAGCGACAGAACTTGTAACTACTGGCATGAAGAAAAACAACCGATACATAACACGATATCTCACTTTGTTCAAAGCTACAGCGACCAATATCGCAAGAAAAATACCCATTGGGACTGTTAATAAGGAATAATAAAGGGTATTCACTAGTGCCTTCTGGAAATCAGGATTATGAAAGGCGTAACTGAAATTATTAAATCCAATAAAAGTCGCAGGCTGAAATCCATCCCAATCTAATGTACTTAAAACAAAGGTTGTGATCAGAGGGATAAGTGAAAAGGAAAGCAGTCCGATTAATTGTGGGGCAATAAAGAAATACCCCCAGAATGTATTAGAACGTTTACGGTTCATGCAAGTCCTCCCATTTAAATGTTTCAAAAAAATAAAAAGGAGGGACGGAATACAAACATCCTTCCCTCCTCACATTACCGTACATGCATCCTATTTTTTCGCTTTTACTTCGTCGATCTTCTTATTAACACCTTCGCTCATTTTCTTCAATGTCGTCTGAGCATCCTGTTTGCCTAACAACAAGAGGTCGTAGTTATCTTTCACAATATCGGAAGCTCCAGGAACACCTGATTCGGAAGGCCATAGGGCATAACCAATCTCACGAGCGTCGAGGAAATATTGAGCATGTGCCGGCTGTGCATTCTTATCCAATACGAGATCATCTACACCGCTAATCGAAGGAACTGCATTTCCCCCTTTAAGACGGAAGTTTTGACCATCCTTGGAAACAAAGTAAGAGAGAAACTCATAAGTCTCTTTAGCATGAGCTGTCTTTTTGTTCATAACCATGTACGCTGTTGGAATGCCAGCTGGTTCCATTTTTTTGCCAGTGTTAGTTGGCAGTGGAACAATGTCGTATTTTAAAGAAGTGTTTGCATTAAACTGCGGAACCCACCAACGACCAGCAATTCCAAATCCGACTTGGTTCGACATGAACATAGCATCTGGGCCTTGTCCTTTCGGAAGTGAACCTGAGAATACGAAGTTTTTGTTCTTTGTGTTTTCCGCAAGATATTGGAATGCTTCTACTGTTTTCGGATCTTGATCTCCAATGAATTTGCCATCCTGAGGCTTATCGTAAACTTTACCTCCGTTTAACGTTGCCCATGAATAGACCGGGGATGACCAATCTTCAAGTACAAGACCATATTTATTTTTAGACTTTAGCTGTTCCGTTAACTCTTGTAGCTTCTTCCAATTCCACTGCCCTGATTCGTACAATTTCTGTGGATCGTCGGTGATACCCGCTTCAGTCAATACTGTCTTGTTGTAGTACATGACTAACGGATTACAGTCAACGGTAACTCCATATATTTTATCGCCTTTCTTCGAACCGCCCCATAATCCTTCAGCAAAATCCTCGGCTTTGATTGGGCCATTGCCTACTTTCATCAATGGTGTCAATTCTTCGATTGAACCGTTACTAATGAGTTTAACGACAGTTTGATCTCCAGCATAAAATGCGTCTGGCGCCGTACCACCTTGCAGTTGAGTAATGATCTTCTCTTCGTAGCCATCGTTCGGCACGGCTACCAGCTCCCATTTCACATTCGGATGATCTTTGTTATACTGATCTGTCAGTTCGTAAAAGCGCTTTAACTCTCCCGGATTCCCCCAAGTACTCCACTTTAATTTGATAACCTCTCCATTTCCAGCCTTAGGCGCTGGTCCCTTCGTTGCATCTGCTGTATTGCCGCCTGCCGGTGCAGAAGAGCTGCATGCAGAAACAATCATCGTAAGCATCAGGGCGGAGCTGGTTGTTAACCCCCATGTTTTTTTGTTTACCATTCTTCCAATCGACTCCTCTCACATAATTAGATATCTCACCACTGGAATAAATTGGACTGCTATGAGTTAAACATATTTTAAATTACGATGATAGCGTTTTCAATGAACTTTCCCGAATAGTAGATGGATTTTTTTGATCTAGTATCTATTATTTTTCACATCCTATTATCGTCGTATTTTGCCGATAAATGTGGAATTTTCACTCGTTATTATTCGACAAAATCTGCGAAAACAATGTCAAAAAAGTTAACCTTGAGAATATGAAATTGATCCATACTCAATTTACAATGGAACTTTGACCCTTACCCATCATACAAAGGAGCTCTATCACATATTCTATATTCTGGTGCTAAACTCTTATTATTAAATAGATAAGCTAATGACTTATTCATAGGAGCAGCCCAATCCTCATTTTAAAGTTAGACTTGCATGAAGACGTTCAAAAAATCAGTTGTTGGGGGAATTCACTTGGCGAAACATAATGAAATAAAGATAAGTCATAAGCTTCAACAAGCTTCCGTGAAAGTCGGGTCCGCGCGAACTGCAGCGGCTAAATGGGTCATGCACCACGCCAGCCTAGAAGCTTGTTTCCATGGGGCGTATTTCAGCGGCTCGACGGTAGGGCTGCCTGATGACGCTGAGTTGTCGGCAGCCTCCGATATCGATGTCGTGATCGTTACCACACATGCTGAGCCCCCACTCAAGCTTGGGAAGTTCGTCTACGACGGCATCCTTTTGGAGGCCACGTATTTGTCTTGGAACGAACTCGCCTCGGTCGATGAGGTTCTGACGTCCTATCACCTTGCAAGCAGTTTCCGCGTAGATTCGATCATTGCTGACCCCACCGGACATCTGCGCAGACTGCAAACACAGGTATCTCGCCACTTTGCTGAGCGGGTGTGGGTACGCCGCCGATGTGAGAACGCTCGGCAGAAGATCGAGAACGCGCTGCAAGCTATAGATACTTCTGCACCGTTTCACGACCTGGTGACGGCGTGGTTATTCCCGACCGGCGTAACAACGCACGTCCTCCTTGTGGCCGCACTTCGCAACCCTACTGTGCGGCTCCGCTACCTCGCCGCACGCGACGTGCTTACGAAATACGGCCACGCTGACCTCTACCCAGATCTGCTGAAACTGCTTGGCTGCGCTCATCTGACCCCCCAGCGCGTCGAACATCATCTCGACAAGCTCGCCCTGGCATTCGACACCGCTGCAGCTGTGGCCAAAACACCTTTCTTCTTTAGCACCGACATCACCGCCACAACTCGACAAATTGCAATCGACGGAAGCCGTGAACTCATCCGGGCCGGCTGCCACCGTGAGGCGGTCTTCTGGATCGTCGCAACCTTTGCGCGCTGCCACAAGATTTTGGTCGCAGACGCCTCACCGGACCTACAACGTTTATTCGCTCCAGACTTTGAGGCTATCATCGTCGACCTCGGCATCACCTCCACCGACTCTTTCATCCGCCGTGCAGAGGACGTCATGCAGTTCCTACCGAAGCTCTGGGAAACCACCGAGGCAATCCTATTCGCCAACTCAGGCATCGTGTCTGAGTAGCTCATTTCAAATACCTGACATCGCTCTCATACCAGGCGGGGACAACAAAAATAGGAGCTGCGGCGAGCTGCTCCTTCACTATCGTTCCTCGTTACTTTAATAAACTGAGTTCCTTTGCCAATATAATTATCCCCCATATTTCATGAACCCGACCGGGATGAGGACATCTTGGTCGTTAAATTTAATGGGAGCGAAAACCTCCAATGGCTGCGTGGAGAATGCGTGCAGTAGATGGAATAAATTGGGACAGTTATCCTAAGACCAGATTTACTTGCTTCTGCAAGTCTAAAGAGGTAAATGAAGGACTCGTTAAAGTGAAATAGAACCGAACACCATGCTTTGTATTTTCAACACCAAACTTACTTCCGTGCATCTCAAGTATATTCTTTACGATGGATAAGCCGAGTCCGGTGCCCCCTGTTTTTCGATCTCGAGATTTTTCTGCCCTGTAGAATCGATCCCAGATTAATTTTAGATCGTCATCTCCAATTTGCTTTCCGCTATTTTCCACAGAGATACAAACAGAATTTTGTATTTGTTGCACATTTATTTGAATAAATCCTTCGTAATAGGTATGTCTGATCGCATTACTCAAAATGTTTGTTATAACCTGCTCTAATCTTCTTAAATCCCCAAAGACTTTAAGATCTTCTCCTTCATTTTCAAGGTTCAATTTGAGCTTTTTCTCGTTAATTGGTTTGGTAAGCCTATCTTTCACATTATGAATAAGATCCATGATAGGAAAGCAACCCAAATCTAACTTGTAAGATTTGGATTCAAGCTCGGCCAAGTCCAGTAAATCCAGCACCAATTCATTCATATTATCAATCTCATCAAGTATTACATCAATGTAATGCTCTCTTTTATGCTCCGCTATATGATCCTTAACCCCTTCGGCAAATCCCTTGATGATTCCCAGAGGTGTTTTGAGTTCATGAGAGACACTGGCCACGAATTCTTTGCGCATGACTTCAAGCAGTTTTTCTTTTTCGATATCACGTTGGAGCTGTTCATTGGCAATCTTTAATTCATTTAGACTAGTACCGAGATTTTTAGATAAACGATTTAAGCTAACCGCCATATTTCCAAATTCATCCATCGATTTTACAGGAACCTCTTCCGAAAAATCCAAATTCGCCATTCTGGTAGCAACTTGATTCATCTTAATGAATGGCTTTGAGAGGATTTTGGAGAAAAGTAAAGCCATCACCGCAATAAATAATAAGGCAACTAGAAATGCATAAAAATAGTAATCTCTCAGCACATCAACAGCTTCTCCTACAGGCTGAAGGGAAGATATCGCAAAAACATATTCCGACGAAGTTCCATTTTCTTTGCTTACAGGTCTAACAAACACGATATTATCCATGCCATTTAAAGGGTTATTATAGTGAAACTGATTGGTTTTTCCAGGTTCTATTTTAATTTTATTCAGCAGTTGGAGTCCCTTCCAATAGTCAATCGATGACTCCAACAATCCTCTACTATAACTGCCCATTTGTGATATTTGAGTTGGGATATCCAAAGCAATTATTTTCCCGCTAATTTTCTTAAGAGAAAGCAACTCACTCATTTCTGCTGTAATCAGTTCTTTATTTATTACTGCTTGTTGTGGAATCGTTGTTTGACTTGTGCTTGTTAAAGTACCTTCAATTAGAGCACCTGTTGTGACATTATCATTTTTTATACTAGAAAGGTAAATGATTTGATTTAGCTTATCATGAAAAATATCCTCTACCTCTATTTGAGAACCCAAAGTCAGCTTTAAGTTTTGAAAACCCTCCAAATAAACAATATTGTTTAGGAGAATCTTTAGTTTCGTCTTGTCCATCGTTTCCACAACGATTCCATAGGCAGGACTAAACTTTATGTCCTCATTTTCATCCAATATAGCGATCTGAGAATTGTTTTGGACAGCAAATTTGTTAACGTTTCGAGTGCTAGCTTCGCTATCCCATTTTTCATTTTCATACATCATGCTGAATTTCTCAATACTATTTTCTAATTTGGATTTTTTTATATATAAATAGAAGCTTTTATAGAATAGAGTCTGTCCTACCATGAAGATCCCTAAGAACAAGGAAAAAGATAACAGAGTAATGATAAATAACTTAAAAGTAACGCTTCGTTTTATCACCTATTTACCTCGAACTTATAGCCAGATCCTATTACGGTGGAGATATAGCTTGATTTTTCCCCAAGCTTATTCCTAAGCTTCTTAATATGGGTATCAACAGCCCTTAAATCACCAACAAAGTCATAGCCCCAAACCCTGCTCATAATGCTTTCTCTCGTTAATACAATCCCTTTGTTCTCCAATAAATAAACTAGCAACTCGTATTCCTTTGGTGCAAGATCGATTTTTTCATTGTCCATTTTTGCGGTACGGGAGAGTCTGTTTATTTCTATGCCTTTGTACGCAATAAAACCATCCGTTTGACCGATTGAGCCCTCCGCCCTTTTTAGAAGTGTTTTGGCCTTGGCTACCAATACCCTTGGGCTAAAGGGCTTGGTTACATAGTCATCTGCACCCAGATCATATCCCATTAATTTATCCTCTTCTTCTGCTCGCGAGGTTAACATGATGATAGGTACGTCCGAAATTTTTCTTAACTTTTTACAAACCGACCAACCATCTAGCTCAGGTATCATAATATCTAGTAAGACCAAATCTATTGCCTCTATTCCAAAAAGCTCCATCGCTTCTCTACCATTCTCAGCTACAATAACTCGAAAAACTTCTTTTGAAAAATAGTCTACTACGATCTCCCTCATTCGTATATCATCCTCAACTAAAAGAATAGTTTTATTCATGCTGAACAACCTCGCTCTCGTACTCAAGAAATAACCTACGTTAATAACATACTATTCACATAGAGTACCTCTTACTGGTGTTAAATTCTATTTTATCAATTTACTTCTTTCCCATTATTAATTGATTTTATTTGACGAGTGTGTATTTCTTATGTACTACCTTAGCTAACTTCAATGTGTACAATTCTAGACGGATTAAAGTGTGTCAAGGTTGCTATGTCACATTATTTTACATGAAATATTTTATTTCCTTTTTAACAAAAAAAACGACTGCATTATTTTGTGAGGATGTTTATTACCGTGGCTCACAACAAAACGTTCTATAGAAACAGAAAGACTTGTCGGATAACAAGAACATTAGCCCATAAATGACATCCGCCCGGCCAAAGCTGAGCGACACGGTGGAGACGAAAATCGCCGTCCTCTATTGCGGCGGAGACGGTGCTGGGGTGACTCGCGGACTGGCGGACGTCTGGATCGCCCGCACCATCGCGGAGGAAAAGGCGGGCTGAGTCGGGATGTACAAGAAAACCTCCGCGTCCTTGTGGATGCGGAGGTATGATTTTTGTAAACACGTAATTGAAGCATAAGCCATCACAATGAGGGGGGAATGAAACCAACGGAATAATATCCATCCTATGACCTTAAGAAAGGACAGAGGAGCCCTTGTTACAGGTGCCCCCCGACCTTAGCTATATACCTTGCAATTTTACACACACGCTCTTCTTTATTGATATATTGCTAATTCCCATAATGAGTAGCCGTATTGGGTATTACGTTTAGTGCCGTTAATCTTTACAAACCTGGCGTTGGTGGGGCTAAAGTCTATTTGATCAATGCCACCATCACCGGTTGTCGAGGAATACACGGGCGTCCAGGACTCGCCATCTGCGGAAACTTCGATTGAATACGCTTTTGCAGAAGCGTTTTCCCAGTTAAGAAGCACTCCACTAATCAAGACGGGTGTTCCCAGATCAACGCTGATCCATTGCGGATCGCTAAATGCGGACTCCCATCTGGATGTCTTGTTTCCATCGACCGCATAATTGCCGCCCTGAAGCGGACTCTTGGACGTAAATGTCGGTTTGTTCAAAGCAAGATTAACTTTTAAGTCCATGGTGATATTCTGCTGAATGGAAACATCCTTATAGCCAGCAGCCTGGATGCTGATCGTATACATGTCGGCCGTTGTAAACAAGGAATCATACAAGGTTATCATTCCAGGTGTTACGCAATATTGCTCGGCATTTAATGTAATTCCGTTTAACTTCACCGCGTTGATCGCATCTCTCCATATCCCATCGTCTGCGAAGGTAATTTCGATCGGCTGATAAGTTGTGTTCACTACTGTATCAGCAGTTAAAACAGGTGTTAGTGGAGCAGATGGTTCTGGCGTTGGTGTTGGTGTGCCTGTTGAGCTGTCGTACACTTCAAACTCCCAAAGCGAATATCCGTATTGCGTTGTCCGTATCGTGCCGCTCATCATGACATATCTTGCGCTCTCAGGAGCAAACGTAAGATCATCGATTCCTGGTTTACCCGTCGTTGTCGAATAGACCGTCTTCCAAGTTGAGCCATCTACAGAAACCTGAATCGTGTAGCTTTTTGCAGCTGCGTTTTCCCAGTTCAAGAGCACATGATTTACCTTGTACTCTGAGCCCAAATCAACTGTAATAAACTGCAGGTCGCTGAATGCGGATTCCCAGCGTGAACCCTTATTTCCATCCACCGCTTCTTTTCCACCTCGCAGTGGGTTCTCGGACGTGGTCGTCGGTTTGTTCAAAGCAAGATTAACTTCCACGTTCGTGTTCTTGCTGACATCCTGCTGAACGGAAACTTCATTATAGCCAGTTGCCTGAATGCTGATGGTATAGCTGTTAGCCTCTGGAAATAAGGAGGGTACCAAGGTAATTTTCCCAGGTGTTACGCTATATTGCCCAGCGTTTAATATTGTTCCGTTTAACTTCACCGCGTTGATCGCCTCTCTCCATGCCGCATCGTCTGCATAGGTGATCTCAACTGGCTGACCGATCATGTTCAATATCGTATCTGCATGCATTTCAGGTGCTGCTAATGGTGTTGGTGGTGCTGGTATTGTTGGTGTACCCGTGGAGGTACCGTACACTTCAAACTCCCAAAGCGAGTAACCATATGGCGTTGTCCGTGTCGTGCCGCTCATCTTGACATATCTTGCGCTCTCAGGAGCAAACGTAAGATCATCGATTCCTGCGTCACCTGTCGTTGTCGAATAGACTGTCTTCCAATTTGCTCCGTCCAAGGAAACCTGAATCGTATAGCTCTTGGCGGCTGCATTTTCCCAGTTCAAAAGCACATGATTTACCTTGTGCTCCCAGCCCAAATCAATCGTGATAAACTGAGGATCGCTGAATGCGGATTCCCAGCGTGAACCCTTATTTCCATCCACCGCTTCTTTTCCACCTCGCAGTGGGTTCTCGGATGTGGTCGTCGGTTTGTTCAACGCAAGGTTAACAGTCGATTTGGTGATGATATCCTGCCTAACAGTCACTTCCTCAAATCCGGTCGCCTGAACGGTAATCGCGTAGCTGCTGTTTTCCTCTGTGAATAAATCAGCATTCAAGGTGATTTTACCTGGTGTTACGCTGTATTGGGCTGCGTCCACATTCATTCCATTCACCTTTATTGCATAGATCGCGTTTCTCCATGCCGCATTGTCAGCATAGGTGATGTCGATCGCTTGACCAATCGTATTCATCGTTGAATCTGCCGTTAATACCGGTGCGGGTTGCTTGCCCGAGGCACTTCCGTATACTTCAAACTCCAAGAGTGAGAATCCGTATTGCGTTGTCCGTGTTGTACCGTTCATTTTCACATACCTTGCATTCTCAGCCGGGAATGTGATGTCATCGATACCAGCATGTCCTCTTGTTGTGGAATAAACGGTCTTCCAAGTTACGCCATCCAAAGAAACCTGGATGGTATAGCTCTTGCCAGCGGCATTTTCCCAGTTCAAATGTACATGACTTAATTTGTATTCCGAGCCTAAATCGACTGTAATAAACTGCGGATCGCTGAATTCAGATTCCCAACGTGTATCTAGCAGCCCGTCTACAGCGTAGCTTCCAGCTTTAACCGGATTTTCGGAAGTAACGGTCGCTTTGTTCAGTGCAAGGTTCACAGTTGAACTCGTGATCACATTTTGCTGAATCGTAGCGTCCGGATACCCGTCCGACACGATGGTAATCGTATAGAGGTCCTCATTTGAAAATAATGCTCCATGCAAGGTGATTTTACCTGGTACTATGCTGTATTGCGAAGCATCCACTTTCGTCCCATTCACCTTTACCTCGTTGATTGTGCTTCTCCATGCTGCATGGTCCGCATAGGTCAATTCGATGGGTTGACCCGTCGTATTCTGTGAAGAATCGGGCGTTAATTGTGGAGCTATTTTTTGATTCAAGTCGCTGACTTTCGTCGGATCAACTTTTACCAACATTTTCGGACCTACGATGGCAGAGCCTGTTACTCCATTTGCGTTGCGGAAAGTGACCATAACAGGAGCGTTCGTCGGATTCCAGATCACGGAAGAGTAGATTGAACCTTTTTTATATACCGTGGCACTTGACCAACCGGTCGCCCAAATGTCATTGGATCGCTGCCCCAAAGTCGCCATGTTATGTACGAACCAATAGGTGTCGAATATTTCATTTTTCTGGGTACCTTCAAGCGTCCATTTGTTAAGTACCGCTTGCGGATCGCTTAGCGACTGAATCGGCCATACGATATGATACCACGTATCCTCAGGGCCTTTTTTGTCCGCAACCATACCGTTATACAACGTGGCGGCTTTTGCCGGATCGAAGCCATAGCTTGTCAAATATTCTCCGGTTGGCAGCCAGTGGATGCCGTACACATGAACCGGATCTCCGCTAAAGAAAGTACCGAAGTTATACGCACTTCCGTATACTTGGCCGACCGATTTGTGCTTAAACCCTGGCAGCCAGTTGTCGTTGTCATAATTGAACCAGTATTGCTCTACAGCTTTCAGTTCGGTCGTAAAGCCGAAAATGGCGATATCGCGATCGGCTGTGTTGCCGGAAAGCAGGCTCCACATGTATTCCCCGACCCAACCGAACAGTGACTCTCCGGCTGCCTCTTGGTTATTCCCGCTGTTATTGTCCCCATACCCACCAGCCCATGAATGACCTTCATATGGATCGAAGTTGCGGAGGAACGGATAGAGCGGATCGTCTTTCGACGGGTTGGCGTAATCCCGAATAAGGTGCTCAACCATGTCGCCGTAATTGTCTTTGAAATCCTGATCGTAAGTCGCCAGGACGGCGGAAGCAAACACAAAATAGCCGTAGGTGAAATGGTGATCCGTCAGGCCAGTATTGGCACCAAATTCACTCGATTTGTAATACATGGTGCCCCAGGTCGGATCGTAATACATGAAGTATTCCGGTTCGCCCTTCGTGTAAGTATACCAGTCGGTTAATATGGTTTTCATTCTGCTTAGGAAAACATTCTTATAATACGTATCACCGATTTGATCAGCGATCAAAACGCCCATAGCCAGCGGATGAAGCACTTTACCTTGCCAATATGCATCCCCAGCCATGATATTTTTTGAAGTCGACTCATCCAGGAAGTCCAATTGCTCTAATAAGGCTTCTCGTGAATAAGTCGGGTCTCCCGGTTCGGTAAATTGGGGAACGATCCCATAAAATCTGTCTACCGTGGTAAAGGAGTTTCCTTCATGCAGCTTCAACGCACCCCGAATGGACGGGTATGTCAGATTCGTAAGCGATGAAGTGGTAATTTTCCATTGATGTGGTAGCAGTGCCATCAAGGTTGTGGGTGCCAGATCTGCACGCTTTTGATCGATCGTGACATCGAATTTGGTCGTAACCTCGGAGGTTTGCTCGTTAAAGCTCGGAGTGACCGTCGTATTCGTGACGAACGCATATGCATGTTTATAGAAGTAGTTCAAGTCGCCAGCAGTGGGAATCGTAGACAATGACAAATAATTTTGTCCGCTGCCTAGTCGGATTTTGATTTTACCGCCGACTTTTGTGAAGGTGGAGCCTTCAGGCGCGAATACACCGTAGTGCCTGATCACCGCTTGTGGTTTCGGAGCACCGTCCACGTTCGTCACGGTAAACCCGATATGGTCAGCCGTTATACTAGCACCTTCGGATGTTAAGATCGCCTTGTTGCTGTCATCAAAAAATTGAGTAGCAGCAGGGAAATAAAGTTCAGGCGTAGTAGGATCGCTAAACTCTGAGTAAAGATACGGCGAGCCTTTGACAAAAGTCGTTTTCATTTTTTCTGTCTCGTTGTCGCTTAATATGACAGTGGCGGACCAGTCGCTATACCCGGAAATTTTGTTCTTAATGCGGGATGCGCTGATGTTACCGGACATCAAGTAAAAATCAGGATCTCCGCCTGCATACTGCGAATTTCCGCTTTCGTCCACCCAGCCCGCGCCGGGGTTCAAGATGCTCAGGCCTTGATTGGTATATTTGGATTTAAGCGGAAGTGTGATGAGACTGTCACTCAAATCTTTAATCAAGACGGATTGCCACCAATCGTTGGAGGCAATCGGTGCAGCGATATTGTCCGTTTTGTTAACGGGAGGTCTAGGCTGCGGCATTGTAATATCACTGGTTAAGTAGCTGCCCTGACCGACGGCAACTGTAGAAGCGGTTGGCAGTGTCGGAATGGTATAGGACGGTTTGGCATCCCCTGGCACGTAATCGTAAACGGAAAAATTGAATAGGGAGTAGCCGAAGCTTGTCGTTCTGCTGATCCCTTTCACTCTCACATAACGGCCGCTGGCATAAACGGGAGTGTCCATTAAACCTTCTTTCCCGTTCATTTCTCTGTAAATCGTGTTCCAGTTGACGGCATCGTCAGATACTTGGAGGTCGTAGATTCTGCCTGCTGCGTTTTCCCACAGCAGTCTGATGCGACCCACGGTGTGAACACTGCCCAGGTCGACATACAACCACTCATCGCTGGTGTCTTTGGAAGACCAACGAGTGTCCTTATCCCCGTCTACGGCATTTTGCGGGATCAAGAGGGGTTTATCTTTGCCGGCTATTTGGTAGGAGGAGACGACAACTGATTTATTTAGGGCGACATCCTCACCAAGAACGATCGGCTGGGGATTGCTTCCGCCTGTACCGTATACCTCGAATTCATGGAGCGAGACTCCATAATTTCCGGCACGCTCGAGAGACAACATACGGATGTAACGTCCGGATCCTGTCAGGGCAATCGTGTCCACACCACCGTCTCCAGTAGTAGTTGCATAAATATCTTTCCACTGTGCCTCATCGTCGGATACTTGAATCTTATACGATTTGGAATAGGCGTTCTCCCAACGGAGAATAACCTGGTCAATGTTTGCGGCAGCACCGAGGTCAATATAAATCCATTGCGGGTCTGCACTAAAGGCGCTGCCCCAGCGGGAGTCCATATCTCCATCCACCGCTTTGTCGGGCGTTAATCCTCCCTCCATCGATGAAGCGTAAGTTGCTCCCTCATAGGATAGTAAGTGAGAAGGGTTGGCGGCCTTTGCGGCTGATGCCTTTGGGGTAGGTACCATGTCAAATAAGCTAAGCACCATGGATACAGCAATGGATAAAGAAATGATCTGACCAAATTTCTTGCGAATACTTCTAGCAGGTATACCCATACTTAATTTTCCTCCTAAGTTGTTGCCCCCGAGGGGTTCAACTGTGACGAAACGCCTAGTCGTTTTTTGTCGTCCAGTTGCAAAACTGATTATATTCCGCGTTGGAAAAATAAAACAATAAGCACTTTTACCTATGGATCTCAAATGTGCTAGTTCACTATGTCTATATTTAGAAAAAACCCAATGTGATTCTAATTCGTTTATTCAAGCGGCATGAGCCAGATTGTATATATTTGCAAATGGGCAAAAATACCTATACATAATTATTTTATACAAAAAAGAATTATATGATATTTTTGTAAATGAAATAAACGATCCAAATTTTCAAAAATACGTTAGCGCATAACCAAACAGAACCAGCTTATCCATCTGGAACCCTTTGCGTAGAATAGAGTTTGTCCTACCATGAACATACCTAAGAACAAGGAAAAAGAGTTCTTTCATCTATTTACCTCAAACTTATAGCCTAATATGCCATTGCACGCGAGAAAGCCATCCATTTGACCGATTGAGCCCTCCGCCCTACAACCTCGCTCTCATATTCAAAATTGATTTTATTTGAAGGATGTGTATTTCCTGTGTACTGCCTCAGTTAACTTCAGTGTGTACTATTCCTAGAAGAGAGGATGCAAAGAGTACCTCTTTTGTTAATGATGGATTACGAGATGTGAATGTTACTAACAATACATGAAATGAAATGCGGATTTTTTTCTTTTATTAAAAAAATAACGATGAATACACACAAACTACATAATGTTAATTTAAATTAAATATAGAATTATATTTTGAGACACCCAAACTATATTGCGCAAAATCCACAAAATGAAAACGCAATCATTACGAGAGAGTAGGTGATAGAGTGTAAAAATAACGATATAGCAGCGTGATCAATGAATATGAGAATGGAGTTCTAATGTTTTATGGGTTCGATTGAAGTGCAAGCGTATATATTTACTATAAAGGACGTGACAGCCTTGAGACGGCAAGAAAGAAAGCTTTTCATTATGATCGTGTCTATGTTTTGCTTGCTAGGCACGGTTCAACCCGCTTTCGGTATGGGTTCAGCCACAGTCGCAACCGATCAAGCGCAATATCCAACCAGTAAGGTATCAACAACAACTTCGATGGATCCCGCAGCATTTGCACCGAACCGTGTTATTGTAAAATACAAATCTAGTACGAAATCTCACGAATCGCTATTGAGCGCGATGAAAGACAAAATTGTGAGCGTTAAGCCACTTTCGCTTATCCAAGCCGAGGTATGGAACCTCTCGGGCGGAGCGGATGTAAAAAGCGTGGTCGAAGAACTATCCGCCAATCCGGATGTTCTGTACGCCGAGCCCGATTATTACGTGCAATCCCCTAATATCAAATCCGATAATATCAAGAATAAAGTCGATTACTTGCATTCACCCGAAACCATAAAAGCCGTCGAAGTGAATCAGGCGATCACTAAATACGCGAAAGAATACAACAATGCGCCTGACCCGATCACTCCTAACGACCCACTTTACCAGGATCAATGGTCGCTGAATAACCAAGGTCAGACCCTGAATGGAAATGCTCCCGGCGGCACACCCGACATCGATATGGACGCACCCGAAGCTTGGGCCCTTACGAAAGGCAGCAACGACCTTATCGTGGCCTTGATCGGTTCGGGTGTCGATACGAATCTGCCCGATCTGAAGGATAATATTTGGATCAATGCCAAAGAAATCGCCGGTAACCGTGCGGACGATGACGGCAACGGCGTTGTCGACGATGTGTACGGTTGGGATTTCTTCCATAACGACAACACATTGTTCGATACTTCCGATAAATATACCGATTACGCAGGCACTTGGCTCGCCAGCATCATCGCGGCTAAGATGAACAACACCGGGATCACGGGCATTGCGCCGAATGTGAAAGTGATGCCGCTCAAATTCGTTACGGATGAACAAGGCGGAACGATTGAAGATGCGATCAAAGCGATTGAGTATGCGCAGAACAAGGGCGCAAAGATTGCCGTTTTCGGCGCCACGAGCAGTTATTACAGCGAATCGTTGCGCGAAGCGGTCAAAAATTCGTCCATGCTCTTCGTGACGGGCGCGGGCGATCAATTTTATCATGATAGAGCCAATACGGATATCTTTCCGACCTATCCGGGCTCTTTCAAGTTCGGAAACGTTCTGAACGTGACCGCCGTCGACAGAGGCGGAAATTTGGCAGAATTCGCCGGCTACGGCAAACAGTCTGTAGATGTGGCTGCGCCGGGAGATTATGTTGCTGCTGCATCCCCCGACCAACGGATCGGTTTTGCCGCAGAGATTAACAATGGAACATACAAAGCGATCTATAACGGCATGGGCTTCGAGCAAGTGCCGATCAAAGGCTTTAATGCGGATGATCCGAAAATCGTTTATGATCCGAAGCAGCGACAAGATATGTTCGATACGGCCATGAACTATTTGAATCAAGACCGCGACGGTAACGGGAAAACGGACATCCTTCTTGTACAAGACAATATCACCGGGAACTTTGGGATTGGTCCATTTAGTACAAGTGCTGCCAATGTCAGCGTAACCGGCCTTGTCTACGATGAAGATGGAGTCGACGAAACGACAAGAGTGAAGAACGTTTATAAGAACTTGCTTCACGATGGCGGATATGACGGCTACTCTTTGTTTGAGACGGACACTCAAGCTCAAGTGGGACCTGATTTAGCTACGCTCAATAAATACGATGTTGTCATTTGGTCTACGGGAACTCTCGAGACCGAAAATCCCAACTTTTTATTGGATTCAGATCAACGGAACTTGACGGCTTACTTGAACGGCGGCGGTCATCTGCTCCTATCCGGTCAGAATGCGATCGATCACATTAAAGATTCCGATTTCGTAACGAAGACGCTGCATCTCGTCCAACAAGGGCAGACCGGCTTCGATCATGATACCGGCACCATTCTCCCGGTAGAAAATACAATTTATGATTACAGAACGAAACCTGGTATTCAACCCTATTACCTAACAAGTATTAATGCTTTCTTCGACTTAACCGTGTCTAGCGATCCTTCGATTACGAAGATCAACCTGGAATATCCGGAAGGCTATTACCGGTATAAAACGGGTACTCCTTTCGCGGCTGCTAACGCTGCGGGCGTGGCTGCTCTCGTATGGAGCTATAACCCCTCGATGAGCGCCGGTGAAGTGAAGAGCCGGTTAATGAACAGCGGCACGCCGCTTAGCTCCTTGAGCAACATCACCGTAAGCGGCAGGATGATCAACGCTTTCCGGGCCCTTTGGGACACCGACATCCCAGGCACGCCGCTGCAAGATTCCATGACAAGCGGGACGCTTGACTCCAACGGAAAGACGTTTGGCGCGGGCAATAGAAAGAATGCTGTCTACGCCCTCGACCTGAAGGCAGGCGAGACCATCACCCTCTCCCTCTCGGGCGGAGCAACTATTGACTTCGACCTTGCTTTATTCGGTCCTGCTGCCACAACCATTTCTACCAAAAATGGATTAGTAGGGGTGTCCAAGTCTCCTGGCAGTTCGAAGGAAGAAATCGTGTACACTGTACCGGCTGCGGGGACATATTACGTCAATGTCATGGCAACGGCCGGCTCAGGCAGCTATAAGCTAAGTGTAACGACAGGCAACCAATGGGGTACGTTCCAAGATTCGAATCCCGCCCTTCGCTTTAACGGAAATTGGTCAACCCTTTCGGATTCACCGTTTTCGGGCGGAACGATCAAACAGATTCAATCCGAAGGCAGCGTGGAGTTCGGCTTCAAAGGAAACCTGATCGAATGGATCGGTACCAAAAACCCGAGTCAGGGGATTGCCGATGTGTATATCGACGATGTCAAAGTAGCTTCGCCGTCGCTCTATAGCACGACCGTATTGCATCATCAATCGCTTTTCAAGAAATGGCTGCCTGCGGGACGTCATACGATCAAAATCCAATGGACCGGCCAGCATGATTCGGCAGCCAAAGGCTCGTGGATTAACGTCGATGCCTTCGTCGTCTCGAACTTGATTGCATCGAGCGATATCAACGTAAGTTATAACGGCGCATGGGGTACGATGTTCGGTTCAAGATTTACAAAAGGCAATGAGAGATTTACGTCGTCGAAGAATAGTGCGGCAGAGTTCGTCTTTACCGGAACCCGCGTAACGCTGATGTCCAACACAGGCAGTAATCGCGGGAAAGCGCAAATCTTTATCGACGGCAATCCGGTTAAGACGGTAGATTTGTATAGCATGTCCATTCAATACCAAGTTCCGGTATTTACGTCAGATAAGCTTAACTGGGGCATTCACACAATCAAAGTCGTAAATATCGGAGATCGAAATGCCAGCTCTTCCGGCCAAATCGTCACGATCGACGCGATCAACGTGCTGAACTGATTTTCGGCACTCTCACTCTCAGCCGCTTAGACAAGATGACTATCCTGTTCGAAATGAGGTACTGAACTTGATCAAATCATTTAAAAAAACGATCGCTATTCTTACCGCTTCCGTAATCATCGGAAGCCTTGCGGGCCAAAGCGTTTTTGCTGCCGGCCCTGCTCAATCTTCCCAGTCGGATAACCTGAAAAGCTTGCAAAAGCGACTGCTGGAAGCCTCCTTACAGCGTATCGCGGACAAAAATTCCAAACCGGATGCAAGCGCCTTCATCGCACCGGGCATCGACACTTCTTCGTCGAAAAAAATCAAAGTCATCGTCCGTCTGAGCGTACAACCTGCTGCTGTCGGCATTTATGCCGCCAAGCAAGGCAACCGCATGTTGGCCCAAGAGTTCACGCAGGAGAAGGTCGCCGATGAACAAACGGCATTTTTGGTCGCCGCCAAAGCGCAAGGCATCGACCTCTCCGTTAATTACAAGTTCGATACCGTATTGAACGGAATGGAAGTGACGGTGAACGCCAATCAAATTCAGAAATTGGCTAAAATCCCGGGGGTTCAGGCGATCCATCCCAACCTCATCTATCACCCGATTTCCGAACCAGATTCCCTCGCTTCCGAAACCCTTGACAAGAATGATATGGTTCCGCTGAAACAGATCGGTGTGGACAAAGCATGGGAAATGGGCTTTACAGGAAAAGGACTAAAGGTGGGCGTCCTCGACACCGGCGTGGATTACGCTCATCCGGATTTGAAGGGCGCGTTCCAACAAGGTTCAAACGGTCCAGTTTACGGCTATGACTCTTTTAACCAAGATCTGGATCCTTATGAGGATCTCCCGCGAGGCTACTTTGGCGGCTATGCCGGTTCCGCGCACGGCACGCACGTTTCGGGAACCATCGTCGGCAGAGCGGTAAACGTAACCGGCGATTTCAATCAGAAAGGCGTTGCCTACGAGGCTGAACTGCACTCGTACAAAGTTTTGGGAGTGAAGGATGACGATTACACAGCCGAAGCGCCTACCGGGACGTCGGCCCAAATCATCAACGGCATTGAGCATGCCGTAGAAGATCATATGGACGTCATCAACTTGTCTTTGGGAAGCGCCTTGGCCAAAGACGCCAACTCTCCGGATTCGATTGCCGTAAACAATGCCGTGCTGGCAGGCGTCATCGCCGTAGTGGCCAACGGAAACGACGGCAGCTCGGGCCACTACTATTATTCCATGGGCTCTCCCGCTTCTGCGCAGCTTGCGATCTCCGTCGCTGCGGCCACCAGCCCAAGCGTGCAATATGAAGTGTCGGTCAAGGATTCGGTCTTAGCCCAGTCGAACCTCCTAAGACTTGTCGCTTGGCAATCCGGCCAAACGGTCTTCGGCTCCATCTTCGGAACGAAACCTGTGGAAGCCGTCTATGTCGGCTTGGGAAGAGAGACGGACTATACTTCAGATCCTACCATGTTTAAGGATAAAATCGTGTTCATCTCTCGGGGACTCATCTCCTTCGAGGAAAAAGTCAAAACCGCAAAAAAGATGGGCGCCAAAGCGATCATTATTTTCAACGGTATTGACAAAGTAGAAAACGGTGTTTCCGTTCCCAATCTTGACGATAACATTCCCGGACGCAATGGCCCGATCGGCTCCATTGCTGCTCTCGGCGACGGTCATGATTACATTCCGCTCATCGATATGCCAGGACAACTGGGTCGCTCGATCGCCCGCCAGCTACAAATGTGGGGCACCTTGCAGTTTACATTCGCTTCTGACATTAAAGTAATCCAGCTCAAAGGCGATACGGTTGCGGAGTTCAGCTCGCGCGGCCCGAACTCCGACGGCAATTACGGCATCAAGCCGGATGTCAGCGCGCCTGGCGTTAACATTTACTCGACTTTCCCCGCTTACGGGAAAGTGAATCCTAGTCAAAGCTATGAACACGCCTACGCCAGAGAGAGCGGAACCAGCATGGCATCGCCGCACGTTGCGGGTCTCGCCTTGTTGGTGAAAGAAAAGCACCAGGATTGGTCGCCGGCCGACGTTCGCGCGGCTCTGGCGAACACCGCAGACGAAATCAATAAAGATGGCACCATGTACGATGTCTATTCGCAAGGATCGGGACGTGTGAACATCGTCAACGCCCTGAAAACACCCGCTATTCTGCAAGCGCTCGACAAGATCACGATTTACGATAACCAATATAATCCCATTACGATGGACAGCGAAGCGCCCAACTTAAGCTTCGGCATGATTCAAGCAGGTTCCGAGGCGTCGAAACCGTTGCAGCTCAAAAATACGTCAGGCGGCTCGCTGACATACACGGCCCAAGTCGTGATGCATTTGAAAGTGACATCCGATCCGGATCCGACCCGTGCGATTCCTACGCCGAACGTGAAAGACATCAAGGTGACGCTGGACGGGCTTGATACCGGTAATTCGAACAAAATCACCGTCGGGCCGTACGACAGGCATCGACTGACGTTGACGGCGAAAACGAAAGCGAAAGCCCCGCCGGGCGTCTATGAGGGTGAAGTTCTTCTCACGAATGCCAAATCCGGCATTCCGCCTTTGCATCTGCCTTTCGTAATACACGTAGGAGAGGACGATTCCGCGAATAACAGCTTTGCGATTCAAGATATTAAACTGTCGAATAATACGGTAACTTCCGATAAGCCCGTGGATATTTCCTTTACGCTCCATTCCAACACCGTGAACTACATCCTTATTGGCCTGTACGGGTTGGATGAAAAATTCCTTGGCTATGTTTCGTATATCAACGACATTGAGGTAAAAGATGATACGGAGAAACTCAACTATCTCCCTGCCGGAAAGATTACGATTCCCGACTTTGACGGAACGTATGTTGATGAGTATTTATCACCAGAAGGAGACAACGTGATCAAGCAGCTTACGGATGGCAACTATAACCTGGGTATTATCGCCAATAGTTTCAATCCAGAGACGGGAGAATTAGAAGACCAAACCGCTATTTTCAAATCGATATTCGTCCAAGACAGTTCTACCGAGTCTGTAACTCCTTCTCCATAATCGGGTCGGGGACCTGTCGGTCCGATTAAAACGCATTGGGAGACGAACTTGTAGAATCGTTAATTCCGATTGGAGGATGCCATACAATCCTCGTCATGAAAAACCCCCTTGCGACGGCGGACTTCATTTCGCCGTTGCAAGGGGGTTTTTCACGAGAGCCAAGACAACTTCCACCCAAACCCTTACCACCATTTTCGGTCAATGTCTTACAATTGACAAGATGCGTTCGTTAGCGCAGCAAAGCGGCCGAAAGCAAGATCAGGCGCCTCGCTCGAGGCAGCATAACCGGCGGCAAAATCATCTCCGGAGTCATATGCCCCCGCGATCCGGACCACGGAGATGATTGACCCGTGAGATTTGAAGGAATTAAAAAAACTTACCGACTCATTAGATGATTATGGAAAACGAGAGCCGAGCAGAAGCATAAAGATGGTCTTGTATGTCCGCATAGCAAAACTCAGACCTTCATGCATGCCAGTAGGCATAAAGGCATGAATCCCACGGTCCAAGCCCTCAATAAACTGTGTCACGGCCCATCCTCCAGCAACATGCAGATCGCCGCCCGTCGCTTCCAGGACCTGACTGTACTTTACACCTGCTGGAACCACCTCGATTTTATAGCTGCGGAACGACTCAATCTCGCGGAACAGCTTGGCGATTAGCGGAACAGGCACACCGAAACCGGAATGATCCCAGTCTTGCAGCATCAAAAAGTCAGGATTAACACCGGCAATCTCCCGCACATCCCGCTCGTATTGCCCGTCGTCCTGATACGGAATATTCACAAGGATTCCAGCACACCCAAGTCCGATGAATTGTTCTGCATACTTCAACCTTTCAACAGGAGAAGCCGCTGTTGCTCCTCCGATGACAGGAACACGTCCGCCTGCTTCCTCCACCACAACCTGGGTCATACGCAGCCTTTCCTCTGGCGTCAGGTGATACAGTTCCGCAGCCAGACCGGGCACGAGAAAGCCCACTACTCCCGCGTCCAGCGCCAACCGGACATTCCGCCGTAGCGAAGCCTCGTCAAGCTCGTTCTGTATTGTGAACGGGGTGTTCAAAACCGTAATAATGCCGCGCATTGTTAACGGATCCACAGTTGCCTCACTCCTTGATTTCACGATGTTCTTACATCCGTTCGAATGACGGTCATGCCCCTTAGTCATATCATATTAGTACACCTCCCTGTTCAGGGATTTGCTCGACTGCGCAACCTCAGTATAAGCGCCTCGCGAAAGTGATGAACATCACCAAATTGCCATATCATGAACCATTTTAGCGCTTCCAGGGTATGTTCCATTTTTCCGCCTATGTCTCATTTTTCTTCCACACTGCGGTGTAAGTAGGAAGCATGTGCATTATGTTTCATATATCTCCTATGATTTGGTAAGAGAAAAAGAGAGCCATGATTTACATTAGCTCTCTTTTTCAATTGCCCAAATACTCCCGAAATGGGCGCTCGGACGCTCGTCCCAAAGAACTTTTTTCTTTGGAACCTTTATTTTGTATGAGAAGATAAAAGCTCCTATGCAAAAAAGCTCCTACTGCACAGAATTGGCAGTAAAAGGTTTTGATAGAAAACAACGATTTAATGTTACTGTATCCCAGCCGTCACTGCGGTTTCTCGACATTATTTTGTAACCCTAAACCAAAACGCTCAGCATCCACAATAATCCCCCCCAGCCTCTATATACCTAGGCTTCAGATTGTTGTTAACTCATTTGATGTCTTTATTGTAATACAGAGTTGTTATCGTTTACTTTAGCGGTAAAGACAAAAAGGAGCAGTGATTTTTATCCTAATCAATAATGGCAGCTATATGACAAAGCGTCGTATGTCTTAGCATACAAAAAAACACTAAGGTGCCAATGATAATACTTGGAAACTTAGTGTTTTTTAGCTTTCATCTTCTTAATCAAGGGTGCTCTATTTCTTGATCCCCGTTTCCGTGAGATTCACCTTTACATATAAACTCACGTTCATCGTTGGATAAACTTTTTTCCATTCTTCTTCATTCCAATTTCGTGTTTTACTCCTTACGAAATCCCCTAAACCGAGTGGATCGATCCCTTCTTTTTTAAACAACTTTATTAGATCCAATCCGGTTGTGTGAAGATCATTTTCTAAACTATCTTTGATTCTTTGAAGCTCTTGTTTTGGAAGACGAACCTCCCTTGCATCTCTAATTTTAGCGTTTAAGACAAGGTTGATCATCACATTTGGACTTTTCGGATCTGGATTGATTCGATAACTCACTTTTGACCCGATGTTCTCCACTGCAAGGTAAGACTCATCGTCAAGCTTTACCTCAATGGTACCGTGATTCATATTAGTAAGAAGCAGTTTCATGAGCCGCGATTGTTTTTCATTCAGGGATACTACATACTTATCATTCTTGAATAATGCTGTACCCGAAATCATTACTTGACCGTTTTGCAATTTAAGGAGCGGCAAAAACGGGTCCATTCCTTTACCTATAAGGGAATATTCGAATTCGTGAAGATTTTGGCTTGGAAGAAGCCCCTTACGTGTAGTTGTATCGAGTAAATTGTACAAAAACATCCCTTTTTCTTCTTTTGAACTGAAGTTTTCTTCCAACAGTTTCTTTGCGCTTCCATCGACAACGGCCAAGTACATTCTGCGCGAAAAAAAAGCATTGCGCAAAAACACATCCAATTCTTTTGCCAGCCCATTTGCTGCCATATCTTTTCCATACAAAACCACAGAAAGTTTCCCTGGATTCAGGGGCCGATCTAACTGCATACTCATTAATTCTCTGATACCCAAGCTTGTATGACCCACTTTTGAGAACAACTCGGTTGAAACAGAACCGGGTTTTCCGGATTGAAACTTGGGCACTGCCAACGTAATTTCGATTTGATTCTTTGTTGACTCATCGAATGCAGAGACAATAAAAAGATTTATTCTATCCAAAATTTGTTGTTTCACACATCCTGTTAACAATAAGCAGGCAGCCAGTAGTCCGAATAAAACCCGACTCATACCGTTCTTCTCACTTTCATTCTGACTATATCGAGTATGTACATAAATGGGATATACACATAAATAATGCATAATCCGATCTTTGATAACCACGTTTGAACAACTTCAATACTGTTTCGATCTGGAATCAAACATACGGCAGTGAAAATCAGAATCAAAAATATCGGCAAGACTGTCAATTGTTTTATAGTGAACATTAACTTCATCATTCGGCTTGAAGCCCAAAGACATAAGCATACGATAGGAAATAACCGTAATACCGTTGCAGATGCACCGATAAATTCAAAATGTTCAATGAAAGGAAATTGAATAAATTTATATTTCGATAATGCCGGCCAAATTTCGGTTGATAATTGCTCGGTTTTGAACAGTAACACTGAATAGATAATTTCGACAAGATAAATCGTTGTCATGGCTATAATTGCCCAATGTGCCCACCTTTGCGACTTTTTTGGTGTTTTAATGAATGTGTAACAAAAAAATAGCATCTCCACGCCCATATAAGAAAAGGTCAATTCCTTTGTTGCTTTGATGATATCGCTTGGCGAATGATCCATTATGGGCGATAAATTATTAAAATGAAGAAATGGTGCCGTAAAAAACATGGATAAAAAAAGAATATTGTTTATTAAGCTAAGCAAACAGATACCCACGATAACCCGAAATCCTCCTGCAACCATGTAATACGTAAGCAAGAGTAAAACTAAAGCCAGCGGCCAAGTTTTCATATCAGGAAATATCCATACTTGTATAACTTCAATAAAATGCCGAATTTGATAAGTAGAATTCAGCAGGAAATATCCGATAAAGATAAGGTTAAGACCACCACCCGCCCATTTTCCGAAAAACTGTTGATGGATATGTATAAGGTCCGCCTCATTATCGTTGAGAATTCGATAAATCATATATATGACGACATGTATAATGATTGCGCAAAGGAGGACGGAAACCCAGGCATCTTGGCCGGCCAATTGAATAGGCTTGATCGCCATGGACAGAAATCCTAACCCGAACTGCATCGATTGAATCACAACGAAAATCAGATAGGGTGATACGGTATACCTTTCATTAACTGTTGAATTCAACTATTTTCACTCCCAAAACTGAATCATTCGTCGATGTCTTTTTTTAAGTTTGCATTTCTCTTATCGAATCTTACTGGATTTTTCGTTCTGAAAAAACCTGGTCGATGATGAAATTTTGAAAATGGAGGACGTATTACCGTATCGTACAGGTTTGAAATCCGAAAAGGATAAAAAGGAACTAGGTAAGGCATCCCGAGAGAAGTTAATCGCAACAAATGGGTAATAACAGCAAGGGCACAAATGAAAATACCTAATAATCCCCATACTTGTGCTGCGATAATAAACGGAAACCGAAGAATACGTATTGTTGTACTCATGCGATAAACGGGAGTTGTGAAAGAAGCCATAGCCGACAACGCCACAATGATTAATAAAAAGTTGCTGGTCAGAGCGGCTTCAACAGCCGCGGTACCGAGTACGATACCCCCAACAATACCGATTGTTTGTCCGATTTTGGTAGGTAATCTAGCACCTGCTTCCCGTAATAGTTCAATGACAAGCTCCATAATGAGCACTTCCACAACAGGAGGAAAAGGTACATTTATCCTGGAGGAAATAATCGTGGGCAAAAAAATATTTGAAATACCGTGACCGTGATATGTCATAACAGCAACATATACGGATGAGGCCAAGACGGAAAACACAACAGAAATAATGCGGATCAACCGAATGATAGAGCCGATGATCCATGGCAGAAAATAATCTTCATAGGAGGTGAAAAATAATCCCAAGGTAACAGGTCCTAGAATCGCAGTCGGGGACCCGTCAACCAAAATACAAACCTGCCCCATTGTTAAACTCCAAGCAACGCGATCCGTCCTTTCGGTCCCAAGCAACTGAGGAAAGATGGAGTTTGAATTATCTTCGATCATTTGTTGAACCAAGGTTATATCTGACACCATATCGAATTGTAAGTTCTCTAAACGCTGGATACATGTATTTACATATTGTTCATTCGTAATTCCATCCATGTAACAAATGGCCACTCTCGACTCGGACACACTACCTACAATGATCTCTTTTATTCTTAACTTGGGAATGGGAATTCGCTTGCGGATCAGGTTAAGATTGGTGTCCAGCGATTCAACAAAGGCTTCTTTCGGTCCTTCCACGTTAAATTCGATTTCGGGTTTTGTTACGTCGCGACCCTTTGATAAAACGGCATTGATCAATAGGCAATTTGTATTTTGATGACCATGTTGTATGGCTACATATCCACGTAATAATTTATTTCGAATGTAATTCCAATCGGAGGACATTTCTTTTTCGGCAACCGGGATCAACTTGTACAAATCATCCAAAGAAACATCCGAATCTTTACTCAAGGTACCAAGGATATGTTCGTGCAAGACCTTTGACTCAGTAAGTGATTTAAAATAGCCAATGAAAAAAGGCTCCGTGTTGGTTTTGTGATAGAAATAAAAAAAATCGGATGATTCATTAAGCTCTTTCCATACTTGAGGTACTGATTTCATTATTAATCACAATTCTTTCCTGATTTTTAAATTCGATTTATTTTCTCTCTTGCAGCGGACAACTATACGGACTATTATGATTACTCTACATTACTTCACAAAGGATCGGCGCCGATTTAGATTCATCCATGAACACCGTTCTCAGTTCCGTGCCGCGATTCCGTAAGCTATTGACTACAAAAAAAGACCAACATCTATTGGTCTTTTCCTACGGCTTAAATTGCAGTGCAAAAACTAAACTACATTTCAGATTGAAGTCTTTCCATTTGTCTGCCTCCGATGATGGAATAAGTAATAGATTACAAGAGTTAAAATCATGATAAATCCGCCTATAAGGTACATCATGTGATAGTTTGTCTTTGCTGCAAGAATACCGAGCAAATAGGAGCCTATTCCATACCCTGAGTCAAAAAACACTAAAAACGTACTGATAGCGATTCCTCTACGATGACCGGGTGAAGCTTTAACCGCAATGGTCATAAAGCTAGGAAAGATAGCACCATATCCGAGCCCAATAATTCCTGACGTAATAAGAAATACAGGTGCCGAATAAGCTTGGCTTAACCAGATCATCCCGAAAATGAATAAGATCATTCCTGGATAAGCAAGGACATGCTCTCCTTTTCGATCGAACAATCGCCCGGTAAAGGGTCGAGTTAGAAGGATCATCAATGCGAGTATGACAAAAAAGTAGCTTGCAATGCGCTCCAGCCCAAGCGTTTTGGCGTATACGGAGATAAATGTAGATAAGGCACCATAAGAAAACGCAAGAAAAAAACCGGCTATAGAAATGGGTATCGCCGACGTCTCAATGTAACGTCGAAACCCTTTGACAACTGCGTTTGATGTTGAATGGTTCACGTACTTCGGGAAGCTTGTAAGCATCCCGAACAATAAGGACAGCAGCGAAAATACAACAACCGCAAAGAACATGACTCCATAGCTAGTGTGCGTGGTTATCCATAGGCCTACAAAAGGCCCAATGACCATCGCGAGACTCATAAACAAACTAAAATAGCCAACTCCCTCTCCTTTCCGATGTTCAGGGATAGTATCCAGAACAATGGCTGAAGTGGATGTAGTCACCATCCCAAAAGCAAAACCATGAATAAACCGCAATACGAGTAGGACAGAATAGTTGTCAATCCATATATACGATAAACTACATAATGTAGAAATAATTAAGGAAATAATTAAAAGTTTTCGTCTATTTATCTCTTCTAACCACTTTCCGGTTAAAGGTCTGGAAATGACCGCAGTAATGACAAAAAACGTGATAACAAGTCCAATGCTTTGCTTACTCCCATGTAGCTCATCGAGTACAAATTGCGGCAAGGTCACGACTAAAATATAAAAAGTCATGAAGATAAAAAAATGACTTAAACTTATCGTTACGAAATCCCGACTCCATAATCTTTCTTTCTCGACGCTGATCCCTTCTTTCTTTAAACAATTCAGCTTCCATGCTTTGCAGTTAGTTTCATAATTCAATGTTAACCACTTACACCCAACGGATCATATCCTTGAAGGCTAGAATTACGTTTCCCCGGATTATTATCATCTATACTGTCCGCTTACGAGGCTTCTGATAAGAAAACGAAGCTGCTTCATCCGGAGTAATTCCAACGCAAAAAAGCCCAATGAGCTAATTGACTTTAGCCATTGGACTTTTTTATTTAATAGCTTATCTATGGCATTATGCCGATTCCATGAATGGCTGTTCTATTCAATTACTATTTTATCTCCACGACGAATTCGACCTGTTTGGATCACCTTCGCATAAACTCCCATGGCTCCCTTATTATGCTTGACTGCTGCCCGCAAGACTGATGGGTCATTAGGCAGATCTCCTTGAGACAAGGTTGTCATAATGCATCGGATACAAGGTTGCGTAACTTGAAGCACAACTTCATCGCCTATTCGTATATCTTTGCCAATCCAACTGTTTTCAACAAATCCTTCTTCATCCGGTACATTGATTACAATATTGGTCCTGAAGCGTTTAACCTCAATCCGGCTTTCCGGGATAAGCTCCCTCAATTTGTTTAGACTTGCCGTTGTTAATAAGTGAATGATACCAATATCATAGAAAGTTCCTTCCGGAGAACTGCGTGTAAAAATGGTATTCCGATTGTTTAGCCCTTCAATGTCAGGTATATATCCCTCAAATTGAACATCTTCAGTTTCAGATGAAAGCGCGGCTATTTTGACCGGCCTGGAAAGTTCGTCCGTCAGCCTTTGATTTAAGTCTCCATCTGTTGTCACACCCCAACTGCCATCGGGAAAAGTGATTCTAACCACAGGAAGCTTCGCTGGATCTTGAGGCGGTTCAACATAGGCAGCCCGATAATCGAACATGTTCGGCCATTTTAAGGGATTCTTGGCATTCGCAAGTTTACCTGTTGATGTATCAATTAACGCAAACTTACGATCTCCAACAACTCCTTTTTCTGTGATATCGGTTGCATTTAATTCTTCGCCCATCATGGATTTAACGGGATATCTCCACAACGATACTACAGTAGGCTGACTCATTTGTAACATCTCCTTAAAACTGATAATTCTCCCCATTTCACACTAATCATTCCACTATATCTGAACCTGCATACTTTGTTTTCTTAACTTTAATTTTATTCAAGACATATATCAATACCGTTTTTTCGATCTTATTAATAGATGAAATAAATCGATCTACTGTTCTGTTCTGTTTCGCAATGGCTTACTCGGGTGATTTTGGTAGCTCACCGTCTATGTCTTTTTTCAGCACATATCCTTTTGTACCATCCTCTGATTGGCGTTTTATTTATCGGGTCTTCGGATTTTAAAGTGGAGACAAACTCAAAACATTTCACTTATAAATCGGAGAATATGGTGGTATTTCACTAAAGACTTGATTTGTATCGATTTCTTAGTACAATAGTTTTATGACTACTCAAACTCAAAAATTAATGAATGATGAGCACAGGGCCAGAATATTTAAGGCATTAGCTGATGAAACAAGATTGGAAATCATACGAACTCTGTATGCCAATAAGAAGGAGATGAATTGCGGAGAAGTGGGAGACATTCACGGTACTTCAAAATCGAATAATTCGTATCATTTGCGGACTTTAAGGGAGGCGAAATTGATCAAGGTACGAAAAGAAGCTCAAACGAGGTATATGAGTATCGATATGGAGACCTTTCAAACTTACTTACCCGGATTTCTGGATACGTTGTAGAAAGAAATTATTTTTTTATTCAATAGTTCAATAGTATTTGAACTATGAAACTAAATTATCTTTTGTATCAATTGGCATTTAGTCAAAGAATTCACGCGACTTTCTGTCCGAGTTGGTGTATTGTGACGCACCTTGCTGGTGTCCATTGTTCACCCTTGTCGTCTGCCTGCAAGCTGCGAGGTGGCTTGGTCCCTTGTTATCAGGTGTGAAATTTAACTTTATCGTATTATAACATATTATTCAGAGGTGATTTCGTTGTCTACTTATCTGCTCATTCACGGCGCGTGGCATGGAGCTTGGTGTTGGGAAAAAATCGTTCCTATGTTAGAAACAGCCGGTCATCGTGTAATTGCCATCGATTTACCCGGACACGGAGAAGACCAAACCCCAATTTCAGAGGTAACGCTCGACGTGTATGCAAATCGTGTGGTAGCTGCTATTGATGGTCTTGATCAAGAGGTTATTCTAGTTGGACACAGCATGGGCGGGATTGTTGTATCGCAAGCAGCCGAGTACCGTCCGAATCGAATTAAATCGCTCGTTTATTTAACCGCATTTCTATTACAGAATGGTCAAAACATGCTCGTGATTCCGCCTAATCCCAATATGCGGGTCTCTGAAGATGGGAGCACAATTACCGTTCCCGCAGACAAAGCAAAGGATACGTTCTACAACAATTGCCTAGATGAGGATTTAGTCGGGGCAGTATCTCGGTTACAGGTACAAGCCACGAATCCATTTGTGACACCGGTGAGCCTGACGGAAAAAAATTTTGGTCAAGTCCCTCGTTATTACATTGAAGGCCTTCGAGATAATGCCATATCAATCGACATGCAAAGGCAAATGCAAGCCGCATCTCCCTGCAAGGAAGTATTCACGTTGGATTCAGACCATTCGCCGTTCTATTCAACTCCAGAACAACTATGTAACATTCTGCTCAATATTGGTTAAAAGTGAGTAGCTTTCGTGAACACGGGAGCACGTTTTATACATTTTTATCGCCTGCAATTAAATGAAAAATCACACCACCTCCTCACACACAAACAAAGCCTCCCTTAACACTAGGGCCATAATTCGCTTGTTATGATGAAAAACGCCGGCGCGGGGGATTGAACCCTTCGCCGGCGTTATCTTTAATCGGTAACTTTATGGTTGACGGCAGTCAAACGTCGGGCCGCTTCCTCCGCTTCACGGTACGCTTTGTCCAGAATTTCCTCCCATTTTAAGATGGCTGTCCCTTGCGCCCTAATGATTTGATAATCCTCGATCCCTAGGAAATTAAACATAGATTTAAGGTACTTGTGCGAATATTCAACCTCCGTATACCAATCGTCGTTCGTATAGACGGAGCCGCTCCCTTGAATAACGAGCATGCTGCGGCCGTCGTATAACAATCCGACGGAGCCGTTCTCGGTAAATTTATACGTCTCGCGCGGAATAATAATCGTATCCATATAATCCTTCAGTTTAGAAGGAATGTTAAAATTGTGCAGTGGCATCGCAATGACATATTTAGTCGAATCTTTGAACTGTTTAAGAATCTCGTTCCTTCGATCCGTGACTTGCTGTTCGGCATCAGTAAGGGGCTCTCCCTTCCGAAGTTTATCACTGGCGCTTAATACCGTATGGTCCACAACTGGAATCTGTTCGTCGTACAGGTTGACTTGCTCTACAGTTTCCGTTGGATTTAGCTGCTTATATATGCTCAGGAAGTGGTTCAGTACGAGCAAACTAATGGATTGTTGCGACTCCACTTGGGGGTGGGCATTGATAACTAGCATTTTGGACATTATATAATCATTCCTTTAGGTTTATTAACGATAACTTAAATCGTCGATTGAACTATGTGTTGAATTCCCGCCCGAGACCTGTCCCATATTCGGCAGATTGAGAAGTCGGGAATCGTCAGCTCCGTGTTCGGAGAATTTTTGGTGGAGAAGGGCTTATAATTTGCCCTTCTCCAATTTCTCAATTAAGGTGAAAATATCAATACCAAGCAGAGTTGTTTCTTCCGGTACATAGGTATCGGTCCGCCACTGATACATTGGCTTACGTTGCTTTGCAAGCTCCTCTGTAAAGAGAATTTTGGCTCGTAGGGCTTCGAACGAATAGCCCCTACCTAAACGGTTAGTGATACGGATAAGGCTATTCAGTGACTCGGTATAAACGTTGGTGACACGATGGTCGAAGTAGGCGAATATCTCTTCTTCCCAGTTCTCCATAGACTTTGTAAGAGGCTCAAAAGCCGCATGGAGTTCATTTGGTAACTTAGCTTTCCAATCGTGATATTTGAGGTATGCCTTGTGTCTGCTGTCGCTATCCCATATGTCAAAGAAAGATTCCTTCAAGTTATACGCAATGCCGAGAGACGGGTAATGATTCGTCCATTGGTCAAGCAGTATCCTATCGATCTCTGTAAGCTCTCTATGGCGTTTAAGGAGGATATAACGGTCATTCATAAGCCCACGCCGTGCCTTCGGCGATAAGCCCTTTTTAAGCTGTTTGCGGATGGTTTCTAGCGCTTGGTTTGCCATACAGAGAACGGGAAACTTATCGACGATGATAATAGCTTTTGGCAATACAGCCCTCACAGCGTCCTTATACGGTTTCCACATATCCATTGTTACGTATTGTATTCGTTCTCTATTTGTAAGGCGTGAAAGACAGTCTACAACGGTTTCCTTGTTACGATTGGGCAGAACGTCTAACAAAGTATGTTCCTCCATGTTGGTTAAAACGCATCTTGGCTTGATAAGGTGTATTTCGTCAATCCCAAGCCAATTAGGAGTTTCAAACCGAAGCGTTTCTTTAACACGATTGATGTAATCACGAAAGATGTTACGAACCGTTTTTTCATTCAGTCCAACATCGTCAGATATGCTGACAAACGTGCGTTTAAGGCTTTGCTTCACTACATAAAACAATAATCGTTTGGTGCACCTTCGCTTCTCGTCTATGGTGTGGTCTAAGCGTTCCCAAAAGGTTCGATTGCAGTCTCTACAGCGATACCTCTGACGCTTTATTAGAAGCCCTACACGCTTGCCGTTAATAGGCAAGTCCATACAAATCTGTTCCCTGTTATCGTGCTTGTAGAGGTTCGTTAGGCATCCGCAATGAGCACATGTTAAAGGTGGAGAGTTCGTCACCACCTGTATTAGAAAATCAAATTCATTCTCACGAATACTTAGGATGTGGAATTTTGGAAGATTAAGAATATCCATTTGAGTTTCTATGCATTTATGATTCTACAAGCTCCTTCTTTGTTTTCTCCTGAGCAGGCAAAATACCACTTGAAAAAAAAGCTAACAACGAACCGACAATGCATAAAGCCGCAAATAGGCCAACGGCGGTAAAACCGTTAAAAGTCGCATAAAGCAAGCCTGCGATCCAAGAACCGAGTGTTGTCGCAGCGTACATGGCTGAATTGGCCATGCTTGTGATCGTGCCACGGATCGTCGGATTTAATGAAGTCAGAAGTCCCATGATTAGCGGAAATGATATTCCCATGTTAGCGAAAATGAAAAAGTATGCACCTTCGAAAGCCGAAACCGACGACAAATGAGGTAAAACTAGAAAACATGCAATGGAGACAACAAAGCCAATAACCAGTGTGTTGAAACGACCCAATATTTTGATCACATAAACACCGCCGATACTCCCCACCATATTCCCAAGACCCAGAAAAAACATCACGAACCCCACGTGATCGACAGAAAGCTCAAAGCGGTCTGTCATCCATTTTCCAATGAAAGCAAAAGCAGCCATGAATCCGCATTGAAACAAGAAATGAGCCAGGAAAGATCTTCTCGCCATTTGGCTGTTCAATAGCAGGACATATCTTTTAAAGATTGGCATCTTGGTTCTTTGGTCTTGATTCGGTTTCATTGCGGGCAAAGTGTAAAAGATAAATACCGTCGCTAGCAGCGAACATGCGCCGATTGTATAGAAAGGATAAGACCAATGAGTTGCAGCAAGCAAACCTCCAATAGGTATGCCGAACGCTTGGGCAGAAGCCAAGCCCGCCATTACAATTCCGAATACTTTGGCGACCTTCTGCGCAGGAAACAAAGTCGGGATGGAGGCCCAGATTTGAGGCGTTGTAAACGCTGCGCCGAATCCGGCCAAAGCGCGGAATAAAAACATCGACCAAAAATTAAAGGCAAAGCCGCATAAGATGGTTGAAATCGAGAAGCAAAACATCCCAAAAAGCATTACTTTTTTGCGATCCCACCCATCGGAAAGCGGACCGGCAATGAGTGCAAATATGGCATAACCTAAAGCGTAGGCTCCCACCATCCAACCGGCATATTCGGTCCGGATGTGAAACAATTCCTGAAGAGTGGGGATAAGCGGAGAAATGATAAATGTATCCGTACCGATAAGAAACATGATGACGAAAAATAAAGCTGTTAATTTATTCATGTTATTCACCCTTTGTAGTTATTTTAATAGTTCAATTAATATTGAACTAATGAACAAAGAAAGAATTTCTTTCTATACCTCCTGATCTCATATGTTCTATTCTCCTTTCTTGATTACATGTAAGTATTGTAGTGAAAAAAGGATCAATAGATCAATATATTAATTTGAATAGAAACCATCGAAAATTTAAATGATACTTATTGTGCGACCCGTTTTAATTCCGCAGGTTAATAGAATTCTTCTATCGTTTCAATAAAAATCACTCTATTGATAAATTAATTTTCTTAACCTACAATAAATAAAGATGTAGTACGCGTAAAAGGAGGGGGTTCCCATGGAGTTCAGACAACTGGAGTGTTTTAAAGCGATATGCGAGGAGCTTCATTTTACCCGTGCAGCTGAGAGGTTAGGAATTACGCAGCCCACGTTAAGCTATCAGATCAAGCTTCTCGAGGACGAAATGGGCACTCCCCTATTTAGTCGAATCGGTAAAAAAATCGCGATCACGGAGGCTGGGAGTATTTTGCACAATCATTGCAGCACTATTTTCGGTGCCTTGACTGGAGCACGTGAAGAGATTTTTGAGCTGCAGCACATTGAGCGTGGTACGCTGTCTATTGGAGCGCTAATTGGAGAGATCAATGAATTAGTATCCAGTTTGCTGGTCGACTTCCATAAAAAGTATCCAAAAATTCAAATCAAGCTAAATGGCTTAGTAGATGTTGTAGAACCTCTCATCCTAAACGAACTCGACTTCGCTGTTACCATTTTGCCTGTGGAGGATGAACGATTAAGAATAGTACCTCTTTATGTAGAAGATTTTTATTTTGTGGTGAAGTCGGATCATCCCTTTGCTGACCACAAAACCATTTCTTTTGAAGAGATTAAGAAAGAACCCGTTATTATGTTCCCAAGCACTCATCGTTGTCGTAAGATGATTGATTCGGCATGCTCAAGCCTCGGCTTTGATTTAAAACCAAAAATTGAGACCACAACCATTAGATCCTTGTTGATGCTGGTCCGATCAGGTGCAGGAGTATCCATTTTGTCTAAAACACTTTTAGAGATGTACCCTCATCAAGATTTGAGTATGATTCGCATTACGAATCCTTCTCTACGCAGGGAAATAGGTGTGATTTATCTTAAAGACCGCTATATGGAGAAAGCAGCGAGGGAGTTTATAGATCTTTTAATGGAACGTCCGTGCCTTCTTTGACACAACGGCCAACGACGACTTCCTTCCCGCGATCATCCAATATGTAAGCGATGTAAACGAATGTGGTTTTAATCATAAGAATAACTAGAGGAGCTATTTCAAACTTCTCTTTTTCGTTAGTTCCTATAAACAAAAGAGCTAAGCCGCATACGCAAACTTAGCTCTTTTGTTGTAGTTCGGGTGCCGCGTGAATCCAATCTCCCGAGATACTGACCTATTGCTGAATAGCTTTCATTATCATTTCAAATATTAGCAGATCCTCCAAGTAATCCTCCGGTGTTGTCTTTGGCGGCTTGCCCTGTGTGACGACCTCGTAGAAATATTCCAGCTCATACACATAAGCGTCCTTGTAGGTCGGGCGAACCGTCGATTTGTCCAAGCTGTCTCCAATCGTCTCGCTGATGTGCAGTGTAGTTGGCAGTTGTCGGATAAAAAAATGGTTACGTAGTTAATCCCTGACCGTAGACAACAGTCTTGCTCATTACTTTGAACTTGCCTGCCGTTGAACAACAGCTCTAGCTTCAGCTGCGTTTCCAACGTTTGAAAAGGATACAGATTCTCGAGCTCCAATTGAAACTGTACGTGCGCTTCTCGATTGGCAGCATCCACCTGTGTCGTCATGACATGGATATCTCGTATTTGCATCTTACGGTTAAACGCTATACTAACCTCACCCATGATTCCGCACGTCGCTACCCGGGGGCCCCAATCCCACCCAAACACATATTGCGGTTTTCTCAGCATGCCACGGCGATGATCGCCTCGTTGACCGATCTGCTCGTTCTTATATACAACCTTGGCTTCACCAATTAGAGCAAGATCATGTTCAGAATAGTGTTCCAAACCTGCGGTAACTCTCACAAAAAGTTGATTGACCCCCTGCTGTGCTTTCCCTTTAAGATCACAAGAAAATGGATAAAAAGCACTGCGATGATGACCCAGATGACAATCGTTCAACCAGATATCCGCCTCTACATCCAAAGATGCCATGTGGAGAATCATTTGATCCGAGACTAGGTGCTCCGCCGTTAGCTCAAATGACTTCTTAAACCACCACGAGCGTTCCTCTACCCATTCGCTGGCAAAACAGTGATTCGCCACCAGCGGCTCTGCGATAATACCTCGCTCGATCAGTGGCATATGCACATCGCAGGGCAGATCCGCTGGCAGCCAATCCCGCTGTTTGTTCCTGACCTGAATATAGTCGCCTGCCTGACGGTAGAGCGGCTCCCACGTCAACTGCCAATCCTCATTTAACTTGAGCCTCATCCTGTGCACCTCTTACAACTAAATTTTAATCGAGCCACGAAGGGAGACTAAGCGTATTCCATTCATTCGAAACCGTTCCCTCATATTAACAGTAGCTACCTCAGGCTTGCATGTATACTGTGAATTACGTCGAATGTTATAAAAACGGTAATAACGATTCTGATACGCCCCATCAATCTACATTTCTTTGCAGGATTAGCATGCCGAATATAACAAAGAAACCTGAGACATCCTCAGGCTTGTTTGCGTTCAATTTAGTTATAAATTTCGGCTTCCGTAAATTCCAATTCCTCATAATCGAAGAAGTCAAAGTCCGCATGCAGGCGAGTTCCTCGAAAATCCTGCGCGCATAGCCCAACGAAAGCGCCAGTAAAGGATAATTTGCGCCGATAGCTGTCGGCAAGATTGCCGGAGTACAGCGTCGGACCAATAGGTAGCCACGACTGACCGTCTAAACAATAAGAAAATTGAATCTTATCGAAATTCATTGCTGCTTTGAGATATATGCGCTCCCCTTCAGGAATCGTCACATAAGTGTCCAATTCATCATACTGCCCCTGATCGCTTATGATAATTGCCAAATGCTTGCCAAGCTGCTCATCGTGGGAAATGCGTAAATAGTAATGATCGGACTCATCATAGTAAAGTACAAGACCCGCCATTTGGGTAAAAGCTTCCGGCTCGAACGCCACACATGTCACCATCTCGCACTGGAAGCTTTGAATGCGTCTTGCCACAAGGCTTTGGTGGTGCAAGGAGGTAAGTGACTCTCTTCCCAGTAGTCGCAAATAACCTGGGCGCTCCGTTAAGCTTAACCATGACTCGTCAGCCGGAGCGCGAAGTGTGTGCCAATGTACGCTGAGCTTCGCTTCGTTAAAATCATCGCGGACCGGGTCCGGTGCAAACGGGTGGGGAGTAAGCTCCGTCTCCGGAATATGCAGCTGTGGCTGCTTCCCACCTTCGGCCAGCCGCAGCCAGCCGTCCGGCGTCCACGCTACTTTTTGCAAGGAAGTTTCTCGCCCCAATGGACTGAGCTTATTGCCATCTGGCAAGGGACGAGAACAAATGAACACCATGTACCAGTCCCCCAGCTGCGTTTCCACCAAGGAACCGTGACCTGCATTTTGCAGTGGATGTTCTGGGGTGTTTCTTGTGGTAATAATCGGGAAGTCAGGGTCAACTTCATAGGGACCATCTACGGAAGTCGAACGCTATAAGGGTTGCGGCGTGCATCGGACCCGTTCCCCCCTCGGCAACCAGCAAATAGTAGTACCCATCTTTCTTATACACCATCGGCCCTTCCGTAACACCCAATTCTGTACCTTGGGTAATCAGCTTAATCTCGCCGATTAGCTTGCCTTCAGCTGAACAGAATTCCTGCATAATAATGCCAGCGAACCGATTTTTGTTTTTCCGAAAATCCCACTGCATATTAAACAAATACTTGCGGCCATCCGTGTCGTGGAACAAAAAGTGATCGAAACCACTGGCATTCAGATAGATCGGTTCAGACCAAGGTCCTTCAATCGAAGGTGCCGTCACGATATAGTTGTGAAGATCTTTATACACGCCTTTTCGACCAACCACATTCGTAAAGCACAAATAAAAAGTACCGTCGCAGTAGCTTAAGGAAGGCGCCCAAATTCCGCCAGAGCTTGGCACACCGCGCAGATCAAGCTGACTCACCCGATCCAGCGGGCGCGTCAAGGGACGCCAGTTCATCAAATCTTTGGAATGATGAATGAGCACCCCAGGGAACCATTCAAAGGTAGAGGTTGCAATGTAATAATCATCTTCGACCCGAATGATCGACGCATCCGGGTTAAAGCCTCGTAGAATTGGATTTTGAATCATGTCGTTGTGCTTCCTTTCTTTTACCACAGATATAAATCGTTCCCTTTAAGCTTGAAAATCGCTTCCATGAAATAGTAATCGCCATAAATAATCGCTTGATGATGGTTCTCCGAATGATAGGCAGCTGAACCAAATTGAATCAGGCTATCGCTACCCGTTGACCAATCGATTCGGGAGTTATCTAGTGTTTTTAGCAACTCCAGCGCCGCACCGAGATAAAGCTCCTTTTCATGCTCGCCTACGACTTTCGCAATTTCAATCAGACCGCACGCCGCAATCGCTGCAGCCGTATCATCCTCGCGCTTCGGTTCCTTCGGCTGTCGGAAGTCTACCGGAATCACGCCATCCTCAGGAATGTTCGCGATAAAATAGTTAGCAATCCGTTTCGCGGTTTGCAAATAATCCTCCTTTTGCGTATGAATATAGCTCATCATGTACCCATACAACGCCCAGGTCTGCCCTCTCGTCCAGGAAGAGCCTTCTTCATAGCCCTGTCCACCATACGATCTAATTACGCCGCCTTCAAACGGATCAAATTCTACGATGTGGTTGACAGACCCATCTGGTCGAACAAACGCCGACATTGCGGTATCGGCATGCTTCATCGCGATTTGCTTGAACCTCGGATCACCGGTTTCTTCTGAAGCCCAGTACAGCAACGGAATATTGAACATGCAGTCAATTATCGCCCAGCCTCTTGTATCAGAACCCTCTAAATCGTTCCAAGCGCGAATAAAGCCACCTGCCAAATTAAAGCGACCCGCGAGCAGTACAGCGGCATGCAGCGCTCTTTTGCGAGATTTTGGATTCTGCGTCACTTTATAATTCGCTACACTTGTCGGCAGCCACATAAATCCAACATCATGATGTAAGCCGTAAAATTCATCAAAACAGCGATCTAATTCTTTTTCGGAGATTTGAGCGATTTCTTTATATTTCTCGTTACCGGTTTCGTGATGCATAAGCCACATCATGCCGCCCCAGAAGCCATTCGTCCACCAATTAATCCCATCCGTTTCGGTAACTGTAGGATTATCCACGTTGCGATTATCGTGTGTTCCGTTAATTGTCGTGTACGGAATTTTATGCTTGGACTTCTCACTGACCCAATCCATTTTCGTTGATAATCTGTCAATCAATTCATTCAACCATGCTTGATCCTGCCCATTTAACATGCGTTTCTGCCCGCTTTCTACATTTTATTTTTCCTTATTAAAAATCCTCCCTATCCGCCTTGAAGGTTGATAGAGAGGTTTAGATTTGTCACAAACCCCCTAATGTTAGCCTTTGGTTGCACCTGCTGCGATCCCTTTGACAAAGTATTTCTGCAGCGCGATGAATGCGATCAAGACAGGAATGATTGAAATCGCGGTGCCTGCGAAAACCATATCCCACTGGGACGCATATTCGCCGACGAAGCCGAAGATTTCGACGATCATTGTCTTGGGCTTATCCGAAGGCAGCACCAAGCTTGGCATCAGGAAGTCGTTCCAAATGCCGAGACCGTTCAGCACGACCAAGCTCGCCGTACACGGCCCAAGCAGCGGGAATACAATCCTCCAGAAAATGCCGCACTTGGAACAACCGTCGATTTCAGCTGCTTCCTCAATTTCACGCGGAACGCCTTTCAGAAAACTTGTATAAAGAAGTACGCCGAACCCTACTGAGCCGGAGATGTAAATGAGAATCGGAGCACTTAAGGTGCCGTAGAAACCCATCATTTTCATCTCTTTGAACAGTGGAATCATATAGACTTGAAATGGAATCATCATGCCGGATAGAAAGTAGACATATACCATATTCGTCCATCTTTTATTCGTCCGCTCAATCGCGTAAGCTGCCATGGGAATGACCGCAATCATCGCGATAATCGAGCATAGGGTTAAAATGACCGAGTTGACCATGGCTCTAGGGAAATCGGTTTTGGTCCAGAGATAGACGAAGCTATCCACGTACCAGCTGGTCGGAAATGAGATCGCATCCCTCAGAATAGCTCCGTTGCTTTTAAAGGCGGAAATCAAGCTGAAGTAGATCGGAAAGAAGAAGATAATCGCAAGGACTAGCGTCAGGACAAAGAGGAGAATCTCCAGCACATTTTTCTGCTTTCTCATCCTATAACTGCACCTCCCTGCTGCGAAGCAGCTTAATTTGGACGAGTGAAACGATCAGGATCAGGATAAATAAGACAAGCGATAGTGCTGTTCCGAAGCCTTGCCGCAGCTCGCCAAAGCCGACTTTATAAATAATGTACGTTAGTGTTTCTGTCGCAAAACCAGGTCCACCATCCGTCATAACGGCAATCTGATCGAATATTTTTAAGGACGCAATCATCGACAGCATCATACATACCGTAAAAGCACCTGCCAGCAGAGGGAACGTGATATGGCGGAATTGCTCCCAGCGGTTCGCACCATCAATGCTTGCCGCTTCCGACAGCTCTGGCGGAATACCTTGCAGACCGGCCAAATAAATAATCATATAATAGCCAGCGCCTTTCCATACAGTTGCAAAAATGATAGCGATCAATGCGTAATCCGGATTTCCAAGCCAATCGATTTTCAAGAAGGAAAGATGAAGCTTATCGAGCAATTGTGTAACAACTCCAAAGTTATAATTCAGAATAATCGTCCAGACAAATCCCATTACAATCCCGCTGAGTAATGTCGGGAAGTAAAAAATACTGCGAAATAAATTGCGGAACCATTTCACCTGATCTACCAGCATCGCCAGCAGCAGGGCAACGGCATTTTCTATAATAACTAAGACAACGGACAGGATTAACGTGTTTTTCAGTGCATTATGCACGCGCTCGCTGTGCCACATCTCCACGAAGTTATCAAGTCCAATGAAGCGAATATCAGGACTAACACCATCCCAGGAAGTAAAACTGAGATAGATACTGCTCGCTGTTGGTGCCATGACGAACAAGGTATAGAGGATCAGCGCAGGAATAAGAAACACGACGGAAAAGGAGAGCCATTTTCTTTTTCTCTTCACAGGCTGTATGGTTGTCATTCTCTTATGCCTCCTATTGGACTTTGAAGGTAGTAGCAGGAAAACCTCCGCAAGTGACGCAGAGGTTCTCCGTTTGCAGCCTTTTCGTTCTTATTTTTTCATTGCTTTCACTTCGGTATCCCACTCCGCATCCGCTTTTTTCAACTGATCTGCGCTGAAATCACCTTTCACTAACCAGTCTTGAACGGATTTATAGAACCAGTTGCGGAATTGCGGAGGTATTTGGTTAGATCCCCAGAAATTATTGATTTGAAGCGATTTTTTAACGTTAGGATCTGCCATCATCGCCAACACTTCTTGCAATTGCGGGGAAGCTTCATAGTTCATTTTTTCTTTTGTAGATGGGATTGCGCTTGCAACTTTCAAGTATTTCGGATATTGCTCTTTGCTGAAGAAGAATTTAATGAAATCCGAGATCGCCGCTGTTTTGTCTGGATCTTTCGCTGCAGCAGCAGATAAGGACCAACCAGCTGGTTGTGCAAGACCTACAACGTTGATTTCACCTTTTTGATCCGGTACAGGGTACCAACCGAAATCAAATTTCGGATCTGCTTGAGCGATCGTTGGGAACATCCAAGGACCGGAGAACAAGCTTGCCGCTTTACCTGTCACGAGCATGGAAGCCGTTTGGTTGTCCGCCGTACTCATGTAACCTTTATCTACGTAGCCTTTTGTAAATAGATCTGTCATAAGCTGCATCGCTTTCGCTGGACCTTCGTCCGTGAAGCTTACTTTGCCTTCGGAACGCTTGGAATTCCAATCCGCATCTTTGATGAACACTTCATCTATTAGGAATTTATTGACCCAGAAGCCCCAGTGGAAAATGTCTTTACCGCCGACAACGATCGGTGAAATACCTTTTGCTTTCAGCTTTTCTTGAGCTGCGAGAAAGTCCGCATATGTTTTAGGTTCTTCTGTAATACCTGCATCAGCGTAAGCTTTCTTGCTGTAAATAATCCCTTGTGGAGCAGGAAGCGAAATTGGCGCGTTGTACACTTTGCCGTTTACTTGCGGTACGCTTTCAAACAAATCTTGTAAATCTTTTGGAAGTTCAGCCAGCTTGCCTGCATCCGCGAATAGTTGCGTGTCACGCATTTCGACAAGGTCTGGGAATTCACCAACGGCATCTTTTGTTTTCAAGAAGTCCAGATAAGCTGCTGTCGTTGTTTCGCTTAAATCTTTGATTTTGACGTTCGGGTTCGCTTTCGTGTAAGCAGCAATCGAATCGGCTACCGCTTGTTTGGTCGCTGGATCGCCTGTCGCATAAATAACGCTGAAAGTAACATCTTTCTTCGAAGCCGCTGTTGCTGCAGCTTTGCCACTTGACGTTGGAGTTGTGGAATCACTGTTGTTTCCGCATCCTGCCAAAATGAGTGCTAATGCTGTCGAGCCTACGAGTACTTTGGAAAAAGTTTTAACCATAGTTGAAAGTAATCTCCCTTTAGTATCTAGTTTCTTTTGAACAACCTAAGCGGTGTGCTTTCGACTCATCTTGTGCTGTTTTGTTCCTTGATTTAAGACTAACATACGCCCAAATCGTTTAGAATGAAGTTTTTTAAGCTCGATATGCATGAATTTAAGAAAGTGAAAACGAATGCAAAGATCTTCATCTATATGGAAAAACAGCTTCTGCCCATGCTTCGAATCGAAGCTAAAGCAGAAGCTGTCTCTAAGAAAAACAGAATTCCGACGATTTACCCTTTGATTTGACTCTTATATTCGTGCGGAAGCTTGCCATAACTTTTCTTGAACATATCACTGAATTGCCGTGGATTATGATAGCCAACCTGCTCCGCAATTTCGTAAACGAGCAGATCCGTTTGCAAGAGCAGCCGGACTGCGTTTTTCATCCGGATGTTTGTGACGTACTGCTTAAAATTCTCATGCGTGTGCTTCTTAAAGAAGCTGCTAAAATAATACGGATTCATAAACACTTGGGAAGCCATGCTTTCCAGCGTTATATTTTCGCTATAGTGCTCCTCAATGTATTCCTTAATGACCTTCATCTGCTGCGCTTCGCGGCTGCCTCCTGCCGTGCTTACTTGTTCCAGTATGTCCAAAATGAGACCCGTTATGAAATCTGTTAGATCACTAAAACGGTAAAATTGATGCAACCGCTGTTGCCAATCTTTCCGCTGCTCCGACGACACCTGAAGGTCGATCCCGACAGCCAACATCTCCTCCATTAAGTCCGTCAGCATGGCATGTACGATTAATACCGCGGATTCTTTACGACCAATAGCGTTGGTTGCAGCATGTTCAAAAAAGCTTACCAACAGCTCCTGCACCTGCTGCTTTTCCTTGGCAATGACCGCTTTAATCACAGCGTGTTTGGCATCTGCTAAGAGTTGATCTTCACCGCCACGCCGCTCATTTTGTGACCATGACAGAACCATCCCTTCCTTTTCAAAATAGCTATAGTTCATCGTCTCAACGGCCGACTTATAGGATTGCCGAATATCCTGCAGGCTGAGGGCCGGCATACCGATACAAATCGTCACATGAATTTTAAGATAAAATAAAATCTTATTTCGCATTTCGCTCGCGAGACGCTGCAAATCATCCTCTACACGCATATGGTTCACAATGACGCATAAATTTTCGCCTTTTCGAATGACAAGGCCGCTGCCATATAGATGGATCAGTTCTTCCGCTAGATTGGATACCGCAAACACTAACAGACGCTTCTCGTGCTCCCCCCACCTGCCGTCCTGTAGCTGCACATGCGCAAGCTCCACATACAGCACGCTGAAACATGGATCCGTGAACGGAGAGTTCAAGGCTTGAAACTTACTCTGCGCTTCCTCCCACCGAATATCCCCTTGAGTGAGCCTGTCGAACAGCTCCTCGAGCTGTGTCTTCTTATCCTTTTGTTCATAGACGGCCAGCTTTCCTTTGGAGGATTGATCTTCATTCGCCTCTTGCAGCTGCGTCATCGCTTTGCCCACCGCCTCGAGCAGCAGACTCTTCTCGATCGGCTTCACCAAATAATCGACTGCACCAAAGGCTAACGCGTCCTTGGCATAGGAAAACTCCTGGTACGCACTGATAAAAATAATTTTGGTCCGAAGCTGCCGCCTTTGTACTTCTTTAATGACATCGATGCCTGAGCCGTCCGGCATACTTATATCCGTGATGACGAGATCAGGCTGCTTGCGTTCAATCTGCTCCATCAAACCTCTGCCAGTCATGGCCTCACCCACGATTACAATGCCGAGCTCTTCCCACGGAATGAGCTTTTTTAACCCTTTGATAATCATCGGTTCATCATCAGCTAGAATGGCGTTCAACACGGACGCTCACCTCTTTCGTTAAAGGAATGACAAAACGGACGGTAGTCCCAATATGTTGACTGCTATTGACCTCTACACCAAAACCTTGCCCATATAGCGCCACAATGCGCTCATGGACATTGATGAGCCCTATACTGCTTCCCGTATCCAGCGAGCTGCCCTCAGCCAGCTTCTGACGAACAAGTTCAAGCGTATCCTCGCTCATCCCTACACCGTCGTCGTCCACCGTGACACCAAGCAGGTTGTCCGAAAGCTTTTCAATCGAAATGCGAATTGTGCCTTTCCCCGTCTTCGGCATAATGCCATGATAAATGGCGTTTTCGACGATCGGCTGCAGTGAGAGCTTCGGAATGGCGCAGTCCATCAAGTCCGCATCGAACCGGAAGTCAAGGCCTAGCCTATGCTCTCCGTACCTGATAACCATTAATTGAAAGTATTGCTCCAAGTTCGCTTTCTCTGCCCGGATTGTAACGGTTTCTTCGCCATAATCGAGTACATATTTGAGCTGGTGCGATAACGACAAAATCATATCGCCCACCTCATTCGCATCTTCCGCAACAGCGCTCATCCGAATGACTTCCAATGTATTATACAAATAATGCGGTCTGATCTGACTTTTCAGTGCGTTTAGCTCCGCTTGCTTCTGCTTAATCTGCGCAACATACACAACGTCAATGTATTCCTTCAGCCGCCCCACCATTTTATTAAAACCATGGGACAGAAGCCCCAGCTCATCCGCTGTCTTGACGGTCACCTTCGTATCGAAATTGCCGGACTCCACTTTCGCCATTTCTCGCGTAATACTGCGAATCGGGTTGGAGAAGCGATTAGAGAACCAGACCGCTACCACAATCAACGAAATCATACACAGGCCAATGACGATCGTAATCGTCCGAATGAGCTGCTCGACTTTGAGGAACAGTTCTTTTTTATAAAACTCGCCGACAATTTTGATGCTATTCACTGCTGTATCCTGCTGTAAATGCAAGAAATCATCCGACGTATTCGCATGGAAAACAGTACCGATTAGCTCTATTTGATTGCTGTAAAGGATAATCCCCTGATTATCCACGACATAGACCGTATCCCGGTTATTCAGAACCATTTGCTTAAAAATCTCATTAAATACGCCAAGTCCTACATCCATATAAAAGCTACCGACCATATCGCCTTCGACCTTGGATGCCCCCAACACATCGGTTAGGTTGCGCCCAAACGTCATGACTTGATCCGTTGCCCCAAGAAAATAATCCTGCTTATGCGTCGGAAAAAAGTTGAGATCGTTACGATTAAGCTTCAACTGATCCTTCCATTCAACTCTTGGGAATTGATATTGGTAATCCAGGGCTACGTTGTTCTTAGATAAGCTTTGAAAGGTTCCATTCGGCAGAACAAAAAAGACACTTTGCAGGTTACGTTCTGTATACAACACCGTTTGCAAGAAATCGTTGATCGTCATCGACAAGCGGATGTCTTTATCCTTGCTTTGCGCTGCAATCGCTTGTCCCAATTGGCCATAGAGTCCGCCTACCCCGTAGGAGTACATTAGTTTGGAAATGTTATTGTACTTAACGAACATATCATCCACATTTCGGCTTGCAAACAGCAGCATTTGCTCATAATTGTTCGTCGCATAACGCTCCATAAAGCCACTGAACGTCTGAAGTGAAATATAACTGAGAATGAGTAGAGGGATAAGGCCTATCGAAATAAAAGAGAGTGTAAATTTAGCAAAAATGCTTTTGTGTAGCCGAAAAGGGTTCGACACCATCAGTGAGCCGCCTCTTTCTTTCGTTTTAGAATACGTCTATTTTAACAGAATTCGCACACGATGCTACCGTTGAAATTTAATGTGGAAGTGCGCTTTTTTAAGAAATACGTCTTCGTGAGCTTAATTTCCTCTGTACAGATAAGGAGTTTCAACGCCGTGAGAAGATCCACGAATTTCACTACTTTCGCACAGACCTATGCAATTATCCAGGAGGATATGTTGATGGCTGGGTGGTCAACTTGAATTACCTGAGACAGGTAGCTGAGTACGGTAATGAGCCGAGTCGAGCGGCTTTTACAGATGCAATTCTTGCTTTCTCGCATTCCACTGAGATTCCGACACTATTGACCCACATCGCTGTATATCCTGTTGCAGAACAAATGCATCGTATCCAAACATTTTACGCTCACTTTGAGGCTCTTCGATGGTACATTTCTGAGGCCGGGAAGCGAGACGATCCGTATTTACTTGATTGGGCCGTAAGCGATTTAGTTCTTTATGGGGGAAGAATGATACTCGCCTATAACAAAATCCTATATCCGTATCACAAGTGGTTTATGAAGACGCTTCAGAACGCGCCAGATAAGCCTGAAAACTTTACGGAACTTACCGTCCAATTACTACAAAACCACAGTGTTACCAACGCTGAAGCATTCTGCAAATGCATCCTTGATTTCAGGGAATGGGAGTCTCCACCTCATGGATGGCCGAGTGCCTTTCGAGTAGAAAGCGAGTGGCATTGGATGCGAGGTTGTGCACCAGTGAGAGATTGGTAGAGTAGTAAATGAAATTTAATCCAGTAACTGCCTATTAGCGTAACGAGGCCGCCAATTGATAACTCGGCGGCCTCGCTATGTTTGTGCACATTATTTATTCATGACAATTCCACGCTGGCGTTGTCCCCCTAATATTTCAGTGAGCTGTCTGTATCTGCAAATGTAAAGGCCATCCTTTGCAGGATGGCCCTTTCTTTGTAGAACATGTATTATTAACTAACATACCCGTTCTACACCCCATTATAATTGATAAATCCCATGCTCTATTCGCTGGATGCAAGATTCGGCAAACTTGTAATAATCAAAGTCATGGTGACTTTCCGCCTTAGTAAGTCCACTGTAAAACATTCCCCACGCAACCTCTCGAACCATCGACACGAATTTCATATCCTGAAAAATGTGGAATGTTTCCTCCTCAAAATATCCGAAGTATAACTTTAACCACTCACGCTCATCTGTTTCACTGAACTGGTTTGTAAACGGAATGAGCGTCAATTCGAAAAACACATCTCCGACTCCCGACAACTCCCAATCAATAATTTGCAATTGTTGGCCTGTATAGATCATATTGCATAAAAAGGAATCATTGTGACAGAATTTGTTGTTATATTCTTTGTCATTACTCCTCATATGCGCGATTTTCTCTACTCGATGCAAAATTCGGTTCAATCCATCAGGATGCTTGACTTGAAACTGATCTGCACCTTTCAAATATCCATGAATTAAATCGTAAGGAGTACATGTTCTGCCTTGACCTTCCATACGATGTATTCGTTTGAGGCGATCCATAATCATTTCTTTGATATGATTGTCTTTCAGATCATCTTTCTCAAGCATTCGACCTTCAATAAATTCCGTGACTACAAATTGTTCCGGATGATTATTGGAAATCACCCTGGGAGCAAATCCTTCGCGGTTTGCCTTCTTCATCACTTCTATTTCAGAGCGGCGTGTCAGGTTCAAATACTCATTTTGTCTGCTATTGATGCGAAGAACGTATGTACTCAGTTTGGTTAGTACCTTATAGGTTTGGTTGCATAGCCCTCCACTAAGATTATCAAAACTTAAGAATTCATGGCTTAGCTCTGGTACTTCGCGAATAATTTCTTCAACTTTCATGTTCAACAGAATCCCCTCCCAACGGAAATACGATTGATTTTATGCTTTTTGAAAACCTTTCCAACAAATTCTGTGAAATATACGGGCCAGCGCATCATAAATGTGTTTCTTGTAAAAGCTACTTCTCGAAAGATTTCATTTCCTCTATCACCGAATCTTCATATGCGTGCATTTTTCCGAGTATGATATCTTGGACATTAACTGGTTGGCCAATTGTCGCTGACTCCAGTGCCGCAAATACGACGCCTAAGGCTTCAAGCCCCCGTCCAGCGCTCGAAATCGGCTCCTTTTGATCCGCTATTGCTTCCCATAATTCCACATAAGAATGCGCAAACGGATTTTGTACAATATCGGGCGCATAACGTTCGATAATTTCAGACATCGGGATATGTGTCCCGTCTTCCAGCTTTGCATGCTGTCCCGGACGGAAGCAGCCCTTGCTGCCGTAAATCCACACCCCGCCGGTTCCTTCCCCATGCGCGGCAGTACTGCACATCCAGTGTCCCAGCCCGCCGTTTGCAAAACGGAACACCGTTACCGACGTATCTTCGCCACTAGGACGTATAATGGTTTCCCCGTCGCTCAACTCTTTCTCGAATATTTCCTTATATGAGAATACTTCTTTAATAGGACCATTCACTTCAGTAAAAAAATGGGTGCGATGGACACCATGATCATTAATCCATCCGGCTCCCGCTCTTCCTTTCATATGACGCCATGCCGTACCGGCAAAATATTTACGCCCAAGTGTAACTGTCGCATAGTCCATAATCATGTAGACGGAGCCGATGATACCCTCTCTCACCGCTCTTGCCATTGCAACATTGTCAGCTCCCAATACGCTTGGTTCAGATAGAGTCATAACCTTGCCATATTTTTTCGCATCTGCAAGCATCTTCCGTCCGAAGGAAGGCGAAATAGCCAACGGCTTTTGCATTTGCACATGTACTCCCGCAGCAAAACAATCTTCCGCAACGGTATGATGCAAATCATGATCCAGCAGGATGGATACCGCATCCAATCGGCCTTCCTCCAGCATCCGGCGATAATCTGTATATACTTCGGGCCGCTTTCCGAGCCGTCTTTCCACTTCCGCTGCAAACTCCTCAGCTCGATCCTGTCTAAGATCGCAAACAGCTGTTAAATCAAACGTTTTCTTGCCTTCATTTTTTAATTGTTGCAAACCTTCCAAGTGTGCAGTTGAAATAACTCCGCAACCGATGAATCCAAGTTTCATTTAAGTAACCTCCCGAATAGTAATTGTTTCTATGTTTTGTGTACATCTAAAGGAAAAATACCTCCAACATAATGAATAGATGGAGGTATCTTTAATTTCCGGTAATTTCTTGGTGTGCTATTTCTAAATATCCAAAGCTTGTTTAGCCAAGGCCAGAGCACCGCAAAGACCAGCGTTGCCGCCTAGAGCGGGTTGTACAATGTAATTATCATTGTCATCTGAAAAAGCCGGATGCTGTACGTAACCGTTCAACAGTTTACGAACTTGTTCGCGTATAAGCGGGAATAAGTGAGATTGGTTCATAACGCCGCCGCCGATAATGATTTTCTCCGGAGAAAGAATGAGAATGTAATTGACTAGTGCCTGAGCGATATAATAGCTTTCTATTTCCCAAGCAGAATGAGTATCTCCAAGTTCAAACGCCTTCGATCCCCAACGATCCTCCAACGCCGGTCCGGCCGCCAATCCTTCCAAACAATCTTTGTGAAAGGGGCAGTGTCCTTCATAGCTGTCATCCGGATGCCGCCGTATAAGAATGTGCCCCATTTCTGGATGGGTCAAACCATGAACGAGCCTGCCTTCAACGATGGCACCCGCACCGATCCCGGTTCCGACCGTCATGTACAGGCAGCTGTTCAATCCTGCTGCTGCCCCCCATGTTGCTTCCCCCAGGGCAGCTGTATTCACATCAGTATCAAAACCAATAGGGATGTCAAAGTACCGCTTCAAATGCTCTACGATCCGGTAACCGCTCCAGTGCGGCTTTGGGGTTTTTGTTACGGAACCATAAGCATGGCTCTGCGGATTCACATCAATCGGGCCGAAGGTTCCGATTCCAATTGCTTGTATCTCTTTTGCTGCAAAGAAATCCATCGCATTGCCAAGCGTAGCTTCTGGTGTCGTTGTTGGGATAGAGATGCGGTCAAGAATTTCGCCATCTGCCGTCCCAATCCCGCATACGAACTTTGTCCCGCCGCCTTCGATAGCACCTAATAACAATTCGTTTCCCTCACAATCATCGTCACTTTGTTATACCGTCACAAGCGAATAGATCGATTTCAATGGATGAAGTGCTAGAGAAATGACCTTGGCCTTTCCATCAAGCACATATAATTCCAAACCTGTACTGGACGGATCCGGAAAAATTTGATCGGTAATCACAACCTCCCCGTCATTTGCAAATACTTCAATGGAAGAGTTATCGACAAATAGGTGCAGCTTTAGTCGTCCATTTTGAAGCTCCAATTGCACATCATGCTTACAAGCAAATGCATCATGAAATCCGCTTTCACCGGAGTTGCAACGGTCAACAAACAATCTCTGCATGGCGGTGTTATAGCCGACTACGGTTTCTTCCCGCTCCGAATTCCGAAGCTTAAAACCAACTTCCGATGCGTCGCCCAAATCGATTTCACATTCGAGCTCATAGGTATCGCTGTGCACGTCCGAAAGTATGTTTTGACCGGGGCTAACCATAACCTCTTCCCAAATCTGTGCTTCTAACCGAAGCTTCTGCAAATCCGTCACAGGCTTTTGAACCAAGCGCATTCCAGATGCCCCCTTCTTCAGGGAAAGCACCCGTGGCAGCGTCATCGCGCTTCTCCAACTGCTTGTCGGAGTGAGATTTGCGTACTTCCAATTGCTCATCCAGCCGATAAACAGCTTTCCTTTATCCGATCTATCAACATCCGACCATGTTACACCGGCATAGTTATCTCTTCCGTGATCCAACCATAAGACGTTTTCAGGAGAAGCATCGTTCGTAAATGTACTTCCGTCAAAGCTCCCAACAAAATATTGTGTCCTTGAGCCTTCTGCCATCTGTGGATGATCTCCGATGCTGACGATCAGTATCCATTTCGTTTCTTCAGCATGACCTTCTATCGGTAGCTCTATTAAGTCCGGACATTCCCATACTCCGTCATGTGAGCCCTCTGCGGCACCGAATTCACTTGCAAAAGACCATTCCTTTAGATTGGAAGACGTATAGAAATGAACACGGTCTTCCACTGCAAGTACCATGATCCACTGCTGCTTTGAAGCATGCAAGAATACTTTAGGATCCCGGAAATCCGTTATTTGCTCGTTGCACAACACAGGATTCCCCTCATACATCACCCACGTTCTGCCTTTATCCAAACTATAAGCAAGGCTTTGCCTCTGTCTCGGTCGTTCGGAATCCGGATAATGGTCCGCGTGGGTGAAAATAGCAACCAGACCAGGCTTACCAGAGAAAAATCCGCTGGTATCCTCCCAATCCACCACTGCGCTACCGGAGAATATGAAACCATTTTGATCAGGTTTTAACGCAATCGGGCGATGCTCCCAATGGGTCAAATCCGTACTGATCGCATGTCCCCAATGCATCGGTCCCCAGGTTGTACCTTCTGGATAATGCTGATAAAACAAGTGATATTCCCCATCGAAATATACCATTCCATTTGGATCGTTCATCCATTTAGCCGGCGGCGTAAAATGGAACTGTGGTCGGTACTTTTCTCTATACATAACAGTTGACATCTCTTCCACTCCCTCTATTTAAAAAAATCCAGAGCGTCACCTTCATACTCGATCCGCTCCGGCGATTTAATACAAAATTTATTTTTTTACGTTTCTGTCGTAACCTGCTTGTTTAATCTTCAACCAATCTTGTAGACCCAGACGGTCCAATTCTTTTAAATAACCAGCCCATTCAGCATCAATTTTCCCATTCTGAATCCACTCAGTCCGTTTTCTCAGTACATAGGCAAACATATCTGTTTCAATCGCAGAAAGTCGATCCAATTCTTCTAAAGAGAAGAACACTTTTGGATAAATATTTTTTGCCTTCATGTCCGGGACCATCACTTTTTTCATTAGGTCCAATCTCCATGCCGCATCGTCTGGCTTCGTCGTAACATTGCCATAGTAAGAATCCAAAATCGCCAATGGTCCGCCAACAAAGGTTTTTTGTCTCAATTCCCAAGGAGACGTTCCGTTCAACGGTAAATGTTTCAGCATTTTTTTAGATTCGTCGAATTCAAAGATATTTTGCTGTGCTTTATCTCCATAAGTGCCCCAGTTGTTTTGTACGGATTGTGTCGGATCGTATAGAGAATCAATCCATTTTGCAGTCGTTTCGATATTTTTATTTGCTTTGGTGATAACCATTCTTCCTCTATCGAGTCCCATTCCGTTCGTTCGCGTTACGTTTTTCCAACCATTCGGCCCTTCAAGCGCAGGCATAAGATCATATTTATCGTTCATGCCTGTGATATTTCCCTTATCCCATGTAAAATATAGACCATAACGATTTTCTTTTCCTTTAGCTAGATAGGTATTCCAATCCTGCGTAGGCGCTTCAACATCCATTAAACCTTCTTTATATAAATCATTTAGAAACTTGACGCCTTCCTTAAAGCTATTATCAGCAGATGTGAAAATAACCTTTCCATCATCACTGACAACTGTATGGTCCCAGTTTTCGCCCAGACCGAATGAGCCGAATAAGAAAGCCAAGTCCTCTCCGCCGGTTTTATTGATAAAGGACATAGGTATTTCATCCGCTTTTCCATTACCGTTCGGGTCTTTTGTTTTAAAAGCAATCAAAACTTGTTTTAATTCTTCCGTCGTTTTTGGCATCTTCAAGCCTAATTTATTTAGCCATTCCACGTTAATCCAAGGGAAGTCATCTACTGAGTGGATACTTTCTTTACCGGCACCCAGCTCTTCAATCCATGGGAACGAATAAATATGACCGTCCGGGGCCGTAATCATCGATTTATATTGCGGCGCTTTCTCCAAAACCTTCTTGAAATTTGGCATTTGTTTTTCAATAATGTCATCGAGCGGAATAATGGTTCCGTCCTTTGCCAATTTAAGCAAATCGTAGTCACCCAAAGCTGCATCGAAAATCGCATCAGGAAGATCCCCGCTGGCAATCGCTAAATTCCTCTTCTCCGCAAACGAATCCCAAGGATAATTCTCCCAATCAATGTGTATCCCCGTCTTTTCTTCTAGACGTTGGAATATCACCTTTTTATTAGGATCTTCGGGAGCTAGCGGCGAGCTTTGTGTCATAAACTTCAAAGCAGGTTTCGCTGTTGTACCTGGGGCAGCACTTGATGCTGCCGGCTGGCCTGATTCTTTGCTGCTGCTGCACCCCGTTACTGCCAATAATGCCGCCATAGAAATGAATAATGCCTTTTGGGAATGTTTCATAAGAATAACCCTCCTCTTTTTTGGAAAACCTATATGTTTGCCGATCCATTATTTTAATGAACCGACCAAAACACCCTTTTCAAAATACTTTTGGAAAAAAGGATACATAATAAGTAACGGTAGACTGGAAATGACAATGGACGAATACTTAATGATCTCAGATAGTCGTTTCAGTTCTGCCATAGCCAATTGGTCCGCAATCATGCCAGGATTTACTTGATTCTGAATTAAGATAGATCTTAAAACCAACTGTAGAGGCAGCAAATTAGCACTTTTCAAATAAATTAACGCGTCGAAATAAGAATTCCATTGACCTACGAATGCATATAGGGCTAATACGAAAATAATTGGTTTAGATAGAGGAAGAACAATCTTGAAGAAAATACGCACCTCAGATGCGCCATCAACCTTGGCTGCCTCGTTCAATTCGTTCGGAATTCCACTAAAGAAGGTCCTTGCCAAAACAATATTCCAAACATTTACAGCCGTTGGTAGGATGATCGCCCATACCGTATCTAACATTCCCAAGTTTTTTATCACCAGATAGGTTGGAATTAATCCCCCGCCGAAAAACATGGTGATGACAAACAGGATCGTAAAAAACTTTTTACCTACGAAACCAGCAACCGATAAAGGGTAGCCGGCAAAAATGGAGACAACGACGGTAACAAAAGAAAACGCGACGGAGTAAAAAAGAGCATTTACAAATCCCCGAATCATCGCATGATTCGATAAAATGACTTTATACCCTTGAACACTATAATCAGCAAGATGGAAGGAGATCCCTTTATTTAATAGTGCAGTCGGCTCCATAAACGACGCCACAACTACATAAATTAAGGGAACTACAACGATCAATACAGCAAAGAACAATAGAATGTAATTGATGGTCAGAATAAAACGGTCCAATCTAGTAGGCTTAAAATTCATACGGCATCTCCTTCTCTTTTAATAGAGGCCTTCACCTTCATTTAATTTCTTCACGACAATATTAACGAGGATAAGCAAAACGACATTAATAACGGAGTTAAATAGACCAACCGCAGAGGAATAAGCGTAATTTCCTGCTTGCAAACCAATTTTATACACATAGGTTGGAATGATCTCTGAAGTTGGAACATTCATTGCCGTTTGCATCAAATAGGCTTTCTCAAATCCAATTGCCATAATGCCGCCGGCAGCTAAGATGAATACGATTGCCATAACCGGTTTAATCGTAGGCAAGTCGATGTGTTTGATTCTTTGCAGCAGGTTAGCTCCATCAATGGTTGCAGCATTATGGAGCTCGGGGTCAACGCCGGCTAATGCAGCTACATAAATAATCGATGACCAGCCCGCTCCCTGCCAAATGCCAGATAAGATATAAAGCGTCCGAAAATAATCCGGGTCTGACATAAAATTAATAGGATGGCCAGTAATCAGGGTTAGAATCTTATTAATCGGCCCTACCGGCGATAGGAATACGAATAGCATCCCGACAACAACGACAACCGATATAAAGTTTGGCGCATATAAGACCAATTGAATCCTTTTTTTAACACCAGCTTTCCGTAATTGATTCAGCATGAGCGCTAATAAGATGGGAACCGGGAAACCAAGTATGAGTCCATAAGCACTAAGTTTCAGCGTGCTCATGAAAATAACTTCAAAATTGGGTGAGGTTAAAAACTTCGTAAAATGCTTTAATCCAACCCATTCACTGCCGAAAATCCCTTTGCTCGGACTAAAGTCTTTAAAAGCAATGACCGCCCCGTACATGGGTACGTACTTAAATATGATCGTCAGGATGAAGGCTGGTGCCATCAGTAGGTACAGAAAAGGATTTTTCCTCATATAATCGATTTTACTTATAAATGTATGACTTCTTTGTTTAACAGCTCTCATGTCAACCTTCGCAACTTCTTGCAAGATTGTCCCCCCCTAACTAAATATCCATAAAATTTTTCAATTGCACAAATCACTTCAAACGTTTGTGCTTTTTCACATGTAGATCCCATAAAAGTAAGGGCTTACATTCTTCGTCTCTTCTCTTGACCACAATTTCAATTTACACAAAATAATTAATTTAGTCAACATAATTTTTATATAATTTGTTCATTTGCAAACAAAATAAGATGCATATTCTCACTAAAAATCGAATAATTCGTTCGTTTTTATTGGTTTTCTCTTCTTTTGAACAATAAAACATAATGTACGGAGGATATAATTTCAATTTACAGATTCATTTGCACAACTTAATTTGTGCATTTGTTTACATTAATTTGCACAATTAGCGAATTTTCATCAATTTGCAAATGCACTAATTTCTGAGTTGATATTTGTTCAATTGTAACATTTTGAATTGACACTTTAATTATAATATTATACATTTACTTTAAACTAATCATCCATTGATCTGCGAACTGTAGTTGTTCGTTAAAGGAGTAAGCACATGAGTAAAGAAAAAATCACCATACAGTATATCGCGGACTCCTTAGGGCTATCCAGGAATACTGTTTCTAAAGCTCTAAATGGCAGTGAAAGTATTCCTGCAGAAACAAGAAATAAGGTATTAAAACGTGCGATTGAGTTAAATTATAAACAGTTTGCTCTTATTGATACGGACACGTTAACCACCAAAAATACGGGCAACATTGCACTCTTAACGTCAAATATGCCGAGCAATAGTCATTTTGGGGCTTCATCGCTAAGCGGACTTGAGAAAAAAATCAGTTCCGATGGTTTTAATCTCTCCATTCACATTGTTCGAGAATCGGACATTTCTTCATTAGTACTGCCTAATAATTTCGACACTAAAAAAGTGGACGGAATCGTTTGTATTGAGTTATTTGACAAGAAATACACCCAATTAATCAATTCCTTGGGGATCCCAACCATTTTTATAGATTCCACAGCGGATATCTTTTATCCCGAACTTCATGCAGATATCATTCTAATGGAAAACGAACATAGTACTTATTTAATGACAAAGAAATTAATCGATAATGGTTATTCAAATATTGGCTTTATTGGCGACTATAATCATTGTAAAAGCTTTAATGAAAGATGGTCTGGATTTAATCGGGCGTTACTAGAATCTCATTTGCAGCTTAACCACCTATTTTGCATAGTTGAAGAAGATCGATATATTGCGGATCCTAAATGGTTTGAGAACCGGTTGGATAACATGAACAACCTTCCGTCTGCCTTTGTTTGTGCGAATGATTTTATTGCCATTAACGTGATGAGGATTTTAAAAAACAAAAATGTACGAATACCGGAGGATATGGTTATCTGCGGTTTTGATAACTCTCCTGAGTCGCAGATCGTAGAACCTCATTTATCAACCGTCCATATATTCAGAGAAGAAATAGGAATTCTGGCTGCTGAAATATTGTTGTCCAGGGTTGAGAACCCTCTCAAGCCACCTCAAATTACTCATGTTCAAACGAAGCCGATATTCCGTGAATCTACGGGGAATTTAAACGAATCTAATTTATGAAACTATTAAACAATAAACCGCTGCACCCTATGAATGGTGCAGCGGTTTAAATTATTACTTCAGCTTGCTTTAGAACATTTAAAGTTGGCCGCAGATTGCAGATTCACAACAGCATTTATCGTGACAGCGTCGGATTTATACATCAATTCTTTTAATCACTCTCGCTGGATTACCACCAACAATCATGTTGTCCGGAATATCCTTGGTTACCACGGCTCCAGAAGCAATAACGACATTATTGCCAATAGTTACACCTGGATTAATAACCGCTCTTCCGCCGACCCATACATTGTTGCCAATCGTTACCGGCTTTCCATATTCCGGTCCCTTGATCCTTTCGTACGGATCTACAGGATGTGTAGCCGTATACACGTGAACTCCTGGCCCGAACATACAGTTATCGCCAATCCGAACCTCGCACACATCCAGGATAGTACAGTCAAAGTTTGTATAGAAGTTCTCGCCAACATAAATATTGTAGCCATAGTCAAATCGGATGTTTGGCTCCAAACCCAAGTTATTCCCAGTCGATCCTAACAGCTCTTTAAGTATCCGTACTCGCAGCTCTCCATCCATTTCGGTAGTCTGGTTGTACATGCGCGTCATCCGTCTGGCATATTCCCGCTCACGCGTAAGTTCAGGATCCCAAGCCATATATAGTTCGCCATCCAGCATTTTTTGTTTTTCTGTTTTCATGTTATACACCCTATCCTCTCTCATCATGAAGTGAAGTATTTTGAATTTGTAATGGTCTGGCAGATCTGGTCAGAGATCCTGAGATGATAATACCAATAAGTACAGCAATCAGTGCACGCAATAACCCAAAATGCTCTCCCAGAAAGCCCAGCGCAGGCGGACCCGCCAGAGCTGCGATATAGCCCGTCGTAGCTAAGGCTCCGACTCTTACAGCAGCACCTTGAGGTTCATCTCCTGCCGCCGACAGCCCCACCGGAAAACCAAGCGAGGCTCCAAGCCCCCATAAAACGACACCTACCGAGGCTACAAAATAATGCTGGCCCCAGATCACTAACGTTAATCCCAGAAAGGCCGCAATGGCGCATCCCGATAAGACCCACACCCTTCCATAACGATCCAGAATCCATCCGCCAGTAAATCGTCCCAGGGTCATAGCTGCTACAAACAAGCCATAGATAAAGGAAGCTGCCAGCGAGTTAACCCCATAACCATCCACCATAACCAACGGCAACCAATCATTAGCGGAACCCTCGGCAAATGCCATGCCCAAAACAATAATACCAATAAACAATGTCCGTTTTTCTTTCCATACCGTTAACTGCTGTTTAAAAGCCGAACTCTTTAGAGTTGAAGTATCCACATGCTCCTTTCCTGTATCCTCTGGCAAGTAACGATAGCAATAACATACAGCTGCGGCCATCAACAGAGCGATGATCGAGAAATGGGCCACGATCGGGAGATGAATGGCCACAGCCCCGGCGCCGGTAGCCGCTCCAACGAGTGTCCCTACACTAAAAAAACCATGAAAGGCCGGTAAAAGTGTTCGATTCAATGCCTTCTCGACAGCAGAACCTTCCACATTTAGTGCGACCTCCGCAGAACCGTAACCGCAACCAAAAATGATCAAGCCCCCTATAACGATAGGCAAATTCGTTAGGGCCGTACCGATTCCGCTAGTTACAAATCCAATCACAATCATTAAAGAGCTACCCATTATGACAGGTCGTGCACCTATTCGTGCGACAACTGAACCCGCCGCAAGCAGACCAATTAGGGCTCCCGCTGCAGCCATGAATATTATGATACCCATCTCGGCAGTAGAGATATGAAGCAAATCCCGAACAGCAGGTGTACGGGAGATCCAAGAAGCAAAGGACAGTCCCGGCAGGGCAAATAGCAGAAACAAGATATTACGGGCTAGTCTGGGATTCTTGTAGAAAAGAGATGTCATATATTTCGCTTCACTTCCGTTTCTCTACAAGTTTCAGTGAATAGTCCAGGCTTTCCAGTGTCATTGTAATCAATCCATACATGTAATCCTCCTCCGGATACTCAAGCAGCTTCAGTTGCGGCATATGCATCTCTGGAATATACTTCAGACATTCATGCCGGATCATCTCCACATCAGCTGGCTGGACTAGACTCCCGGTCAAAGCAATCGTCTCCGGGTTCATGACTGCGATCAGACTGGATACGGCACGGCCAGCTAGAGAATGAAAAGTAGTCCTATCGTGTAATTGCCGGAACTATGGACTGAACGTCGCTGATGAACAAAAAAATACTCCCCAAGACAGTGTCGCCTTAAGGGAGTCTGTAATTGTTACTTGGCAAATTCCAATATCTTCAAAAAATTCTCCAGACACTTATTTCTTATTTATTAAAGCTTGAGCATCTCGGAGCAGGTACGTTGCAGCTTCACTTGAGACATGTTTACCTGCTTGCGCCTGCACCTCGCTCACGAAACTCTCCACATTGCCTTTATCCAATTTCTTTTGCAAGCTACTCACAATTCCGGCATTATCAATCCAGTTATTCTTGGCAAAGCGAGTGATCAGTGCCTTTAAAGCGTCAATGCTTGTCGTTGTCTGAAACGTCACTGTTACGCTAGCCGCGTTCCCAGCCAAGTCGCTCGAAGTCACCATAAATGTATGCGAGCCAAGCGGCAGTGTATAAAGCGGGATGGGCGTTCCTGTCTGGAAAGAATAAGTATCCAGCGTTACAGTAGTCCTACTGCTGTCAACCCCCGACATCCCGTCGTTCACTAAAAACATAGGCGAGATATCCCCATTATCGCTAAGGTCTCTATTTCCCACTAATCCAGAAATGCTGATTGTTGGTGCAGTTACGTCCAGGTTAAAGCTGACTGTCTTCACGACTTCTACGTTGCCGGCATTGTCTGATGAACGGTAGCTCACATTATACTTACCGTCCCGATTCGTGGTAATGGGGCCAGTATATGTTTGCCATGTTCCCCCACCATCTAGATTGTACTCCGTCAGTATTGCACCTGAACTTGACTGATTGTCGGCAATCAGGTTTACCGTAACCGGATGTAAGTACCATCCGTTCCGTCCATCTGGCTCAGACGGCGCTAGAACAGCTCTCGTTGCCGGTATGAGGCTAGTGACCGTTATATTCGCTACGGCTTTAATTGATGTTCCATCCACTTTTCCATACACCTGAAATACACCACTCTGTGCATATTGCAATGGATCAATCGCATCCCAACTAACAACTGCCGTACCTTGACTCGTGTTTTCGTAGATGACCGAAACCGTATCAGGCAGCACCGGAGCTTTGCTGATTGAGGTTGAAACAGCAACAGGCTGAACGCTTTGCACATCTTTACCGTCATAAAGGGCCTTTACTTGTTTCGCCGTCATGGCACCATCATAAATCCGGAAATCGTCTACTGTTGCGTTCAGTTGCGCTCCATTACCATATCCGGATACACCGATTTTCTTAATATCGGATGTAGCCGTTATCGAATTAAGATCCCCATCCGTATCAATCTGTTGGGAGATACCGTTCTTGTAAATCGCCGCTGACTTGGTCTCTGAATCGAAGGTGAACACTACATTTGTCCATTCGTTTAGAGGGAGGAAATCATCCGGCCTCACTTTCACAAAGAAATTACCCGTTCCATCGACCATAACCAAGCTGGAGACATCGCCGTTATAAGTGACGAAAAATCCATTAGCCGCATAATCGTTCTCCGGCTTGAACCACAGTAGTATGTTCTCATTAGCATTCATGCTTGTCGTCCGCTTGATCCAATAAGAGAGTGTAATCTTCTTCGGCTGCAAATCTCCGCTCCTGCCTAAGTCTATGTAATTTCCGCTAGTGCCGCTAAAGGTTAAAGCACCATTCTGATGTCCACTGGGTTCCCAAGCAAGCGATCCTTTCGTCGTTCCATCATGTCCGTTACCCGAAGCGTCGGTAATGCTGGTGCCATTTGCTTCATCAAATTTGTACCGTGCAACTAATGAAGGGAACGGATCCAACATGACACCCGTTACAACAATATTCGCTTTTGTTTTCAAAGTCGTAGATCCAACCACAGTACCCGCTACAGTGAAAGAATTGCCTTCTGAAGCATACCGGGCAGGATCGATAGCATCCCAAGTTACCGGAACATCAATGATGCTGGCATTTTTCAAATGAGCTGTTACGGTTTGCGGTAATTTCGGCGCCACTTTCACCTGTGTAGCAAGATTGACTTCATCTAAAGATACAATATCATCAAAAGGCGGAGCCGCGAGTGAAGCGATTTCCGCCGCACTAAGAGCACTGCTGTAAATTCGGAAGTCATCCACAATGCCATCCAAATAAGGATCGGCGAACTGAGACTTTCCAATGTAATTATTGATCGTTTTCCCTAAGCTCGATGGATTCAGAGTAATGTTCGCGTTGATTCCAACCTGTACTCCGTCGACATAGAGAATCCCGGTTGTTCCGGAAAGGGTAAACGCCACATGTTTCCATACGCCCGTAGGTAAAACCGGTGCATTGATAACCTGTTCTTGTCCCGACCCATTCCCGGTCGTTGTGATGCCAAACTTCATGCCCCCTCCGCCTACTTTCGGCGACAGATGCATATACGTATTCGTTCCGCTTCCGAAGTCGAATATTCTTGAATAATTACCCAACTTATTTGCCTTCACCCAAGTCGAAATCGTAATATCATGTACGCGACTTAGGATGCTCGCAGGCATTTTCACGTAACTATCCGTGCCGTTTAATTGCAATCCGTTGTCTTGCTTACCTTGAACCCATGTTGCCGAGCCCTTTAAAGTTCCATCCATACCATTGCCTGTTGTATCGGAGGCTGTTGTTCCACTTGTCTCGTTAAACAAATATTGTAAGATGACCGGAGGCAAAGGCGGCGCAGGCGCTACCGTAACTGTAACTGTATCTTCGGAAGATAACTCCGAGTCGTTTACTTGCAGCTTGAATACATAATCCCCAGCAGCAGATACGGTTACATTCGTATTCAGTGCAGAAGCGTCAGCAAACGTTGCTGTACCTGGTCCGTTCACTAAGCTCCATGCAGCTGTTAACGTGCCGCCAGGAAGATCATCGTCACTAGCGGTTCCTTTTAAGCTAATATCATCCGGCAAAGTAATTGAACTATCAGCACCAGCATTCGCGATCGGAGCTGTATTCGCATCCTTTATTCCTTCTTGCAGCTCAACTGTATAAGCTGCCGCCGCTCCAGCATTAATCGTAAGCGTTGCTTTAGAGCCATAAGCATTCAATTTTCCTTGATGCACACCATCAACTAAGATATCATAGGTCGCTTTTTTAAGTCCCGTGAATGTGATTCTTGTTTGATGCTGCGTTGTACCGGGCGTTACGTTTTTCATACTCAGCTGAACATAGTTCTTGCTCTTCGCGATTGTGGCATTCATAAACTGATCTCGATCCAACTCTAAGTTAAGCTTTTCGGTGATCAGATTTATACGCTTGAACACACCGTCTTTTGGCGTAATGACGTAGTTCGAGCCGCTTTCCGTTACATCTGCGCCATATCCCGTTAATCCGAAAATCGGATCAATGGCTACATCGCTGCTCAGAATCTTGATCGCTCCGAATAACCCTAAATCGGACTCACCCGTCATCCCTCTCCATCCGTTAAAAAGAGGTCCTCCATCTAGACCCATTGCGCCGTAGTTTCCTTTTTCCGCTTGATACGTCCATGAAGACGCACCGATATTTGCGGGGTCTGAGCTAATTTGTCCAGAGTTAATAGCACCGATATTGGCAATTTTGGCAGCGTAAGATAAGCGCTGTTCAACCTCAGGCGCTGCGGAATGATTGCGAATCCAGTCATCCATCGTATAGCCAGCGAGTGAAGTCGAGTACTGAAAGTTCCACCAGTTCTCACCCGTAATCGTCACCGGATCCGCATAATAATACCAGATCGGCATTTGCCCGCGATCGGCTCTTGTTTTTGCAATAATTTTGCTCATCATCGTCGTATTGTTGTTCATTTTGGCTAACGTATACACCGCTTCTTCGCCGGTATTGTCATAGCTGTACTCAGAGCCATACGGATACGTCGTGTTTTTAAAATTGTTATACTTGGTAGCCATCTTAGCGATGAGATCATTCGCCTCAGCCGTGAACCCCTCGTCCTGCAGGGCTTTGATAATGTCAGGTGTCGTCAACTCTCCCATAAGACCTGTCTCCCAGTTGTACGCAACCGGACCATCATATAAGGCTTTGAAAATATTATATGTCCGCAGAAGATACTCTTCTTTCGTGTGCTTATATGCGACAAGATCAGGATACATCTTGGCAATCTTATACATGCTGAAGTACGTATTATAAATATGAGGGTAAGCGTAGCCACGATACGTCGGCGTTGTGTTTGGCTGATTCATTAAGAAATCCGGAACCAGATAATCCTCATGATGTCCGTTCATTAGATTGGTCCAAATGGCCGTCTCCAGATAGTCATCGACCGCTTTTACTTCCGAGGCAATCGGGACCTGCGAGTTCTTTTCGGCCAAAAATTGTCCATGCGTTAATCCCCAGTCATCGCCCCATCCCCAATAACCATTGAATCGGTTTCTAGTCGTTTTATTTTGCATCATCCAATCGTCAAAAACCTTATCTCTAATGGTTCCCGGATCATTGTATTGCGTCTTTTCTACCATAAAAGTGGAATGTCTCTGCAGTGCGGCATCAATAGGCTCAATCGCATAAAATTGCAGGACGGTTTTTTCCCCGTTTCCATATTCAACGGTAAGATCATTCTGTCCCAGATGACCCAGTGTGAGCTCGTAAATCTTATGATTGGCAGGGGCCGTATTCAGAAAAGTGATCGTTGACTCAGAAGGATATTGTGCGGTAACGGAAGTGATGTCTTTGAACGTATGCAAATCGATCTTGGCCTTCATATTGGTTGCAAAAATCATCCCTGGCACCACGGTGACATCAACGAGGCCCTCGTCGTAGAGCTTGGCTTTCACATCGTTATCGTCAACTGTTTTAAAAAACTTAAAAGCATAAGATTTACTCTCACTCGGAGCAAGAATCAGGCTTGTATTCGGGAGGTACCCCTTGTTGGTACTCTTGATCACGTTAGAATGGATATAGTAGACATTCAGTCCTTCCACCCAGCCTGCCGAATCATTCGTCCAGTTGCTGCCCGGATGCTCCTCACGCTTCCAGCGGTCTTGATATTCAAAGCCGGCGCCGGTCGCTGCATCAGGAACCAAAAGCACGGAAGGACCGATGCCGCTTGGCCTTTGAATCGTGATATACGAGCTGTTATTACCAACAAACGAATGATTCAAAACTCTAGTTTCATAAATACGGTCATTCGGCGCCTGCCATAGTTCATTAAACGGCAAAGGGAGGCCAAGGTCCCCAATCTCTAGAGTCTGGTTGCTCGTATTTTCAATAGCAATCGTCCATTTGACATAGTCATCCACTAAAGCATACTTTTCAATAACCTTAAAATTCCGGATCCCCTCAGGGTTTGAAGCGTTCTCATACGTAACTGTAATTTCATTCCCACTCTTCGATATCGTTCTACCGTCATCTGACTTGCTTGTCCAAGCCTTCGTCCATTCCCCGTTTCCAAGCTTGTATGTAAACATCAGTTCCCCGAGCCATTGATGGTCGGGCGTATTCTGGTTTGGAGCATTCGTTGGATTCATCACATATTCCGTAGGGAATACATCCCCTTTTAGCTGCAATGAGGTGATTTCACCATGGGTTCCTGTCTGTATGTCAAAAATATCATTGGATAGACTGTCCGCGAGAGATTCAGAAGAAGCCACTGAAGATAGGAGACACAACAACATGATGGTAAAACAAAGAGATATCGGCAGCACTAGTAGCTTCTTTAATCCAACCCTATACCTATCCGACCTCCGAGATTCCGTTACTTCCATCCTTGTTACCTCCAATTTACATGTAGTTGTGTTTTTAACCTTTTATCCCTGTAGTAGCAATCCCTTGATAAAATACCGCTGGTTACGTCAACACCTCCCACTGGTAAGAAACGACAACATCCCGAACCAATCGAATATATGCAGACCAAAAGGGCATCCGTGATGCGTACATCCCTCAAAGGAAATGGTCTGGAGATTGATCGTCATGTACTCGGTCCCCTTTTTTATAAATATCATCATTATGGTAAGCGCTTTAATAGTTATTCTACATGGTGTAATATGGGAATTATATAGGGATTTACAACCACATTTTTAAAAATTACAACCTTTGCCATGGAGCGTGAATGAATGAATACATCCCAATTTTCTCGCTCCCCGTGCCTTATTTTATCGATTGCGGACGCACTTTTTTCCATGTTGACAAGCAGCATATTAGTAGAAACCAGGTCGGTGTATTTGATTTAATGGTAGTGACCAAAGGGACTTTACATATTGGGGAAGGTGTAACGCCAATGGACTATTTGCTCCAATTTCGTATAGACTAAGAAAAACCCGAGGCTGTGACTCAGGTCCTTGTCTAAACCAATACGTATCAATTTTATTAATACCATCATTTCCGGAAGCTGCATTAATAAGAATATCGGTTGTGGTGCAAAGATCTAATTCATGATAACGTAATTGATAACGAAGTCATGGGATGGAGTAACTTATTTTGAGATATAGTCGAAATGATGAGCGAGCGAGGATTAAAGATTTCTCATACGACGATCATGAGATGGGCCCATGAATTTGGACCATCGTGAAATATTTTCTAAAAAAAAGAAACCGTTCCTTCCGCAAATGGTAGATCGTACTCCCATTTTAGTTAAGAACGGTCTCTTATAATTATTTCGCTACTCAACCTTTACAATTTGCCATTGCTGATAATATCCGGGGCCTGCTGTTCAATCCATGATCTCTAAAGTGATCTTATAAACATAGATGCCCTTTTCGATTTTATATTCATCGTGAATATTTTTGGTCCAACCGTTGTCTCCGCCAAGACCTGCATGTTTGTAATCGATATGAAGGAAAACGGAATCGGATGTGCCAAGCTCATCTTCATAGGCGGCATTGTCGTATTGTCCGATTCTGCATGGATGAATATCAAAATGGAAGTAACCCGCCGAGGTAACTTTTACCTTGCGGTCATCCGCGGATACATATAAATAACGGACATCTTCCTTGCCCCCGCATTCAACCGGCACGGGAACATTGAATTTCATGATGAGAGTCCGCCCCCTTCCGTGCAAAGGGATACTTGTTATTGGTGTACACTGGTTTACCGTATCCGGAAAGCTCCCAGTTGGAAGGAACCAGGATATCATTCCAACGGGACACGTCATATTCAGGATTTTGGTTGCACCATATTCCTATAATATAAGGAGAAAGTCCCCCTATTTATGAGCAATTTTTATTTTCATTCCGGAAGCAATGATAAAACAGCAGGCTGATCATAAAAATTCCGTGAGCCAGTTATGCTCACGGAATTTAGATTTCACAAAACTTAATCGTTTTTGTTGATTACTTTTTCAACGCCGCACCGACCGTTTTTTCGTATTGGTCAACTTGCCACTTGACAACTTCGTCGTAGCCCAAACCTTTAGCTTTCTTAATCAATTGCTGTTTCAGGCTGTTAAACTCGTTATCATCCTTCGCGAACATCAACTTCCAGGAGTATTCCTTGACGACTTTGCCCACTTCGCTATCCTTCTGCTTGATGTCAGCCGGTCGATCCGCCGCCGCTACGTCGCTGGAGTACGCAGGTGCCACGGCAACATTGTTGTGCTTGACGACATAATCTTTCACCGTCAGCGCACCCATAGCGTCCCGCCAACTCTTCGTGACCGGATCCGGATTATGATTTAAATACGAGGTCCACATCGTGTAATCATACGGTTCCCCAGTTTCCGGATTGTTCATAGACTTGGAGAGCGTCGAGTTATTGATTTGGTTAGTTCCGTCCTTGTACAGCCCGCCGCCGTATTCATCAGGCATATTGACGGTGTTCACGATCGCTTTGTATCCGAAATCGGTCAGGGTCGGCTTTCCATCCTTGATATCCCAAATCAAGCCCTTCGGTCCATAATTGGATTCCATGATCCCCTCCGGCGTATATAGCCAGTCAAGGAATTGCATCACACGCTCCGGATACTTCGTTTTCGCGCCAATGGTCCAATAGTACTTGGCGCCCTCTGGTTTAAACCCGGCGGATGACTGTTTCTCATCGCCGAATGGTACGAATCCGAAACCTTTTCCTGCGGACGTGTGGTCCGGGATGTTAAAACCGCTGCTTACCCAAGGAAATTGAGCGAAAAGAATTTGCCCGTCCTTGTACTTATTGGACACATCGGCGAACTTCTGCGTCAAAGAGTCTGGATCAAGCAGTCCCATCTTATTGGCATCAAAGAAGAATTTCACGCCTTTCATGTAATAACCGTTGTCATCGAGAATGCCTTGCCATTTCGCTTCATCGGCCTTCGTCAGGATCAAATCAGTTTCGTTGAATCCGTCCGATACCCCATAGCCGTATAATGCGGCTATAGAACCCACGTTCATTGAACCGGACCCGTCCCAGTCCGACCACAGCGAAAATCCGTACGTAGGCTTGCCGGTATCGCTCTTCGGACTGAGCTGCTGCATTTGCTTGAGGACGGGCAGATAGTCGTCCAACGTTTTGATTTGCGGACTGCCCAGCTTCTGGTACAAGTCCCAGCGGATCTGGGGACCGAACGTCATATCGGCGCCTTCGCTCGGGCCGCTGCCGTTGCCCACCTCATTCGCGACCGAGTAGATCGCCGTGCCGCCGCCGAATTGCTTGCTGTGGGCTTCAAGCGATTGACCGGCATATTTTTGAATGTCTTGGCCGTATTTATCAAGCAGCCCGTTTTTCTTCCAATCCAACAGCAGGCCAGCTTTGATCGCATCTTTGGTGTTGATTGCGACCTGGATATCGCCTACATCGCCCGAGGCCAACAACGTAGCCTCTTTTCCCTGGCCGCCGCCGATAATGTTTAATTTGATATTAAATTTGTCCTTGATCACCTTCGCAAACCAACCCGGTTGATCCCCGGAAAAGTTAGCCACGTTCGAGAATACCTTTAGTGTGACTTCCGGCTGCTTCGAAGGATCGGTGCTTGCGCTCGATTGCGTCGATGAATCACTATTTACCGCGGTTTTGCCGCTGCCGCCGCTACATGCGGACAATAATACAAGCACGGCGCTCATCGAGACCGCGGCCGCTATCCATTTTCTTCCTCTAATCATTTATTTGTTAACCTCCTTGTCATGTACCTGCATAGTCGTACTTTTTCATTGCGATTAAGAAATGGATCCTGAAGTCCCCTTGACAAATACAATACGAGCAAACACTGTCCCGCCTCACCTCCTTTGCAGAGTTCCAAATTCAGCCCTTTACGGCTCCGATCAAGATGCCTTTGACAAAGTATCGTTGGAAGAAAGGATAGACGAGCAATATCGGGATGACGACAACCATAGAAACCGTCGTCCGAATCGAAGTGGCCGTCTGCATATTGGCCAGATCCGCATTGATAGCACCGCTGGATTTTATCAGATTTGCCAGCGATGTCGCTGCGTTTAAATAGCGATACAGGAGAAATTGCAGCGTAAACAGCTTCGGGTCCGTGACCAGGAACAACGTGTCCTGGAACGAGTTCCACTGACCGATGGCCGTGAAGATGGCGATCGTGGCAAGAATCGGTGTGATCAAAGGCATGACGATCTTCAAGAAGATCGTGAAATAGCCGGCTCCGTCGATTTGCGCCGATTCCTGCAGGGAGATCGGCGTCGACTCGATGAACGTTTTGACAAGGATGATATTGAACGGAGCAACGATCCCCGGTATGATATAGACCAGGAAATTGTTTACCAGGCCAAGCTTGAGCATGATAAGGAACCATGGAATCAACCCGGCATTAAAATACATGGTCACGATAAGGAACCTGTACCAGAATTTACGTCCCCACATTACGTTTTTCGTAAACAAGTATCCGAGAAATCCCGATACAACCACGGTCAACAATGTGCCAATCAAAGTGCGTCCTATAGATACGAGCGCGGCTGTACCCAGTCCGGGAATCTTGAATACTTCAATATAGTTGTTTATATGAATCCCTCGCGGGTAAAACATCACGAGGCCTCTGCTGCTCAAGTCGTTGTTGCTAATCGTATTGATGAACAAATAATAGAACGGAAAAAAACAAGCCAGAGTGAAAAGCGCAAACCCCGTATAATTCAGGATGTCAAATATCGTAATCTTTCCCATCTTTCCCATGTCGACACTCCTCTCTTCTCACAATGACTTAGATGACGCCTTCGCCGCGAACCAGCTTCGACAGGCCATTGGCTACAAACAGCAAGAACAAGCTAATAACCGATTTCAGAATGCTGACCGCCGTCGCGAACCCGAAGTTGGAATTCACCACCCCGATGTTGTATACGTACAGATCAAGCACCTCGATATGATTCATGTTTATCGCGTTCGAGAACACAAAATATTGCTCAAGCCCATTATTGATAAAGTTCGCGATTCCCAATATGAGAAGCACGAAGAATGTCGGTATAATCCCGGGAACCGTCACGTGCCATATCAACTGGAAACGGCTTGCTCCATCCACTCTCGCCGCCTCATACAATTCCGGATCAATCCCAGTAATCGCAGCAATGTACAAGATCGCTCCCCAACCGAGTCCCTTCCATATGCCCCACAAGGTCATGGCCAACCAGGTATGACTGTCCGATGCCAGCAAGCTCAGCGGCCGTTCTATTAGATCCATTCTCATCAGCAAATTGTTCAAGAAGCCGTTGTCGACAGAAAACAACATAAATGCGAAGGAGTACACCAATACCCAACTGATAAAGTTCGGCAGCGTCGTAAGCGTCTGCACGATTTTCTTAAACGGCGCGTTCTTTATTTCCGTCAGGAGAATCGCGAAGATGACCGGCAGAACCGAAGTCAGAATGCCAAGCGAGCTGAACACCAACGTGTTTCGCAGGACCCTGAGGATTTCCTGGACCTGAGCCGGATTCGACACCAACTTGGTAAACCAGCTCAAGCCTACAAACTCGGTCTGGGACAGCGGAATTCCGGGCCTGTAGTCGTAAAATGCATAGACCCAGCCGTACAGCGGCAAATATGAGAACAAAAAGACAAGAACAAGAAAAGGAAGAGCCATAAGAAATAATTTATACTTATCTTTAAATTGGAAGCGCTTTCTCGGAACTGGTGCATAGGCGTGTTCGGACAAGTTTGCGTTCATGTTTCTCCCCCCGCTATTAAATAATGTTTTCTTTCATTTGCTCACTTTTACTTAGATTTTCAAATCGGCTATCTTAGGAGGTCTAGAACTCCTATTGGTATGACATTTCCTCATCAACTCCCTCTCAGCGATGGAACCTGCTTCAGTTTTTGCTCCACAGATTCATTATGCGGGCACACTCTCAACCTCTTTGTTTTCGATTATAACGAAATCGCTTTCATCATAATACCTAATAAATTCCACTTAAAATCCAGCCATAATTAGTGTTTTTCCGTGCGTGAAAATATTGAATCATGCCGATAGAGTTTTTCTCAAATATCCTTACCGTTTGGCTAACAAACTCTTGTATTAGAATCTGTAAACGACCTTCCTCCATCTTTTGTTTGAAGTTGAATGAACCGTCAATGGTTAATCACTTTTCCTAATTGCGGCAAAAAAGCGTTCCAACAGGAACGTAAATCCCCCGCCGGAACGCCTTGCCATATTACTGGGCCGTACCTGTGACGCTCGTGCCGCTTTTTACAATTGTGTACTTAACGATTGCGCCGCTCCAGAAGTGGAACGTCAAAGTCACCGTTCCATCAGTCGTTTCATTGAAGAAATTCGAGGTCAGCGTGATTTGATGCCGCAGCGGCCAGCTTCTCCGCTTCGCTTAACCTGCCTTCCGCAATCATACGGCGAATGTCCGGAAGATAGGCCAGCGCATCCGGATTGTTCCGGTCCATGGGCCCTCCGTACCAGACGGAATCTTCGTTCAACTGCACGCGCTCGCGGACGGTATCTCCGAACACCATCCCGCCAAGACGGCCATTGCCAATTGGGAGCGCCTCATTCCAATCGGAAGCTGGCTTCCGGTACCACAAGCTCATCGCGTTCATTCCGATGTCTCCTCTCGTATCACTGAACCCCGGTCTGCGGAAGGAAACGGAAGCGGCTCAAGCCGATATCCCCGCCCAAACACAGATAAACAGTGCGAACTCCCGACGCTTCGTCCGCCTTGCAGGCAATCGTCTCCCACAATGGCCGCCATCCCGTCTCAGGAACGGTGCACGTTCCGATAAGCGGGCCATCCAACCCATCCAGTCTAAGCTCAATGCTACCGCCTCCCTCACCGGTCGTACAACGGGCTTCGAAGCCGCCGATCCCTCCGCGGAAATCGGCATCGTCAAAGCGCAGCCAGCCTGCCTCGCCCGATAACCGGATGCAGCTCCCGCCTTCCCGGCATTCGTCTAGGTAGACACCTTCGTACTCGTCGTAGTTCACTGCCGGAGTCTCCTTGGTCAAATCGCGCGGAGGCACGGTATCTCCGTCTACCGCCAGCTTCTTCTGCACACGGATTTCTCCCGACGAGCCCCCGATCATGAGCATATAAGTACCAGACTCGATGCAATAAGCGTCTCTGGTCACATCCCAGAACGCCAGCTCGGAAACCGGCACCGTAAAGCGGACGGTCTGTTTCTCTCCGGGAGCCAGTTGGATGCGCCGGAAGCCCTTCAGCTCTTTGAGCGGCCTCTGCACGCGGGACGAATCGGCGCGCACATACAGCTGGACGACTTCGTCTCCGGCCCTATCGCCCGAATTTTCGACCCGCACACTGACCGAGATGTCCCTGCGTGAACCGGCACGCTCAAGACTCACGCTCAGCTCATCGTAACGGAAGGTCGCATACGACAACCCGTAACCGAACGGATACAACGGCTCTCCATCAAAATATTGATAGGTGCGCTTCCCTTTTCGAATATCATAATCCATGATATCGGGCAGTTGCTCTACGGAGCGGTACCAGGTCATATTGAGCCGTCCAGCCGGGTTGTAATCGCCAAACAATACGTCCGCCAAGGCGTTCCCTAGCTCTTGGCCGGCATGTGAGGAATACAAGACGGCCGGAATGTGTTTATCGACCCAGTTCAGGGCAAACGGGTAGCTCCCGATGACGACGACAATCGTGTTGGGATTTACCTTGTATACCTCCCGAATCAACCTCTCTTGGGAAGCGGCTAGCGTCAAGTCCGGGCGGTCGATCTCTTCCTTCCCGTTGATAAGCGGGTGGTTCCCGACGATAACAATCGCCGCATCCGACGCTTCAGCCGCCGCAACAGCCTCCTTCAGACCGTCCTCGACAACCTCCTTGCGCAAAGCCCCGCCTTCATCGCCGGGCAGCGACACAGGGCTCCCGTTCCAGCTCGCGAGAGCCATCGTCCCATCCTGCCCCTCGGCAGGATGAAACACCTCTTTGACGAACCAGCCCCAAATGTCTTCAGCCGAAGCGGTCACGGTCGTATCGTCGGTCGTCACATATTTGCCGTTCGAGAGCGCCTTCAGCGTGACGCTGCCGAAGCCCCAGTCCGTATGCAAGAACGTCTCGGCAGAATATGCAGCTGTTCGGTCCGCCTTCAATGCGCCGTTCTCGTCCGGTGAAACCCCTACATATTTTCCCGTTACGGCGGAACGAAGGCGCACTCGGTCGCACCCGTCGGCGAAGACGACGGAACCTTTGTTCATTTTGGCCCGAATGCCTTGCAGCGGAGTGACCTTATACGGATGGCTGCCGGAATACCAATCGCGGCATACCGCATCTCCGAGCGGCCCGATCACGGCGACTCGCTGTACGGCATCCCGGTCGAGGGGAAGCAATTGATGCTTGTTCTTGAGCAGCACGATGGATTCACGGGCCGCTTCCAGGGAGAGAGCCGCATGCTCCGGCTTGCAAACCGTGTCATCCGGCATGCCGGCATACGGATTTCGCTCGTCCGGATCGAATTCGCCAAGCAGGAAGCGCACCCGGAACGTGTTTGTCAAAGCCCGGTCCAGGTCGCCCTCCTCCAGCAACCCCTCGGCGAGCGCCTCACGCATGGCGGCGCAGGTAATCTCGGCATCGTCCGTAATGCTGTCGATGCCGTTCTTGATCGACGCCACGACAGCTTCTTTATACGTCTCGAAATAATGATGATCCTTCACGAGCCCGATCAGATCTCCCGCATCGCTGACGATAAAGCCGTTCATCTCCCACTCGCCTTTGACAACCCGGAGCACATCGGGATGGAGAATGGCGGGCGTCCCGTTGATCGAGTTGTATGCAGTCATCATCGACAGAGCCCCCCCGTCGCGGAAGGCCGGCTCAAACGCTTTCAAATAATATTCCCGCATATTGCGCGGGTCGATGCTGGCGGAGCAGTGCCCCCGATCCTTCTCGTTGTTGTTGCCAAGAAAATGCTTCAAGGTTGCAATCGCTTTGCGGTAAAAGGGATGCGGTCCCTGAATGCCCTTGACGAGCGCGGACGTGAGCTCACCCGTCAAGTGCGGGTCTTCCCCGTACGCCTCCTCTGTCCGGCCCCATCGCGGGTCCCGCTCCATATCGACAGTCGGCGCCCAAAGCGTCAGGCCGTTGTTCGCGGGGTCCCGCTGATAAAACACTCTGGCCTCGTCGCCGATAACGGAACCGATCCGCTCCAGCAGCTCCGGGTTCCAAGTGCAGGCAAGGCCGATCGATTGCGGAAAGGAGGTCGCCTCCCCGAGCCAAGCGATGCCATGGGTAGCTTCGGTACCGTGCTTGTATGGTTTCACCCCCAGTCTCTCGACTGCGGGTTGATATTGGCACATGAGCCCAATTTTCTCCTCGAGGGAGAACCGGGACACCAGATCGGCAACGCGGTCTTGGATTGCCAGATCATGATTCTGAAACGGTAAAGCTACTCCCTTAGCATTTGTCATCGTCGCCAAACCCCCATTTTAAGGTATTTAGAAATCGTCTTAGCTCAATCTGCCATGGTTGCCGTGTCATTGAAATGGCCCAATTGCTCGGGCCCCTAACATGTCCTTTTGCTTTGTTGTAAACCGGCAGAGACCTTCCAATCCCCGCTGATCTTCGGGCAACGGGAGAACCTGCTTTAATAACGGCCGATCGCAAGGAGACGTTTCCAGCCTTCCGCAAGATTGTTGTGGGCCCAATTCCAGTGGTCTTTGTTTTCATATTCCCGGAAGGTACATTCAATCCACAAGATCAGATCCAGATAAAAATCGTACATCACTCTGCGCCGCTGCTGGTTTTGGGTTGCGACGGCCATCCCATAGCCCCTTGAGAACCCAACGGATCGGTTGAAGCGGCCGAAATAAACCTCCATCAGCGGGTCGCCCCAAAGCGCTCTTTCGAAATCGATCAGCCCTGTTATTTTCCCATTCTCGACAAACACATTTCCATCCCATAAATCCCAATGCACCAGACGGGGCTGAACGACTTCCCGCAAAGCATCCAGATGCCGTTCGATTTCCGATTCCATAACCGCATTGCCCGCAGGCAGCTCGACTCCGGCATCTCTGCCATCAGCCAGCACGCCCCGGATCATCTGTTGAAACGCTTCCGCCCAGGAGTCATTCCACGATTCTTGCTGCAGAAAATATCCGAATTTCTCCCCTTGCACTTCATTGATCAAGCGGCTATAGACGCCAAGCTCAAATTCGATCGCGTCCTTCTCTTCCTGGGAAAGCGTCTCCTTAATTTTGTTGTAAGGAACCCCCGAAAGCCGCTCCATAATAAAATACTCCGCATGAATCAAGGTGCATGTATCGTCGTATGTGAGCACCTTGGGCACAGGCAGCGTACCGCTGTTGTCAAACAAGCATAGCGCCTCGACTTCCGTGCGCATCAAGTTTGCCTCATAGCGCATCATTTTGGTTCCCTTGAACGGCGCCACTTTTAGGATAACATCGCGTTCGTCACTTGTGGTGATCGCGTATGCGCTGTTTGCCCATCCATCCGTTAACTCTTTCATTTCGAGGACCCGGCTTCCGAAGGTTTGGTGAATAATTCGTTCCATATCACTGCCTATCAGCTTGGGTTTAATATTACTTTCCATATTATTTATCCAATCCTTCCATGAATTGAAAATAATTGACCACCCAAACAAACCTATTCGATATGAATTACCGGCTCATAATCGAACCAATCAAAGAGTGCAGGCGTACTCTGTTCTGTTTTGCAAACGGCATACATCGCAATGATTACTCCTGTAAAGCCGCCCGCTACCTCCGTTGAGAGCAGATGCGTTTCTCCCGAGCCCAACTCAAGGACATCGGATTGATTTGGCTGAATGGAGAAAACAAACCATTCCGGCTGAGCCTCAATCTTCAGCACGACCGGGCCTGTTGTGCAATCGTACGTCTGCTCCGTTCTCAATGATCCCACGGTCCGCCGGAATACGATCACCTTGCGTCCTTCCTTGAACTTTACGGTAAGATCATAATGATACTTATCGTTCATAAATACGGTAAGTCCGGCTTCCTCACCTTCACTTTTCGGTTCGAAATCGAGTAGGGCGGCTATGTTGCATGACAAATGGCGCAGACGCCGGCCCACAAAGGCGGGGGCGCCGGCATCGTCGAGCGACACCATATTCCCTCGCAGCACCAAATGTCCCGGACTTTCGTGGAGCGACCAACTTTCCGGAGTCGGATTCCGCAGAAACACCCAGTCAAAGCCTAGCGTTGTATCGTCAAAATCATCTCTGATTGCCTTATGCGGCCACCGGACTTCCTGCAGCTGCGGAGCCTCCATAACGGACTCGATACGCCCGCCGTTACCGATAATCGGCCAGCCGTCATCCGTCCATGACACGGGCCCCAAAAAAGTTTCTCTGCCCAGATGATGCCGCATCGGATAAGAAACAGGCCTGATTCCCAAGAAAACCGCCCACCAGCTGCCGTCATGCGCCTGTACCAGATCCGCATGCCCGGTTGCGTGTATGCTGCTCTTCAAGCTTCTATGAGACAAAATCGGATTATGGGGACACGGTACAAACGGTCCATAGGGGGCGCTGCTTCTCGCTATCGTCGCCATATGGCCGTATTCCGTTCCGCCTTCGGCGATCAGCAAATAGTAAAATCCGTTGATTTTGTAAAGATGAGGAGCTTCTGGGTACGCTCCGCCCGTTCCCCTCCAGATCAGACGGCTCTCTGTCAGCATGCTTCCGGTCAATATATCAATCTCGCATTGATAAATGCCGTAGCCTTCATTGCCGTCGCAAGTGGATTGAAAGTATACACTGCCGTCTTCATCGAATAATAGGGAAGGATCAATGCCCTTCTGTGCGACAGGTATTGGATCGGACCAAGGACCGTCCGGCTGATTGCTGCGAACAAAAAAGTTGCCGACCCCGCTCACATTCGTCGTTACCATATAAAACCAGCCGTCGTGATGGCGGATCGTCGGGGCGTAGATTCCTCCCGAGAGCCAAGTGTTTCCCAATGGCAACTGCTGCTCGGTTGTGAGACAATGTCCGATCTGGCGCCAATTGACAAGATCCTTGCTGTGAAATAAGGGGACTCCAGGAAAATATGCAAAAGAGCTTGTCACCAGGTAATAATCATCCCCGTTCCGGCAGATGCTCGGATCGGGATAAAAGCCGGGAATGACCGGATTCGTATACGGCATTTGGATTCTTCTCCTTGTTTGTGGGTCTGATGTAAAAGCGTATTCATCATTATTTATATAAAAAAATGAAGTTCTGAGATACCTGTGAAATTGATGTACTTTTCATAGAATAATTAGATATTACAGCTAAGGTCACATCTGCATCATTCTCTCCCGATGTTCGGCGTCGATTTCCCATATTCTCCCGCCAGCTCTTCGTCAGCGCACTCCGATTGTCGTTCTTTCCGGCTTTGCATTGTCCCCACCCTTTAAAGAGATAAAGAGCAGGACTTCACAGTCGCTGCTCTTCCATTCCTTCCGTTCTTCAGGGATTTACAAACTGCCACTGCAAGTTGGTACTGGGATCGCTGCTCCACTGCTTCAAGTCGGAGCCGTTAGCCGTATTACCGCCGCCATCCAAATAAAGACCGGTTGAAGCATTCTTGATCCTGTAATTGCCTCCGTATGCTTCCAAATTCCATCGCTGGTTGTAGCTGTCGCTGCTGCTCCACTGCCCGCAAATGGAGCCGTTAGCGGTACGGTACATACCGTCAAGATACAAACCTGTTGCAACATTTTTTATTTTGTAATAGCTTCCGTAGAATTCCATCACCCATTGCTGGTTGCTGCTGGCGCCGGTACTCCATTGGCCTGCATTTGAACCATCTGCGGTACGGCCCATGCCGTCAATATACAAACCTGTGGTCACGTTCTTCATTTTAGAAGTGTTCATGACACTCATGATCGCATCAATAATTCCTTGCTGTGTGACCGTATAGGTAGATCTGTTAAACAATCCAAAACCATAATTTCCATTCCAACCATTATCCCAAATAATCGGTACCGAACCGTATTTCCTGGCTGTTGCGCTTACCGCTTTTGCAAATGCCGCACGATACGTGTTATTCGTTGAATCATAGGCCGTTTTATCTATGGAACCGAATTCACCGACGACCACAGGATATCCTTGGGTTACGAATTTATCATACGTAGACTTCAGTTGCGAATCCAAATAATCTTCCTGTCCCCAAGTTGATTTTTTAGAAGGGTTGGTCGCTGTTGCTCCATATTGGGTGATGGTGCCGGATTCCTCACCGCAGAAGTCCCAAGGCGAGTAATAATGAACGGATATCATGATTCTTTTTTCAGAACTTGGAATCGCAGTTGATCTATAATTGTCTGTAGGAAGCACAAAGCCATAATTGCCTACTATATAATCAATGCTGGTATTCCAGCCGGGAATCAGAAGCCATCTTGCGCTATTGTTTCCTCCGGTTTGTCTTACGGTATCTACAAAGATTTGATTATAAGCATTAAGATTTGAATAGTATGTGGTGTTAGGCGTTTCCCACGTCCCATCAAATTCTTCGTTCATGGATTCAAAGATCAAATGCTCATCATAATTGACAAACGTACTAGCAATCTGCTGCCAGACTTTTTGATATTTGGCCCTGATCGTTGTTTGATCGTTTGAATTGACTAGCAGCCAAGAACCGGGGACTGAATTGTACCCGTCTCCATGAATGTTAATAATGACATACAAGCCTTCGTTGTAGGCATAGTCCACGACTGTTTTCACTCTGTTCAGCCATGCAGAATCAATCGTATAATTCGGTGCACTCCCTATCTTATTCAAATACGAAACAGGAATACGGATTGTTTTAAATCCTGCTGCTTTTACCCTTTGAACGAACGCCTGCGTGACATTAGGAGTGCTTTCGCTGGGTGTACCGTTGGAACTGAGTTCAAGCTGGTTTCCCAGATTCCAGCCCGCCCCCATTTCAAAAACAATTTGCGAAGCATTCAATTGCGTGAAATCGGCTGTTTCTGCAGATGCTGACGGAATCCGACCGGAAATGACAGTTGTAAACACCAATACCATGGCTAACAAAAAGATCCTGAAAGACTTTACTTTTGACGACATAAATAACACCTCCGTCTTCTTATTTTTGGTTCTTTTTAAACCAGTTCAACCAAAGAACTTCCAACCGGTAACAACCTTGTTCATCACCTCCTTTTCCATTAAGGTTCACTTTCAGCGAATGGCAAACGGGCTGTTCTGAACGATGGATAGCCATTCGCGGGCAATGAGTTCATGTCCGACCGCCGTCGGGTGAACGCCGTCCCATATCCAATAAGCGGCATCCATGCCGGACGAGGTCTTGTCGAACGCCTCTTGTAATGGAACGAATATCGCATCGTATTCCTCGGCCAACTGGCGAACGATACGACCGTAGTCATCGATCCGTTTTCGCCACTCCTCCCATTTTTCCTCCGTACACCCGACTTTCAATATAAATGGCTCGCACAAAACTAAGCCTGCGGAAGGAAGCATCTCCTTCGTTTCCGCCAGCAAATGCCGGTACGCTCTTTCGAAACGGTCGCCGCCCGAACAACCCGACATAATCCGCCAAACGTCGTTAACGCCGATCAGGATGCTGATCAGATCCGGCTTTAAGCTGATCGCGTCATCGTCCCAGCGGGCGTATAAATCCGAAACCCGGTTTCCGCTGACACCCCTGTTGATGAAATGCGGTTGGTTGTGGGCCAATTCGAAGCCGAGCTTGCTGGCAATGATAAAAGCATAGCCGTGTCCCAAAATGTGATTGGGATCCTCGTTGCGGTCCCGGTTGCCATCGGTTATGGAATCGCCTTGAAACAGAATCGTTTGTCGTGTTGGATTCATGATTGATTTTCCTTTCATTCTCGGATAAGGTTCTATTTCCCTAACCTAGCAGCCAGTTTCGGCAAGCTCTACAATCTCTACGGCGTATGGCTCCATGTCAAGCTCCGGTCCGATCTGTCTCTTGCTGAGAAGACTTGGATAAGCTTGACCGAGTGTTACAGTTTGCCGCTTCCGAGAAAGATTCAAAATGAACAAGTATCGCTTCTCTTTCTTCTTGCGAACCGAGATCTGAACGCCCTCCGGCAGATCGGGGTACAGTCCTGTGCCCGCATCCGAAGCGACCTCCCGGAAAAGGTCTATATAAAAGCTCTCCTCGGCAATCGTCCCCAAATAATAGACCTTGCCGCTTCCAAGAGAATGAACTGCAGCGGCCGGTTTGCCGGCGAAGAAGTCGTCTTCGTACCAAGCGATCGGTTCCGCGCCGGAAAGCTCCAAAATATCGCACCATTGCATGCATGTGTAAGTCTTTCCATTCTTCGCCCGAATGGTGTGGACGTCTTTGCCGATCGGGTCGTATTCCGACACGTACACTCCGGCCGCTTCGGCCAGAGGCCCGGGCAGCTGCTCCATCCGGCAAACGTTGTTCATGTTTTTAACGCCGGTGCGATTCGTTACAATCAAGGTAGCCCCATTTCGGACACATTCCTCCAAATGGCCTGCCACGCGCTCATCCAGCAAATAGAGAGAGGGGGCGACGATTAGCCGATATCCGCTTAAATCGGCTGTCGTATTCACCACATCGGTCTGAACGCCCAGCTTCGTCAGTGCGCGGTGATACAGCTTCAGATTGTCGAAATAATCCATTCCCTCCGCCTGTGGCTGAATCTGAAGCGCATTGTATTGATCGTGCGAATGGAGAATAGCCGCTTCGCCATGCACCTCCGATCCGGTCAGCAGTGGAGAGAGGCGGTTCACTTCCCCGCACAGCTTGCTATACTCCTCGAACCGGCGGCCCGGAACGTTACTGTGATCGATCAAGCCATGCCAGAATTGCTCGGCGCCTACGGTAGCGCTCCTCCACCGGAAATGCACGAGTGCATCGGCACCGCGCGATATGCACTGCCAGGCGAACGCCCGAATAAACCCCGGCTGCGGCGTTCGCCACATCGGGAACCAACAGCCGGGCGGGCCGCTGATCGTTTCCATGATCCAGAAGTTGCCCCTCTTAATCCCCCGGGTTAAGTCCAGCGTCAACGCCCCGCCGTATCCGTTCGTATCCGACTTTTCCGGACTTGTGTTCGGATAATAGTCAAGGGAGGCAAAGTCCAGCGAGTCGCAGAGTTTGTAATAGTCGAGGGACATCGGGTAGCTCCAAATATTATGGGTTACGAAATGACCTGGACACCGCTTCCGCAAAAGATTCACTTGCAACTGCTGGAATTCAACGACGGAATCCGTTTCGAACCTTTTCCAGTCCAGTAGATAAGACGGGTTTTTGAAGGAGGTACCGCCCAGCGGGGGCTTGATTTGCGACCAGCTGCTGTACTCCCCGCTCCAGACGACGGTGCCCCAAGCGCGGTTAAGATCCTCCAAAGTACCATACTTGTCCGATAGCCACTTCTGGAACTGTTCGCTGCAATTGTCGCAATGGCACTCGTTCAGAGCAAATTCGTTATCGATCTGCCAGCCGGTTACAGCCGGATGCTTCGCATAGTGCGAGGCAAGCTTGTCCACGATTTTCTCCGAATAAAGGCGCATGGAGGGACTGTTATAGCAACGGTGTCCACGTATCCCGGGATATCGGGGATGCAGCAAGGCATCAACGGGAAGCACGTCAGGATACCGCTCCACCAGCCAATTCGGCGGCGTGTTTGTCGGAGTTCCAATCACGACTTCGATGCCGCGTTGATGGAAAACGTCTATCGCGTCGTCCAGCCATGCGAAATCGAACCGCCCTTCCTCCGGCTCCATACGTGACCAAGCAAATTCAGCTAACCGAACCAGACGGACTCCCGTCTGCCGCATCAGATCCGCATCCTGATCCCACATGGCGCGCTCCCAATGCTCCGGATAATAATCTACACCCATTTTCATCATAAGCTGTCCTCCACTGATTGCTAAGCTAAGCAATGTTTCATTGTAAACCGTTGTTCCCGATTTCCGCACAAATCCTTATTTCGGCAGCAAGGAAGCTCCGCCGCAGCGCACGGGCGTTGGGCAGGACTCCCTTTTTCCCCAATCCATTCCGGCTTCTACGATGCTGTGCCCGTAATGCTCGTGCCGTTCTTCGTAATCGTGTACTCGATGATGGCGCCGCTCCAGAAGTGGAACTTCAGAATCACCGTACCATCGTTCACTTCTTTGAAGAAGCTTTCTGTAAGTGCGATTTCATTTGTAGCATAAGAAGGTTTGAATGTCCGGGCGAACTCTTTGTACGAAGTCCAGTTATTCGGACCTGCGTTGCCCCCTGCAGCGTACACAGCCTCCATCGTGGCAAGACGGTCGCCGTTGAAGGCAGTCGGAATCGCAAAGCTGTTGGTTGTGCCTTCCACGTTTTGCAGCACCGGCGTGTCATTGTACAAGACATGGAACGTCCAATCTGCGCCCTTGTTAAATTGGGCTTTCAATACGGCTACCTCGCCAAGTGAGGCCGATTCAGTCAGCTTGGCGATAAAACTTGCTTTGAGGGTCAGCTCTTCGCCGTTCAACTCATAATCTTTGCCTATTTTCAACTTATTGTCTCCGGCCAAGATACCGGTCAAAATATTGCCGTTCAAGTTCACATGGACTACGGCGTCTTGGGCCGGCGTACCTTTCCTGACAAAGATCAGATCGGATTCGCCAGTAGAAGAGCGGCCTTTCAAGCTGGCCATAATCTGATTGTAAAGCTCCGGATCGTCCCACTGAAGCGTTCTGCGGTCAAACCGCCCGCCGTTGTCCCACAGCATAAGGGCAAGTTTGTTCTCTATGGATTTAGAGGTGAAATACTCGATAAACTTCAACATCTCGCCATGCTCGGGCACACCTTCACTGATCGGCGTTTTCCAAGGTACAGCATCCCAGCCGAGCAGTCCGAATTCGCCAATGACAACAGGAATTCCTTTCGATACGAACGAAGTCGTTACATTGTTAATCATTGTATCGATATCTTTAATCGTGTCAGCCTCAAGCCTCGGGTAGCCCGCAATGTTTACGCTGAACGGCCAGAAGCCGTAAAAGTGAACCGTCACGATCAAATTCGGATCGTTCAGATCGGCAATCGTGCTTGAAAGCGAATCCACGTGCTCTTGCGAGTGATTCGTATTTAACGTCGGCAGCACGAGCGGACGAACGTCATTATTGCCTCCCGACGCTCTTACAATATGAACGAAGGATTTGTTGAGCTCATCAAGAAACGCGTGTTGCGTCGTCACATCAACGTTCTCAAAAAACGGTTCGTTGACGCTCTCGAACATCAGTTTGTCGGAATGATTCTTGAAGCGGTCGGCGACTTGCGTCCATATCGCATTATATTTGGCCAATGCTTCGTCGTGATTCGTCGGCATCTTGCTGGCCCACATCCAGTTGTCGTGATGAATGTTGATCATGACATACAGTCCCTCTTCCAGCGACCAGTCGACGACTTGCTGAACCCGGTCCATCCAGGCCGGATTGATCGTATAATCCGGTGCGCCTTCCATCCGCCCGCTCCATGTAATCGGAATACGGATGCTTTTGAAGCCCTGCTTCCTAATTTCCTTAATGAATTCTTTGGTTACGCGAGGGTTGCCCCAAGCCGTCTCATCATTTTTTGTCGGATCAGTTGTATCAAATGAATCAAATGTATTACCCAGGTTCCATCCGGGCTGCATTGCGCTGACATAAGACTGAATTTGGGTTTCTTTCGGGGAAGCAGCGGCCGAACTGACGGGTGAAAACAACGCCAGCAACAGGGCAACGATCATTGCGACCGACAGATATGATCTTTTTGTGCGCATAGAAATTCTCCTTTGGTTTCATGTATTTGGATTGATTCTGTAGATGTTTTGCTTGCCGCATATTTACTGATGCATCCCTGAATATCCTCCTCTGCTTGGAATAATTGGCACTGCTGTCTTTCGAGGAAATCAATTCCCCGAGACACTTGTGACTGCGCTTCGATGTTGTGTTTTTCATGCAACTCCTCATTGAACGCTTTATGTAAGCGGTGACATTTTTATTTTAACGATATGGCGTTTGTAATAATACTTCATAAAATCATCTAAAAATCATGTGGAAATTCAATATTTTGGATGCTGTCCTGTAAAATAACGCTTCACAACGGTATACGCCATTCGGATCGTTCGCCGACCACGGGTCAACGCCGGGGGAACGGTTCCGTAATAGCGCCGGCATGAGATAAGGGACCGACTCCATGGCGGCCCCCTCTCAATCGGATCGGTTCAACAAGCCGACGTTACTTAATGCCGCTGTCGGCTTTCAGCTTGACTTTGTCAGCTTTTACTCATTCCAAAGCTTCACACGCTCTTTCACCAGCCTGGTGAATTCCTGATTCAGCTTGTTAACGCCGGCTTTTTCCAGATCCTTCATGAAGTTGTCCCATACGGCGTCGAATTGGTCCGGCTTCACCAAAATCGCTTCCGGGATGCGTTTCTTCATAATGTCTTCGCACTTCTGGAAGAGGACGTTCACTTCGGAGCCGCTTTCCATGTTGATGTTCCACGCCGCGCCCCACGGTCTAACCGGGAATTCCTTCTCGGACGGCCACAGATCCTTGAAGTTCTTGATTTTGTAAGCAGCCAATGTCTCTTTGTCCGCTTGGGTGTATTCCTTCTCGATTTGTTCAGGGAAGACAGTGGTGTAATAGTTGCCCGTTGGGTCCTTCACGCCGTCACCGTAGCTCGGTCCCATTCGGTACATTTCAATACCGGTAGTTTGCTTAAATTTTTTGTTATCATTGATCTTCATCTTCAAAATGTCGTCCAGGATGACGTGCTTGCCGTTCTCCACCTTGTAATGCTTGCCTTCAATCCCCCAGTTGACCAACACTTGCCCTTCATCAGACGCCAGAAAATCCAAGAACTTGATGATGCGAACCGGGTCTTTGGCGCTCTTCGTAATCGAGATGCCGGTACCAGCCAAGTATCCGGTATCCTGGAAATCAGATCTCTTGTAGGTTTCATTCAAGGTAACCGGGAAGTGGGCGTAGGTTTGATCGAACTTGCCGTCTTTCTTCAGCAATGCTTCTTCATTGGCGTAGTCCCAATCCGCATCGATGAGTCCCAGAACGCGGCCGCTGGCAACCTTCGCCTTGTACTGGTCATACTTCTGCACGAAGCTCTCCGGGTCAAGCAAGCCGATGTCGTTCATATGGTTCAGCCATCGGAAGTATTCCTTCTCCTCAGGACGCAAGTAGTGGAACTTCGCCTCATAGGTTTTCGGATCAATGTAAAATTCGCCTTCATCCGGCGCGCCTGTCGTGGCAACGGCGGGGTTGGTGGTGGTAATCAAAATTTGCCATTCCCCTGCGTTCAGGGACAAGGGGATGATCGGCTTGCCGTCAGCTGTAGTCGGGTGCTTGTCTTTGTAGGCTTTGAGAGCGTTCTCGAAATCCTTCACCGTCTTGATTGGCGGGTAGCCAAGCTCCTTCACCACGGCATGCTGCAGCTCGAAGCCGGCGCCTGCCTTGAAGTACTGGTTGTTTACCCCAGCTGTCGGCAGGACATAAATGCCATGGTCTTCATTGCTCCAGCGCAGACGCTTCATGTAATCGCCATACAGCTTCTTAAGGTTCGGCGCATACTGGTCAATGAGCGGCGCCAGATCGATCAAAGCGCCGGCGTCCTTCAGCTTGCCCGCACTGCCCTTGGCAGCAACCATATCCGGATAGTCGTTGCTTGCCACCATCAGGGAAAACAAATCATCATTGCCGCCTACCGGGAATTGCGCCTTGATGGAGATGCCGGTTTTTTGCGTAATGAGTTTGCCGACTTCGCTCTGCATGTCGTCCCAGAGCGGATTGTTGTCGCCAGCAGCGAAACGGATCGTCTTGGGGGTAAGAGCTTCTTTGGACGATTCGGATACCGATGGCTTTGACGACGCCGCAGGACTGCTTGCGCCATCGGAATTCGGCTTGCTGCAGCCGGTGGCCGCCAACAAGGCGACGACCATCAGAACGCTTGCCACTTTCGTTGAGTTGACTTTCATGAAATACTGCCTCCCTTTTTTTAGATGATGAGTGAGGTAATGATTGTATTGAACAGGTTCCCCTGAGCCTACCGATGTCAATTAACTCTTGACCGCTCCCAACGTTATGCCTTTCACGAAGTACTTTTGCAGGAACGGATATACCAAAAGGATCGGAGCGGTGACGACCATGGTGATGGCCATCTGGATCGATTCCGGCGAAACCGCCGCCAAGGACTGCTGCTTGTTCGGGTCGTAGATATTGCGGCCGTTGTCCGTCGTGAGCAGAACCTTGCGGAGCTCGTATTGCAAGGTCGTATACTCCGGCTTTTGACCGTTGTACAGATAAGTGTCGAACCAAGAGTTCCAATGGTTGACAGCGATGAACAGCGCGATGGTAGCCAGCACTGGCTGGCACAAGGGAAGAATGACTCTCCAGAAGATTGTCCAGTCGTTCGCGCCGTCCATCTTCGCGGATTCCAGCAAGGCATAAGGCAGACCGTTAATGTAGGAGCGAACGATGAGAACGTTCCATACGCTCAAGATGCCAGGGATAATATAAACCCAGAATGTGCCTAGCAAGTGCAAGTCGCGAATCAGCATATAGCCGGGAATCAAGCCGCCGGAGATGTACAGGGTCATCACGAAGATGGCGGTGAACAACCGCCTCGCCTGAAACTCCGTCTTGCTCAGTACGTAAGCGACCATGGAGGCGGACAAGACGCCGACCACTGTACCCAAGACCGTTCGGATGGTCGAGTTGCGAAATCCGGTCAGCAGGCCCTCATATTGAAAAATCGTCTCGTAATTCCGGGTAGTTAACACTCGCGGCCATACGTGGATGCCGCCTTTGACGGTATCCGCGGAGTCGTTGAAGGAAATGGCCAACACGTTGATGAACGGATATAAGGTTGCAATCCCGATCATGATCAGGATGACATACAGGGAGATGTCGAATAAGCGGTCGGCTGTTTTTTTCTGCACAAGCCCTTGCACTGTGATTCCTCCTAAATGATCGTTTCTTTGGTGATTTTTTTATAGATGGCATTGGCCGTAAACACCAGGAAAATACTGACAACGGAATTGAACATCCCGATTGCGGTGCCGTAGGAATAACGGGACATCTGGATACCGTATTTCAAAGCGTAAATATCAAGCACCTCGGAGTAATCATTGACTAGCGGATTCCCTAGCAAGAACTGCTTCTCGAAGCCGATGCTGATCAGGTTGCCGATGGACAGAATCAGCAGTACCATGAAGGTGGGGCGGATTCCCGGCAGCGTAATGTACCACATCCGGCGGAACCTTCCCGCGCCGTCCACAGTCGCCGCTTCGTACAACTCCGGGCTAATCCCGGCCATGGCCGCAAGATAGATGATGGAATTCCAGCCGGTTTCCTTCCACATATCTGCCGATGTGACGATTCCCCAGAACCAGGTGGGCTTCGCCATGAACTGGATCGGATAGTCCGTAATGTGAAGCATCATCAGCAGTTGGTTCACCGCACCTCCGTCGGTGGAGAGCATCTTGCTGACCAAGCCGGCGACAACCACCCATGAAACAAAGTGGGGCAAATACGAAACCGTCTGAATGGTCCGCTTGAACAACTGTCCCCGCAATTCGTTGATCAGCAGTGCAAAGATAATGGGAACGGTAAACCCGACAATAAGCCCCATAATGCTCATTGCAAGCGTATTCCGCAAAACCAGATAGAACCGTTCGTCCGCGAACAATTCGTGGAAGTTGCTCAATCCCACCCACTTCTGTTGCAAAATATTCTTGCCAGGCTTATAGTTCTGGAATGCCATCAACCAGCCCCATAATGGAACGTAGTTGAATATAAGCAACCAGATGATGAAAGGCAATGACATGAAATACAAGTATTTCTGATCCAGCATGGTGTGAATGAAGCTTTTCTTTCGTTTTACCGCCGGAAGATTAATGACAGTTTTTGTTGATAGCGGTTGCAGCCCGGCTCCTCCTCCTTCTCTCTCTCTCTCTCTCTCTCTCTCTCTCTCTCTCTTGATCTTATTTTAACGCACCCGGCCTGACGCCAAAACCCACGAAATTCAACTATAAATCATATTAAAATAAGCGTTTTCAAAGGATTCAAAAAAGAAGGAGGCAAATGGCCCTCCTCCCGGAACATTTATGGCTATTCGTGCGAAGGGAGCGCCTTTGAACGAAGATGGGGACGCTGTATCCTATCAAAAATCAACATGCAGAACATGGCTGCACGGTTTCACCCCGAAGTGGTTTTGGTCAGTTTCATCTTATATCGGGACGGCGATTCGCCTATATACTTTTTGAATTTCAAATGGAAATAATCGGCGCTGGCGTACCCGACACGCGTCGCTACCTGGTGCACCTTGAGCCCGCCGGCCAGCAAATGTTTGGCGTTCCGGATTCGGACTTTGTCCAAATAGTTGTGAAAGGTGTCGCCCGTGAAGCTTTTGAACATCTTCCCCAAGTACCCGCTATTGTAATTGAATAACCCGGCGAGTGTCTCAAGCTTTAAGTTCTCAGCGTAATGACGCTCCACGAAATCAAGAATTTGCTTGATGGCAGACTCGCTGCTGAACGTGCTTATACGCTCCGTCAGTCCGAGCAACCTGTCCTCAAGCATCTGACGCAACGACCGAAGATCAGGCTGCTCATAAATTTCTGCGACTACCGAAAGGGCATCTTGTGTGGCGGTGAAAGCGGTATCACTTGTCTTCGACAGCTTGGTCAGTGCGAGCGATATCCATTGCGAGAAGGCTGTTTTCATCGCTTGCTCCGCGCCGTCGTACGCGGCGATCGACTGCCCCCCTTCATCCAGAATGCGCCGAACGGAGTCCTTACTGCCGATATCGAGCGCATAAAATAGCTTATCCGCCAAAGCGTTTAAATCGGGTCCAGTCGGCTCGTCGGCTCTTGCGCCGTTAGCGGCAAGGTTTAGCGGCGGACGCTTAAGGATGACCCTCCGTTCTCCGCGGAACAGGAACTCTTCCTTCAGCAGCCGGACAGCCTGCGAATAGGATAGACCGATGTCGCCGAGCTGATGCACCGGGTCTCCCGCCGCTGCGGAGAAGCCGCCGTTCAGTCCCAGAAGCGATTCCTCCAAATCCAGATACATCGAATTGGCCTGTAGCTTATTCGGCACCCTCTCATTCAGCAGAACGCCTACAAAGGGCTCTGCGGCGAATACAATGCCTGTACCCGACGACTCAAAACGCTCTGCCAGCTTTCTCCTGACTTCCGTCCGATCGTTGACATGACTGCCAAGCGGCGGATGCAGCTTCAAGAGCATTACCCGATACGAACACCAATCGAGCTCCGGCTCCTTCGGCTGTTCCATCGCCGTACGGTGACCCTCCTCATCATACATTAGCAGCGATACGATCTGATCCTCGAGCTGCTGCGCCGACGTCTGTTCCTTTATTTGCAGCGATCCGGAAGCCTCTTTCAGCACTCCGCCGATCCTGTCAAGCTCATTTTGTAATTCATCCGTATCTACTGGCTTGAGCAAATAGGCGTTCACTCCCCATGAAATCGCGCGCTTGGCGTACGAGAAATCGGCATGGCCGCTTAAAATGATAAATTGGCATTCCTTATCTACCTTGCGAATTTCTTCGATAACCTGCAGCCCGTCCACCCCAGGCATACGGACATCCATGACCATAAGGTCGGGCTTCAGCTCCTGGTGCCGGAGCATCGCTTCCCGGCCGTTGCCCGCCTCCCCGATCACCTCGAAGCCGTGCCGCTGCCAGTCGATAATCGCCTTCAAGCCTTGGCGTATCGCTTTTTCATCGTCTACGAGAATAACTTTATACATGTGAATCTCCTCCAATCGGTATCATGAAATGAATTTCCGTCCCTTCATTTTCCCGGCTGACGATGCGGAGTCCGTATTGCTCTCCATAAGTAAGGATAAGCCGCTGATGCACGTTGCGCAGGCCAATGCGATGATTCTTTCCATCTTCGGGGTCGTCCAGCGAGTAGATTAGCGCATTCAACCTTGCTTCCGGAATTCCGGCGCCATCGTCGGCAACAGTCACATACAAGGCGTCATCCTTAAGCTCCGTACGAATCCGTACGAAGCCCGCCTCTTCTTTATTCTCGATCCCGTGAATCACGGCGTTCTCCACCAGGGGCTGCACGACGAGCGGCAGAATCTGGATTTCGCTTGATGCCGGGTCGAGCTCAAGCTCGTAGACAAGGCGGTCATCGTAACGGAATCGTTGTATGGCCAAGTAACATCGGACCATATCCAGCTCTTCACCAAGTGTAATCGTACCGCCTCCGATCTCGAGGCTCTTGCGCATCAGTTTCCCAAGCACCCTGACGATGTCGGCAATATCCGCACTCCCCCGCAAATGAATCTTCATCCGTAGCGACTCAAGGGCGTTGAACAAGAAATGGGGATTGATCTGGCTGGCCATCATTTTCAGTTTGATTTCTTTCTGCTTGAGCTCCAGCTGCGCTTTTTGCCGGTTCGATTCGGTCACTTCCTCCATCAACTCGCGGATATTGCCGACCATATAATTGAATTGCCGTGACAGCTGCCCGATTTCGTCGTCACCATCAATCACTGAGCTGGCATGCAAATCGCCTAAAGCCACCTTATTGATTTGCTTGCTCAAGCGAAAGATACGCTTCGACAACAGGGAGGAAAAAATATAGATGAACACCAAGGCGATTAACAAGCTCATGATGATAATGAATAGTCCGAACATGCTGATCCGGTTCGCTCCCTTAACGATGCTTTGCACCGAAAACACGGATATGATTTTCAAGCCATTACTACTCACGTCCGGAATGAGGGACTCTATAATCAGCTTCGACGTTTCCCCGTTGTAATCGATTTGGTACGTGCCACTCGGTTTATCCAGCATTTCCTGGGTGATGTGAAAGTCGCGAATATGCTTGCCCACGAGGTCCGTGTTTTTGGCAGCATCGATATATCCGTTCCCATCGATGACCATCGTATCGAACTGCTCTTGCCTCAGAATTCCGTTCAGCTGCGTTGGGCTGATATCGATGACGAGCACGCAGGTCGTTCTGTAATTCGGAAAATAGACGCGACGCACGAGGCTCAGGTAAGCACTATCGCCTTTCGTTTCGTCTCTGATATAATACCATCCGATTTTATCCGAGTTCTTTATCGTCGCCTTGTACCATTCCGAATTCGCAATCGACGGCTCTGGCTGTAAATAGTACCAGTTATTCAGCAGCGTCGGATTATCCACGTACAACCGGATGTTGGTGATTTCTTTATACAGCCGCACGTATTGCTCGAACTCCCGATATTCTCTATAGGCCTCTACAACCGAATAGTTCGATTCGTAACGCTTATTGACGAGAACTTCCAATCGCGGGTCCGTCGCCAACTTATTAGAAATCTCGATCGACAGTTTCAATATCTCGCCGATGCGTGTCTTCACCTTCTCCACGTCGTTCGACGTTTGCTGGACCGCATCGTTAAGTGCCGTCTGGCGAAGCGATTGAGTCAGCAAAGCGCCCACGATCCCGACCGGAATAAAGACGACAAGGATGAATGAAATGATCAACTTCTTTTTCATGTGAATGTTGTTCGTTTTGTCTATCCACTTCATAAGCACCTTGCCCCCCCTTTTTTTGATAGCGTTTTCAATTATGTGAAATATATGATTTTATGCTTCTGCTATGGGGCTATATAATTATAAAAAAACTTTCGAAAGCATCCCACCCAGTAGATTCATCGAAATTTCATGTCAAAATTAGATATTTTTATCCTAACACAAAAAAATCGATGTTGCATTTTGGCCCGCAGAGACCCGGAACAGCATCTGGTTCCTTTGAGTATAAAGATGGCTTAATTTTGCGCCACATGGTTAACCCACTCCCATTCCGGAAGCCCCACAAAAAACTGCCGCACATGGAATCCACATGCGGCAACCTTCCTTCTATTCCTTGCAAATGAAGCGCCGAGCTGCAGTCGTCCCTCGAGACGATGGACGTCATCCGCCCTTGAAGGATTCCACGCTTGCCTACAAGTTCTGCTTAGGGGAACGGCCCAGCCCCAGATCTAGCCCCCCTGTATATGTTCAGTTAAAAAGAATGGAGCGTCAACCTGACAACATATGGCTTTTCATGCTCTTCACATTTCCCAAATGATAACCGGATAAAATTATATGCACCGTTGTTCCAAACATTGAAATCATGAACACCATTCTCTAGAAGGACCTGGTAATAATCACCTACAAAATCACCCGCAGTGTCCGTGAGCCCCTCAACCGATTTGGCATAGCTGCCATTTGCTACTCCGTCTGAATCGCCACAGGTGGTATATAGCAAATGAAGATTATGGACGCATGATGTGAGACTGACTCCAAGAGTTATGCCATCACTCGACGTAGGAGCGTTTGAAAAAGCTCCGACATAAGCGAACAAATCTATCATGCCTGGCGCGAGCACAGTCTTATCCAACCCGTTGTTCCAGGGACTCTCTGTGCCGGTGATTCGCGTCGAATCATGTCGGTAACCGCCGAGGATCAGATTCAAGACTTGCATTCCCCCCATCGAAAGCCCGGCGATCGCTCTGCGCGTGCGGTTATATATGATTCCCTCATGTGAAGTGACTGTTATATCTGCGTAGGTCTTGTAGTTTGATTCTATAAATGGAATCAGATCATATCTCAACTCATAATCGAAGTAATAGAATCCCAGCATATTGGTTCCTTCGGAATTGAAGGAGCTATCCGTCCAGTCGTACGCGCTTCTTCCGTTGGGAAATACGACGATCAGCGGATCGATATCGCCGTTTATAATAAGATTGTCAAGTATATTGCAAATGATAAATCGTCCGTCAACCTTACCGTTACTACTTAACCATTCATATTGATCCCCACCTACTCCATGAAGCAAATACAATACATTATATCTAACAGTAGTGTCGTTTGGGTCATAACCCGCAGGCAAGTAGACGTTGCATTTCTTCAATATGGCATCTCCCGCAACGGTTTCTCTTCCTGCTTCACTGATATCGATGCTCCGATCCGTTACAAGCTGTCGAGACAAATGAATATAGTTGCCTACCTTATAGGAAACCTCCTGAACCGTTCCTTGAAGCTCTTCATTAACTGACATAAGATATTTGGAAGGCACTGCCGTCACATTCATGCTTTTCATGGTTCATTATTGTCCCTTCGGATGTATATTTTTTCCACCCCAAAACAAAGCTGCCGCACATGAAATCCACGTGCGGACAGCCTTCCTTCTATTCCTTGCTGGCGTTATTGCACCTGTTGAGCATCCAAAATCCTAATGATGATAACCGCCGCTTCTGCGCGGGTGCTGAAAGCCTTCGGCTTCAGTGTACCGTCTTCGTAGCCGTTCAGCACACCCTTGGTTGTCAAAGCCGCAAGCAGTCCTTGGGCCCAGGCGGAGACGTCGCCGCTGTCCTTATACTCCAAACCGCTGGTAGCAGATGCCAAATGTGCGGCACGAGCCAGGATTGCGGCCATTTGTTCCCGGGTGATGTTGTCATACGGGCCGAAGGTTCCGTCCTCATAGCCGACTACAATCCCTAGGGCGGATGCTATTGCAATTGCATCCTTCGCCCAGTGGCTGCCGGTATCAGAGAACCCAGCTCCGCCTGTTGCCGTCAGGTGGAAAGCTCTGACGATCATGGATACGAACTCGGCTCTTGTTACAGCTGCTTCAGGCCGGAATGAACCGTCTTGGTAACCGTCGATCACACCGGCCTTCACAAGGGCTTGGATCCCTGCTTCGGCCCAGTGTCCTTTAATATCGGTCAAGGCCGGAACCTCGACATGTGCTGACTTTTCTGCCGCCAATACCGCAAACTTGGTGAAGTGCGTCACACTGCCGGAAACGGTGCCTTTCTTCCGGTCGACCTTAATGTCGTCCAGTTTGACCCACTTGTCAGTTTCTTCATTGTACCAGTACAATGCCACCTCATGTTCATCATCCAACAAGCCAGTCTTGAACGGCAGGGTAATCGTGACTGGTTTCTGGAACGCTCCTTCCACGTCCTTAGTAATCTCGTACACATCTCCAGCCAGCTTCAAATGCGGGTCGTTATTCAGCTTCGAAGGATCACTCAGCTTTTTGACGACCACGATAACGTCTTTGCCAATGGCTCCGGCCGGTAAATCAATGGTCACCCCATTTTGTTCGACCTTGCCGCCCTTTTGGACGTCCACTTTAAAGAATTCGTCCGGTGTGGGGCTCGAGGTAGAACCGGTCTGGGACGGTGCAAGCTTCGGCTCAAACGTCAGAACGCCGAATCTCGAGGTATTCTGATAGGATTGACCTGTCGGGTCGTTCCATGAAAATACGCTTTCCCGGCTTCCGCTGTCCTGAGCATTATTGACTTGGAGGTCGAATCCGATCATGGTTCCTGCAGCAGGAGTGATCGTATCCAGCGCGATTGCCGTTTCTACAACGTAGCCTCCATCAATGAGATTAGTGGCCGATGTATAGTTGTCTTGGGTTGCATGACCTCCAACGGTCTTCACGTTCTTGAAGTTGATTCGGTATTGGCCGTCGTCGATTTGGTAGCTATCCGTTTTTCCGTTGTTTTGGTCAACGAAGATTTCAATCGAATCCTGCTCCCATGGGTTCGCGTTAGCATCGTTCAATTTGCTATCTTGCACGACGGCATAAACATAAAGGTTATGTTCATCCCACATCGTACGGATTTGAGCTTTGGCGACTGCGTTGTTATGTTGTTCTACCATGACGTTGGTGGAATAAACCGGTGCGTTCGCCCACGTGCTGTCCAGTTCACCGTCGATGGTGGGGGTTCCGTAAACAGCTTTTCCCGCCTTGGTAGCATCAATATAAGTCAAGACCCCGTAACCTGCTGTATCGCTGTCTTGGACGTTCCGTGGATCGCTCCAGGACACGATGACGCCGTTGCTGCCATGCTCCGTACCATCATTAGTTCCCATGTCGGTCACTCTTACGTCAAACTTCATTTGCTTGCCTAAGGTGCCTGCCAATGGGATCGATGCTTGCACTACATAACCGTCGGTGGTTTCCGTAATATGAGCATCATTTCGTGCGAATGTATACTTCTGGATTCCATTGTTATCTACGAAGAGATCGATTTTATCCGTTGCGGTTTTGGTACTGTCTTTGACTGCTACACGGGCATATAGGTTATGGTCATCCCACAACGTTTTCACTTGAGCCTGCAGCGTACCTGCTTGTTGGGTCTTGATTGTCGGAATCGTATTCCAAACCGAATCTAAAGCGTTTACAGGTGTGCCTTGAGCTGTGAGTGCTGTTTCTGGAGTGATGGGAAGATGAGTAGGCGTTACCGTCTTTACTGCCTCGATCATTCCCCAATACGCGTATTTCGCTTGATGCTTCACGTCAAACGGAAGTGGGGCATCTTTACGGATGATATTATTGAAGTTGTCCAGCCAGGTATGATCGTCTGCAATCCCCCATAGCGTAACATTGCTGATCCATCCGTCAGGATTATATGCTGGAGTGTTCGGGTCGGCATGTTTGCCCTCGTTGTCCAGTCGAACCAGCTCTTGGAACAATTGTTTGTAGCGGTACCCTTGTTTAATAAGCATGTTCTCGTCAAAGCTGGTTGTTGAGCTACCCGTATATACGGAAACGTCAAGCTCTGTGATCTGATTGTCGAATCCGGCTTCTCCGAATTTCCGGATGGAATCGGAAATTTGTTCGATAGAGGGGCCGCCGATGCTGATGTGCGTTTGATGGCCTACACCGTCAATCGGAATTCCCTCTTTTCTCAGCTTCGTTACCAAATTAAACAAGAAATCGCGTTTGACCGGATCCTGCGTACTATAATCGTTGATATACAGCTTAGAGTTCGGGAACTCTTGCCGAGCAACTGTGAAAGCTGTTCGGATGAAGTCCAGGCCAGTCAGATTATACCACTCGCTCTTCCGCATGCCGTCCGCCTGTCCCGGATCAATGACTTCGTTTACAACATCGATGGCATTGATCGGTACTTCCATGTCAGTGAAGTGACGCGCAACGGCTTGGATATAAGTCGTGAGACGCTCCAGCACCAGCTGTTTATTCTCAGGTGTTGCTGCAAGCGGCTGGCCTTGGGCGTCCTTAAACATCCATTCCGCAGCTTGCGAATGCCAAGCAAGAGTATGCAACCGGAAATTCATATTGTGATCCTTGGCATACTGTGCAGTCTTGTCTGCTTCCGTCCAGTTCCATTGCCCTTCTGTCGGTTCCAGAGAGCCCGGCTTTGTGGCGTTCTCGGCGACGATGGAACTGTAGTGATAATCCAGAAGTGTGTGGACATCGGAAGTAAGCTGGTCGCCAGCCACCGCAGCACCGATCTTGAAGTTGTCCGCATAGACGTCCTTCAAATGATCAATATCCGTTTGAATCGGCTTTGGTCCGGCTACTTGGCCCACATTGGACAAATCGAAATCGTCCATATAGAAGGATCTTGCATCACTATACTGGTCGGCCACTTCCACGTATGCATTCAAAACAGTCGGAGTGCTTGTTAATGTGAACGTGCCGGTCAACTGTATCCATTGATCAGATGTCACCGTCACGTTGGATGAAACATTGGCATAAGAACTGTCACCGCTTTGTACTGAGAGCCGCAATACAGTGGGAGACTGCCCCGAAGCCATTTTTACCCATGCGGACAAATTGTATTTGTTGCCCGCAGACATGTCCCCAAGGACGTTAAGCAATGGTCCGTCATATTGCTTTGTTACCGTGGTCAGTAAGCTTTTGGAGCCGCCTGTGGTGTGATTGTCAGCCGTCGATATATCGATATTGCTTGGGCCGTTTCTGCGTACCCAGTTCCCTTGCCCGTCCTCAAAGATGGATTGGATCCCGATTTGGTCAATCGGCGTGACGTCCGTTAGCGATACTTCATCGATATAGAGATCCTCCGTCGTGGTGGAATTATTCGACTCAACCCATATTTTGAACCCCGTGGTATCGCTCGGGAGCTGGTACCCCTTCCATTCAAAGGTGGTCCATTCTGTGGAACTAACCGATTTATCCCCTACCAGCCAAGGATATTGGTTAGTCAGCGAGACGGCGGCGACATTAGAAGCGATATGAAAGGTGTCGGTTCCTGCTCCGAGTTTAAGCTTCAGCGATAAATCGTACCTATGGCCGGGTTTCGTCAACGAAGTCAAATCCAAGAACGGGCTGCTGCTACTTGCAGCACGGTTCGTCATCGCCAAGGACTTGGATCCTTCGGAATATGTTGTTGACGATATGGCAACGCTTCCGTCCCCTTTCCAAGGCACCTTTTCCCAGCCGCCTGTTTGGCCATCTTCAAAGCTTTGGGACAAAACCACCGATCCGCTGGCTGCTGCCTCCAAAGGCGCTAGCAGCTGGGGGGCGATCATCCCAAACAGCAGCACGATTGCCATCCATACATTCATTTTCTTTCTCACAAGCATCCTCCTCTTTCTTGCAATCGCTTACAATCTATTCCAATTTCATTTTACAACTTAGGTAATTGGCTTCACATACTCAAAATAAAGAATAATCCCCCCTCAATTATGGCGTAGAATGTATTAAACATTAGTCCTCTTACTAATAAAAAGAAATCGTCCCAAAAGGTCATAAATTGACCTACGGGACGACCCTTTGTCGATGACTTACTGCTCTGACTTGCCTAATTCCAACAGCCGGCTGACCGTCACAAGCTCATAGCCATGGCCTTGGCCCCCGGAGCGGCGATGACGCTCCAGATCCAAAATTGCTTATCCGATTACACGCCAGAATGCTTGTTTAGGCTGAAATTCCCAATCGAACAGAAACGGCCAATTCTTTCGGCCGCGAACTGGGAAGTTGTCCAACCAGGTATAGTTGTCAGCCGCTCCCCAGAACGTTACCGACGTAATGGCATCCTGATATTCCTTAAAAAGCCCGAAGATTTCCTCGTACCGTTGCTGCTGCAGCTCCACCATTTGCTCGGTGGGCACCGTCAGATCGGTCCGTCTATCGTCAAAGTGGAACATGGAAAGATCCAACTCAGTGATGTGAAGCTCCAGATCGAGGGATGAGTAAAGCTCGATTGCTTGCCGGATTTCTTCCAGGGAAGGACCATGGATGTTCCAATGTCCCTGCATGCCGATTCCGTGGATCGGAACCCCCTTCTCCTTCAAGGAACGGACGAGATTATAAATCTTATCCCGCTTGACCGGCTCCGTCTCGTTGTAGTCGTTATAGAACAGAAGCGCATTCGGATCGGCTTCATGTGCTGCCTCGAAGGCATAGCGGATATAATCCTCACCGAGAATCTCCAGCCATTTGGTACCTCGCATCACCAGTTCCGCCTTATCTTCGATCGCCTCATTGACCACGTCCCACGCATAAACTTTCCCCTTGTAACGACTAGCTACCGTACGGATATGCTCCTGCATCCGTAAGAGAACCAGTTCTCTGCTGGCTGGACCGCCGGAAGGGCTTTCAAACACCCAATCAGAGGTTTGATTATGCCAGACCATCGTATGCCCCCGGACGGCTATCCTGTTCTGCCAAGCAAAATCCATTATTTCATCCGCCGCTTCAAACGTATACCGATCTTCCTCAGGATGGATCTCCTCGAACTTCATCTGGTTCTCCGCGGTAATACTGTTATAATGCCGAGCGATGAAATCCCCCTCGGATCGGATGGTCTTCGTGCTAACGGCGGCCCCGATTCTGAATATTCCGTTAAAAGCCTCGTGCAAATTCGGTACCTTGTTATTCATGGATTGGCAAGCCTCCTCATCATATCCTGTTTAAACAGGCCATCTATGTTATATGATATAGAATCTGAATACACTTACCATTCACAGATTAAAGGTCTCTCCCCCCTATTCTTAAAAAGCATTAAAAATTGGATGCGATGTTTCCAGTAACACTCATATGAGAAAAACGGCTTTCGCGGTCTTCAGGTGAGAGTTTTTATAAATGTTGATGCAAAGTAAGCTACAACACGCGAGACGCATATGCTTTTGCTTTTGCTTTTGCTTTGCTCTTGCTTTTGCTTGTCCGTGTGTTGTTGCACTTTGTACAACATTTGGCAAGCTAATCCGCTATTTTCACGCGATTGTTGCAAAAAATACAACAATTCTGATCCAAAGTGGTCCATTAGAGTGAGTTAAAGCTAAATTGTTGTACAACATACAACATCCTGAGCTTTTCAAGAAAAAGCCAAAGAAATTGTTGTACGTTATACAACTTGTAAATCTAATTTCCCTATTTCTCTCAAAAATCAGAACCAGAGACAAAAATCAAAATATAGAAAAACCAAACACAGAAAACCGAAGTCACTTATGAAGCATCATGTCACTATCCTTAATTTCACTCAGCATTAGCACCTTGCGCAACAATTTTTGTGCGCTAGCGTCCGGTTGCAACAGATCCGACGACCTTGCGCACAATTTTTGTGCGCTGGCGTCCGGTCGCGACAGATCCGACGACCTTGCGCACAATTTTTGTACGCTAGCATCCGGTGGCGACCGATCCGACGACCTTGCGCACAATTTTTGTGCGCTAGCGTCCAGTGGCGACCGATCCGACGACCTTGCGCACAATTTTTGTGCGCTAGCGTCCGGTGGCGACCGATCCGACGACCTTGCGCACAATTTTTGTGCGCTAGCGTCCRGTGGCGACCGATCCGACGACCTTGCGCACAATTTTTGTGCGCTNCGACCTTGCGCACAATTTTTGTGCGCTAGCGTCCAGTGGCGACCGATCCGACGACCTTGCGCACAATTTTTGTGCGCTAGCGTCCGGTCGTGACAGATCCGACGACATTGCGCACAATTTTTGTTCGCTAGTATTCCTTCTCTCCATACTACCAAATTTACCAAGTAAATTAGAAAGGGAGTATCCTCATGATCTACCTCGAAACTTATACTTTGCTATTATGCCAAGGATAAACGACCCCGTCGTCCATCTAGGACGAGCGCGCTACCCTGAAAATTAAAAATTTTCATTCATCAGTGGTGCCGCAACGCGGCATGGAAGTCTTATCTACGCAAATAGACGTGTATCTCTTAGAAAAGAAATACACGTCCTTCGTAGAAACGGCACAGACTGTAGGATTCACTCCCTGTTCTTTTAGGCTTTTCTTAATTGTCTATACGCGGCGGGCTTGTCGGACACACGTTTTTCAAACTCTTTGAGGAAATGATGATAGTTAGCGTACCCGATCTGCTCCGCGATCACGCGAATCGTTTCATCCGATTCACACAGCATTCGCTTCGCCTCATGAATGCGCAGATCATGAATATACTCAATCATGCCTACGCCGCACCTCTTCATGAACGCTTGGCCTAAGTAAACCGGGTTCATAAAGAACCGTTCTCCGATATCTTTAATCGTTAGCGTTTCCCGATAATGTTCTTGGATATAACGCTCAATAACCCGAAGGGGATGGCCCGAGAATTTGTCTTTATGCTGCTTCAACTGGCTCAAATACTGCTGCATATATACCTGCAGGGATTCCTCCACTTCTTTTAAGGAACGATGCTCCCTTCTCAAAAAATCGCGAACACGAGGCAGTGCCTCTGAATCGATGCCCATTTCCCGCATGACGGCAGCGCTCTTCAGAACAATGCGGATGACCAACAAATGGACGACTTCCCGAGCCGTTTTGTTAGCAGACAGCATCACAAACATTTGTTTAATCAGCTCGCCAATCCGTTTCACCTGAAGCGCCTCGATCGCAATGTGAATGTCGTCTACGATAGAAACCGCATGGAGGTCATAGCTAATTTGCCTGAGATGAATCGTTTCGTAATCGAGTGGACCCCCTGATACATGAAAGAAATGATGCACGGATGCCTCTAGAGCACCTGTATACGAATCTGCAATATGTCGGAGGGAGTCCACCCGTGGTCCTATCGAAAGACAGCATTCGATACCGTGCTGACGAAGATCTTCATATACATGTTGAGCCCACTCCTTGATATCAGGGACAGACGGCATGACAAGCCCCTCCTGATTCCCAAATAAATCAATGGGATAAACTTTCTGCGACTGTAAGTACCTCGCATCCAGTTCATGCTCTGTGCCGCTCAACCATTCGAAATGGATATACCTCCATCCCTGATCTCCTAGTACCAAAGGATTCAGTATCTCACCTACGTTCTCGTCCGTTGCCGAAATTTCTCCCCGAATTATCTGAGCAAGCATAGTCGGTACAAGACGATTAGCAACAAGGTCATTTCGTACCTTTTGCTGTTCTCGGTGCTGCAGCTCCTGAATAACAAGTTGAATGATAGCATCCCATTCCCTATCTAAAGCTGGTTTAAGCAAATAATGCTTAACCCCGTACCTCAGGGCAGATCGAGCGTATTCAAAATCGTTGTACCCGCTTAAAATAATGAATACCGGATCACTGCCTGCTTTTTGCACCCTTTCAATCAATTCTAAACCGTCAATCACCGGCATCCGAATATCTGTTACCACGAGATCGGGCTTGCAGGCTTCAATACAGGCCAATGCTTCTTCGCCATTCTCGCACATTCCCACAATTTCAAAGCCAAGCTCTTCCCACTCCATCATGAGCCTTATCCCTTCCAAGGCAAAAGGCTCGTCATCAGCAAAAATAACTTTATACATGTCCAATAGCCTCCTCCTGGTTCTTGATGAGACTCAAAGGGATTTGAATCGTAACGCTTGTCTTTTCGAAGGGGATACTTTCAATATGGAAGAGAGAACGTTCTGCGTAAAACAGATTTAAGCGGCGGTACACGTTGCGAAGTCCGATGTTCTTGCCGTTGTCTTCTCCCTTAAATAGACTCTGAACAATCTCATCCAGCTTCGCACTGTTCATACCGATTCCGTTATCTTCGACCTTCATGAGCAAGTTCATTCCTGCTCTCTCTACAGATATTCGAATCCTGCGATTCCCTTTAACCGATTGAAGACCATGTTTGCAAGAGTTCTCTACGAGCGATTGAATACTCATCTTTGGGATCCGATACGCGAGAACAGATTCGTCAACGGACAATTCATAGTGAAACCGATCTTGGAATCGGAATTTCTCGATCTGGAGGTACATTTCGGTAAAGCTTAACTCTTCTTCTACGGTTACCAAGTCCTCTTTCCAGCTTAGCAGCCTTCTCAGAATTTGGGACAAGTTTTGTATGATTTCCGTCACATGCTCATAGCGATATTTCTTACAGACTACGAGAATCGCGTTTAACGTATTGAACAGGAAATGAGGATCTACCTGACTTTGCAAATATTTCAGCTCTGCCTGCACGCGTTCGAGCTCCAAATCTTTTTTTTGAATTTCGAGTTTGTATACGTCATTGATTAAATTGCGTATTTTCCCTGTCATCAGATTAAAGCTGCGAAGAAGATTGCCGATCTCATCTTTCCCTTCATACATCGTGATGGGTTCAAACCTCTCGTTTTTCACCAATTGCATATGTTTGGAGAGCTTTCGTACCCGGAAATTAAAGGAATGCATAATGATATAAATCAATATCGTCGGAATAATCGTAGAGATGAGTGTCAGCCATATAAAAAAGTGGATAACCCCTTTCCTCTCCTCCGCGATTCGACTTCCCTCCGGAATCCCGATCAGCCGCCAGTTAAGCATGTAACTGGCGGTACTGAGAGGACTGACGAAGCTATTCCCAGGTAAGCCTGCCAGCTGATTATCGCTAGATACAGGCAGGATCTGCAACAGAGGGTCAACACCTTTAAATGTACCTGCTGATTCCAAAACAAGCTGATTTTCCTCATCCACGAGCTTGATTTGCAAGTAATCGTGTTCTTTATCAAACAGCTCCAGCAGCTTATCCATCCGAATATCGATGCGCAGATATTTGGAGAATGCCATAAGGTCAGGGAAATTGTCCAGCTTCCGACTAATGCTGACATATACCAATTTCTCCTCGGGATTCATGGGATTCGTATCCAAATAAGCGGTCACTGTCACCTTATCTTTCTTTTCGTTCATCTTCTGGTACCATTTACTCTGCAGATCACTGGGCTTAAGCACAAAGTAACTTCCACCATTGGATAGCGTTGGGTTAGAGGTATACACGCCAATCCAAGATATATATGGGTAAATATTCGGATACTGACCCAATTTATCTCGGAGGTAACGATCGTATTCTTCGTAATAGGCGACATTATCAGAGTACGTATATTCAAGCATTTCATTAAAGACACGGTCAGCGGATACGGCGTTGCCAATCACGACACCTTCGTTTACCATTTGCATGATTTCACTTCCGACCCGATTCAGGGAAATTCGCAAGTTGTCCATCTCTCTACGTTCCGTGTTTTTGCTATCCTGCATGTAAAATAAACCGTTTATACACAAAATGGGAAGCAGCACACACATCAAGTAAATGATCAGAAACTTGAATTTCAGCGGAATATCATTAACTATACTTAACAGCTTCCATCTCCGGCTCATATGCGATCTCCTTGTCAGTTGTAGGTCATCCCTTTTTGTAGGCAGAGGGTAACAGGCCGGTAAGTGCCTTGAACTTGGTTACGAACTGTTCAGAATCTGAGTAGCCGACACGATTAGCGACATCGGATATTTTCAGTTCTTCACGACGAAGTAATTTTTTGGCCTCGTCAATTCGTACGACATGTAAATATTCATTGAAGGTGAGGCCAACTTGTTTCTTAAACCTTTGGCCAAAGTAGGCTGGATTCAGCCGAAAATGCTCTGCGACATGCTGGAGTTGCAGCTTTTCGCTGTAATGCGATTTGACGTAGTCTTCCGCTGCGGATATGACCGCATCTTGCCCTATGCCTTTCTTCTGGCCAATCCACTCTGCAGCTTGCAGGAATTCCCGCATGACCTTGCGTTCCAAGAGGCCAAGATCCGTTGGCACGTATGAAATGAACCAATCCGGGGCCCACACATGCTCACCTCCAGATTGGGTAACAACCTTAAAAATTTCGAGCTTAATGTTGCCTAAATAAGCGCTCAGCCAAGATCCGGAGACGGACTGCCTCGAAAGAGCGATGAATAAATGGTGCACGTGGGCTCGTACCGTTTCTGGACACCCACTACCGACGGCAGCTAGGATGGATTCCGTCATTCCAACAAAGGCAGGCAGTGTCTCCGCTGACCACTCTCCTTGATAGATGTAAATCCCTTCCGCTCCAGAAGGGAACTTGCACATTTCGGCCAAAAGTCCCTCACGGAATGCTTCTTTTAACGCATGCGGCCCCTTGTGTTCGCCGCTTACCGAAAACGAGAGCTCTCTACCCCCGTTATTTCGTATACTGGCAATTAGCTCTGTAATCATTGCGGGAGAAAGATCGCGCTCCTCTGGCCCCGAGACCAGTAAGAATCCATGCCGTTCTTTGCCTACCCCAAATGGAAGTAAAGTCGTCGCTTGAGGAAGCTTGATCCTATCCACAATAACCTGTATCAGGTCCGATTGGACATAAGCCTGAACGTCAGGTTCAAGTAAGATGCAGCGGAAGCTTGAACATTCATGAAGATCTAACAAGGCATTCGCTTGCTCAATCCATTTCTGCCTGATTTCTCCCTGCAATAACCTTGAAATCGTTTCCAATCGTAAGCAACCCAAGGCAGCGCTTTCGTACTGGCTGTGAGCTTCACGCTCCTGGATCGTATTCGCGACCGCTTCAACCGCAGCTATAAGCTCCGCTTCAATTAAAGGCTTCATCAAATAATTGGCCACACCATGTCGCATAGCTCTTTTGGCATATTCGAAATCCGCGTATCCGCTCAAAATAATAAATTTCATTTCAGGATACAGGCAGGAAGCTTGTTCAATCAATTCCAAACCATCTATGACAGGCATTCGAACATCCGTCAGCACCAAATGAGGCAGGGTCGACGCCATCATGGCTAATGCGTCTTCGCCATCCGGCGCTTCCCCGCATATTTCAAAGCCTAGCTTATTCCAATCAATCATTGACCGCAATCCCTCTAGCATGTAGGGCTCGTCATCGGCAAACATGACCCTTAACATGGGAAACACCTCATTTCAGGGAGTAGATATGTCTATTATAAAGGAAAGGATCGGCCTAAACAAAGCAAAAACCGTCCCAGCTCCGAGCTGAAACGGAAAATGATTATCATCATGGTTTATTCCTTCTTACTCTTTGACGCTTCCAAGGTTCATGCCGACGATAAAATACTTTTGCAGGAAAGGATACACGAATAGAATCGGAACCGCCGCCACAATCGTGATCGCCGAACGTATGGAAGCAGGCGTAACCATGGCCTTCGTTTGATTTGTGTTTGCCCCTGACATCAGACCGGGATCATTGTTGCTGCTCATCGTTGATCCAAGCAGCTTCATCATTTCGTACTGAAGTGTACTCAGCTTCAAATCAGACGAAGCATACAGGAATGTATCGAACCAGGAATTCCAAGAGCCAACTGCAATAAACAAGGCGATGGTCGCTAGTACAGGCGTACACAGCGGGAATATGATGCGTATAAATATGGTGAAATCACCGGCCCCGTCCATTTTCGCAGACTCAACCAAGCCTGATGGAAGCGTTCGAATATACGTCCGAATGACAATGAGATTAAATGCATTCACCATTCCTGGGAGCACATACACCCAGAAGTTATTCAGAAGCCCCAGGCTTTTGATCAGAAAGTAGTTAGGAATAAGTCCTGCATTAAAATACATCGTCAACACAAAAATTAAACCGATGATTTTACGAAAAATATAGTGGGGCTGTGCTAGTGTATACGCTAACATGGTGGTAAGGAATACACCTATTACCGTCGCTGTAATCGTACGAGCGACTGAAATCCACGCCGCATGGTAAATCGTACCGGAAAGGAAAATCGCCTTATAATTTTGCAATGACCATGAACGAGGCCATATATAGATGCCTCCCCGAAGCGCATCATTGCCCTCATTGAATGAAATCGTTAGTGTATGAAGGAACGGATATAAGGTTACTATAGCAAGAACGAGCATGAAGATGCCGTTAATCGTATGGAACAGAATCGGCTCCATCCGAATTCTGCGCGCAGTCGTTGTTCTCATCGTCATCTCTCCTTTATATCAACCGCTCTTCACCAAGGCGCTTGGCGGTAGAATTTGCAATTAGAATAAGGATTATGCTTACAACTGTTTTGAAAATACCTGCCGCAGTGGCCAGCGAATAGTTGCCTTGAGCAATCCCGTACTTTAGAACGAAAATATCAATCGTTTGCGACCAGTCGACGACCAATCCATTGCCGAGCAGGTACTGAATTTCAAAGCCTGCATCCAGAATATGTCCGATGTTCATGATTAATAGAATGATAAATGTCGACTTGATCCCAGGCAGTGTGACGTAAAGGATCTTCTGGTAACGGTTTGCACCGTCGATCCCAGCAGACTCATACAGCGACGGATCGATCGAGGTGATAGCTGCAAGGTAAATGATGGTATTCCATCCCACCTCTTTCCACACATTAGACAAGCCCACAATCCCCCAAAAATATTTGCCCTCACTAAGCCACATCACAGGTTCATTAATAAGGTGCAGCTTCATCAACAACTGATTAATGATACCATCGTCGACGGATAGCGAAGTTGCTACAATACCCGCAGCAATGATCCATGACAGAAAATGAGGCAGATAAGAAATCGTTTGGATGGATCGTTTCCAGAAACGAACTTTAATTTCATTCAGTAATAGAGCTAAAATAATGGCTGTTGCAAAGCTAAGAACCAAATTGATCATACTCATAGCAAGCGTGTTGCGAAGCACGGTCAAGAACGTATCATCTTGAAAGAGAAATTTAAACTGCTTCAACCCCACCCACTGCTGTTTGGAAAATTTCAAAGCCGGACGATAATTCTGGAACGCCATCAACCAGCCCCAAATCGGTACATAATTGAAAATCAGAATATAAATCACGATGGGAAACGACATCAGCATTAACTGCTTCTGATTTTTGAGCGTCTTCCAACTTAAACCGACGCCGATTTCCGGATCAATTTTTTGCTTTTTCGTTGGTCTTTTGGACAGTATGGTCTCGGCCATCGACATTCCCTCCTAGGAAGTAAAGCGGAGAAGACCCTGAGTCTCCCCCACTCTACTACATGTTCTATTTTTTATTTGCTGCCCCAATTCTGAATACGCCAGTTAATTTGTTCATTAATACGATCTTCGTAGGCTTTGAAATTACTTTTGGAAATCTGTTCCACATATTCCTTCCATACACCTTCAAAGTCATCCGGTTTGGCCATAATAGCTTTCGGCAAATATTTTATGGCAAGGTCGTTCAGCTTCGTATTGGCCACTTTGGCTGGTGAACCATCCACCAGATCAATGCTCCACGCTGGGTAGTATACGGGATTTTCTACAGGTGATTTGAAGAACTCTGCCCATGTCTTATGGTTGTATGCCTTCAGCACTTCCTGATCCTGCGGCTTCAAGCTGTCAAAGAACTCCTGTGGCTGTGATCCCGGATCTGTTGCATTTCCGTCACTATACGTCCCTTGCATCTTAGGCAGGCCACCAAAGAACCCATCCGCTTTATTCGCTAGCTTCCATGTATTATCGTCTGCTTTCGCGCGCTGTTCAGGCGTACGGTAGAACTTACCATCCTTTACCTCATAATCCTCGCCTTGAATACCCCATTGGAGTGTCTTCTGCCAATCTTCGGTCATTAGTGAGTCAAGGAATTTGATGATTTGAACCGGATCCTTGGCTTTCGTCGAAATCCCGAATCCGCGGTTGATGTTCAAAACTGGACGGTCACGATAGTACTCTTTGGCACCTGGATATAAGAGCGGGAACCCTACGTATGTGCTGCCGAATTTACCTTGTGATTTCAAAGAATTTTCTCCATCGCCAAAGTTCCAGTGCTGGTCGAACATCCCAATGACGCGGCCACTGGCAATTTTAGCTAAGTACTGATCGTAGTTCTGTACCAGTGCCTCTCTATCCATCAAGCCTTGCGCATTGATCTCATTCAGCTTCTTGTAATAGGTCTTGGCAATATCCTTGTCCGCAAAAATTTGCGCTTTCCCGTTTTCGACGATAACACCACCGTCATTTGGGTGACCAGCTAAATGCTCAGGCGGATTAAGCAGCGGGAAGTTTCTCCAGTCGAAGCTCAACGTCTCAAACCCGATCATATCTGGATGTTTCGCTTTATATTTCGCAATGATATCGAAATAATCGTCCAACGTTTTAGGAGTTGGATAACCCAATTCCTTCAGGACATCCTTTTGCAGGTAAAAGCCAGGTCCTTCATACGTAGTATCGTTAACTTGACCACTGAATACACCGTAAGCTGGCAGAACATAAAGGTGACCGCTTGCAGGATCCTTGGCCTGATTCAACACGGAGGCATAGTGCTTTTTCAGATTCGGTGCGTACTTGTCAATCAGGTCCTCGAGGGGAATAAAAGCACCGGCCGCAATTAGTTTATCATCCCCGGACATAATATCCGCATAATCACCACCGGCAATCATAACGCCCATCTTCTGCTGCAGGTCACCGACCAGAAACTCCATTTTTAGGCTAACGCCAGTTTTATCTTTAATCATCTTGTAGATCTTGTTGTCAGGAGTCGGCTGTTGGCCAGGGCCACCAATGAACACAGATAATGTAACTGGCTTGATCGCGTCGTTTTTCGTTGCTGCCGGACTTGTCTGACTACCGCTAGGTGATGCGGTGCTATTCGCAGCATCACCATCCTTCGAGTTGCTGCAGGCTGATAGTGTCAGTCCTAGTGCCAGAACGGGTACCAATGCTGCTAAAGCGTGCCGTTTTACTTGTTTAACCATTTTCTAGTCCTCCCTTATTGTCTCCATGAAGATGCATGATCCTTTTAGGCCAAACACTTATTTACTTACACTATTTATTATACCTCTCAAGAATACGCTTACAATTCACAGAATATAGGTCTTACCCCTACGAATTACAGTCATGTAAATCTAATGTTCGACTAAATAAGTCAACCCATCTACGGCTGTTTACTTCAAGCAAGGTTGTCCTTCCGCACCTAAACAAGGATCCGCCTCCACACATTTTGAGCCTATTTAAATCAGTCGTCAAGAAGCTTTTCCTTTCTTACCCGTTCCATTACATTCTGGGCAAAAGAACTTCGGTTCCTCACCGTCCTCATCTCCCCATGTACATTCATACACAATGAAATCAGGAACCTGGTCTATGCACCCACATTCTAGACTCACATAATCAATAAAAACTTTTGGATCATTCATTCCGAGCCAATCTTCTAGCGTACCTTTCATCCTTTTGGCTGGCTCATCCAGCAGCTTCTGCTCTTTATTTTTTTGTCTTTCATAAGCTTGCATTCCCCATTTTTTCTCAAGTTCTCGTTCCCGCTCTTCGTCATAATAATATATTCGCCCGTAATCTGCATACCTAATAACCACAAGATGCATCCTTTGCTTGCAACAAGGTCACCCCAGGGGGGCGCTGTCAGGACCCTGAAAAGCAGGAATTGTTCAAATAAACATTTGAAGCAGTTAAAAAAATTGATCCAACGCGAATTGATCGAATCTTGTTCCAAGATGAGTCGATGATTCGTGACAATCAGGCGTTAGCTCATACCTGGTTTCCTAAAGGACAGCAAAAGAAAATCCCCACATTCGGCAAGCATCAAGGCGTAAAACTGATCGGTATACTTGATTATGAAAGCGGCGAAGTGTTTTGTATAGTAGAGGAACAGTATGATGCCGGTGTGTTTCTGCGCTTCCTGGAACAAGCTGTTGATCGCTATCCTGGAGAAAAGATTGTTATTAATACTTGCAAAGACGTCATAACCCGCAGTCTGACCACCTGCGTCGTAGACTACGCTCGTGACGGTGTCGAAGGTCGATCCGCTTGAACGATGGTCGACGGTTCTCTCATTTGCGAAGTTGACGCGATACTGGCCGTCGTCGTTCGATTGTGATCCTGATCCACGAAAATCTCAATGGAATCTTGTTCCCAAGGGTTTTGCGAATCTGCTGCTCCAAGATAAGTTGCGCTTAAAGTTTCTGAAATCGGAGAAAAAAGAGAACATCGTGAGCGTTTCCGCTCACCTCGGATTGATTGGTGGGTTTTGGTGCAACTATTGAAACTATAAAAAGATAGCCGTCTTATTGTTGGTTGACTATGCTGTCAAACCAAACAATTTTTTGATTAATTCAACTGCAGAGAGGACAGACGAATGATTGCATTCGACCTGTCCTTTCCTTATCATGTGCATGACTTCGATTCCCGCGATAGTTTTTTCGGCAGTTTTGAAAGACTTAAATCCCAACATTGGTTTTATGATTTTCTTTATGAATCGATGATCTTGTTCAATAATATTGTTGAGATATTTCTGTTGTCGAAGTAACGTTTCTTGATTCATAACTTTCTCGTCCTTCAATTGCTGGACTGCGGCAGGGTACGCTGGGTTTTTGTCGGCAGTGATCACGCGTGGCGATTGATTGTGTGGTGAAGTCAACATCTACGCGGTCAATGACGACCTTCAATCGGAACCTTGAGATCCCGTCCATGCTGACATCATGATCCAACAACTCGTCTTGGACCCCATTCTTGGATTGTAGAATCCCCAGGCATATTCCCCACTCTTCATGATGAGTTAACCGTAAATAGACGTAATCTTTCGTATCATAATAGAGTATAAGCCCCGCCATCTGTTGAAAATGATCGGGAACGAATTCTAGACACGTCTCCGCTTCACAGCGGAAAGTTTGCTGCCGGCGGGCTACTAGGCTTTGCCTGTGCATTGAGATCAGCGATTCCATCCCCCGCAGCCTGAGATAACCAGGCCTATCATTCAGGCTTAACCAAGACGGATCGGCGGGAATCCGCAGCGTGCTCCAATGAACGTTCAGCTCCAGCCCGTCAAAATCATCTTTCTCAGGCTCAGGCCCGAAAGGATAAGGTTGCAAATCCGGCGCTTGGACATGAAGCAGCGGGTAACGGCTTCCTCCGGCGAGCCGCAGCCAACCATCTTCGGTCCATTCGCAGCGCTGAATTGCAGTTTCCCTGCCGAGGTTGCAGTATTTATCCTTGACGGGACGAGCGCATAAGTGAACCATATACCATTCCCCCGCAGGCGTATTCACGAGGCTGGCATGCCCAGACTTTTGCAAGGTGAGATCAGCTCTTCCCGCAGAGGTCAGAATCGGATTCTGCGGATCTACTTCATAAGGCCCCTGAATATTACGGGAGCGAGCCATTGTGGCGGCATGGTTGTACTGCGTTCCTCCTTCTGCAGTCAACAAATAATAATAGCCGTTGTATTTATAAAGGTGAGGACCCTCAGTCAGCTTCAATTCCGTTCCTTTGAAAATGTTTGTGATCGGGTCGATCAGTTTTTGCTCCTCAACTGAATATTCTTGCAGTACGATGCCTGCGAATCTGTTATGCCCTTTGCGAAAGTCCCAAAGCATATTGACGAGCCACTTGCGTCCATCATCGTCATGAAATAAAGACGGATCGAATCCACTGCTGTTCAGGTAAATAGGCTCCGACCAAGGCCCACTAATATCTGTAGCTGTTACCAAATAGTTATGGGTATCCTTGAAAGCTCCAATTCTGCTTTTTACATCCGTGTAGATCAAATAATAAACACCGTTATGATAGCTTAAACATGGCGCCCAGATTCCACCGGAATCCAAGTTGCCCTCCATATTTAATTGAGACTTTCTTGTTAGCGGGTGACGAAGCAGCCTCCAATGTACAAGATCCTTTGAATGATGAATTTGAACGCCGGGAAACCATTCAAACGTGGACGTGGCAATTTAGTAATTATCATCTACCCTAAGAATAGAAGGATCTGGATTGAATCCGGGCAAAATTGGGTTCGTAATATGGGTCATCTTATCATTCCTCTCCTAATTGTTCTGCACAGCCAATGCTTTTGTACCTGCTTCCAAAACAGCGAGAATACGATCCACATCATAAACACTCCCTGCCCAGGTTCCACCGCTGACAGACTGTAAGGCAGCCCATAAACGAGTATCTGCAGGTAGATTTTCGTCTGCGGCAAGCTCCGGGTGAGGGTCGCGGGCAGCAAGCACACGGGCTCCTTCTTCAGGGGGCAGCAATTCGCCACCATCGCCTAGAAAATGGATGCTGCCTTCCAAACGATTTCGGTCAACTACGATGTCGATTGTATCACCATCCCGTAGTTTACCAATCGGACCGCCAGCTAGCGCTTCAGGTCCAACATGACCAATGCAGGCACCTGTGGATACGCCCGAAAACCGGGCATCGGTAATTAGGGATACGTATTTGCCGAACGGCAAATGCTTTAATGCTGAGGTTAATTGATAGGTCTCCTCCATCCCGGTACCCAATGGTCCGCGCCCGATCAACACCATAATATCTCCAGCTTGAATGCCGCCTTTCTTGATTGCCGAGATAGCCGTTTTCTCCGAGGTAAACACCTTGGCATTGCCCCGATGGCGGTAAACCCCATCCTCTCCAATGGTTGTCGGGTCAATTGCCGTCGATTTAATCACCGATCCTTCCGGAGCCAGATTCCCAGTAGGAAACGTAACTGTCGAGGTCAACCCTCTTTCTTTGGCACGTTCTGGACTCATAATAACGTTGTCCGGATCGATGCCGTCCATTTCCATAAGCAGACTTCTCATCCGCCCTCGGCGCTCGCTCGTTTCCCACCAATCCAATACAGTACCCAGCGTTTCACCGGTTACGGTCAACGCACTTTCTTTCAGTACCCCCAAGCGTCGGAGATGCAGCATCACTTCCGGTACCCCTCCGGCCAAGAATACGCGCACAGTCGGATGATATTCCGGACCATTCGGCAATACGCTGACTAACCTTGGTACGTCTTTATTGATACGAATCCAGTCTCGAACAGTCGGAACGGGCAGCCCTGCCGAATGAGCGAAAGCAGGGATATGCAGCAGTAAATTGGTCGATCCGCCGAAGGCCGCATGAACAACCATCGCATTGTGGATGGACGCTTCGGTCAAAATATCCTTCATCCGGATTCCTTTTTCCTCGAGCGTCATCATTGCCCGGGCCGACTGCCTGGCCATCTCTTCCCACACGGGCTGTCCCGACGGTGCAAGCGCAGCGTGAGGCACCGTCATGCCCATAGCCTCTGCAATAACCTGCGAAGTAGCTGCCGTTCCAAGAAACTGGCAGCCTCCGCCCGGTGTGGCACAAGCCCGGCAGCCAAGGTCGGCAGCATCTTCCAGGCTGATTTCGCCATTAGCATACCTTGCACCTATGGTTTGGATTTTCCCGGCATCTTCGCCCTCCGTAGGAGGTAATGTCACTCCTCCGGGCACAATTACGCAAGGGAGTTCGTGCATCCCGGCGAGAGCAATCATCATGGCAGGCAGTCCTTTGTCGCAGGTCGCCACACCGAGCACTCCTTTGCGCGTCGGCAAGGAGCGGATGAGTCGCCGGAAAACGATCGCTGCATCGTTGCGATAAGGCAGGGAGTCAAACATGCCTTCCGTTCCCTGGGACCTACCGTCGCAAGGGTCGCTCACATATCCGGCGAAAGGAACCCCTCCGCTTTCTGTGATCACCTCTGCAGCAGCCTGCGTCAGCAGGCCAACTTCCCAGTGACCGGTATGATAACCGAGCGCGACAGGACTGCCGTCTTCCTTACGTATGCCCCCTTGCGTGCTTAACAACAGATACTGTTTACCCTTCAGGCGAGACGGTTTCCACCCCATCCCAACATTTTGGGTAAGTCCGAACAACTCTCCGCTGGGAGCATGCAATAACATTTCTTTTGTTAGCGGCAATGAGCCTTTTGGGCCTTGCGCGTGCGTACGGATTGTAAACAAATCGTTATTTTCATTTGCCATAATCGATTTTAATTGCTCTCTCATTAACCCTCCACCCTTCCGAATTAGGTTTCAATGCAAAAGTGATACGCTTAAGCTTTGAGAAATACCGTTTTTATCGAAGTGAAAAATTCAATGGCCGCCTGGCCTTGCTCGCGCGAATGAGAGCTAGACTGCTTCATACCGCCGAACGGAGCCTGCAACTCCACTCCGGCTGTCTCGGAATTAATTCTTACTAAACCGGCGTCCATATCTTGAATAAACGAAAGAATGTTGCCTATGCTTTGCGTGTAAATAGAAGCGCTCAGACCATAATCCGAATCGTTAGCCAGTTGAATGGCTTCTTCCATGGATTCAACCTGAATTAGCGCGAGGACCGGGCCGAATATTTCTTCCCGGGCAATCGCCATTTCCGGAGTTACTTTATCGAACACGGTGGGCTGAATATAGAAGCCTTCGGCGAGATCCGGGTGATCTGGTGATGCTCCGCCGAATAACAGCTCAGCTCCTTCCTCTATTCCTTTTTGAATGTAGGACTGCACCGTTCTTAGCTGATTTTCGTTTGCGCAAGGGCCGAGCCATGTACCGGCATCTAATCCATGACCAACTGTTAAACCTTTTAATTTGCTCAGGAGCTTTTCTTTGAAAGTTTCATACACATCACGCATCACAATGACACGGCTTGTTGCCGTACATTTCTGTCCTGTCGACCGGATTCCGCCACTGATCGTCGCGTCAACCGCCAAATCCAAATCGGCATCTGCAGCTATAATGATCGGATTTTTCCCTCCCATCTCAAGCTGATATTTCGCCCCTCTGGCCAGTGCCGCCTGACCGACCCGTTTGCCAACTTGATTGGAGCCGGTAAACGTAATTCCGTTTACATCCGGATGCTCTGCAAGACCTTGCCCGATCACAGATCCGCTGCCGGTCACCATATTTAATACACCGGCAGGAAGTCCCGCTTCTGCAATGCATTCTACGACTTTGGCAGCCGTTACGGCCGTCTCCTGAGCAGGCTTCAGCACAACCGTATTGCCATAGATTAAGGCTGGCGCCATTTTCCATATCGGAATCGCCACTGGAAAATTCCAAGGTGAAATAACTCCGACAACCCCAAGCGGTACACGGGTCGTAAACATCAGCGCTTCGCTGTCCGTGGAGGGTATCACTTCTCCGATCTTCCGCATCCCTTCACCGGCATAATAGCGCAGGATGGCGATCCCTCGTGCCGTTTCGCCTTTTGCTTCCGGCAATGTTTTGCCCATTTCACGCGTCATCGTCTCGGCAATTTCATCGATGCGTCTTTCCAGCGCATTGGCCGCTTTAAACAAGTAGTCGCCTCTTGCCGAGCCCGATAACTTTCTCCAACCTTGCTGTGCCGCTTTGGCGGACGCAACCGCTTGGTTCACTTCCTCCAATGACGACGACTGCACATAGCCCACGACTTCAGTTCTTTTAGCTGGGTTTATGCTGGGAACCGTTTGCCCAACGCTAGCAGGACACCATTCACCGTTTATATAGTTTAAATAAGTTTGCCCTCCAACAAATACGGATGTCATATATATTCCTCCTTAAATGTATGTTATCTACCAATAGGATAATTATAGATTAACTTCCTGCACCTACAACATGATTAACAAGTTTCCCAATACCGGTAATCTCAATTTCGATCCGGTCTCCGTGAGCGAGTGTAAACTCGTTAGGCGGCACAATACACGTTCCCGTCAGCAGCACGGTCCCGTCAAACAATTCATTATCCCGAATTAAAAATTCGGTCAATTCGTCAAGCTTTCGTTTTAGCTGATTGGTATTTGCCGTTCCCTCGACAGCTTTTTCCCCATTGCGATATATTCGGCTTGTAATCTGCAAGTTGTAAGGGTCGTCTACCGTTTCGGCTAAACGGATCGCTGGTCCCAGGGAGCAGGAACGCTTCCATACTTTGGCCTGAGGCAGGTAGAGCGGATTCTCGCCTTCAATATCCCGGCAGCTCATATCATTGCCAATGGTGTATCCTACGATTTTCCCCATAGCGTTTAGAACAAGACCTAACTCCGGTTCTGGCACCTGCCACACGGAATCGCTTCGGAGTTGTACTTCGCCGCCTGGACCTACCGTTCGGGCAGCCGTCGATTTGAAAAAAATCTCCGGACGCACAGCGTCATAAACTTTATCGTAAAAGGTCAAGGCATCCAGTTTGCCTTCGGTTGCCTCATAATTTCGCGCATCCCGGCTTCGCTCATACGTAACCCCAGCAGCCCATACTTCTGGCGCTTCAATTGGAACGAGTAGCTCCAGCTGATCTACTTGACATGTTAGCGCTTCACGGCCTTCGATCATTTTCAAAACCAACTCGAGCGGTGAAATCTCTTTTTCGTCAGCTTCTTGAATCAAAGCTAAAAAATCGCTTTGCAGCAATACGAAAATTTGCCCTTCGTCATTAACTGCAGCTAGCTGTGAAAGCCCTTCATTTATAAAACGGATAATTTTCATAAATTGCTCACTCCTCTAATTTTGTTTTACATTATAAAACTGCGTTCTCAAATTCTAGTGTAAAAAATGCCTGGACTCGACATGCTTTACAAAACTTGCCGAAACCCCAGGGTCTGTGAAATCGTCTCTGCTTCTTTCTTAAGTAGGGCAATATATTGCTTAAACAATAGGTCATCTACCGTTGAAATTAAAGTTGATATGCTGATCGCTGCTACAACCGAACCATTATGTTCGAAAATAGGAGCTGCAGCGCATCGTACGCCCGGTTCGTTCTCCTGATTGTCAATGGAGTACCCTTGCTCACTTACCTGATTCAATTCGTGAAGGAATGCCCCTCTGTCCGTAATCGTCGCTTCTGTAATATTGGAGAAATGGTAATTCCGAAGGAGCATATCGATCTCATCCTTCGTTCTAAAGGCTGTCAACACCTTTCCTACCGCGCTGCTATGAAGTGATATTCTGCGTCCGATTCGGGAATAGCGAATCGCAGCTTTTTCTCCCTCAACTTTATCCAAATACACGCCTTCCTTCCCATCAAGAATAACGAGATGGGTTGTCTGACCTGTCTGCTCCGACAAAGCAGTCAAGTGCTTTCGGGCAACTGTACGGATGTCCAGGCCTTGCAGCATAAGCTGTCCCTTTTCCAGGAGCTTTAACCCTAACTTGTACTTTCCTGTTTCCATATCCTGATTGATATAACCGTGTAACTGAAGCGTTTTCAATAAGGAGTGTATTGTACTCTTGTGAAGCTCCATTCTCGCGCTGATTTCTGTAATTTTCAGCTCTGTCGTATGCTCGTCGAATAAATCCAATATTTTCAATGCTCTGTCCAGCGCTTGAATAATAGGCATGGTATCACTCCTATCCACAAGTCCATAATAATCTTTTACAACCATGCAATCAAGATAAAGTTATTATTTATCACTAGATATACACTGCGGTGTTATTGAAAAATCTTGACAAGATATTAGCTGGTTTAGTTATTCAACTATAGTTTCCCGTCCCTCAGTACTAAGGATTTATCTCATGTATGCTCACTCATCCTCAGGATTTCATCACATTGTACACGAACCTAGAAAACTGAGCCGTTCCTCCAATCTCCTTGGTAGAATATAGGAACAACCCGTAACGCGCCCCTACAAATTGATCCATTTTCCAGACCATATTATGGGTAATACCAAGCTTTTTCCAGTCTTCTCCGTCCATGTAATAAAACTCGCACTCGTCTGTATTGTTCACGAAATTGCCATAAGCCTTCAAAGTAACTTTGTCACTGTCCACTGGAATCCTTGCATATTCCACCCCAGTCTCTTTGTCTACTAGGTTTCCGAAGATCGTTTTATCGTCTGTGGTTCTTGCCAACATGACCAAGTAGTATTGTCCAGCTTCCTTGGTAAGTGCAATACAGCCATAGGTGCTGATCAAGAAGCACAAGCCTGCATAATCACCATCCTTTAGCTCGCTTCCATCCAAGGTAACGATAGCTTCGCATGCGGGCCCCATTGCACGCTGTGTCAATGTATTTACCGAAAATATTAAATTGGGATTAATTTTTCCAGATTGAATACGATATGTACCCGGCTTATCCGTTACGGACCACAAAATATCTGTCGGGATATGATTCCACTGCCAGTAGTCTTTCAGATGAACCTTGCCGTTCTCATCCGGCTTGTAGAAGAAATCATCGCTTCCGACCAAAGGTTTGTATTCATATCCGGGTCTAGTACTCGGAATGTCGATATATGGGGGTGGCTTCCTATCGAATACCGGAACATCATTTTCCCAATGCAAAGGCACCAAGACAGGGATACGGCCAACGGCACCATGATCCTGAAACAAGAGGGCATACCATTTTCCATCTGGTGTATCAACGATTCCGCCTTGTGCTATACCTGCATTAAAATACTCCATGTCATCATCAAACACCTCTCCTCCAACAAAGTCCCCCTCCAGGGAATCTGCTACAAAACAGGCTTGTGTTCTACGACTATGTCTGGACTGTGTAATGTGTATAAAAAATGCGTAATATTTTCCATTAATCTTATAGATATGGGTACCTTCATAACCAAGATGATAAGGTCCTGTCTCCCTCACAATGATCCGGTTTAATCCACCAGGCTTGGGACCGGTCAAATCTTCCTTTAATTCTGTAAGATGAATCTCGGCATTTCCATATATAATATAAACTCTGCCATCATCATCAAACAAAAGTGAGCAATCATGATAGAATCCTTCGATATTCGGGTGCCTCATCCATGGTCCTGTGATTTCAAACGCAGAAAACAAATACGTTCGATGAGTATCGTTTGCTACGAAACATACATAATATTTACCTTGATGGTAACGCAAAGATGCCGCCCACATTCCCTTTCCATAGATCTGCCGGTCACCCTCCAGCCTCTGATCCGGTGTATCATCCAAAGCATCATATACATATGTTGCCACTTCCCAATGGATCAGGTCATACGACCTCAATATTACACACCCCGGCATAAAATGCATGGTCGTACTGACCATATAATAAGTATCCTCCACCCGGATCACGTCGGGGTCCGGATAGTCAGCCCATATAATGGGATTCGGGTACATCTGCATTACCCCTTTCCTTCATTTAGTTCCTACAATAAACAGCCATGTTCAATAGTCGTGACGTCTTTCTCAACTCACTTATTAGCTCGTAGGGCATCCCGATGCTCCAAGGGTGTCAAACCGTTGCCTGGAATGAGCATGATCCTATGTTGGTTATTCCAATGTGAACGAAGCTAGACTCGCGCCTCCCGTACCCGTATACGTGAAATACAAGGCTTGTATGCCATCCGGTATAACGAGATCCGTAGAATATTCCTTCCATATATTTGTAAAGTCAACCGATATCTTCCCGAGAGCAGGACCGTCCCATGATGTTTTCACTTCAAAGGTACCACGGCAATATCCACGCACCCTGATTTTAACTTTCTTGATCCCATCGCACTGAAAATATTTAAATCCGGCTGTTGCGGAATCCCTCATATTGGCGATATAACCGATCTCCTCATCTCCATCTTTCCCATCTTGGGTAATCTTCGGAAACCGACAGTCCATCCATTCCCCGGGAGCTCCTGTATACAACGCCTCATCACTGCAAAACAGATTGCAAGCCAGGTACGAAGGATATTCCCCTCGACCGTCAAGCGGCCCTCCATTCGAACCGCAGGATGTCATTTCCACCTGCGGAATCGTACCATCCTCGCGGAATTCGATCTGTTCGATACAACCTTGCCGGCTGAAATTCGTTCCGTTGGTATGTCTATGATAAAAAATGTACCACTTTTCATTCATCTCAACAATGCTACCATGGTTATTGCCGCCATAATACATGGGTTTATTCGCCGGTTTGTATGAGTCGATATGAAGATCATTATTGCTGACAATGACTCCCTGATATACGAAATCCTTTGTTGGACATTTACTGGTCGCGTAGCACAGTTCATGCATGACGATGGATGAATAAATAAAATAATACGTATCGCCTTTCTTCCTTATAGAAGGAGCCTCAAAAAACTCATGCCCTTCGAATCCGCTGCCTTTGCTGTAAGGTTCACTTGGCGCGACAAATACCGGTTCCTCTAAAATCGTGAGCATATCGGGACCCAGGACCGTAGCCATGGCACCGCTTCTTGACTTGTCCCCAGCTACACAGAAACCGGTATACAGGTACGTTCTTTCTCCTTCAGTCATCACTCCTGGATCAAATTGTGGCTCGTCGCCTTCTCTGTCTCCCAAACGTGTTCCATCGGCATATCGAACATAGCCATAAAATTCATATTTGCCGGCCGGGGTATCACAAACAGCGACCGAAACGATAGAAACCTTGTCAAGGACATAGTACAAATAATAACGTCCATTCGGACCAACCGTGACATCTGGTGCATACAGACACATGCTTCCATCAGGATTAAGCGGATCATCTGTTTTTTTGTAAATCACGCCTTCATACCGCCAGTCTGCCGGGTCATCCTCAGGTGCCGACCAACAGACATAATCGTTCAAGCAATACGCATGCCCATTGAAACGGTCATGAGAGCCATATACATAAACTCTGCCGTTAAAAACATACGGTTCTCCATCGGAAATATATTCCCATGATGGAAGATATGGATTTCGTGCTTGTTTTTTCATATTAATCTGTTCACTCCTTGCTAAATTGGATGTTTCTTTCATATACACTGAATATTCTTCTTACTCGACTCTGAACAACGGTATGAATAATATCACCTGATTGCCCTGATCGTCATCCACAGCAAATTCCAGCCAGTCCTTTTCACGATGCCTTCATCCTGATCCGCAAATGCGAATTTGGAGCAGGCAGAAAGAAAATGCCCTACGGAATGTCCTCTTAAGCCGCACTCCACGTCTTCCCAACCGCCAAGGGGCTCCGCATTTGACGGGATTCCCGCTAAGGAGTATTGGTTAAACGATAAAACCGAAATCTCAATTCGCGGGCTTGGATTCGGCCTTAGCTAGTACTTGAACCGCAGTCCCTGCCTCCGCCTCAAACGAATAGGTTGATGCGTCAAGTTGCGTTGGCTCATAAATCTCCCCTTCCATCCATAATTGGATGGGCAGATTGCAACGAATACGATACACCCCTTTATAATCTGGCTTCAGATCAGCATGCTGTAATTGACCGTCCTTCCATGTTATATCTACCGTTACCGCACCGCGGGCGCGCAGCCCCGTTACTTCACCATTGGACCATGCCTTAGGGAGAGCTGGTAACAAATGAATGGCGTCAGCATGGCTTTGCAGCAGCATTTCCGCGATACCCGCAGTCCCGCCAAAATTGCCGTCAATCTGAAACGGCGGATGGTTATCGAGAAGGTTGGGCAATGTGGAGTGCGTCAAAAGGGCAGTTACATTTTCGTATGCTTCTTCCGCATCTCCCAGCCGAGCCCAAAAATTCACAATCCAGGCGCGACTCCAGCCTGTATGTCCGCCTCCGTTTGCAAGTCGTCTCTCAAGTGTCCGGCGAGCAGCAGCACTTAGGTTTGGTGTCTTCTCTGGAGTGATCTGTGTTCCCGGGTGCAAAGCGAACAAGTGTGAGATATGACGATGTCCTGGCTCCACTTCCTCATAATCTTCAATCCACTCCTGTATTTGTCCATGACGCCCAATCTGGGGCTGCGGCAGCTTATCCATTGTAAGTTTAAGCGTTGTCAAGAAGTCCATATCCGTCTCTAACTGTTCACCTGCCGCTAGACATGCGAGAAACAATTCGCGAGCAATCTGGCTATCCATGGACGGCCCATAGCAAAGCACGCCCGTTTCCCCATTCGGCAATCTATATGTGTTTTCAGGTGAGACAGAGGGGCAAGTGACAAGCACTCCACTCGGAAGTTCGACCATATAATCAACAAGAAAAGCAGCCGCTTCTTTCATCATCGGGTAAGCACGTTTCAGAAATGCCTCATTCCGCTCGAATTGATAATGTTCCCAAAGATGCAGACATAACCATGCAAGACCAAGGGGCCAATATGTCGAGGGTAGATAAAGATCCTGCGGTGCGGTATCCGCCCAAATATCAGTATTATGATGGGCAGCACTGCCACCGCACCCATACATGACTTGAGCGGTTCGGCGACCGTTTGGAATCATCCGTTCGATCAATTCAAAGAGAGGCTCATGGCATTCGGATAAATTGCAGATCTCAGCCGGCCAATAGTTCATTTGCGCATTAATGTTAATGGTAAATTTGCTGTCCCAGGCCGGCAACATATCCTTATTCCAAATCCCTTGCAAATTCGCAGGTAAAGATCCTGGTCTGCTTGAAGCAATAAGCAGATAACGGCCATACTGGAAATATAAAGCTAGAAGTGCGGGGTCTTCGGCTCCAGCCTTCATCCGTTCCAATCGTTTCGAGGTGTCTTGTTCCACAGCTTTGAATGCAGGATCAAGCCTTAACGACGTCCGCTGAAACAGTTTATTATAATCTTCAATGTGGGCTGTTAATAAATCGATATACGTCCGTGAAGCAGCACGCTTAGCATTCGCAAACGCTGCGGATTCAGGATCGGACTCTCGAAAATCCGTGGCGGCGGAAATAACCAATGTGACGGCATCGGCATTGGTCACGACCAAGTGCTCCCCAATCGTACGCATTTGACCTCCCTCTGGTTTGCACATCAACACACCGCAATAGTTGACACCTCCGCCACTATTGCCGCTCATTATGATCGAATTACCTTCTTCTGTGCGGATATGGTCTACGTATCGGAACCTTTCCCTTCCCATTCTTGCCGTAAAGGAAATTTGGCCCGGTGTATCAGCCGTCAATCGAATCACAATCGCGCCGTCCGGATAGCTCGCAAAGATCTTGCGACGATAATGAACCTCACCCGCTTTAAAGGAAATGCTGACCACTGCTTCTGATAAATCGAGCTCCCGTTCATAATCGATGACTTGGTTATCGTCTAATGTTTGGAAGTGAAGAAACAGATCGCCGAGCGGCACATAATGACGCTGGGTTTCAGGGATCGCGGTTAAGGCAAGCGAAGCGAGGGACTCGGCTTCTTTGAGCTTCCCTTCAAATATGAGGCGGCGAATTTCCGGAAGATGTGCCAAAGCATCCGGGTTATGCCGATCCCTTGGCCCTCCATACCATAAGGAATCTTCATTAAGCTGCAATCGTTCGGAGCATGCCCCTCCGAAAATCATAGCTCCCAGCCGTCCGTTGCCAATCGGAAATGCTTCGTCCCAATGCTTGGCTGGGGAGCGAAAAAATAGTCTTTCTTTGTACTCTAAACGTGCTTCACTCATGATGATTGCCCCTTCACTTTACAATCGTATTCTATTTATAATCAGCGCCTCTCAACAGACGCGCCTTCCATCTGCTTGTGAAACTTTCTTGGTGTAAAGCCCGTAATCTGCTTGAATTGACGGCAGAAGTGCTCCACGTTGTTATACCCGCAGCGTAAAGCGACCTCCGCGATGGATAGAGAGCCGTGCAACAAATATTCTTTGGCTTGGCGGATGCGGCTTGTAATCACGTCATCCATACAAGAAATCCCGAAAGTCTTCTTGTAAATTGTCTGCAAATACCCAGGACTGATACGGATAGAGTCGGCCATTCTCGGAACCGCCCAGTCCTGGCTAGGATTGCTGTAAATGGCGGTCCGAAGCGATAACAAGTTGTAGTATTTGGGCGTAATTGCTTCTTGAAAGTAAGATTCCAGCAGCTTGTTAAACAAGGTTCTCAGTAAGCAGTCAATGGATGATTCTTTATAATCTTTTTGAAAAGAGTGTTCGCTGACGAGAAGTTGAAATAGTTTGTGGCAGTATTCAGGGTCATTCAATGGAAATGGCACTCCGAATGGAAGCGATGTTTCCGTTACATACGATTCGTTGGATTCGAAACGAATCCAGTCATTCTTATATTGTTCCGCGCAGGCCTGGTAATAAATTTTTTGATGGGGATGGTATAAAACTCCACTGTGTGCTGGGTACTCCTTCAATTCTTCATTGACCCAGAACAGGGCAGGTGTATGGGTCACGACGAGCAGCCAACAGTTATGGCCCTCAGGGACATCGAACACAAAATTGCTTGCGTGTGCGGCATCATATTCAACATAGAAAATGTTGGTCATCATGATCCTCCAGTATCAAAAAAAATGACAATACATCAATTATTTTTATTAGCATATATGACTGTTTGGAAACAGTCAACGAAGCAACAGAACGACGGCTCGTTTGGCATTCTTGCCTACATCGCAAACTAGATGTTCATCGAAATGGGAATGGCTCATAGTCATGGACGTCATCCGATTCCGCAATCGTTAAAGAGACCTTGGTTGAAAACCAAGGTCGTCTCGTAAGCTTGGTCATTAACCTCTAACGCCGAAGGCGGTACCGTCACGAACATCGGCCGCTTATTGAAATGAGAAGTTTGCCGTTTTTTTGAACCTCAATGCCACCCTCTTTGGAGATCAGGATATAGTTGCCGAATTCTTGAAATATTGTCTCACGAGGAGCTGCATCATATCGCTGGGTTGTTCCCTGGAAAACTCGGCTTGATCCGCGAATCGCATGCCGTACGCCGCCTCTGGCGTATAGGGCTCCCACCGAGACAAGTCCTCTCCCGTAGAATCTTTGCCGTTCGGATCTCCAGAACGAATGAAGTTCGCCCAGTAATTGCACATTTGGCGGGCAAGATCGTAATGTTTGCCGACGAACGGCCTCCAGCATTTGGCGAGGGTCTCGAAGAAGAACCAGAGATCCACCGAGTGGAACGTTCCAGGGTTATCCCAACCCGGGATTCCCGCATCGAAATTGTAATAGTAAAGCGGGAGATTGGCGCCGGTATCCGCATTGGCCTGTCCGGCAATCCGTATCGCGTATTCGATGCCACTTACCGAAGCTTTTTTCAAGACCTCATCGAAGTTGCCTGACGGAAATCCGCAAACCTCAAGAAATTCATTGGCATCGTCGCCGAATAAGTTAACGGCCAAGTTCTTGATCTCGTCCAGCGAATCGGCCTCCGGAGCACTGAAAAACTCGGATGACGTATGGCCGAACATCACCGGTACCTGCAAGCGCTTGTTTTGAAGGAACAATTCGAACGCGCTGCCAACACTGAACTTATTGTCGACGACGGTGCCCCAGAACGCCTTGTACTCCAGCATCTTGTCTCGGAGAGAAACCGCATCCAGCTTCCGGGCTTCCGCAAGCGAGGAAATGCCGAGAAATTCGAAGAATTGAACGCCTTCCTGTTCGGCTTCCGTTATATCGCGCAGAAACCTGGGCGTGCGGACTCCTGGGTAGAGCTCCGTGAATACCCCGCTCTGCACGATCGCTCTCTGAAAGAGGCCGTTGTTCTGCGGTGAAGTAAGCTGGCTCATGACGCTTCCGCCGCCGGCAGATTGTCCGCCGATGGTGATGCTGTTCGGATCGCCGCCAAAAGCAGCGATATTGCGTTTGACCCATCTTGTAGCAGCTTGTTGGTCGAGGTGGCCAAAGTTCGCGGGAGCTTCCGGCGATTCCGCCGTGATTTCAGGGTGGCATAGAAATCCGAACACGTTCAGACGATAGTTGATCGTAACCACGACAATGCCTCTTCGGGCGATGCGTTCCCCGTCAAACTCCATCTCGGCCGTATGACCGACCTGCAGGCCTCCTCCGAAATACCATACGTACACCGGCAGCTTTTCATCGGCACGGTTAGCCGGAGTCCACACGTTAAGGTAGAGGCAGTCCTCGTCCATGGCGATGTCCGGTTCCACGGCCCATTCCCGGGTATAAATATTGTTGTCGTCGATTTCTTGTCTGGCCTGCATCGAGACCGGCGCGAATTCGTAGGCGTTGAGCACGCCCTCCCAGTCTTTGACGGGCTGCGGAGCACGCCAGCGGTTCTCTCCTACGGGCGGAGCGGCAAACGGGATCCCTTTGAAACTTGTGATCCTGGGGTCGGCTGCCGGCAACCCTTGTACCCATCCGTTTTCAACGTTTACGACTCTAAGCATGCATGATTTCTCCTTTCATTAAGCGAACTCGTTCCACGAAAGCGTCTTCGCAAGAATCTGCAAAAGATCATCGACGGACGATGTATTAGTCTAAAATCAGAAAATGAATGAGGGATATATAAGATCATACATATCCCTCATTCATAAAAAATTATTATTTTTACTTTTTAGCTAATGCATCGGCACGCATTTTAATAATCTTTTGCGCTTTTTCCGTATCCGTTGCAACTACATCATTCCAGCCGAGGCCTATCACATCTTTCTTCATCATTTCCCAAAGCTTGTCGAACTCTGCTTGATTCTTTGCGAATACCATTTTCCAGGATGTGTTCTTTACATAGTCAGAAATCTGGCTGCGTTTGTTTTTAATATCTGATGAATCGCTTCCTAAACTTGTATTGATATTGGGGACGATATCGATCATCTTATGTTTCAAGTAGTAATCTGTTGCGTTTTCTGCATTATAAGTGTTCTGCCAATCCGTCGTTAGCGCTGTCTTGTTCGCTTCAATTGTTGGGCTCCAGTAATTGCTGTTATAGAACTCCCCTGTCTTTGGATCTTTGGCAAAATCGCTAATGATCATCGTGTTGAGCTTACTTTGTCCGTCCTGGTATCCGCCGCCTCCGTACTCTTCCGGAACAGGTGTATTTTTCTGGAATGCGGTTTGACCCACTTCGGTCAGCTTAAACTTGCCGTCTGCCGTCTTTTCGTAGTTGAAGCCTTCAAATCCATTCACATAGTAACGCAGGCCTTCAGGAGAAGTAGTCCAATCCATGAATTCCATGATCCGATCGGGATCATTGGCTTTGGAACCGATAGCAAAAACTCTTCCATTGCCGTAATAAGCATCGCTTGCCTGAATGATGTGGGTGTCAGCGATCGGAACAGCAACATTCCCGTCACCTTTTTTACCTCTTTCAATTGAATTGTAGAACCCTGTTTCCCATGAATACCACAAGAGAAGTACCTGCTTGTTGGTCAGCTTTTCGGAAACTTTGTTCCAATCCTGGGTTGGTGAGTCAGGGTCAACCAAACCCATCTGATTTGCTTTAAAATAGAATTGCAGAATCTTCTTGTACATACTGTTGTCATCGATGAGCGGAACGATGTCGCCTTTTGCATTCAACTGGATGGTGCTGGTTCCTTCTGGCTGCTCATAACCGTACCAATTGCCTAACCAGCGTGCATTTTCCATAGTGCCTCTGCTGTCCCAATCCTTCCACAAGGTGATCGGAACGATCGGTTTACCGTCCGGAGTCTTGGGATATTTCTCATGCATTTGCTTCAGTACATTTAAAAGATCATCCAGATTGTTCAGCTTGGGAGCCCCAACTCCCTTGAAATAATCCCAAGGCATTATTGGGCTTGAGTAAGGGGTTTGTTCCGAGTATGTCGTTGGTGAAGTATCTGCCTCAAAAGTCGGCAAAGCATAAATCTTGCCATCCGGATTTACTTTTTGAAATGCTGCATTGAAAGGTTTGAAATGATTATCCACATATTTGGACAGGTTCTGCGTATTCTTGATCTTATCCGTGAGATCCATAATCAGACCGGCTGGAATTAATTCTTCCAACTGACTGTTATTGACGATCAGGAGATCGCCCAAATTTCCTGCTGCCGATCTTGTCTTGTATAGCTGATCGCCGGCAACCTGCGGAGCAAGAATGTTCAAAGTGATATTGAACTTATCCTTAATAAGCTTTCCATACCACCCTTTCTGCTCGCCTTGATAATTTGCTGCATTGTCAAAAACGGTAATGGTCAGCGGTTTACTGTGATCTATCGCTGTACTAGCCTTAGATGTAGCTCCAGTACCGGAGTCTGATGACTTACTTGATGCCGTTGATGCAGCCTTATTGTTGGATTCGCCTCCACAGCCGGTCAATGCTACCGAAACCATGAAGAGGCTGGCAAACAACATCAACATCGATTTTTTTACTGCTTTACTCCGCTTACTCATGTTCAACCCCCCAAATTCTTTCAATTTATTATAACGGTGTAAGTTATCCCTTCACTGCACCGATCATAATCCCCTTTACAAAAAACCTTTGGAAAATCGGGTAAATCAACAAAATAGGCGCTACAACAATAATGGTCACCGTCATTCGAATTGAAGTAGTGGTTTGCTTTGTTGCCAGACTTGTTATGGCTGTCGAACCGGCATTCTGCAGGTTTACCATGCTGGATATGGAACTTGCCTGATTAATATAGTTATATAGAATAAACTGCAAGCTATATAGTTTGCTCTCTGTAACCAACAACAACGTGTCCTGGAAGGAATTCCACTGATCTACTGCTGCGAATATGGCAACCGTAGCCAATATGGGCTTACAGATGGGCAACATGATTTTGAAAAAAAGGGTCATGGTCCCGGCCCCGTCGATACTTGCCGCATGTTGCAATTCCTTCGGCGTTGATTCCACGAAAGTCTTTACAAGAATGATGAAAAACGGAGCTACGATTGTCGGCAGAATATAGGCCAAAAAATTGTTTGTCAGATGCAAAGACCTCATTGTCAAATACCACGGAATAACCCCGGCATTAAAAAACATGGTTAAAACCGTATAGCGATACCATAATTTTCTCCTCCACATATCCTCCTGGGTAAACATGAATCCCAAAAAGGCGGAAGCCCCTACCGTCAAAGTAGTTCCGATCACTGTCCTTCCTACAGATACAACGGCTGCATCCCACAACCCCGGTATTTTAACCACATCCACGTAGTTATGGAATTGGATTTGCATCGGGTAAAAGATAACATCACCTTTGGCACTGATATCGTTTGCACTTATCGTATTAATAATGATCGAGTAAAATGGATATACACAAATAAGCGCATACAGAGAAAACAGGAAATATATGAAAAAAGTCATCATTTTGTCTGTTGGGCTGGCCTGGACTTTCATTTTTCTAGTGAGATGGCTGCCAGGCACTTTATCATTCGGCGCCAGACCTACTGCTGTATCACTCATACAATACTCTCTCCTCTTAGTCTTTTTGATAGTCCGTTTACAGAAAAGAGAAGTACAACACTAATCAAGCTCTTTAGCATACTGATCGCGACGGACACGGAATAGCTGCCGCCCCCCATTGCCAGGTTGTAAACATATAAGTCTAAAGCCTGTATGGAATCCTTGTTAAATGCATTTTGAAATACGAAATATTGCTCCAAGCCATTATTCAGAAAACTCGCAATTTGCAGCATCAACAAAACAAAATAGGTCGGCACCATACTCGGCAATACGACATGCCAGATCACCCGCATTCTTGTCGCGCCGTCTACATAGGCCGCTTCATATAGAGAATCATCTATACTCATGATCGCCGCTATATACAATATGGCTGACCAACCCAATGTTTTCCAAGTCGTCCACATCCACATCATAATCCAAACATGGTCGGAGTTTTGAAGAAGTAATATCGGGGAATCGATAAATCCAAGTTGTTTCAAAAGGCCGTTGACTATACCGTCACTAGAGAACATAGAAAATGCCAGTGAATAGACCAATACCCAGCTGATGAAGTTCGGCAAGGTTGTTACCGTCTGAATAAACCTCCGAAAACGTACGGATTTGATCTCAGTCAGGAATATGGCAAAAATCATTGGAAGCCAGGAGAATAGCAGATTCAAGCCACTCATCCCAAACGTATTCTTGAGTATTTGAAGCGTTTGATCGATCTTTACTTGGTTTTCGACCAAGGTATGGAACCACTTCAGACCAACAAACGGCGATTGGGACAGCGGAATCGGCGGCGTATAGTCAAAGAATGCATAAATCCAACCATAAAGCGGGTAATATGCAAAGACACCAAGTAAAACCATAAAAGGCATAATAAAGAGGAATTTCATTATTGAGATGCTTTTCTTGCTGTATTTTTCTATTCGTACCATGTCAGGCCCCCTATTTTATATTCAACGTATTTATTGACAAATAACGATATCCAAAAAAATACGAAGTGACGAAATGGCAGTTTCATTCTACTCCAGCGCAAAAGGTCATCGATGAATTTGAGGACGCACCATGTGTTGATAGCGTTTTCATTCAGTTTCGTTAAAGCTATTATAAGATATCATTTTTTTCAAAACAATGACCTATTCTCATCGATTATTGATCTATTCTCATATAGCTCGGTGAATCACGATGATTGCATCTATGAACAGTGGAGAAAAGATCAAATATCCATATACAAGCAACCACAAGCTATAGCTGAAGGAAGCCACATATGGTTTAATACGTGAAAAAAGCCCAGATTCCTAGCACTAGGAACTCCGAGCAGATCCGTTGGTATACGTTGTCGGCTCCCCAATTGCAGGCGGAGAACAGGATGTCCCGCCCGCAGTTTTTAAGGGCCAAAGCCAAATTTTTTTTCGTTAATAAGGAGCGATCGTCCGAATCGTACCATCTTCGTTATAGATTAACTCCGCATATTTGACGCAACGCTTGTGGTTGACGCCTTCGGACAAAGAACTGTCGTGGTAAAATAAGTACCATTTGTCTTCGAACTGGACAATGGAGTGATGAGTTGTCCAGCCGATAACCGGAGTTAAGATCGTGCCCTTGAAGGTATACGGTCCCAACGGATTCCGGCTGACGGCGTATACTAATTTATGGGTCGTGCCCGTGGAGTAGGACAAGTAGTACCAGCCATTATATTTGTGTACCCACGGTCCTTCAAAATAGCGTCTATCCTCGTCTCCAGAGAGAATCGGGCCGCCGTTTTCATCAACAATCGAAATTTCTAATGGAGCGGTTTGAAATGATAGCATGTCCTCGCTCAGCAGAGCGACCCGAGGACCTATCGCAGGCGCATCCGCCGCCGGTCCCACTGCTTCCGGCTCGAAAGTACTGGTCTGCCATTTTTCCAATTGGCCGCCCCAAAGACCGCCGAAATACATGTAAGCCCGATTGTCGTCATCAACAAACACGGCTGGGTCGATACTGAAGCTTTCCTCGATATAAGACGGTTGAGGAAGAAAAGGACCAGCCGGCGATGAGCTGGTCGCCACACCGATTCGAAAAATTCCATCATGATCCCGGGCAGGAAAGTACAAGAAATAGGTGCCGGCCTTAAAAGCAGCATCAGGAGCCCAGAGTTGTTTGGAAGCCCATGGAATATCCTTTAGATGAAGGACCTGTCCATGGTCGATGACGGGGGACTCGAAGCCATCCATGGATAGAACATGATAATCTTCCATTGCATATTGATCCCCATTGTCATTATCAATACCGTCATGATCGAGATCGTGTGACGGGTAGATGAAAATTTTCCCTTCAAATACGTGCGCCGAAGGATCGGCAGTAAAGATATGGGTGACAAGCGGGTGATGAGGTTTCGGTAGCTTGTGCATAATTGCGCTCCTCTTTATAGATTTGATTTTCTCTTACACCTTTATTATGAGACCTTGTATGCGATTACAAAATAAATAGATTAAAGATCTATCCCCCCATAAATAAAGAAAGATACGGGATAACGTATTTAGAACACTTGCATAAAACAGCACCTCCTTGTCAGTTAATTACCAACCGACAAGGAGGCGCTGCTCTTTTAATATGTGATTTGGCTTCCGTTGGACCAGCTTTTAATCCGCCATTAAATTTGATTGTTCATGCTGTCCTCTTATCCGATTAATGGCGAAAGCGGAAAACAGCCACAATAAAAAAGCATTTATGCCATCTATGCCCTTAATAACTTCGAGAAGCGATCTCCTTCTCTGCCGTTACTTGTGTAAATACATTTTCTGGGGTAACAATTCGTTTAGGCAGTGTGCTGCCTTTCACGACTTCCTTCACAGCCTGAATGAGATTAGGACCCAGCAACGGATTACACTCAACCACTAAATTAATTTTACCCTCATTCATCTTTTCGAGTGCCTTCCTTGTTCCATCTACGGTGATGACCACAATATCTTTCCCTGGAACTAACCCGTACTCTTCGATCGCCTCTAATGCACCGAACGTCATATCATCGTTATGGGAATATAAAACACGAATATCCCTGCCTTTTTCTTGCAGAAACTTCTTCATCACTTGTTTGCCTTTCGCGACTGTGAAATCCGCGTTCTCACTCTTCAGAAATTGCAAATCACTGCGCGAAGAGATAACGTCACGGAATCCCTTACCCCGAGCTATGGAAGGCGTTGATCCTTCGGTACCTTTCAGTTCCACAATGCCGATTGGCTTATTCGTTTTTGGGAATTTATCTAATAAGTACTTCCCTGCTTTACGGCCCTCTTCATAAAAATCAGAACCAATATGCGTCACATACAGAGATGAATCAGAGACATCTACATAACGATCAATAATAATTACTGGGATCCCTGCCTGTTTAACTTCTCTTAAAATCGGCTCCCACCCCGTTTCTACAACAGGAGCAATTGCGATAACATCGACTTTCTGTTTTACAAACTCTTGAATGGCCTCAATTTGCTTTTCTTGCGATTGTTCTGCATTTTGAAAGTTGAGTTCGACATCTGATTCAGCTGCAGAATTTTTAATGGATAACGTATTGGCAAGACGCCATTCACTTTCTGACCCTAGTTGTGAAAATCCTAAGATGGGTTCCTTACTTATGGGAGTCGCTATGGACACAACATGACTTTCTTCCTCAACATTAGTAGTAGTCTCATTCACTTGAACTTGCTCACAGCCAAAGATCAGCACTAGAATGCTCATTGTCGCGATAATTTTCATAAGCGCTAACAACGTAGTTTTCGGTCTACTGAAATGCATAAATTCATGTTCCCCCTTAAAAATTATTCCGTCTGAAAATGAGACATGTCTCTCTAGATACTTCGAATATAGCCTGACCACATATCGTTTGTACATAGTTTAATTTGTCTAGGGAAACGGTAACATCTGTAGAACGTGTTAATAACTGATCCATTTCTTCTTGAATTCTTGTAAATAATTTGTATACCTCATATATGCTGTTAACCTTCAAGTTAAATCAAACAAAAAATAGCATTATTCGACAATATATGTCAATTAATGCCCTTCCTTCGACTCTCTACCTACGTTGAACCCAACTTCGTTGACTTAGCAAACGTTGTAAGATAATAAACATAAACAATAGAATACCAATGACAATCTTTGTCCACCAAGAACTTAAAGTCCCTTCAAAGCTAATAATGGTTTGAATGACACCTTGAATCATAACACCAAAGAAAGTTCCTACAATGTATCCAACGCCTCCAGTGAGAAGAGTGCCACCGATCACAACTGCTGCGATCGCATCCAACTCCATTCCCATCGCATGCAAGCCATAACCTGAAAGCATGTAGAACGTAAAGACCACACCCGCAAGTGCTGAGCAGAATCCACTAAAAACATAAATCAACATTTTGGTTCGTCCCACTGGTAAACCCATCAGTAAGGAAGATTGTTCACTTCCACCTAAAGCATAGGTATTTCTGCCAAAACGCGTGTAATGTGCCATATAAAAGCCTAAAAATACAACCAATAAAGCGATGATGACACTTATGGAAACAAAGTTACCTCCAGGCAAGCTTATCTTCGTTTGAGCGACGCTTGTATAGAAGCCATTATCAATGGTAATTGTATTAATGCTAATGATGTAACACAATCCCCTGGCGAGAAACATCCCTGATAACGTGACAATGAAGGGCTCGATCTTGAAATAATGAATGATGGCCCCCATTCCCCAACCAAATAAAGCGCCAATTAACAATACCATGGGTATGACTAGGCCAGGCGGCCAACCCGCTTGGACTAAGCTTGCAGAAATCATTGTGGTTAAGGCAATGACAGAACCGACCGATAAATCAATACCTCCAGATACAATAACAAATGTCATTCCAACGGCAGTTATTAATAAAAAGGCATTATCAATTAGCAGATTCATCAACACTTGTAAGGAGAAGAAGCCTGTATATCGGAAGGATCCAATAGCAAACATTAGTATAAATAATCCAATGGTCACGAGTATGGGGATATGCTGTTTCTTAAGCATGCTGCTTAACCTCCCTTTCTCCCGGATAATGGCGCGTTTTCCAACGGAAAGCAATCGATTTACGGAAAGATTCCGATTGAATTAAGCATACAACTAGAACTACGAATGCTTTTACAACTAGCGTTATTTCTGGTGGTACACCAATCATATAAATCGTCGTGGTAAGCGTTTGAATGATCAGCGCTCCAACTAATGTTCCTGCTAGGTAAAAGCGTCCTCCTGTAAGCGCTGTTCCGCCAATAACTACAGCTAGGATCGCATCTAATTCGTACCATAGTCCAGCATTATTTCCATCTGCGCTTGATACATTCGAGCTTAGAATCAGACCCGCGATTGCGGCGCATAAGCTGCAGAACATGTATACGAAGAACATAACCGTCTTCGATTTCACACCGGCAAGCTTACTTGCCGTTGGTTTACAACCAACGGATTCAATAAATAAACCGAGTGCTGTTTTTCTTGTTAAGAGATAAGCGATAAGGAATACGATAGCAACGATGAATATGGAAAACGGAAGCGTCAATATTGATCCTGCTCCAATGAACTTATAGTGCGGATTGGAAATTGTAATAATTTGTCCACTTGTTATCAATTGAGACACACCGCGCCCGGAGACCATTAAGATTAGCGTGGCGATAATCGGCTGCATCCCAATATTAGCAACTAAGAATCCATTCCAAACACCTAATACAATCGAAATCAATAAAGCAGTACCAACCGCAATAATGACATTCACTAAGCTGCCATCTCCATTGCTGATCATGAGGCACGCTATGGCTCCTGAAATCGCTACTACTGAACCTACGGAAAGATCGACACCTTTCGTAGCCGCAATGACTAGTGTCATGCCAATGGATACAATCATTAGTGGAGATCCAAAGTTTAGAATATCAATTAGACTTCCATAAAGGTGTCCATCCCGCATTTTTATCGCAAAGAAATCAGGGGAGTAGATTAAGTTAAATACTAAGAGTGCACATAAAAAAGTTAGTGGCCAAAACAAATGATGCTTAACCATGTCTATTAACCTCCCGCAATTGCCTTCATGACATTTTTCTGACTAATCTCATCGCCAACCATTTCTTTCACCTTGTGACGATCTCGTAGTACGACGATTTTATGACTGACACGTAAAACTTCCTCTAATTCGGATGAAATAAATAGGACTGACATCCCTTTTTGAGCTAAGGATAGAACTAATTTCTGAATCTCAGCTTTAGCTCCAATATCAATTCCCCTTGTAGGTTCGTCTAGAATCAATAAATTAGGATCCGTGAGCAACCAACGAGCAAGCAATACTTTTTGTTGATTCCCGCCGCTTAAATTCTTAATCAAATGTTCGGGGTTAGGTGGATTAATGTTTAAAGCTCGAATATATTCATCCGCTATTTCATCCTGACGTTTTCTTGAGATGGTTTTAAACCAACCTTGGGATGCTTGAAGTGCTAGTATAATATTTTCTCGAATGGTCAAATCATCAATAATACCTTCTAATTTACGGTTTTCGGAGCAAAATGCGATGCCTTGATCAATAGCTTGCCTTGGTGAATGAACCGCATCACTTGAACCTGCAATTGTCATTTCGCCAGAATCAGCCTTATCTGCAGCAAAGAATAATCTAGCTAATTCGGTTCTTCCAGAACCCAATAAGCCCGCTAAACCAACAATCTCTCCTTTATGAATCGTGAGATCAACAGGTTCAATGGAACCTTTTTTCCCAAAATCAGTTGCTTGAATTAATACTTCACTATGAACTTGTGCTGCTACATCACCTTTAGGCAGCTCTTCTAATAGCTCAAGGTCTTTCCCAATCATCTTGGAAACCAGCTCTATACGAGGAAGCTCTTTAGCTAAATATTCCCCAATAAACTCTCCATTTCGGAGTATGGTTATTCGATCTGAAATGTCATAAACTTGATCCAAAAAATGAGTGACGAAAAGAATCGCAAGTCCTTCATTTTTCAATCTCGTCATGACAGAAAATAGTTGTACAACCTCGCCTCTATCTAAGCTGGAGGTTGGTTCATCAAGAATTAACACTTTTGCTGAAATACTCAAAGCTCTTGCAATAGCTATAAGTTGTTGAACAGCTACTGAATACACATGCAATGGTTGTGTAACGTCTATTTCGAGATTCATTCTCTTTTTCAATAATTGCCCAGCATCTTCATTCATTTTTTTCCATAAAATGCGACCGAAACGACGTGGTTCACGCCCAATATAGATATTTTCAGCTACGGACAGGTTCGAACAAAGGTTAACCTCTTGATAAACCGTAATAATGCCTGCATTTTGCGCATCAAGCGGGCTAAGAATTTTAATTGGCTTTTTATCCATCTCAACGACACCCTGATCGATGGAGTGAACACCTGTAAGTACTTTAATTAGTGTGGACTTACCTGCCCCATTTTCACCCATTAATGCATGAACTTCTCCTGGGAACAATCTAAAATTAACGTTAGTTAACGCTTTAACACCCGGAAACTGCTTATGAATTCCGGTCATCTGCAATACCGGACCTCCCTGTTTCATAAAGCCACTCCTCTCCTATATGAACAAGAGCCACTCCATACTAGCAAGATGGAGCAGCTCTGCCCTTTTTATTTATGGTTACAATGATGTAGACAATCTCTTAGTACTGACGATTCGGCAATTCACGTTTAGCATCTTCTGAAGTAAATACGCCTTCTTTCGTAACAATTCGTTTCGGCAGCTCTTTACCGCTAAGTACATCTTTAGCAGCTTGCATTAATTGTCCACCAAGTAGCGGGTTACACTCGACGATGAAGTTAATTTTCCCTTCGCTTGCCGCTACAAAGCCGTCTTTCACGCCATCAACTGAGATAATAGTGATATCTTTACCTGGTTTAAGTCCTGCTTCTTCAATAGCTTGGATAGCCCCGAGTGCCATATCATCGTTATGTGCATAGAGAACATTAATGTTCTTATTGGCTTTCAAGAATGCTTGCATAACCTCTTTACCTTTGGCACGCGTGAAGTCACCTGTTTGTGAAGCAATGATTTTAAGATTAGGATTTGATTTAATAATTTCGCCAAATCCAGCTTTACGATCATTCGCAGGAGCAGAACCTGTTGTTCCTTGAAGCTCTACGATATTAACTGCTTCTTTCGTATCCTTATATTTGTCAACTAACCATTTCCCTGCGCTACGGCCTTCTTCTACGAAATCCGAACCAATGAACGTTCTGTAAAGGGAAGTGTCTTTGGAATCTACTGCTCTATCCGTTAAGATAACTGGAATGCCAGCATCTTTTGCTTCTTTTAATACTGTGTCCCAACCGGACTCTACGACTGGTGAGAATGAGATGATATCTACTTTTTGTTGGATGTATGTACGAATAGCTTTGATTTGATTTTCTTGTTTTTGTTGAGCATCGGAGAATTTCAATTCAATGCCGGCTTCCTTCGCGGAATCTTGAACTGATTTAGTATTAGCTGAACGCCATCCACTTTCAGCACCTACTTGCGCAAAACCCATTGTGATTTTCTTGTCCGCTTTAGCAGTAGCCACCGCTGCTGTACTTGGGCTTACAGTCGCCGCTGCAGATGTACTGCTTGCTGTCTTGCTTTCTCCTGAACTACCACAAGCTGCTGTGAACATCATCATTACTGAAGCTACTAATACTACCCCTAGAGACTTTTTCATTTATTTTTCCTCCCTTATTTCACCTGTTTGCTTGGTGTAACTAAAGTATAGGGACGAATCGTGTAAGGGTATACGGAGTTTCGTTGACACTTCTTATAAATTTTTATTCACTTTTTGATCTTCCGAAATAAAAACAGTATTTTTTTATTCAGAAAGTGCAGTTTTTTGTTTGATGATTGCGTTTTCAAAACGATTGATTCATAATTTGTAATAAGATTTCGATAAGTCAGAACGAATGAAAGGTTAACCTATTATGGGTATATATCGGAAAATAACTTCTAGCCTTCGTGCCAAACTTTTGACGATGTTTGTAATACTGACTTGTCTTCCTTTAATTGTCGTAGGTCTTATTTCCTATAATAAGTCGTACAAAGTGGTATATACGAACAGTAAGTCTGCAACTATGATGCTTTCAGCACAATTAGCAACGAACATTGATAATGTATTTACAGATACGAAAAAACTCCTTGAATTAAAAAAAGATCCAAACGTCTTACATTTTTTATTTTCACAAACCTCTTCTAATTTAGATGCGCGTGAAATTTTGCAAACCATGTCATCGTATCGACAAACGTACCAATATGATAGTGTTCTTAACATCACGATGATTAACCTATATGGTCGAGGGATTAGTGAGAGGAAAGGTGTATTTCAACTAGAGAGAAACGCTTTGCGAAATCCGCATTTCGAGTATCTGATCCAACATCCAGAGGCTGTCTTGAACATTCCTCCGGTTGATCCATCTGCATTGGCACCATTGGACGGTTTTCAATATAAGAAGCAACATATTATATCGATCGTTTCTACAGTTAAACAACGAGCCACCCATGAAGTGATTGGCTTTATTATTATTGATGTCGATGACAGCATCGTGAAACAGTTTTGTGATAACGTCACGATAGGCACTAGCGGATTTTTCTATGTAGCTGATAATAATGGCAATGCTATATTTATCCCGTCCAAGGCTTCCAATTCAACTAAATGGCTGCAACACGAAGATATTCCTACAATTATTAAAAGTGAAAATAAAGAATTCATTGATAATACACAAGGAAAACCAGAGTTTATTGTAACATCCCCCTCTAAATCTACCGGTTGGAATATCGTGGGAGTCGTGCCGCTTCAAGAAATTGTTGAGGAAGCCAATTCCATTCGTCAACTCATTATCATAAGTGTTTTACTCAGTATCATCTTTGCAATCACGTTACATCTGTTCGTCTCCACGCGCTTGACAAGACCCGTGCGTATCCTAAAGAATAAAATGCAGCTCGCTGCATCTGGTTTTCTTGAAGCTAAGGTGGTGCTTGCTGGAACGGATGAAATCGCTGACTTGGGTAATAGCTTCAACATCATGATTGGGAAAATTCGCATGCTGCTTGACCAGAGTATTCGAGAACAACAGGAGATCCAAAAATCAGATCTTAGGGCACTACAAGCTCAAATTAACCCTCACTTCTTGTACAATACGCTGGATTCCATTCTTTGGCTGGCACAATCTGAAAAGAAGGATCAGGTTGTCCAGATGGTCATGGCTTTATCTAAGTTATTTCGTATTAGCTTAAGTAAAGGTAAGGATCTGATCACACTTGAGAAAGAAATTGAACATCTTCAAAGCTATCTAACCATTCAACAGATGCGGTACAGAGATATTTTAGATTATCAAATTGATATTGATTCAAGCCTGCATTCCTTACATATCCTGAAAATGACGCTACAACCCATTGTTGAAAATGCACTCTATCATGGACTTAAAAATAAGCGTGGCAAAGGTTTGATCCGAATAACAGCTGCATTGGAAGATGAAGACAATTTCTTGATAAAGGTTGAAGATAATGGGAAAGGCATTTCAGAAACTAGGCTTCAAGAGTTACGAAAAGATCTAATGGAACCTCATGTCCCACAAGTAACGGGGAATGAAGTTTCTGGAGGATTTGGATTACACAATGTGCATAGACGGATTCGTATCTATTATGGGGAAGCATATGGCGTTCAGATTAACAGCAGCGAAGGTGAAGGCACCGATGTCACCATTCGAATACCGTGTACATGGGGGTGAGTTGGAATGAAGAAAATAGTACTTGTTGACGATGAAATCCTAATTAGGGAAACCATTCGCGATTGTATCCATTGGGAAAAGGAAGGGTTTATTTATAGTGGTGATGCATCAGATGGTGAAGTTGCTCTTCCTCTCATAGAAAGGGTTCAGCCCGACATCTTAATTACCGATATCCTCATGCCTTTCATGAACGGTCTTGAATTAAGCAGCATCATGCGCAAACAATTTCCAGAAATGAAGATCATTATTATTAGTGGCCATGCCGAGTTTGAATATGCCAGAACTGCTATGCAAATTGGCGTACAAGAATACTGCTTAAAGCCAATTACCCCAACTGATCTCCTCAAGGTTCTTCACAAAGTTAGTAATGAAATTGACAAAGAACTGGAAATAAAGTCCAAGCTTCAGATGCTTAAAGACAATCAAAATGTAAATAGCAAGATAACCCAAAATAAATTATTGAATGATCTATGCAGTGGCTTTATGACCACCTCTGAAGTGATGCATCATAGTGCCGCCATTCAATTGAATATCGTAGCTCATTTTTATGTAGTTACTGTACTAGATTTACGAGATACGGAAGCGTACAAAATTGAAGATATGAATACCATGGATGAAAAGGAGCGCTTGTTGTTGGACAAGTGCTTACAAATCAGGCACCAATACAAGCAACTTATGTTTCAGCGCAGCCGCTCTGAATACGTATGGATTATTAAGGGAGCTACACTAGAGAATTTAAAACATGAATTACAACAGTTTCAGGATTTGCAAAAAGCGATCTCAGAAGAGCCCCATTCACTCCCTATCTCCATTGGTATTGGTAGTGTGCAAGATCGTCTGCAAAACGTCCACCTATCCTTTTTAGATGCTATGGAAGATGTTCATTGGCGAAGGCTATCTCGACAGAATCAGAATGTGCTTAGTGAGATGAAAACAGAAACCTTAGACCCTACGCTATTTTTAGATCGTGGCGCTTTCATGGATTTTTTGAAAATCGGGTCGCATAGCAAACTAGAAGCATTCGTTGCAGATTATGCTGCAGCCTTGGTTGACATCAATTGGCATTCAACATCCATTGGGTTTTACATTTTAAATGATGTGACCATTGAGGCATTCCGCACAAATAAAGATATGTATCGTCATCTGGCAGAGCCTGAAAAGTCCCTTCAACAATTTCAGCAAATGATTGGAACTATCCGGACTTGGGAAGAAACGTGTTCATATTTAGTTAGCTTAATCGAACAATTTTGGAGTTGGCGTTCCCGCATCTACGATAAATATAGCGATATGATAACCAAGGTCAAAGAATACATTCAGTTGAATTTTGAAAAAGATAACTTTTCTTTACAAGATGCTGCTGAGTATGTCAATTTGAGTCCGAACTACTTGAGCAGAGTATTCAGCCAAGAGACAGGTCAAACCTTCATTGAGTTTTTAACACAAATGCGCATTCGAAAAGCAATGGAACTTCTTAAAAGCACATCAGCTAAATCGTATGAAATCGCTTTTTTGGTGGGCTATAATGATCCCCACTATTTCTCAAATTTGTTCAAACGATTAACGGGTATGACCCCGAAGGAATTCAGGAAGAATGGAACTGCTGATGAAGCACTCGATATCTTGAGGGGAGAAACTCTTCATGTGGAAGATTAAATGGATGATAATCGCCTATTTGATCTTGCTAATTTTATCCGGGTGTAATGGATCAGCGTCTCCCTCCCCAGAAGTAACTTATAACGTAACGAGTACGCTCGATCCATCAGTGTCTCCTATCAAACATTCTGACCAACTCACGTTTGGAATTATTTATCCGATGGCACACCCGTTCTATGAAATGATTACTGATTCCATAGAAAAAGCTAGCAAACCCTATTCGATTCAATTAATTGTCAAAGCTCCTGATGAAATTAGTCTGGAACAACAGATGAGAATGATGGAAACCATGATTGCACAGAAGGTCAACGGAATTGCTATTGACCCCATCGATTCCGTTGCCCTCACCCCTTTAATTAATAAAGCATCACAAGCAGGTATTCCCGTCATTTGCTTTGAATCCGATGTTCCTGCTAGTAAACGATACTCCTATATAGGAAGTGATCCACTTAAAGAAGGCACTTTAATGGGGCAAATTATTGATAGAAATCTGAAAGGCAGAGGTATGATCATGATCGAGGGGAGTATGTCCGACTCTCCTCAGATCAGCCGTCGACTTGAAGGCATCATACAATATTTAAACCAAAACACCGAAATACAAGTACTTGAAACAAGATACCATCATGGTGATAACGAAAAAGCAATTTCAGATCTAGAATCCATGATCGATGAGCATCCTCATTTTGACGCACTCATCCCTTTGGATATCGTATCCAGTTCTAATGCCATTCTTGTTTGGAAATCTCAAGGTTTAAAGCGCTATGCCATTACTTTTGGTTTGACGCCTGAAGTAAAGAAAGCCTTACTAAATGGTCAAATTAACGCAGTGATTTCTGAGTATGAAGAACAGTGGGGAGTAAAAATTATCGAACAATTGCTCGCCGCGATTAAAAATGTACCTACTCCTACATGGGTCGACACTGGTTTTCAAGAGATTAAACAAAGTGATATGACCGTTGAATAATAGATGCTCCTATGCTTAAAAAACCCACAGATCAACCTGTTTTTGAAACAACAGGCTGATCTGTGGGTTTTGTAAGCAAGCTTATTGCAGCACAAAACCCCACTCTACATACTAAAAAAGAATGGGGTTCATCCACTTGACATGCACGTGTCCTCACATCTTGGCGTTCTAATCGATCTAATCCAAATTCTCTCCAAACAGCAGCAATCGATTGCCTACCTGCTAAGGCATCATCAATCCCAGTCGGCGCTCTATAAAAGTTTTCGGACATGCCGGAGTTGATTAGCAATTGCCCATCAATTACATAAGAAGATAGTAGTCCTTCCTGCTTGTCAAATGCGATAGCGAAACGCTCTCCCGAGATTTCGATCCGATCCGTTGTCTGATCTAGACGAATCGTACCACCCGCTTCTAATTTCAGCGGTCGAACCTGGTCGCTAAAAGGCAGTTCAAATTGTTCCTGACAGATTTCATATCCGTATTCAGCCCACGACAAGGCATGTTTCAAGCGAAGCGAAAGATTGAGGTAATATTCCTGCCCTATTTCACGAGCCAGACTTGTGAAAGGAACCCTGAGAACCTCGCTTTGTCCAGCAATGACATCCGGCAGTGAGAGAAGCCCGTTCTCCGTAGGGATACCGTTCTTGCAGACTTCCCAGTGTAAGTCCAGATGCGACAAGCTGGAGCTTAGATATTTATTATTAATATAAACGGTCCCCTTCGACAGATCATGAACTTTAATCGCAACAGGAGCCTGAAGCTTTTTGATTTCCAAAGCTCCTGGATGCGGCGTCAAATCCGGTTGAACAACGCCGTTCAAGCACATTTCGACCACTTCATCCGTAACGTTTTCGCCAAAATCCCCGCCGTATGCCCAGTATCGTGTTCCGTCCTCTGAGGTATGTACTAAAGCTTTATCCGACCAATCCCATACAAAGCCGCCTTGGAAGCGGGGATAGCGATCTACCATATCCCAGAACTTATAGAAATTCCCTGTGCTGTTGCTCTTCGCGTAAGCATACTCGCACATAACCATGGGGCGCAAGTCACCGGTATTTGCCATCTCTTCCTCCACCCACGATAGTGTCGGATACATCGGTGTACGAATATCGGTTATGAGTGAGCTAGAGTCACCGCTTTCATATTGAATCAACCTATACGGGTCGTAATATCGAATCCAACCGGTCATCGCTGCATGATTCATCCCGACACCGCTCTCATTGCCGAGAGACCAAAATAGAATGGATGGATGGTTTTTATCCCGCATCACCATTCGGATCGCCCGATCCAAATAGGCATGCGCCCATTCTGGATCTTTGGAGAGCAAAGATTGAATGCCATGCGTTTCTAAATTAGCCTCATCAACCAGATATAGTCCATACTCATTGCATAAATCGTACCATACAGGATCGTTCGGATAATGGCTCGTGCGAACGGCATTAAAATTAAGTCGTTTCATGGCAATGATTTCTTCTCGCATCCGCTCGCGGGAAATGGTCCTACCCGTCTCAGGATGATGTTCATGACGATTCACGCCTCGAATCACAAGGCGCTCTCCGTTCAGCGTAATAACGCCGTCCTTCGTCATTTCGATTCTTCTAAAGCCCACCCGGCAGCTCTCATAATCTACCGCCTCGCCTTGCGAATTCAGAAGCGTCAATACTAACGTGTATAAACTTGGTTCCTCAGCACTCCACTTCGTGGGCTTCGCAATCGATGCCATCAGCAAGGCGGCACCCGCTTCACGCACCCATTTGGAACGGTCATACATTGGTGAATCAGCCGAAACCTCCGCGGTCACAGCTGGGATCACATCTTCTCCTTGTGCATCCAGAAGCCGCGCTTGTACTTGGTAGTCAGCGAATCCTTCCGCGTTATTGACATAACTGTATACAATCAGCTCTCCATCCTGACAGCTCTCGTCCAGTAAAGCCATTACCTTAAAATCGCGAATTCGGATTTTAGGCTTGCTGTACAAAGTTACGGAACGATATATTCCAGATAAATGCCAGTAATCCTGGTCTTCCAAATAAGACCCGTCGCACCAGCGCATGACCTGAAGAGCGACCGTATTTTCCCCAGGCAATAAATATGTAGTCACATCGAATTCCGCACTAAGTTTACTATCCTGGGAGTAGCCTACCTTTTCCCCATTCACCCACAAGTAAAATGCCGATTCGACTCCGTCAAACTGAAGGAAAACATCTCTTTCTTTCCATGTATCAGGCACCATGAAGCTCCGTACATAACAGCCTGTCGGATTATTCGAAGGAACGAAAGGCGGACGCAGTGATAAAAATTCGTTATCGGTCACAGGTCCTTTTCTTCCCGGCTGCAGGACATGTTTATCATTCACATTACTCATATCAAAAGGAAACTTAATATTCGTGTAGATCGGGGCGTCATAACCTTGCAGCTCCCAATTGCCTGGTACACGAATCTCTTTCCAACGTGAAACATCCTCATTTACCTTATAAAAATCCTGCGGCACGGACAATGGGTTCTGTACCAGGCTGAATTTCCACAATCCATCAAGGGATTGAACGAAAGGCGAACTTGTTCGATCGCATGAAGCAGCTTCAACAAAACTAGCGTACGCACCTAAAGGAACATGCATGGGTTCCCGATTAACTTGCAGCACATGATGATTTTCCCACTCGTGCGGAGTTGAACGTATATTCATCCTTTTACAGCACCTCCAGTCAGACCGCGGACCAATGTCTTATTTCCAAAAAGGAACAAGATAATCAGTGGCAGCGTGCCTAGGCTCAGCCCTAATATACTTGCGGAATAATCGTACCTATACGCCGAGGACAGTGTTGTAATCCCTAAAGGCAATGTGAAAAGGTCCGGCTTGTTGATGGTCACTAACGGGAGCAAATAATTGTTCCACGACCATAGAAACGCCAGAAGTCCGAGCGTCGTAAGTGCCGGCATCAGGAACGGTACAACAATCCGGTAAAAGAGCTTTAATTCCCCACAACCGTCGATTCGGGCGCTTTCCAGTACCTCTGTAGGCACGGAGGATGAAGAGAATTGCGTCATGAAAAAGACCCCGAACGCATTATTGCAGGCAGCAATAATAAGCGGCATATGCGTATTATTCAAATGAAAAAACTTCATTTCAATGACATAGGCGATCATCCCTAGTTGTCCGGGTATCATCATGGTGAACAAGATAAAAAGATATAACCATTTCTTTCCTTTAAATTCAAATTTACCGAAGGCATAGCCCGTCAGAGCACTGAACGACAGTGTTAGCACTGTACTGAGGACTGCTACATAGAGACTATTCAAATAGAACAAAGGAAAATTTCCCGACATGACTTTCTTTAAGTTTTGTATAAAATAATTTCCCGGAAGGAGCACGACGCCTTGAAACAAATCATTTGCATAGTAGGTGCCCATAATGATCATATTGTAAAATGGCGAAAGCACGATCAGGCAGATCAATGTCAATCCGGTAATTACTAGCCCTTTACTCATCTTCATCGCGTGTTCTCCTCCTTGTTCATCCATTTGATGCTCAATACGGAGAATAACGCGATCACAAGAAATGTCGAGTAAGCGATGGCTGCTCCCTTACCGTATTGAAAGGAGCTTCCGCTAAAGGAGGAATCGTACATATACCAAATTGGCGTTAACGCTGCACCGTCCGGCCCGCCAACTGTCGGTGCGCCTCCCACCCAGCCGCTAAACAGCAGCATCGGTTCTTCAACCATTTGTAAGCCGCCAATAATCGAGGTAATGATCAAAAACAAGTTCATAGGCTTTAACAAAGGAATCGTAATATGAAAGAAAACTTGTCTGGCTGATGCTCCATCAACTGTAGCCGCTTCATAGATGGAAGGATCAACACTGGCCATGCCCGCTGTATAAAACATGACAAAATAGCCAAGATTTTTCCATATCACCATCACAATAATGATGCAACGAGCTAATCCCGGTTCGCCCAGCCAATTTATGTTTTCTTGAATGAGCCCGAGATGCGTCAAAATATTATTCAATATACCGCTCTGCCAGTCAAACAACAGCGAGAAAATAATCCCGACAGCTACGGGGGTTGTTAAATAAGGGCTAAAAATACTGAGACGGAAAAACGTTTTGCCTCTAGTCCATTTACTTTCGATGATACTTGCTAGGAGCATCCCGAATAAAATCAGCACCGGCAAGTAACACAACATGTAAAACATTGTATTGCCAATACTTTTCCAAAAATAGGTATCTTCAAACAAAAGCAACTTGTAATTAGCCAAGCCGATAAAGAGTCGGTCTCCCGTCAAGGTCCAATTCGTAAAGCTTATGTAAAGTGTAAATAGGATCGGAAATAAGCCGAATATCAAGTAAGTCAAATAATAAGGGGCAATGAACACATAAGGCCACTTGTTCGTTTGTTTTAAGTTGGCGGCTGACCGCATGAAAGCTCACATCCTTCATACATAATCAAATGGCAACCGGCACGCGCCGATTGCCATTTGGGCTTACGTTATTTAAAAGTCAATTCTGGGTGATTTCGTTTCAATTCCTGCTTCCACTTTTCAAGACCTGTTTCTGCCGTGAAGGTCTTATCCTTCATCATGGTCTGCGCAACCAATGTTGAAGCATTATAAATGTCATTATCATATTTGGTCACAGGCTTGCTTTTTAAAGTAGGAAGCACTTTGGTGTTCCAGAACAAGCCAAGATCCTGACCGCCAAAGTAAGCGTCTGCTCCCGTGGATAAGTTCGCTGAATCGGTGAACACCGATTTCATTGGCACATAATAATCAAGCGATGTTTTATTCACTTCTTGGCCTTCTTTGGTCGTATAATACCACTTCAGGAACGTCCATGCTGCGTCTTTGTTTTTACTGCTCTTCGTAATACCCAATGACGTTCCTCCATAACTGAATCCACCTGCAGGAGGAACCATAATACCCCAGCGACCATTGCTGTCCTTATCGTTAGCTTTAATGACATACTTTGGAGACCAGTTCGCCGCAGGATAGAAGATGACATCGTCTTTTGTGTAAGAAGCGTTCCAAGTTGGCGACCACATATCCAGCTTCTGGTCAATTCCGGCATCGCGAATAGCCTGAACTTTTTTCAAAACGGTTAGGAACTCTGTGCTGTTTACTTCCGTTCCTTTAATGATCGGTGTAGCGTCTTGTGGATACAATGTCGTATAGGCGTCTACGAGACCTGCGATCATAGAAACTTTACCGTTGCTTTTCTCCTTCACTTCTTTGCCCTTGGCGATGAACGTATCCCAATCAGGGAACATCGCACTTAATTGATCGGGATCATCCGTTCCGAAATATTGCTTGGCCAGATTACGTTTATATGCGAATCCGCCTGGCGACACAGCCCATTCCAAGCTGACAAGCTCCCCTTTATCGTTCATCGTTTGCGGAATAACATAATCCAAAAGCTTAGATTTATCAAAATTATAAGGTGCCTTCGTCAAATCATCCAAGATGTTAAGCGAATAAAGCGAACCCCGTGCATTGATTTCACCGAAAACAATATCAGGCAATTCAGAACCTGCAGCAACGGAAGTTTGTACCTTCTTGACATAGTCCGCTGCAGCGACTTGCACGAAATTCAATTTAATATTGGGATATAGTTTATTAAAAGCTTCTTGGGCTGGTTTATAGAAACCGCTGTCCCAATACCACATGTTTACTGTACCTGACATATTTTTGTCGTCTCCAGCCCCTGCTCCCCCGCTGCCGGATGGTGAAGCTTTCGGCGTAGCTTCCGCTTTCTTGCCCGAATCTGGCGTGCTGGCAGCATTTTTATTATCGGAGCTGCAAGCGCTTAAAACCAAAGAAAAGAGTAACATTATGCCCATCAAGAACGGTAATGCTCGATAGTTTTTTGGCCTATTCAATTGGTATTCCCCCTGAAATTGGTTGATTTGGGACTTGGAGTTTCACTATAAAAGGCGCCTCTCGTATGTGCGTCTCCTTGTCTCTCATAACTATACTTCCAGCCGATGAAACGCAAAAGTATACAAACCGTTCATTTTGTTTAAAATGTGATGCAATGTGTTCAGTTTCACCAATTCACAGCATTTCCTCATTCGTCAAAGGCAGCACCATGATTGCAGCCGTTCCTTTGCCTTCTTCGCTAACCATCTCCAATCCATATTGATCTCCGCATAAATAACGAATTCGTTCTTGAATATTCCGAAGTCCGACCTGCTTAAACTTGCCTTGGCGCCTAAAGGACGGAGCGTTTTGGAAAATACTAGCAACCCTGTCGGCACTCATTCCTTGCCCATTATCCTGAACTGAAATTTTCAGTCGATCCTCCCCGCAACGTTTCATTTGGACAGTAATGATTCCTACTTCATCCATACCTGCAACCCCATGGAAAATCGCATTTTCCACCAAAGGTTGCAGACAGCTTTTCGGAATACAAATAGAATCCAAGCCATCCTCTATATCCCATCGAAGATCGAATCTATCCGCATAACGATAACGTTGAATTCGGACATAATGATCGATAAGTTCTTTTTCTCGAGAAAGCGTTGTCAATACGCCTGTCTCTTCAATTTGTACGGCATCCTGCAGAATACCGATAAACGACTCCACCATCTCCTCGATCTCTTGATGCTTTTGTTTCCTCGATAAATAGACCACTGTATTCAACGTATTGTAAATGAAGTGCGGATTAATTTGAGCAAACAATAATTCCGCGGATACACGTCGTTTCCAAGCTTCCTGCTCGGCCTTTTCCTTCATCTGCAGTTGAATGTTTTGCAGCATTAACTCAAAACCGTTTTTGAGCACAGCCAACTCGTCTTTACTATGGAAGGACAGATGGATATTGTAGTTCCCCATGGAGACTTGTTTCATCGCTTTAGACATTTGTGAAATTGGCTTCGTAATCGTCGAAATAATCGGCACAAACATCAATAAACAAAAGACCAGACACAAAACGAGAAAAGCGATACCGTAAAAAATAACACTCTCAATCTTGTGATAAAACTGCTCTCGGGATGTATAGGTCATTATGGACCATGGTACCGCACTTAAGGTCTCTTTGAAGACAAAGCCGTGTTTATTAAGCAGCTTGAGTGCTTCCGGCTCTTGGGAATCCGTTGGCATTCCGTTGTTTAACAGCATGGTTCCGTCTTTTCGCATCCATGCATATTTATCAAAAGAAAGGTGAAGCGAGCCCACAACCTGTTCGAAAGCCTCATAATTAATATTCAGCAGCAGAACGCCGCCTGTAGGAAACAGTATGTAAAAACTGATGACCTTCGTTTTCTTCAAATTTTGAAGTACGTGCGGAACCGTGAAGCCGCTCTTCTCGCCGGTCTGGATCGCCTCCTGATACCAAGGCTTTTTTAACTCATCATCATAATAACTGTCAAGCGAAAATGGGGACCAGAACACTTTGCCGTCGGATCGAACGATAGCCATCGAATCCAAATAATTTCGCAGTACGTTAAACTTGAGCAGCTGCCGATTCACATCTGAATACGCCAAAAGCTCATCATAGACGGATTCATAAGACAGCTTATTTGAGAACGTTTGCAAGAGTTCGTCATTCACAATATTCCCGGCATATTTTTCTATATCGTCTACCAATTGGTTCATTTGATTCACAGTCTGCTGTAAATAGATATCGTTATCGTGAATCGTTTGATTTTCAAGTATGAAAAAAAAACGCCAATACGCCAACAAACTGCTGAGCGTTAACGATACGATGACGATCAGAACCACGCTTCCCAGTATTTTGTTCTTGATGCTGCGGTTCATGCTTACCCTCCAACTCGGTCTTTGTATTCACTCGGATAAGTGTCGGTCATTTTTTTAAACACTTGGCTGAAATATTGGCTCGTTTGGTATCCGACTAAAGTCGATATTTCGTAAATTTTCAAATCATCCTTCTTCAATAGCTCCTTAGCCTTTTCAATTCTGAATTCCGTGATAAAGTCGGATAACGTCTTATTCATTTCTTTTTTGAATGTCTTTCTAAGATGGATGCTGCTGATATTGATATTAGCAGCAACGGATTCAACGGAGAGATCCGACTCGCCATAATGATGTTTCACATATTCAACCGCTTTCACAACCCAACGGGAATGAACATTGGCGGTGAGTTCGTCAATGGCTAATTGATCGTTAATTTCTCTTATGAACAACTGTAGGATCGTAGTTGCATCTGTCCCCAACGGCAACGTGGGATCGATTGCAAAACGATCCTGCATGTACTTGCCAAGTTCCCTAATGACAAACCTGATCGCTAGGATATGTTTATGACCGATAAGCGAAACCGTAAACAGCTTCTCCAGAACCTCAATCGCCGCATCTCGATTGCAAAGTTCTATTTCATTCTTGATGGCTTGAACTGCCTTTTGGCTAGCTTCAAGAGGCTCATCGCGAAGTCCTGACTGAGCTTGCTCTACCGAAAAAAGTGCTCGTGCCGGAAAAAACATAGCGTAATCATAGGTCGCCTTCAAAGCCTGATAGGCAGTTGGAATCGTTTGACTGCTCGTACATAAGGCAATGGACAGGCTGACAGGAACCTTTTCAATGGTAGAAATAGCCTTTTGAATGAAGCCAGCAACCTTGTAAGCCTCATTCCAACAAAATAGCGTACTCTGAGGATTAGGAAGCTGAAGAATCAGTGCATACCCTTCATTCCCATCCTCAACTGCCTCAAACCAGCGGGACTCCCCCTCATCTTGCATCATGGAAGTCACAAGTTGCCAAACCTGCTCAGGCTGCTGGATCTGCCCGCAGCGTTTTCCCCCATTCAAGAGATAGGTCGGCCCCACTTCAAAATAAAATAAGGCAGAACTTCCCTGTAGGACTTGGTTTACTTCACGGGCAGCTGGAGAATTCGAATCGTGAGGCTCCGCGAGCCATTTTCCATGAAGTACATCTAACAACAACTGCTTCTTAACGTTTTTCCAGATGGCTTGTTCATCGGCCAAAGATTGCTTGATCGCGAGCAATTGGTTCAAAAGCCGATTTTGACTAATCTCATGCTTTAATACATAGTGAGCTGCTTTTAATTCTAAGGCTTGTCTTACGTAATCGAAATCACGATAAGCCGTTAAGAAGACTATGCGTGTTCCCGGCTCTGTTTCCAAAATGCGCTTGCTGAGCTCCAAACCGTCTATATGAGGCATGGAAATATCAGAGATTACGATTTTCGGTCTTTTCTTTTCAAACCATTCCCATGCTTTCCGAGGATCCGTCGTTTGTATGACAACTTCAAAGCCATGTTCGTGCCAATCTATGATATCAGCGACATTTTCCAAGGCCATCGGCTCATCGTCAACCAACATAACACTGATGAGTTCCACTTGTTATGCATCCCCTCTCAAATAGAGACTACTATATAATCGAAAAAAGCATTCCTCTTATTAGAAGAACACTTATAACTACGAGCTAGATGTGTATGACTATATAGTAGAAATAAAAGAAGAACAATACCATTTATCGATCTTTTTGTATAATAATCGATGGTTATCACTTTCAGAGTAAAGAGGCGTATACCTGTTTGGTATGCGCCTCCGATTCTACCTTGAACTATACGGCATATTGGGTTAATTCACCGTTCTCGCCGATGTATTCAATCATTGTCTTGCAAGTTTGCAGATCTATAAAGAGCCGGCACTCCTTATCGTCCTTGCGCCAAGCCAACCGAACTTCATCTTGCGCCGAAGGAATAACAACAAACTCGCCGCCAAAAGCATCATATTCATTTCTGAACCGAATGAGCGTAATCAATCTTTGGACAACTTCATTCTCTAGCGACTGTTCAATTTCATCAAGGCTGAAGTTATGCCGGTTGATTTCTCTTCCTTCACCGGTCCTCATTACGCCCTCAAGATCGTTTTCTCCCGCCAGCAGTCCGACATAGTAGACTTGAGGGATTCCCGGCACAAAGAATTGGATAGCTCTTGCCGCTAAATAGGCATCGTCGTCACATCCGAGAACGGAGTAAAAAGAACATCTGATTTGATGAACATCGAAACCATCTTCTGCCTTATGCTGATCGGATACAATAAGACTAAGATTTGATCCTCTTTCCAAGCATAGATCCACCAATTTTCTTGCTTCTTTCGTATTAATCAAATCGTCCATGTCCGGCTTTACAGGTATACCATCGTGACAGTCAAGCATAGTAAACTGTTTATCAGGACGAGTCTTCAAATACTGATTGAGACGCTCGTTAGATTTATGTACCAAAGTATCGAGGACCGTATATGGCAGTATAAAATCGTAAATCCAGCAGCCATGTTCAGCAAGCTTGTACTGAATGGTGTAATGAGCGTGAACCTCAGGTAGTAATTCGATGTCCAGCGCTTTCGCAACTGCCATCATCCAATCAAGAAATTCGTAGATGTCCGGCTCGACAAAAAAACAGCTTGTTCCCAGCTTCTTTATCATGTATCCGACTGCATCCAAACGAACGATTTTGACATTCTGCTGCTTGAAATTATTGAAAATATCGACCAGCAACTGCTTTACACCATATGACCGAATATCTAGATCAATCTGTTCGGATGGATCCTGCTTGCCGAATGTCGTCCACACCTTCTCTTCCTCACCGGTTTCTTCAATGGTAAAAGTAGAATAAGGAACCGGTCTGCGCAGAAACATGTTGTCAATATCTTCTTGAACAGGCTTGCCATCCTCCCATATTTTATCCAAGGTTAGAAAGAAGTCGGCATATTCCGATTGACGCCCCTTTCTGAGGAAATCCTGGAAATATTCGGACTGCCTTGAAATATGGTTAACCATCACATCGACCAATATATCGAACCGTTCTCCAATGGCTCTAATATCGTCCCATGTGCCGAAGCTCGGCTCAATTTCAAGGTAGGTGAGCGGGGCAAAGCCTCTGTCTCCGGAAGACGGGAAAGGAGGCAAAATATGAACGCCGCCCCTAAACACATCAGAAAAATGTTGAAAGAGCACCTGCTTCAGCGTCTTCAAATCACCGCCCAAGGAATCGGGATACGTGATCAACTGCACTTGATTTTTTACTGACATAAAATAATCCCCTATAGTCCGTATTTTTCTTTGATAAACTCCAGATGCGGTAAATCCACTATGGCTCCGGTGTACTTTAATTTATAGGCACTGACGGCAAATCCCAGGGAAAGAGCTTGTTTCAACGGATAACCTTTGACGAGCGCCGTATAAAATCCTGACCAAAATGCATCTCCGGCTCCAGTAGTATCAACAACCTGAGTAGCTAGAGAGTTGAATGCAAGCGTCTCTTTTCCATTTGAAACGAGGGCGCCATCCTTCCCTAATGTCAAAATAACCAGCTTTGCACCCAGTTCTAAGAAATAATCGAGATAACGCTCAGGTTCCGCTTTCCCAAACAATCTCTCCGCATCATCCTCTGAAGGCTTGACAATATCAACTTTACCGATGATAGATTTTACATAGTCAATCCCATTCTCGCCCTTTTGCCATATCATCGGATGATAGTTAGGGTCGAAACCTGTCAAAATACCGTGTTTTCGCACCGTATCCATCACACTTTCGATTGTATAGCGGGACGGAATCCTTGATATAGGCCAACAGGAGAAATGGACGATTTTGGAGTAAATTATGGCTTCCTCCAGCCCGGATGTATAAACTAATTGATAATCCGCCCCCCGATAAAATATCGGAATCGGTGTAGAAACACTTTTGGTTACAACCACCATGCTCGTTGAATCATCGACACGTTGAATGAGATCCGTAGCGATACCCGCTTGCTGCAGTTGATCGACGAGAAATCTGCCCAACCCGTCATCTCCGACTGCAGAAGCTACAAGAGGGGTGATCCCTAATTTTTTTACATTTAATGCAATATTGGAAGGAGAACCCCCAAATAACTTTTGGTACGTATCACATGTATCGCTATCGTCATATTCCGTTGTCATCATATCGATAAGAAGCTCGCCAACAGTCAAAACATCGTGCTTCTTATCGCTTAACGGTATGCTAGCCTCGAATTCAAACACGTTTGCCATCTCCTGATTCTTTATTGAATCGCCCACAATATAGCTTTTTCAATGTATTCATTCCAAAAGTCCCAGGTATGTCCCCCCTGGCTTTCCACATATGTATGCTCAACCTGTTCCGAAACTAAAAAATCATGAAATCTCTGATTGACGTCCAGTAAAAAATCTTCTGTACCGCAAGCCATGTAGATCGCTGGAATCGCCGACTTCTTCTCTTTCAAGCCCAGGGCCAGAGCCTCCGGGTCTTTATCGCTTCCTTGAAGCTGATCCAAGTCGCCGAATACTCTCGTAAAATATTTATAGTCCGCTATGCCGTCCGTATAGTCGCTACTTGCGTTAGCAATCTTATAGGTAATAATGGCCGAAGACAAAGCGATAATCTGGCTAAAATGCTCTGCATATTTGAAGCCGTTCCGAATGGCTCCGTACCCGCCCATGGATAAACCTCCAATAAAGGTATCTTCCCTTTGATCGGATAGCGGGAACATTTTCCGTGTAAACTCCACCAGTTCTTTTCCGACGTATTCTCCGTATAATGACCCTTTATCTACATCATCCAGATAAAAGTGGTTTTCCCCGGCCGGCATAAAAACCGCAATACGGTGTTTGTCGGATAACTCCCGAATTCTCGAGAAGCTGATCCAATCTGAATGGCTCCCTGAATATCCGTTCAACAAATAGAGCGCTTTAAGCGGCTTCTTCTCTGCTTTTGGCATTCCCGGAAAATCAAAATCATCCAACGGAACAAGCGCATTGAACGTGACTTCTCTCCGTAAAGCCTTCGAGTAAAAATGAACCTGCAGTGTCGCCATTGTATCCATTCTCCTTTTCTCTCATTTAAGGACTATGCCCTCGTCTTACAGATAAAGAAACGGCTCCTTCGCATCGACAAAAGTAACCGGGAGTCCACCAGCCAACGGCTTCAGCCACTCGGCCATAAACTTCATTCCCCATTCCTCGCTCCGCTCATGGCCTATGACGATCATCGCTTTTTGAAGTCCGAGCATACGAGCATCGTTGACATAGGCGCAAAGTGTCCATTCCACGATTTCACCGCAGACGATGACATCCAGGTTCTTATTTCGCATCAGTTCCATAGGCATTTGCTCTCTACCAAGACCCAAACTGCCTCCGCCTACCAAAATTCCGACTCTGGAACACTTCATCTCGAGATCGCCTACGATTTGTAGGACATTCATCCCCAATTTATCTTTAAAGAAGCCGGACAACTCAGTCAAAGTGACCTCGGCAATTTGGTACGTGTGCGGCGGATGCTTTTCCAGCAAATTGTCTTCCCAGCCGAGCTCCTTAATCAGTCCATCATAAATTCGGTCCGTCTTTGCCATGTGCATATAATCATGGTAGCGCCAGACCGCAATCTGGTGATCCTCTAACAATTTTCGCTTTGCCTGATATACAGGGTCGTCTTGGAGCCAGTCCAATTCATCTATCCCTGTATAGAAGGTAGGCTCGTGTGTAATAATCATATTAGCCCCGCAAGCGATAGCCTGATGAATCACATCGACGGTTGCCATAAACGTCGTTACAATACCGGTTACCTCTGTATCCGGACTTCCGGATACGAGTACATCTCCTGTTTTTTCCAGCCTGAAAGTGCCGCAAGAATCCGAAATAACTGCATCAATTACCTGTTGAACATTCATGCCATACCCCTCCTTCGTTTCATAACGTGATTAACCTTTTACGGCACCGACAACGACGCCCTTGGTCAAATATTTCTGCAAAAAAGGCAGTACGATCAAGATGGGCACGATTCCGACAACCCCCATAGCCATACGTACCGCTGTGGTCGGAAGCTCGGCTGCACCGGCGCCTAGCAAGCTGCTTGCCTGGCTCGATTTTAAAAACTGAATATTATTCATCAAACGGATCAACAAATTCTGAATGCCATAATACTGAGGCTTCGTGACGAAGTATAAAGCATTAATCCAATCGTTCCAGTAGGCAAGTCCAGTAAACAAACCGACCGTTGCCATAACCGGAACCGAAAGCGGCAGCATAATGCTGTAGAATGTTCTTATTTCGCTAGCTCCGTCGATTTGAGCCGATTCGATAAGCGCAGCAGGCACATTATGCTTATAGAAATTCCTTACCAGCAGAACATTGAAACCATTCATTAGCAAATTCGGTACGATCAATGCGGCTAACGTATCCTTAATCGCAAACACTTTGGTCCACATCATGTAGGAAGGTACGATGCCTCCGTTAAACAACATGGTGAAAAATACGAGAAATGCAAGGACATTATGATACTTGAAATCTTTCCGCGACATTGGATAGGCAAGCATAGCCGTAATGGCAAGGCTGATGACGGTACCGACAACAGTCACAAAAATCGAGACTCCGTATGCTCTCACAAAGGTCGACATATTGCTGAACAAGTATACGTAGGCATCGATGCTCATTTTATTTGGGAAATAGCTATATCCGTCTCTTATTAGCGTCTTTTCATCGGTAAACGATGCCAGCAGCATCAATATAAAAGGTAAAAAAGCAAAAACGGTCACCAAGGTCATTGCTGCTGCAGAGAATATCGTAAATGCCCGTTCTCCTCTTGATTGTAAACTCGTCATGATGGATCCCCCCTAAAACAGTGCATTGTCGGAATTTACTCTCCTTACAATGCCATTGGCTACAATGACAAGAATAAGGCCTACCAATGACTGATAAAGACCAGCCGCCGCCGACATGCCAATATCGTTAACCTGCATGAGAGCACGATAAACATAAGTATCAATGGTTTGTGTCGTGCTGTATAAAGCACCCGCATTCAAAGGTACTTGATAAAAGAGTCCGAAATCGGAATTGAATATTCTTCCTACAGACATTAAACCTAGTAAGATAATAGTTGGCGTAAGCAAAGGCAAGGTGATCATAAAAATTTGTCTGAGTTTGCCTGCGCCGTCAATTTTAGCGGCTTCATAAATACTTTTATCGATTCCTGCAATAAATCCGAAGTAAACGATTGAACCGTATCCCGCCGTCTTCCAAAGCTGTATGATAACAAGGATGAATGGCCAATATTTAGACTCCGAATACCAATTGATAGCCGGTATGCCAAGCGGCTCTAAAATCGAATGGTTGATAAACCCGCTGTCGGCATTCAAGTAAGCAAATGCGAGAAAAGATACGATGACCATAGATACCAGGTTCGGAAGAACTAAACCGGACTGGAAAAACTTCGAATAAAACTTATTCAACAGCTCTGCCATCAGAATCGCGATGAATATAGAAACGATGGTTCCGAGAATGATAAATGCGACGTTGTAAAGAATCGTATTTCTTGTCATTATCCACGCATCGGAAGTCCGGAATAAAAACTCGAAATTTTTCAACCCGACCCAATCGCTTCCGAATAGGCCTTTGGCAAAATCTACATCTTTGAAGGCGATAAATACTCCAAACATCGGAATGTAATTATTGATCAACAAGTATAACAAGCCGGGAGCCGCAATCAGTAAAAGCGGCAACGTATTGCTAACTTTCTTCCTGTATTTTTTTATTGGCTTCTCCATGCCACTCCCCCCCTAAGGAAGACAGAATGGAGCAGTTTCCGGCTCCATTCCTCACCATTTTTTTATTTTTTCTGCTCAGCAATCCATTTGTCCAGTTGCTCCTGCTTTTTCTGAATGATGGTTTGCGCCCCTGCATCATTCAATGCTTTTACAAATTTGGGAATGGTTGTTTCCGGATCCAATACGCCAGTAATCAAACCAGGAATGTATTGATTAACCACATTGTTTACTGTACTTAACTCCGTTTTTACGGAAGATTGGTCGAAGATGAATCCAAAGTATGGCGACCTCTTCGTTTCTTTGTTCTCCTTCAGTTTAAATTCGGTATCCTTCCAATCCGTGCCTTCAATTTGATACTGAAGCGACTCAGAGCCGAGAATACCGGAAGATAGCTGTGCCGTATACGGTACGGTTGCAGCATCTTTTCCATCCGGATATTTAACGTGGTGATCGTCCACCTTTACATAGTCCCGACCTTCGACCCCATAAAGCATCGTATTTAATAGATCCTTATCCGTATAGGTTAAATTCAAGAGTTTCATAGCAGCCTCAGGTACTTTGGTCGTACTTGACATCATCCATACAACGAAGTCTACAGCTTGCGTATCAAAATAAAATGGAGAAATCCGTTTCATAACGATATTTTTACCAGTCTGAGCGCTTAATGCTTTGCCGGCTTCCATACCGCTATAACCACCCAGAGTGGAAAATCCGCGTCCCGACGAAGCCAAGTCAGCAAAGTTTGTTGAGGTTGTGGCTGCATCTTTTTGCAAATAGCCTTTCTTGTACCAATCTCTCATCATGTTAACGCCGTTTTTAAAAATATCCGTTTCATAAAGATTGACTACTTTATTGCTATTTCCTACAACTACCCCGATTCCTGATTCATCGGTTAACAGATCGATGTCATTTGTTCCTCTTAATAGTCTAACCAGATTGGTATCGCTTGGATTGACATTAATCGGAGCGAAAGGCACGACATCCGGGTGCTTTTTCATCAAAGCGTCGAATATTTTTGGCAAATCATTGACCGACTTCATATCATCTGCTGTAAAACCCGTTTCTTTTAACAAATCGGCGTTATATACAAAGTTTAGCGGAACCGACATCCCTTTATTGGCGGGAATTCCATAAATATGCCCGTTCATCGTTGTTGCTTTCAGCAGTCCTTCACCGAAGTCTTTGTCCAGAATCGTTTTTGTTTCCTGGCCGTATTTGCTGATTAAATCCTCCAGCGGATAGAGCTGTTTTTTAGCAGCATAACTTGGGAATTGGCCTGGGCTGGTGAACAAATCCAACTGCTCGCCGCTTTGAAGCGCCAAATTTACTTTTTGCCCGTAGTCTGCAGGCCCGTACACTTTAAAGTCCACTTGCACATTAATTTTCTTTGTTGTAATTTTGTTGATCGCGTCGTTAATGTTGCTCATATCATCGGGAATTTTATTGAATGACGGCAAGGCTATAACAACCTTTTCCATCTTGCTGCTGGTCCCACCCGACTTAGAACCGGTTGTTTCGGTCGAATTGCCAGTTCCGGTCGTGCAAGCTGTCAGAACGGTGCCGAACAGTGCTACAGACATGACTGATGCTAAGATACCCCTTGTCCTTTTCATATTTTGAAGCCTCCTGAAGTAGTTTCTGAATACGATTTCATTTTAATCCTTATCGGTATGTTAATCTTTAAAAAATCAGCGCTTTTTTTTTGAAAATCAGTGATGTCGCCAAAAGAAAAAGGCCCAATCGGCCCCTTTTGACTTATTGTTTATGTTTGGCTCTAAAAGCATTCGGAGTTTCACCCGTTATTTTTTTGAAAACCGTTGAGAAATAGGAGATGCTGTCAAAACCAATCTCGACGGCAATCGTTCCAATACTCTCGTTTCCTTGGATGAGCCGTTCTTTTGCTATAAGGATACGATGCTCATTCAGGTAATCTTTCATCGATAATCCTGTCTTGTTTTTAAACATTTTCGCAAGATAATCGGGCGATAAATAGACGCTGGCCGCAACATCCTCGCGATTCAGTTCCAGATGGTAATTATTGTGTATAAACGTTTTCGCCTTCTCTACAACACTTTCGGACTGTTTCACTTCTCTTATATAATCGATTGTTTTATTGGTTACGAAAGCAGCCCATTTCATCATGTCCATGACACTATGTTCGGATTTCTGCAGCAAGATGCCGGAGATATGATCGGAAAACAACTTATGCGCAAGTATTTTATTTTTATACAGGATCGAATATACAAGCTGCATAAAATCCTGCTTGATCGAATGAAGGATGCCCGCGTCAAGTTTATTGCTTTTGGCCAACGATTCGAGATCTTTTTTTAGCTTGTTCACGATTTGCACTTTTTCGCCTTCGATAAATAAGGATTCGAATCCGTTCACATCCAGCGTATAGGATTCATTCGTTTCATAATCAAAGCGGTCTTCTTGGCAATGAACATTACCCTTATGAATAATGTTGTTCCTGTCCATGACCTCCAATATAGCTCTAGTTGCATTCAACAAATCGATCGATACTTTCTTACTGATATAACAGGTCGCCGTACACTGAAAGTAATCCCGACAATAACGGATTTGCTGACGGCATCTCGTTGCAATCTCTTCCAGCGAACTACTGCCCCTGATGATCGTCGCCATATAGTAACGATCGTCTTGCTGATAATTGATAACATGACTAAGATGCAGGTTATCAAGCATCGTTTCTGAAGTTAGATTGGAAAACGCATAGATGAAGGTGCTTTCATTCCAGCTATCCTCAATATCCGATTTGCCGATGCTCGTTAGTACTAGAAAGTACCCATGTTCCAACTCTAGAGATAGGTCTCTCTTCCGGATTTCGCCATGAATCAAATCTATGCGGGGGGAAATTTGGGCAAATAAAATCTCCCTCCAAAAGCTTTGCTCGACAAACGATTTATTTTTTAACCAACTGGCACCGAATTGGCTGTATGCCTGCAGCCGATTTTTCGCCCTTAGCGTATTTATTGTTTTGGCTAGTGCCGCTTCGACCTTACTTTTATCAAAAGGCTTGATTAAGTAAGCATCCGTATTGTAAGAGATTGCCGTCGACGCGAATTCAAAATTTTCATGACAAGTAAAAAAAATAAATGCACAATCATGATGGTTATCCCTTACCCATTTGATCATGTCAAGACCTGTGCCTTTGGGCATTTCGATATCACAAATGATGATATCCGGTTTACCTTCTTCAATAAGAAGTTTGGCATCCGCAATATTATACGCCGTTATTACGGATCCAATCCCCAATGAACTCCAGTTGATGAAGTCACGCATGACCTCAATAGTAGGAATATCATCATCAATCATGAGACACTTCAATACGTTCCCTCCTAAGTCTGATCCATAGATGACTGAATAGGAATCAAAATTTCCACCCTTGCCCCAGACGGTTCATTCTTGGAAATATGCAACAAATTATCCCTTTTATAAAGTAGACTCAGCGTTTTTTTGATATTGGAAATGCCGATTCTTTGCCCCGTTTCATTGACACGCGTACCGGCGGCATTCACTTCTTCTATGATTTCATCAGGAAACCCTTCCCCATTATCTTCTAAGGTAATTTTAATAAAGTCCTCGTGATGATAAGAATACGTTTCCACTTTAATAAATATCGACAAAATATCTCCGTAAACTAACGCATGCTTAAAAATATTTTCAATAAAGGTTTGTATCAGAAATTGCGGCAGTATGTGCAATTCCAAATTGGGTTCGATTTCGATCATATGGAAAATGTGATTGGGGAATTTGATCTCTTGCAAGTGAATGTAATTGGTCACGTGATCGATTTCTTCCCTTACCGTTACGTTTACCAAGCCTCCCTTGAACATATATCTGAGATGCTCCGACAAGTAGTTGATAAGTTTCCTGATTTCTTCGTTTTTATTTTGATACGTAAGGCTTGAGACGGTCGTAATGGCATTCAAGAAAAAATGTGGCTTTATTTGCATTTGAAGATACTTGAGCTCAGCTTTGTTTCGTTCCAGCTTCTCTTCATAGGAATGGATCTTTAACTGTTTGATTTCTTTCGTCATCGACGTAAATGAATGAAAGAGCTTGGCGAACTCGATGGACGCTTTATGCAGCGGCAGCTGGTAGTCCCAGTTTCCCTTCTCCAATTCTTTCGTCGCTTTGACAAGTTCAAGAACAGGCTTAATCATTTCGCGTGAAAGCGAAGTTAATACAGCAGGCACGATAATTAAGGAAACGACGCCAAGAGAAACAATCACCCATTGGAAAAAATCCAGCCCAGATAAAACGCTCTTCCGTTCAATCAGATTCGAAAGTTTCCCGATCTCTGGAATGTCCTCTGAAATGATAAAATATTTGCCATCATCGAGCTTGTACGAAGTTTTACCAGTATCCGGCAGAGGGCTCAACTGATTAATGAATGGATCGGTCGCAGAAAGCAACTCTCCGTTTTTATCCGTCAATCCATAATGGTTTTGGGAATTTGACGTTTTTTTCACAACATTCATCAAGGTGTCCGCTTTTACAGCTGCGCCAATCATGATGTCCGACACCTTGAAGCTTTTTATTTCATAACTTATTCCATTCACTTGAATCGAGGACCATTCTCTTCCGATCGCCGTATTCCCCGCGAATTGTTCACTCTTTAAATAATCGGATAATGTTTGATTTTCATTAGAAAGTATGTTTTTGCCGAACTGAATCAAAAAGAGATGTTCACTGGGCTCCAAAATAAATAATGCATCTATGCTTTCGTTATTTGACACTTTCGAGAGCAATGCATTTTTTAATCGCAAGGCATCGAAGTATTTGTTGCTCTCATCTTTTTTCGGATACACAACGACATCGTCGATATGATTTTCAAATACTTCGTTTAAATCTTTGGAGACGCTGTTTAAACGATTTTGGATATTCGTAATGTGAATCCCCATGGTATATTTGGAGTTATTCACGATATTCGTTTCGACCACATTGAAGGAATATACATTGCTGATGATCAGAACCGCGACAAGTATGGCCAATATCAACGTAATTTGAAGTGAAAATTTGTAAACGAACGAAACCGGCTTTGTACTCTTAAGCATGTCACCCTTCCTCATTAAAAGAACATTTTTCGATTCCATTATATGATTTTTCAAAACATAATGCGAAAATAAATGAAAAGAGGCATAAGCCTCCCTTCACCGATAAAACCTATTAAAATCATGATACAGCTTTACTAAATACCATCGAAAGTATACTAACCGGTTGACACAATTTCAAATAAAAATCAACGCTGAAAAGCTCTTGCCAAAGCATTCGCATAGCCGTTCCGGGTACGTTGGCTGACTTCCGCTTCGGGTACAACGTGTTCGAAGGCATGATAACATCCGGGATACAAATGAAATTCCACGTCGACGCCGGCTTGGGCAAGCCGTGCAACATACTCAATTGTCTCGTCGCGGAACGGGTCAAGCTGGCCTACACATGTATATGTGGGAGGAAGACCGGTCAGGTCCTTCGCTCTAATTGGCGCCGCATACGGAGAAATGTCGCCATCGGCAGGTTCGCCAAGGTACATCTTCCAAGCCGCCAGATTGTTGGCCCTGTTCCAAACGGCAGGATCCGTAATTTCATGGCTAGAAGGCGTAACATTCCGATCGTCGATCATCGGGTATAACGGCATTTGGAAACAGATAGGGGGTCCTCCCTTATCGCGAGCCATCAGCGCCAATGCTGAGGTCAACCCTCCGCCCGCGCTTCCTCCCCCAATCGCAATCCTCGACAAATCGATATTCCATTCCTTCGCGGCACCAATTATCCACTTCAAAGCAGCATAGCAGTCTTCAATTGCCGCCGGAAACGGGTGTTCAGGGGCAAGCCGGTAATCGGGGGAAATGACAATACAGTCGGCAGCCTTAACAAAACTTTCACAGAGACTTTGTTCACCGTTAGGGTGGCCTAACACATATCCTCCGCCATGAATCCAAAGTAAAACAGGCAGGTTCGTCTCATCCCTTTGAGCCGGTTCGAAAACTTTGATCAGCATTTCTTGTTTACCTGCACCGGAAATTGTACGGTCGCTGATCCGAACAAACTCAGACTTCAAAGATTGCGGCAAAGGGCTTTGTCTTACCATCGCCAAATCATCAGGAAGCTGAAAAAGAGGGAGAGACGACACAGACTCCCTTATTTCCAGTAACACTCTGCTTTTAAAGTCCATTCTACATGCCTCCACTATTGTTACGTAGTACTCCGTTCAATTAATGTAACCGGTAAAGAATTGACCATCGGAACCTCCTCCCCTTCTATTTGTTTTGTAATCAATTCGATCGTTAATTCACTCATCTTTTGAAGGGGCTGCCTAATGGTTGTAAGACGCGGCACCACTAGAGATGCGATCTTCACATCATCATAACCGATGATTTTCATGTCTTCCGGAATTCTCTTGTTTAATTGATAACAGGCTTGCATAACCATAGTTGCGATCACATCGCTACTGGCAAAAACACCGTCTACTTCCGGATGCTCCAGAAGGAAACGAACAATTGTATCCTCACTTGCCCCAGTATCTAGGTCGTGTACCTCTAAATTCAAGTGAACATATTCAACCCCGGCATGTTGCAGTTCCTCAGCAAACCCTTGTAACCTTCCTCCAGCAAGCAGACCATGATGATGCGGCCCACCAACTCCACCTTGAATATATGCCAGCTTTCGGCAACCTTTGCCCACAAGTAACAGCGCTGCAAGTTTGCCGCCCATCAGATTATCGGAATTAATAACAGGAATCGTATCATCTACGACTCGATCGAAAGCTACAATAGGAAGGTTCAGATTCCGATAATGTTCGACATCCAAAACCATGCTGCCCATAATGATGGCGTCCACTTGATTCTTTTTCAGCATGTCGATGTATTTGCGTTCTTTCGTTACATCTCGATTCGAATTGCACAATAGAATTTTATACCCGCTTTGGTCAGCATAATATTCAAGATAGTGAGCTAATTCACTAAAAAAAGGATGAGAAACTGTAGGAATAATGAGGCCGATCATATTCGATTTTTTTCTGAACAAAGAACGAGCCATTTCATTGGGATGATAATTTAGCTCCTTCATAACCTGATATACCTTATCCCGTGTCGTCTGGCTGATATATCCCCGGTTATTGAGCACGCGGGACACCGTAGTAACAGAAACCCCGGCTTTTTCTGCTACATCATCAATTTTAGGCATGGTTTGACCACCTGACTTTTTTAAAGCAATTATACGCTTAATTTGCAATTTTTTCAGCCGAACTCCGTCCCATATTACAGGACCTTTATTTCAAGGCCCCTTCCGTGATCCCTTTGATGATTTGGTTTTGAACGAAAAGATACAACACTAGCACAGGAATAATCGTCATAATTAATCCTGCCATCAAGGGTGCGTAATCAACAGAGTACGACGAGAAGAAAGTAAACGTAGAAAGAGGCAATGTCCTTTGTTCCGGCGACAGTAAGACCAAACTGGGCAATAAATAATCATTCCAGATCCAGAGTACATCGAGTACGATGAGCGTTACGAAAACCGGTTTCAATAAAGGCAGTACAATCTGGAAAAAAGTTCGCAGCCTCGAGCTGCCCTCTATAAAAGCCGATTCTTCCAATTCGTAAGGAATTCCTTTGATAAACCCATGGAAAGTAAAAACGCCGAAGGGAACGCCAAACCCCAAATATAAAAACAGCAGCGTTCCCTTCATATTAAGCAGATCCATCTTTCCGTACAGCATGACCAAAGGAATCATGATGACTTGGAACGGAAGCGCCATGGAGCCAAGCATCATGAAAAATAGCACAGTATTCAGCTTCCATTTATAACGAACAAACAAATACCCGGTCATTGACGAGAAAATAACAATAATGAAAACTGCAGCAACTGTAATCAACAAAGAGTTGGAAAGTCCTTGCATGAATTTCATGTTGGTAAATGCAGCAGTGTAGTTCTCGAAATGAACACTGCTGGGAATAGCTAATGGATTTTCAATGAATTGCTGCGTTTTTTTGAAAGAGTTCATGACGACCAGCAAAAAAGGAATTAAAAATACAAATAAAATTACATACAGGATTGCGGCTTTGATTCTTGATATGGACTGTCGAAAAGCCATCACGATTCGACCTCCAATTTTTTAAGTAAGTAAGATTGAGTAAGCGCAACCAGGGCTACGACAGCAAATAAGACAACTGCTTCCGCCTGTCCGACTCCATATTGATTGGACAAGAAAGCTTTTTGAACGATATGATAGGAAGCTAATTCGGTGGAATGAAAAGGTCCGCCTTTCGTTAGGGCAAGGTTGATATCGTAAGTTAAAAATGAGCGAGAGATGGAAATAAAAATACAGATGACGATAGCCGGGATCGAAAGCGGCAATATGATTCTGCGAAGTCTTGCATAACCGTTCGCCCCGTCTATGCTCGCAGCTTCCAACACATCACTAGGAACACCTGAGAATCCGGCAATATAAATAATCATGAGATAGCCGACTAATTGCCAAGCTGTTGCGATGACGAGCGCCCAAAATGCGGTATCCGTATCCGTTAACCACGACGATTTAAACAATGCCCAGCCGTATTTATTCCCTATATAGGGCATGATCTGCGAGAATAGCGTCTGCCACAAATACCCTAACACGATTCCGCCGATTAAGTTTGGAGTGAAAAAGCCTGTTCGAAGCCATTTCTCTCCTTTAACCCCGCTGGTCAACGCCAGTGCTATAAAGAAAGCCGCCACATTGGAGATCAATACCGTAAACACTACATACTTAATGGTAAACCACAATTGGGTAAAAAAAACTTTATCATGAAATACTTTGGTATAATTTGATAAGCCGACAAATGATATGTCGGCCGTTCGAACATCCCAATTCGTAAACGTCAGGTATAACCCAACCAGGAACGGAATCAAAACAACAGCAGCAAATGCCGCTACGGAAGGAGCTCCAAAAAGAAGAAAAGTTCCCGTATTTCTTAAATAAATCTTACTCCTCATAGTACCGCACCCTTTACAACCAGTTTTTAACCTTAATCCCTATTTCCCAGCATTCGATTTCCAATAATCCTGAACCTCTGTCGTGAAAGCCTTTCGGTCAGTTTTTCCTACCATATATTTTTGCATGGAAGCTCCTGTCTTGGACCAATAGTCTTGCGGGAAATAATTAATGACTCCGATATTAAGGAACTTCCCTTGATCGACATATTTCGCAATGGCATCGGAAATCACATTTGTGCCTTTTGCCTTTATATCCTTATAAGGCAAGGAGAGGCCCATTTTGGTCACGATCGCACTCTGACCTTGCTCGCTTGTAACCATCCATTCGACGAATGCTTTAGCCGCTGCCTGCTGCTCCGGAGTAGATCCGGATTTATCGATAGCGAACAACTTCGGTTCCGTGTAAGCTACTTGAGAGTTGCCGTAATCGGCTGGGTTGTTGCTAATTGGTACCGGAATGATTCCAAATTCTTTATCTCTTCCTTCAATCGTGCCAATGACAGACCAAGTCCAATCACCCATAAAATAGAATGCCGCATTGCCTTTTGCGAAATCTGTGCTGTCTTTGTTGTAATCTGCGACGAGCGGATCATTTTTTCTGGCATTATATTGCTTTAATAAATCAAAAGTATCCATCAGACCGTTGAATGGCTGATTGTCCGCCAAATTCGTTTTGCCATTTTTCAAATCCTCTACAAACTTGCGGTTCTCTTCCACCTTTTGTGATTGCGAAGAATAGGCTAGTCCCAAATAGTGAGCGCCTAAGGACCAATCTGCCCCGTGAATTATCACAGGCGCCTTGCCGGCAGCTTCAATTTTCTTGAACAATGCTTCCAAATCATTGCGGGTTTTTACTGATGAAGGGTCAAAGGTCCCTCCGGTTGCTTCCTCAACTACGCGCTTGTTATACAACAAGCCATAGCCTTGGGCAGTCCATGGAATGCCAAGGAATTTGCCGTCCAGCAAAGCGCCGTCAACCGCCCCGGGCTTCGTTAATTTTTCATACTTCGCCTTCTCCGTCTCTAAGTCCATGAACTTATCTTTATATTGGAGAATCGTTCCCGGGTCAAGATTCGCTACCGTGGCCGGATTGCCGGATGCCAACAGGGATTGAAATTTCTCTAACTGTGCTCCTCCAATTGGTGTCGGAATCAATTCAATAGTAACGTTAGGATTCTGCTCGTGATAAGTTTTAAAAAGGTCTTCGAACACGCCGTTTACTTCAGCTGAAGTATTAAAGAAAGTAATCTTGACTCCCTTTGCCTTTTGAGTGGCTCCCGGCGAGGAGCTTGGGGCATTGTTTTGGGAACATGCCACCAATGAGGAAAGCAATACAATCGAACAAATTCCCGTAGTGGTGATACTCTTCATCTTTTTCAAACCCTATTCCCCCTTACAAGTCTGTTTTGAATGCGCTATCAAATTTATTTTAATCGGTTTCCGCATCTTGTGTCAACCGGTTGACATAAATTTTATATTCTTTTGGCTCAACGTACAAACAAAATAAACCGGCACCCCCAAATTCGGAGTCCCGGTCTTATAAACACTAAACAACTTCATTCAATCTCTTTAAAATGTTTAAAATCTTCACACCTGTCTTCGCTCATAGGCACTTAATCTCGGGATTAGGTTGAAGCTTTGAAATAAGCTTATGTTCAATACCTAGTTTTTATCCTGTGGTATTCTTCCATTGTTATTGAAAGCACAGTTCCGTGTTTGAAGCGATATGGGAAGATGAAGTTTTCATCCGATCGGATAAAGAGTCCACTATCCATCTCATCTGCTATAAAAGGAACATATCCCTGCCCTTCTCCCTTGACACCGTAAAAATCCAGCATCAAGCACCATTTACCATTGCTCAGCTTATACGCTGTAGGTGCTTCATAGGCGGGGTTATTGAGCTTAGCCATTTCCCCATTAAAGGCCTCGATTGTTTCGCATTCACCGGCGAGGGTTTCTCCCTTTTGCAGTATAATAGCTTTGGGATTTGCCTCGCTTTTCAGGAATCGGTAGAACATACCGTTTTCCTCGTAGATGGCAGAATCAATTACCCCGCTGTCTTCCTTCCGATAAAGCAGCTGCGGTTTAGCAAAACTTTCAAAATCCTTTGTTCGCGTGTAATAGATTGCCTTATGCCCGAAATTGTTGATAGAATGAGCCGATGACCAGTGAATGACGTAGTCTTGCTCCATACGATCGTAAATCACATCCGGCGCCCAAATACAGCCGAAATCCTCATCGCCTAATTCGATCATTCTCTGCTCAGACCAGTTCACAAGGTCATCCGATTCCCACAAGGAAAGGCATTTACTTCCCTCTCTGGTGATGCTCTCCCAGCTTCCTCTGTACTTGTCATGAAAATGGTTGGCAAGGCTCAGATCGGTGGCAAGAATATAAAATTTGCCGTACTTCGTTCGCACGATTGTATGATCTCGGACTCCCTTATCACCCTTTTCACTCCAGAGAACGGGTTGACCTCCGTTTACCTGTTCCCAGTTAAACCCATCAGTACTGAGTGCAAAATATACTTGCTCGCCATCAGGTGTTTCCTTTTCTTTAAAATGTACGAATAAATAAGCATCCATTCAAATGCTCCTTCCGAGACATCATATCGTTTATAGCGAAAAAAATACTGAACAAGTAGCCTTATTCCGACCCTCGCTCTTGTGTATATATCGTTAACTTTGGTTGTGTGTTCATCACCAGCTTGACTCATTTACTCCCTTTAATTTGATTTTAAGCGCTTGTTCATCCGGAAACAAGCATTTAAAATGGTTAAATGCTGACCTATCGTGCTTTTTATCTACCACGCGCTAGTTCGTTGTTTGCGTTTGCTGTCTTTAAGAGTAACTTCAACCGTATTTTCATCAGAAGCCAGCAAGGATACGATCGCTTTCCGTCTCGAAAGGTTCAACTATGGTGATATAGCATGGAGGATAGGACCATCTCGAATTAGTCTCTATTGCAACTGCCTGAATCGCTTTTCCGCTGTAAAATAACAATCTTTTGGAATCACTGGGCACCTGCATCTTTTCATCGACAACGACCATATTTTTGGTCATCGAGTTTTGGACATATCCAACATCTCTTCTCTGTTGGGTGACAAATTGGTTTTGAACTGCAAGAAACCAGCAAACTCAAGCTCAAGGGTTTGCTGGTTTTTTCATACCTTCGCGATTAATGATGCTCAGGAGCTTTGTGTTATAATGTATAAAGATAATCAGACTGGATGCGAATTGGACCCATAAAAGACCAAACAGATGAACCAATCGGAGGCGTTAAAATTGCAAAATATTACAATAGCAATCTGTACTAGAAATCGAGTTGCAGATATCACCAAATGCATCGAATCCATCAGTAGGCAGGTTGAACTTTATTGTGAGGTTGAGATTTTAATTGTAGATGATGGAGATATCAATAAGGAACAATTAGATTTATTTGAAGCTATCTTATCAAAAATAAAATGCATGAAGCTGTCATACTTTAAGAAATTAAAAGCTGGAATTTGGCTTTCAAGGGTTGAATGTGTAAAAATCGCCGCACATGAAATTATCCTTTATCTAGATGATGATGTTGAATTAGATGATCCTTACTATATAAACAAATTACTAAAAAATTATGAAGATGATGCAAGTTTGGCAGGAGTAGGAGGAATAGCCAAGGGATTATATTCTAGTAAAATAGCAAATGCTCTCGGAGTAGCCACGTTTCAAATGTCTAGTTCATTGGGAAAATTGTCCAAAAGTGGTTTAGCAGGATCTATAGCAAATTGGAATAAAGCCAAATCAAATTTTGAAACAGAATTTTTTCATGGGTGCAATATGTCATTTAAAAAGAATTCACTTAAAGATATGAAGCCTTTAAGCTGGATGGAAAATTATGCTGTCGGCGATGATTTATATATGTGCTACTATGCAAGCAACTATGGTAGATTGGTTATAGATCCGGGTTTAAAAATAATACATCACGAATCGCCTCAATCCAGGGATAAAGCTGAAAATGTTTCTAAGGCCAAAGTCGTAAATCATTACTATTTCCTTAAAATGAAACAAGCTGGGATTTTGAATTACGGGGCACTATTATGGACTATTGTATATTCAATAGTTAAAGAAATGGTTAAAAAAAATAATGATGCGACAATAGGTTACTTAAAAGGAATAAAATTTCTGTTCTTTACGAAGAAAGAATCCCTATAAAAAGCTTTATCTTTGCGTGACGATACCGTTAACATTTATTTCTTAAACCCTAAGGATCGATAAAAAAAGACTGACGAACAGTTCAATATACTGCATTGTCAGTCTTTTTTTTATACGTATATCCTAAAGAGCGTTCCATTGAAATCGACATGAAAGTCCATGCGACGGACTCGGACTTGGAAAAAATAAGTCTTAGGCTGTCGCCGCTGATTATTGAGCTAACGTTTCCGTTAGTTTAGTGAACTCGCATGAATTCAGTTATTTGATTTAATCCATACACGAAGGGGGCCGAGTGATGTCCACCCAGATAAAAGAGCTGATGTTAGGGAATCGCCGTTTTCATATCCCACTATTGGAATTCCTGGGAAATAGCTCGAAACAATTTTAACAATATCTGACCACTCACTTTTATTGCTGTTTGAAAAGACATTGGATATCCCCACAGCATTAGCACTCGAGTTCGTAATGAATCCTGAGAGTTCACCGTTTAACTCGCGCATAAAGATTTTCACATCTTTATGCTTTAACAGATCTGATTTAATCACTTTTTGCAATCCACTTGCTAATACCCACTTCGCTAAATCTTTTTCTGTCGTAACGACAGTCCATTCCTCTTGAACAAAATCAACGTCAGTAATCGGCGCATGATAAATCCATTTTGCCTCAAATAATATTTTAAAACCAAAAGGTACCATATCAAGCTTTGCAAAACTATCTTTAATACTGAATACTTCTCTCTTTCCTGCAAAATCCTTTACTTCCTCATTTGTTGCATGCTTACTAGTTGTAATGATATCGGGGTAAAACTCAGGTGCCTTCGAAAGCAGTCCCCACACATACTCATTTGAAGTTTGAGTAAGCCCATGCAAATCACAAACAATCCCACACCAAAGGATATTATTTAAAACCGCTGTCTCTATGTGCATAATCCATTTATTTCCCCTTGACTTCAAATTCTCTTGAGATGGACTTCGTATTAATTTTACTAAATGGCCAGTAGGAATGCTTGGTAAAGTTTTAATATGTACCGAACTATCCTGCCCTTTCGTATTATGAGGTCACCAGATCTTTCTGGTAGACCTCATATTTGTGTGGTCTTATTATAGCGGTAGCCGGGGATCGAACGTTTCTGCCCGTGGGACTTGGATTCCGAGAGCTATTCAGTTCATGTGGGTTTTTGAGCTATCAAGTATCCGTTAGTTCAATACAATTAATCTAATCTTTATATTCTTGCATAACCCTGTTAGAAATGAATCGAAGTTTATCGCTTTGCGTTAAACTTCCCAATTCAAACAACACAAAAAAGCCTATGCGAATTACTCGTCTAGGCTTAATTCTATCTAGCTAAAGATGGTGCATTGTTATCTCACTTCTGACTAGACCCTTCGATATATAGTAAGTACCATATTGATTATTATGGAGTCCTTTATATATTCCCCTCCTAGGTAAGTCTCCTGCATTTTTGATACTAAAAAAAAATGGGATATTAAATTGTTTACCATGAAGATGCCCAGCCATTAAAAAGTCATAGTGTTTATTTAAATGTAAGACTACGTTAGGATCGTGGGTAATAACGACTTTAGTTCTATTGTGATCAACAGCGTGGAACGATGCTTCAATGTTGCTCATACCTGAATCAAAATCATCAATTCCAATTAACTCAAATTGATCTAAATGTACCGATTCATTCCTTAATAAATGCAAACCATATTTTCTAAGTAGATTGATTAAATCCTTAACATTTTTTTGCTGATAATCATGGTTTCCGAGAACACAATAAATTGGTACGTTACAAATAGTCAATGCTCTTAGATACTTCTCTAGTTTGGAGAGACTTTTACTACGTTTGGTAAAATCACCTGTAATAATAATATAATTTGGATTCTCGCGATGAATAATAGTTGTAATTTTCGATGGACTTATTCTTAATCGTTCTACATGCAAATCACTAATCTGTAGGATTTTCAAATTTAAATTCAGAGGATGTTTAATCTGYTCAATTTTTAACCATTGTGTAGGTAAAATTAAACTTATATAAAATAAGAGTATTAGAATCACTATGGAAATATAAATCACTTCAGCATCCTCCTCTTATAAGATTCATTTCGTGGAAGTAACATTAATTCTAGATTATTTTGGATTAATAGAGTAGGATTTTCAAATTTAAATTCAGAGGATGTTTAATCTGCTCAATTTTTAACCATTGTGTAGGTAAAATTAAACTTATATAAAATAAGAGTATTAGAATCACTATGGAAATATAAATCACTTCAGCATCCTCCTCTTATAAGATTCATTTCGTGGAAGTAACATTAATTCTAGATTATTTTGGATTAATAGAACTGGAGTTAGGTAATTTCAATTCCTTATCGTTTCGGCCATTTAGCTCAGATAACGCAATGAATAAATAGCCAATAGCACCACCTAACGTATTTAAAATGAGGTCGTCAATGTCAAACTCACGACCTCTTATAAAGCCTAAGTATCCGAGTATAAGTTGGGAGCTTTCTATGATGAGGCTCACGAGAAAGACTGCTAGAATAGACTTCGAAATTCGTTTAAGTTTGAATAACAACGGTAGATATACTCCAAGCGGTGTAAACATAATAATATTATAAAACGATAACTTTACGGAATTCCAAAAGAACCAATCAAATCCATTGTTCCGATAAATATTTATCAAGTCACCAATAAAATAAAATGGGATTAGTTGCATCAAAACTAGTGCGGGATCATACTGAGGTGGAAATATAATACCTCCCGTTGTCACTTGAACTACAAATAGTAAGTAAAAAATAAAACTATAAAAAATTGCTCTTCTAATAACGTTGTTGGTTTTATTTCTAATGAAATCAACAAGAACATAAAGAATCAAGAATAATGACCCTATTGTGACAACATTATAAATTGAATACAATTTTAACCGACCTTGTTTCTATTAAATATTATGTGCGTACAGATATTTCCATTTGTAAGAATACCATTTTACCCTCGAATTTCCAACCTACTTTTGAAACATCCTGCCTGTCACTTTAATAAACAAACCGCAATTATAAGCGTTCATTAATTTTGATCAACAATTCCTTTAAGGTTTGCTTCTCCTCTTCGGAAAGGACTTGAACGATTTCGTCCTCCACCTTTTGGAAGGAGTCATTAAAGTCTTCAATCAATTCAACGGCCTTTGGTAAAACATAAATATTTTTTTGCCGTTCATTATTGGCTGGGATTTTCCGCTCGATGAATCCTCTTTGCTCAAGACCTTGAAGCATACTTGTAATGCTAGCCCCGCGCAGATGAAACCGATCGGCAAGATCCCTCTGAATTAATTCAGTTTCTTGGTTCTCGTAGATATAGCCAATTATTTTTCCTTGTTGAGCGTTTAACCCTAACTCTTTTATGCTCTCGTCCGCTTTTTTCTTTAACTTAAGGCCAATAATCTGAAACAAATCCAGATAAGGCGTATCCTTGCGAGGCTTCATGATCGTACCTCCCCATATTGTTAGAAAGCTAACTGTAAGCAAATAAACTATACAGAGATCTAGCTTTCATGTCAAATAAATATTAGTTTATTGACAGTTAGTTATCTAACAGTTATACTCCGAAGTGATTCAGGAACAACTCCAAGGAGGAATAACATAATGAAGAATGCAGTCCAAAGCTCTCCTGTAGAAACAGTTACGGCAATTACGAATGCGCGTATTTTCGATGGTGAAAAAGTGATCGAGTCAAGGAGTATTGTCATCAAAGGGGAAACCATTATTGCGGTGGGCGGCGACATTCCGGCGAATGCAACAATCATCAATGCTGAGGATGCAACATTATTGCCCGGCTTGATTGATGCGCATGTCCACACTTCCATCGGTGGATTACGAGATGCATTAAATTTCGGCGTGACGACAGAACTCGAAATGAACGGTGATTTTACGAAAAGAGGACGCGCGATCCAATTGAAAAATATGGATGACGTCGCCGATGTCCGTTCTGCAGGCACGGCAATCACCGCTCCGGGTGGTCACCCGGATGAATTGCTGCCAGATGGGGATGAGATTCCAGAATTCGTATTAAAGGAATTGGAGAAGTTATCGAAGGAAGACCGGGAAGCTATGCTAGCCGCTTACGCCCACGATCACGAAGAAGTGCCGCAAGTAACGACGGTGGAAGAAGCGATTAAACATGTGCATACCCAGGTGGAGAATGGCGCCGACTATATAAAAATCATGATTGAAGAAGGAACAGTCATGGGTGCCCCTGGCCTGCCTGTCTTAAGCGACGAGATTCTAAAAGTAGCCGTGGAAGAAGCCCATAAGTTCGATAAAGTCGTCATCGCCCACGTCTTGACTGCTCATTCTTCGCAAACCGCCATCGATCTTGAAGTGGACGGATTGGGCCACCTGTTTATCGACAGGCCCGAGTACACGTCGGAGTTAGTGCAATCCATCGTCGATTCTGGCGCGTTTGTTACACCGAGTTTGGTGTTGAACTCATCCATTCTTGGGAACCCAGCATCGGAATTGGCGAATGACCCTCGTGTTCATTCCAAATTAAGTCCGGAATGGATCGATATTTTGAACTCTAGCTTCAATACTTTCCCGCAAGGCAAAATGGAAAATAGCTTTAAAAATGTGATGGATCTTCACAGTGCCGGTGTGGATATTCTGGTCGGGACGGATGTCGCCCCCGTTCCCGTTCCGAATCTTGGCGGCCTTGCTCATGGAGCCAGCGTACATCATGAATTGCAATTGCTGGTTACGGCCGGGTTCACTCCGATAGAAGCGCTTCAGTCGGCTACCTCGAAACCGGCCCGTCGGTTCGGTCTTAATGATCGTGGCCGTATTGCCGAGGGTGCGCGCGCTGACCTAGTACTGGTCAATGGTGATCCGACAACCAATATCTCGGATACCCTATCCATTAAAGCCGTATGGTTCAAAGGTGCGCAAAAACTAAGTTAATTATTTCGGCTATTGTAATAATATGTTATATGTAGTCAAAAACACTTTTGTGGCAGGGSACTCTACTTCGAGGAGTGCCCTGCTGTTCGTCTTTGTAATTAAACTGCCCTTTAGTTTAATGAGCTTATAATTTCGATTGTATCTTTTAGTGTTATGGACTTAGAAGAATATTGTCCCAACTTAGTTATAACCTTCGGTTTAATTCGACTTTCAAAATTATCATTCCAAATAAACATGTTCCTGAATATTTCAAAAGTCGGTTTATAGTTTGATTTTTCTATTCTGAGTAACTGTAAGATAAATCTTCTGATAATTCGATACTTTCGTTTCGAATTATCCGTATCCAAAAATATTATTAAATCAGCATTATTAAAACTTTGGAACACCCATTCGTTATAATGAGCACCCTACCAAGTATTTAAATGAATAATTGTGCTCAACAGTTGATCTCTTTCTTCCTCAGTCCTTTTAATGTCTCTCGGTTTATGTCTCTTCCATACAACATTATCCAATTCGTAATACTCGGCGGATGAGCCGCACTTGTACCGCAATGTGGGCAATGACAATGAATACTCGTATTGAACAGCTAGTTGCATATATGGATCGGCGGGCGATCGATGCCGTACTGATTACGATGCCGAAGCATGTGTATTATTTGACCGGGTTTGCGAGCGACCCGCATGAGCGTCTTCTCGGTCTGTTGATTCCGCGCGGAGCCGAGCCGCTGCTAATCGTACCGGCTCTGGACCTTGTGCTGGCCGGCGAGAAATCTGCGCTGCCGCATGGTGTTCCGGGCTCACAGGCCGTCCGCGAAGGGGAGCTGCTCTTGTGCGACCGTGGATCTTCGGTTTTCACCTGCCTCTATCTATCCTCGATTTTGGAATCGGCTCTCGTAGATGAGTTTGTCGTCAACCGCCGTTCCAATCGAAGAGGAAGAGGAATACGATCTGAGCTGGCTTCAGTGGTATATTTTTCTAATGGTTAAACACAATAACTAAATGATGGAGGGTTCAACATTGTCTAAACTTTCCGTTACCGAGCCGATGCAGGAGCAAATCCGAAATCGTATGAAGGGGCCCCTGACTTCGTCATTCGGCCGTTCCCTCTCCGTGGATCTTCGGCTTTCACCTGCCTCTATCTATCCTCAATGTGGAATCGGCTCTCGTAGATGAGTTTGTCGTCATACTCATGCTTGCCGCCGTTCCAATCGAAGAGGAAGAGGAATACGATCTGGGCTGGATTCAGTGGTATATTTTCCCAATGGTTGTACACAATAACCAATGATGGAGGGTTCAACAGTGCATAAACTTTCCGTTACCGAGCCGATGCAGGAGCAAATCCGAAATCGTATGAAGGGGGCCATTGACTTCGTCATTCGGCCGTTCCCTCTCCGTGGATCTTCGGCTTTCACCTGCCTCTATCTATCCTCGATTGTGGAATCGGCTCTCGTAGATGAGTTTGTCGTCAAACCTATGCTTGCCGCCGTTCCAATCGAAGAGGAAGAGGAATACGATCTGGACGACCTGGGCTGGTTTCATCGCCACATCCCCTTCGTCCAAAACAAGGAATGGACAGATGCCGATGAGGGCGTCCGCCTGCTGCTGGAGGGCCAGTGCCTGCTGATTCCAACGCACGTTAACCGTTTCCTAAGCTTTGACGTCAAACGTAGTGACTATCGCAGTGTAACCGAGCCTCAGTCGGAAGCCACAGTACGCGGACCACGGGAAGGTTTCGTCGAAGACATCGGTCGGAACGTGGCTCTCATCCGTAAACGGCTCAAAAGTGAACATTTAGTTTTTGAACAGATGACCATCGGAACTAAGACGCAGACCAAAGTGTATTTGACCTATTTGCCCGACGTAGCACCCAATGACGTCGTAGAAGAATTCCGTCGTCGGCTGCAGGCCATCCAGGCTGACAGCATTCTGGAAAGCTCTTATATGGAAGATTGGATCCAAGACAAGACGTTTTCACCGTTCCCGCAACTCATCGGGACAGAACGGCCGGACGCGGTGACTGGCAAACTGTTGGACGGGCAAGTAGCGCTTCTCACCGACGGCACTCCGATTGCATTGATCGGTCCAGTGACATTTTTCCAACTCTTCTCCTCACCAGAAGATTACTACCAGAGGCCGGATATCGCCACACTTTCGCGATGGTTGCGAATGTTCGCTTTCATGCTCTCGATCTTTATCCCTCCTCTATACATTGCGGTGGTCACATTCCACCAGGAGCTACTACCGACTTCGCTCTTGATCAACCTGGCCGCGCAGCGGGAAGCTGTGCCTTTCCCCGCGTTCCTAGAAGCAATGATCATGATGGTCACGTTCGAGATTTTGCGTGAAGCCGGTTTGCGGATGCCTCGGATTGCTGGTCAATCGATCTCCATCGTCGGCGCGCTAGTACTCGGTATGACCACGGTCGAAGCAGGACTCGTCTCCGCGGCTATGGTTATCGTCGTTTCGATCACGGCAATCTCCAATTTCGTGTCGCCTATTTACGGCTTTGGCATTGCGCAGCGGATCCTCCAGTTCGTGTTCATGTTCCTGGCCGGCTTTATGGGATTATACGGTATTCTGTGCGGAACATTGTTTGTTTTGATCCATCTAGTCTCATTGCGTTCCTTCGGTGTGAAGTACATGTCTCCCATTGCGCCTTTGATGCTGTCAGACTTTAAAGATACTATCCTGCGCGTTCCTCGGTTCTGGATGAAACAAAAACCTCAGATGTTCTCTAGGAAAAAATAGGGGAGGAGGCGAACATTGCGAAAATTATGGCTCTTGAGCTTACTAGTCGCCTTACTTCTCTGTCCAGGTTGCTGGGACAAGAAAGAAATCAACGAATTGGCAATCGTCACCTCAATCGGCATCGACCGAGAACCATCGACTGGCATGTATATTGCTTATTACCAAGTAATCAACCCTCCGGCTCTCTCCTCCAGGCAAGGTGGCGGATCCAAGGCATCGGTTTACACGTATCGTTTCAAGGAATATAGCTTGGGCCGGTTCATTCAGAAATCGAGCACGATGATGCCGCGTTTGCTTTTCACCTCACATTTGCATTGCTATATATTATCCGAAGAGGTGGCCCGTCAGGGCATCATTGATATTCTCAATTACTTGGAAACGACTCCCGAATGGCGCATGAACGCTTATCTGTTTGTGACGGATTCCCCTCTACAGGCCGTAATGAACAGCTTTACGACACTCGAAAAGGTGCCCGGGCGCCATGCCACCTCGCTTGTTCGCGTTCTTTCGCGGGGGTCATTTGCGGGGGGTGTAGAGCCGATCCGTGTCAAAGACATCGTGACAGGTATGGAATTCCGATTGCCTACACTCATACCAATGATCCACTACCGCGGCAAACCTGCGGAAACTACCGAGAGAATGGAGCAAATTGACGTCAGCAAACAAGCGCCGTCCTTTTTTGAGGACAGCGCGGTGTTCTTCAAAGGACGCATGGAGGGACGCTTGGACAGTCAGAATAAATACTATTATCACATCCTAAACACGAAATATCGGAAATTCACAGAGACGGTTAAAGTAGACGGAAGTTACGTCGACGTCGAGACGAATAATGTCCAAGTGAAACGGAAATGGGACCGATCCGCCAACCATCTCAACATCCTCATTCATGCTGATCTTCGCATATTGAACAACCAACAAAATACCAAATTAACGTTGCAAAACGTACACAAGATCGAAAAGGCGTTTAATCGCGTCGTAGCGGACAAAGCGGAGAAGATGGTTGTGTTGGGAAGGTTAAAGAACTGGGATCTGTTGGGCTTGCAGGATGAAGGGGCTACTTCGGATTCATGGCGGCGGACGTCGGTGAATTTCTCGGTCACATCTGACGTTACGACGACCGGCAACAAGAGGGATCCCTATACTAAGGAAGGCAAGGAGGGATGAAGAGCATATGGAATCCGACCGGCTCAGCGCGTGGCAGTTTCACTTGTTGACGCAAATCTATGTCATCGGCACTGCGTTTATTTTGCTCCCCGGCCCGATCATCGCGAGCGCAAAACAATATGGTTGGGTTGTCGTCATTTGGGCGACCTTGTATGGGTTGGTGCTTGCTTTCGGCTACTTGTACCTTGCCAAGCTGTATCCAGGAAAAACACTTGTCGAGATCGCTTTGCAGGCATTCGGCAAGTGGGCCGGCGGCCTCGTCTCGTTACTGTATATCGTTTTTTTCATCCAAATCGCATCGTGGGTAACCCACAATCTTGGCGATTTCATGCATATTAATCTCATGCCGCTCACACCTATTTCTGTATTCCATATCATGATATTGCTCGTCAGTGCGTACGCCGTGTCGAAGGGGATCGAATCAATCGCCTTGGTGAACGAACTTCTGGTGCCTTACCTCTATTCAGCGTTCTGGGTTCCGATAGTCATCATGCTGCGGGAGTGGAAGTGGCGCTATTTTCACGTCGCCTACCCTTTCCAGCTGAGCGACGTCGTTATTCAAACCCGATACGTGCTGGCGTTCCCCTTTATGGAGACGGTGGCGTTTTTGATGCTTATTCCATTCGTGCAGAGGAAAGTGAAAATCGCGTTTATTACGGGAATCGCTGTCGCCGGCGCAATGTTGACCGCTTGCGTTTTTATTTCGATTGGGGTTCTAGGCGTGTATCGCGGCCAGCAGTTGGTTTACCCAATCTTTTCGATGTTCCGCGAAATGAGATTTACCGGCTTCATCGAGCATTTGGAAGCGATTCTGGCTGTGAATATCGTGCTGGTAGTATGTATTAAGCTGTGCATACTATTCTATTGCGCCGTTTTGGGCGTCTGCCAGCTGTTCAAAATTGAGAGGCGAAACATCGTCATTTATCCGATGGTGTGGGTCATTTCTGCGTATTCGATGCTGTTTATAAATAACATCGAAAATCTCGATTGGATAAAAAAATATTTGTTCGAATACTACTTCTTATTCGCCGTGGCTCTTCCCGTCCTCTTCATAGTAGCGGCCAAATGGAGAAATAACGGTCGGCGGATGAAGAAGGACGGCTCTACATGACGATTTTGGTCGCCGTCTATGCCTTAACCATCGGAATCGGTTATGCGATGCGAAAATTCGGCAATTACAACGGCAAAGAGACAACAGTTTTCTTCTCAATCGCAACTATCGGAGCCGTTTTGTGGCTCAGTATTATTCTGCGTCATCCATTAGATTTGAATGATGCGATCGCCTTCATCATCGAGCGGATCCTGCCTTAAATTCGCCAAATTATTATTTTACGTAATTAAAATAAAGGGCCGGTATCCCCAAAGATGCCGGCTTCTAGTTTTTATGTACTTACTAATATCTAAATTTATTTTCGTGCGAAATGCGCCGCTAGTATGGATTTTGTATATTACCCCTTCATCTGATTCATTTTTGGCGACTATTTCACGGCATATGACTGCTCTCATATAGAAAAATATCCGTTAAAAACTAAACCCCGAGGGAGTGTCTCTTACTAGTCCCATTCCAAAATAGAACAATAACTTTGATTAATAGTGTATATAGAGTAACTATTCCAAATGGATTACTGATTACATAACGTTCTTCGTCCTTAGTCCTTTTATTATAGATTGATTTATCAATGGTAGTTGGTTCAGTTGAAGCGCAGTCGCTCTAGGACAGAATATGGGGTCCCACCCACATTTTAACGAGAATATACGCTAAGCAAATTTCGACATACACTGAGTTTGATTTTCTATTCTAACTATGACATTTTTTGTAACGATTAGGGGTACGACCTAGATACAAGAAACAACGGGTCATAACTGTACTTCCAGTTATGACCCGTTTATAAAATAGTAATGCACCTTTGATTTATACGTTTTATATATTCGTAAAATTATCAATATATCAACCATTCAAATATAGATCATCCGTTAATTACGAGCACATTCCGTCCCATTTCTCTGTTCTTCCATTCCGGTTTTAAAATCAAAAGTTACCACTCTAACAAACATTAAATCCCCTTATTTAGAACATATATTACCAAGAATCAATTTTTAGTAAGAGATTTCTTTGAAGAGGTATTATTAAGTGTCTGGTGCAATAAAGCGAATATTTTCAGGAACAGCTTGTAATCGAAAGCCTCCTTTTACACCAGGCACTGAAGAAACAAGCCCTGCTCGTACAAGTTTTCTCATTAATTTTTGAAGATAAGTTGGAGAATAACCTGCTTAGGTAAACAATTAAGCAACAAAAAAGCAAATACAGCTTGTTCCACGCCAGCCGTCATTTTCATGCGTCATCATTCTTTTTTTAATGATTGTTTTGCTGATCTTTTTTCAATTTTTCAGGTGTAACATCATTACCTAAAGGGTCTAATATTGTTAACCCTTTAACTGTGCTGATTACTTGTCCACGAATAATTTGAAGATATTCTAGACGTAATTCTTGACGCTCCTTTAATTCTGTTTGTGTTAAACCATCTTCTTTTTGTTTTTTAGCTAATATATTAATTCGATTTAAAATTTCAATCATTTCTTTCTCCGCCTTTCTTTTTATAAAAGTTCTTGTGCAAGTAATCGATAAGACTGTAGTCTTGCTTCATGACTATGACTGATTGTCCCAATCATAGCTTCATTAATACCAAAATTTTGATCATGTGCGCGTAATGTATTTGCAACATCTTTTGCACTCCCCACTAAGAATCGTTTACGGTTATTCTGTATATGCATCTTATCCATTTCGGTATAAGAATAATTTAATGCTTCCTCAGGAGATACTACTTGAAAAGGCATCCCTTTATCTAATAATAATAAGTTTAAATCTAAACTAGCTGCATGATATTCAGCTTCTTCATCTGTTTCTGCCACCATCACGAAATAACCAACATTAATTTGGGGGTTTTGCATAAACTCCGAAGGAATGAAATTTGTACGATAAGACTCCAACGTTTCGGTAGATAATTGTCCACTAATGAATTGAGCAAACGAATATCCAATACCGAATCGTCCTGCTTGTGCAGCGCTGTTGCCACTAGATCCTAATAACCAAACTTCAGGTAATGGAGCACCCAATGGAGCTGCCAGTGTACGATTATATAGATGGTCAACAGGCATCGTTTCTGACATAAACATCATCGTTTCTACTAATTTATCGTACTGGTTGAACAGGTTCGGTTGTTTTCCTTCATGTAATGCAATAGTAGAAAATTGATCACCACCGGGTGCACGGCCTACACCGAAATCAATTCTATTAGGGTATAATGTCGTTAATGTTTTAAATATTTCTGCCATTTTTAATGGCGAGTAATGCATCAGCATGATTCCACCAGAACCAACACGAATATGGTTTGTCACTGATGCAATATGGGCAATTAATATTTCAGGTGAAGCACTAGCTAAGTTTGCAGATCCATGATGTTCGGAATACCATATTCTTTGATATCCTAAACCATCTACTAATTGAGCTAATTCAATAGTATTTTGTATAGTTTCATGAGGAGCCTGCCCATTTGAAACTGGAGTTTGATCCAAAACGCTTAATTTCATAAAAAAACCTTCTTTCGTAGTTAATATAGATACTTAATACCCATAATTGGAGCGTATTTTCATTTCAATATTGATTTAATAAAAGTTTCTCCCGATTCCTCTTTACTTTTTATTGTGCCTTTAGTATTTGGGAAACCTCCTTGTCGATGGTCGCCCTTACAGAACCATAATATCCCTGTACACTATTGCTGATTCTGTCTTTAATTTCTTCTGTCATATACCCCGCATCTACAGCTTTTTGATTGATTTTATCAGCGTCTTCCCACTAAACCCTTATAGTCATTTGCTTTCAGATAATACTTAATACTTCCGATATATCGCTCTCTTTCCAACCTGTCTGAAATCATTAATTAATCCACTGCACAATATCCTTCATGTCTTTTCTCCCTCTAGGGAATGCAGGCTCATTTGCTCGGTATCCAAATGCAACCATAGCCGAAACAGCTAAGTGACCATCCTCTAGTAAGTTTTCTTCCGCAAGGAGTTTTTCTACCTTATCGATATAAAATCCTTCTATTGGACAAGAGTCAATTCCTAGTAACGCTCCTACAGTCATCATATTGGCAAAGGGAAGAAAGGTTTGTCTTTTAGCCCAATCCAATGCTTTTTGCTCATTTTCAAACAGATTTTGTTGGTTTACTTGGAAATTTCTTATACCCTCTATTATTTGATCAGATATTTCATCTGGAACACCCATAACATTAAGCCATTGATTTTTTACATATTCTGAGTCGTACCTTGTATCCTCGCTTGCTCTTGAAAGAATGATAACGAAATGGCTCGCAGTTGGCAGATGACCTTGTGCGCCTGGAGAAATTTCTTTTAGCTTTTCTCTGAATTCCTGATTTTGGACAACGAGGAATTTCCAAGGTTCAATGCCACATGAGCTTGGTGAAAGTCGGGCTGCTTCTAAGATTACATTAAAGTCTTCCTCTGAGATTTTTTTTGTTGGATCAAAGGTCTTTATAGCACGTCTAAAATTAAACGCATCAAGAATTTCTTGTCTTTTTATCACTCTTTGTGTCATATTCAAACACTTCCTTCTTAGTTGTTTTAGATAAGCTATCCATCGATAAGAAAAAAATATTAGCATATATTTCCCTTATTTTTGAAGAGATTGACCTACTCATCCAGTTGTCAAATATTAAAAATGTAGAATCCAACATGTTTTGTATAAACAATGGATGTTGTATACTCGATTCTAAAATAGAATTCATTTATTCTCAATCATCAGTTTTGGTGTTTTATCGCCTATACAACAAACAAATTAAATTGTTGTCTATTCATATAAAAGAGAGGGATAAATATGGAAGAAATGAAAGTAGATCCACGTATTATACGGACAAGAAAATTGTTAATGGATGCCTTTATGAAAATAGCTCAAAAAAAGGAGTTCAAAGACATTACAATAAAGGACATTACGGAGGAAGCAACCGTAAATCGTGCCACTTTTTATTCTCATTTTCAAGATAAATACGACTTAATGGATGCCTCCATTACAGAAGATATATTAGAAAGCATTGTGAAACACTTGAATCATTACGATAGGTTAAATGAAGAGACTATTGTAAACATCTTTTTTACATTAACTAAGTTTCATACAAAAAAACGTACAGAATATAGCTCACAATGTAGAAGAAGTATGGAATCCTTTTATTCAATAATTGAACAAAAAATAAAAAAAGAACTGGGAGAATTACTTTATACCCTATTTTTAAAACAACAACTTAGCTTGGATTCGGAAGCCTTAAAAATTGGTACTACTGTGTTGAGTTGGGGAATTTACGGAGCATCTGTGGATTGGGAAAATAATAGTTCTCTTTCAGCAGAACAATATATAAAAAAAGCCTTACCTTTTATTTTGACGGAAATAAATAATTTTAAAGGATGATTATTGACCCCAAGAAATTTCAATAATGCTATCATGGATTAGAACTTTGCACCAGAACCAGCATAACTAAATGTATGACTCTTTTGCGCTACTCAAGGGATGAAGAGCCTAAGAAACTTCGTTTTCGATAGTTTGCTTAATGAATTGCGTAAATTCTTTTACATCAGCAAAGAGCCAATCGGGATGCAAGGCCAAAAGTTCTTCTTGATTAGTAGTCTCGGCCCACGCAGCAGATACAATGGGTACCCCAACTTCTCGGGATTCAATAATATCACTTGGAGAATCTCCCACATATATACACTCTACAGGAGCAACTCCTAATTGATTTAAAACATTTTTTATTGCTTCTACTTTTCTTGACCCCCGAGGAGAACCTGTTTCAATAAGATCAAAATAGGAATGAATCCTAAACATAGAAAGTGTAATACCTGTTCCCCGTTCTCCCTTGCCAGTAACCAGAGCCAAATGGACATTATGGTTTTTTGCATAATCTAATACTTCTACAATTCCAACAAAGGGTGTAGCACACATCGTATGCAAATTTTGATAATGCGATAGGAAACTCTCGATCACCTCTTCGTATTGATTAGGAATTAATGCATGTATTATTCCTTCTTCGGAAGGACCAAAGGTATCTCTAATTTCCTGATCAGAAAACGTTCTGCCAGCCAATGGTTCAATGGATTTTTTTTAAGCAGCAATACATAACGGTAACGTATTTCCAATCGTACCATCAAGATCAAATATGATACATTTCAACATATGCATTCTCCTTTTTTTAAAATGCGTAAACTCCATTCATATCCACTAACAATAAATCCAATTTATTCTTCATAGTTTTACTTAGCTCATTATCATTTGGATTAGTTTCAAGAGCGCAACCGAGTATGATAGCTGCTAAGTGACATGATTTTGTAAGCATATCATCTGCGTTAAAGGGGACGGGGCCTGCAGGAAGAAAGAGTTCCCCAAGATCCGTGCTTAAATGCGGATACATACAACTTGAATAGGGCATGTAGACGGAATTGAACCAATATTGCATTTTTGTTTCATTCGCCATAGTTAAAATATCCGAGTTTTGTTCATCCTCTCGGACTAAACCAGTATCATCTATAAACTGAAAAACTCGCTCTTCCGGATTCTTTATAATAAATTTCAATGTAATTGTATATTCAACCATCATACGTAATACAGAATAAGCCTCATCACAAAAACCGGAAACTAACAAAAGACGTAGTGCAATTTTTGACTTATGAAATCTGGTTATAAAGTATGACGATAAATGAGAAAGTAAGTTATGTGGAATTTGTTCTTCTATCAGATAAAGATCAATTAATTCGACCCAATCATCATAAAATTTCAATAACTTCCAATGATTACTTTTCATTTCCATAACGACTTCTTTGTTGTACATAATCCACTCACCCCCATTCATAAAATATGACTCGTTCAATTCATTAATAATTTGTCTACAATAGCAATGTAATTTATGAAACGCGTTCCATGTCAACTTTTATTATTTGCTTAAAAAAAGTACAGGATTATACTTAAATAATACTTGTTTGAAGTAAACTTGAATTGAAAAGTAAACTGTTGATTCTTTTGAAGGAATGGTGACATTATGGCGAATATTAAAGATATCGCTAAACTTGCTGGAGTGTCGGTTACAACAGTGTCTCGAGTCATTAATGGGCATCCTTACGTAAGTACGATCAAAAAAGAAGCTGTCAGACGAGCAATGGAGCTGGCCAACTACGAGCGTAATATCAACGCTGTTCATTTAAGTAAAGGAAAAACGAATCTTATAGGTGTCGTAGTCCCATCCATAAGACGTCCTTTTTTCGGAATGGTAGTTGAAGGAATAGCGGATGAGGCAATAAAAGATAATTATAAATTAGTGCTCATCCAGACAAACTATGAAATAGAGCGAGAAATGGATGCTCTAATGATGCTGAAGCTAAAACAAATCGACGCTCTCATTATTTGTTCAAAAACAAGCGATTGGGATATTGTAGAGGAATACGTACGATATGGTCCAATTATTGTGTTAGAAGACGCCCGCGGCAGAAACGTGTCCTCCATGTTTATTGACCATTATAAAAGCTTTTCCAGAGCATTATCATATTTAAGAAGCAAAGGTCACCATAAAATCGGCTATTGCCTGGCAAGAAAATCTAGTCCCAACAGCGAACAAAGAGAAGCAGCTTACAGAGATTTCTATTCCAATTTGAATGAAACTTTTGACCCGAATTATATTTTTTATGATTGTGTTCACCTGGAAGATGGGGAATGGATTATGCAGCGAATCATAAAAATGGAGGACCCTCCAACCGCACTTTTGGTTACTAGCGACCAAGTAGCAGCCGGAATTTTAACTTATTGCAAGGAAAATGACATAGGAGTACCGGATAAACTTGCAATTGTAGGATTTGATAACCAACCTATTGCTAAAATTATGAATATCACGACTTTTGAAATTCCCATTGTTGAGATCGGAAGAAGATTATTTCTTCAAGTTATTGACGGAAGCCATTTTCATGAAGAAATTCCAATTAATTTGATAGAACGTCTAACCGTATAGACTAAGCGGAGTTATTGTAAGATCATAATAAAGAGCAACGGCAGCTAAGGACTGTGAAATAGAGTCCTAGACTGCCGCTGCATTTTTTGAGCTATCAGTATCCGTTAGAGTTCAAGGCGTTTGATTGTGTGTTGAAGTCAATGCTTTCCAAATTGAAACTTGAAACATGGCTCCAATTGGGTCGAGCAACAGAATCTGCTGCGGCAGTTGGGTTGCATGATTTTATGGAGGATATTTACCCTTTGAGCGCTCCGGCTGTTAGCCCTTCTCTAATATGTCGTTGAAAAAAAATGTAGATTAAAAACACAGGAATAACAGAAATGACTAACGCCGCGAACAGGATTCCCCAATCGACACTGTACTGCATCTCTCCCTGCATGAAAACAAGACCTAATGAAACCGTATATTTTTCCGGGGAGTTTATAAGAGTCATAGGAATAATGTAATCGTTCCAGTATGTAAGTGCGTTCATAATGCCTACGGTGATTAAACCCGATCGAGACAGCGGCAGCATAATTTTGAAGAAAGTGCCGAATATACCACAGCCGTCGATTGTGGCCGCATCCTCCAGTTCTTTAGGCAGTGCTTGAATAAAGCCGGATAAAATAAAAATCCCAAACGGAATCTGCATGACCGAATACACAATCGTCAAACCGATCAAAGTTCATCGCGACATAAAAGTGTAATTAAGCATCCGCAGCACAACGAAAACCTATATTTCCCGCAGAACTGTCGGGTGTATTCTTACTCCGTGCCGCCACACGATATCGATTGCAATAGGAAGCATGGCACAAGTACGAACCTCCCCTTAGAACCCTGTTGTCTCCAGATGGAGGCCCAGTGGGGTTATCCTTTGCGCCATTGGTATGATAGGTAGGACTAAACCAATCCGAGCACCACTCCCACACATTACCAGCTACATTGTAAAGGCCGTATCCGTTTGGTTCAAAGGATCTGGCAGGCGCCGTGCCCGCATACCCATCACTAGCATGATTTTTCTCTGGGAACTTTCCTTGCCAAATATTGCACATATGCCGTCCGCCCGGTTTCAAAATATCCCCCCAAGGGTATCTCTTCTGCACCAGTCCTCCTCGAGCAGCAAACTCCCATTCAGCTTCTGTCAATAGTCTTTTCCCTGCCCATCGGCAATATGAAACTGCATCATTCCAGGAAACATGGATGACCGGATGGTCCATCCTACCTTGGATTCCAGAATCAGGACCTTCGGGATGAAGCCAGTCAGCGCCATTTACTACCCACCACCATGGAGTTTGTTGTGCCGAATTTTTCACATGCAACGTAGTTGCTTCAGAAACAAAAAGATGAAAAACATAGGACCACCCAAAGGTTTCAGCTTCGGTTTGAAAGCCTGTATCCTCAACAAATCTCTTGAATTCTTCATTCGTTACCGTCGTAGCATCGATGTAATAAGGATTAACAGAAATTTCTCTGACAGGCCCCTCACCATCAGCTGGGAATCCTTCTTGATCATCAGTCCCCATCAAAAACTTGCCACCAGGCAAATAAATCATGCCATCCGTTTGGCATTTTAATTTTGTATGAACCTGCAGGGTATTGAATAAATGTTCGTGGCTTGCCTCAGTTTGATGAATAGCGCTCCGTCTTGCTGAGCAGCATGACGGTTTATTGGTTACCATACGAAACGCCCCTTTCACTTTTGTAAATGTAACTAGCTGAATAATGCAATACCGATTAAGGCAGAAAGGAAGATAGCGGTTAATGGGTACATTTTATATTTCAGTACTGCAACGAAAACACCTGCAGCCATCACAGCTATTATCACATTTTTCCACGTAAACAAGATTCCGGCTTTGCCAACGAAACCAAAATGAATCGCTGCATATGCAATCAAACCCGTTACGACAGGCTTAAGCCCATAGTAGATAGAGCGTACTTGTTTATTCTGATCCATCCGGTAGAAGAACGAAGCGATAATGACAATAATGAATAGTGACGGTAAAACAATACCAATTGTGGAAACTGTTGCACCGATCATACCCGCTGTTTCATAACCAATTAATGTAGCAGTGTTCGTTGCAATCGGGCCCGGTGCCATTCCTGCCAAGGCAACAGAATTCGTGAATTGCTCTGCGGTAAGCCAATGATGAGCAGCTGTTTCATGTTGAATAACTGGAATCATCGCATAACCGCCGCCAAAAGACATAAAGCCAATTTTAAAAAAAGTCAGGAATAACTCCCATAACATGCCTCCACCTCCTGCGGTTAAATCCCTTCAGCAAAAAAATACTCGTACTTGGCATAGCCTGTTCCATGAGAAGAAACCAGGGCTTTCTCTCCTTTTTCTAACCGAACATCAAATCCAATCGCTTCTTTTACTTTTACCAATACGATGCCAATAAATAAACCAATGAGAATCACGTACAACGGATGAACTGGCAAAGACAATAAAATAATCAAAGTGATTATCGCAGTAACCAAGGTTGTTTTATCAAAAATAGCGGATTTGCCCATGTTGTAAGCTGCTAAAGCAATTAATCCGATAATGGCAGCATGAATGCCTACCAACGCAGCCTCTACCTTAGGGTTACCCTGTATGTAAGTAAAAACAAGACTAAGCAAAAGAGCAATTAGGAATGTAGGGAGTGTAATACCAATAACAGCCGCGACCGCCCCGGGAATTCCGGCCAATCTGTACCCAATGAACGCCGAAGCGTTAACACCGATTCCTCCAGGTGCCGATCCCGCGATGGAGATGAGATTGGATATATCTTTCTCAGGAATCCATGCCCGTTTGATGACGACCTCTCTCTCAATGACCGAAATCATGGCGTAACCTCCACCGAAAGTGGCTGGTCCAATCTTCAAAAACGTACAGAAAATATCCCAAATGACTCTGAAGCGATTAATTCCCATCAAGTAACCTCCCGAATATGTTTTCATGAATACACTAATTTCGCCGTATTTTTATATAAGTAATGACCATTAATCCGATTATATCAATGAGTTAAATCCATTTCAGAACTATGTTAATTCATAATTGGAAGTATCATACATAATCGGAAGTATCATAATCGGTCCAACTGGCTGTCCCCTGATATCGAAAAAAGAAAGAGCCGAGAGCAAATGCACCCAACCCTTTAAATGGGTAACTCTAATTGCCGGTTAAGCGTGCCAAATGCGTGGCATAGGCATCGATTCTTTTCCTAACTCCGCCCAAGCGTATTTCAAAAGCAATTCGGATTTAAGTGCTGCGTATTGCGGCTCATTCCAAAGGTTATTGAGCTCTCCGGGATCCTCTTGAAGGTCGAAGATTTCACCGTACGTTTGATTATAGTAAATGGTAATTTTGTACCGTTCATCGACATACGTCTTCTGATGAATGGTCGTTGGCTCGTGCCGGAACTCGCAAATGGCATGTTTTCTGGCTTCCGATTGTGTACCGAGCCAGACACCGCTTTGATCCACCCCTGTCATTGCTGAAGGAATCGGAATACTGGAAAGCGACAGGAGTGTAGGTGCAAGATCGACAAGTGATTGAATCGCCGGTGAGATACGGCCTTCCGGGACATGGGCAGGATAACGGACAATAAAGGGCAGCTTGATCAAATCTTCATAGTGAAAGCCGCCTTTGTACTGCAGCCCATGCTGACCAAAGAAGTGCCCATGGTCGGTCGTAAACACGACAATCGTGTTGTCTGCAAGCCCGAGCTCATCCAGCTTATCGAGAATGTTGCCGATATATTTGTCCATACAGCTGATCATTCCGTAATAAGTCGCAACTAGTTTTTTACGTTCGTCCGGGGATTGCATAGAATGAGATTGGTAGCCGTGAATCCCTTGACCGGTTTCGCGCCATGCGGAGAAATCAGGATTCTCCTCCTGTGTCATCCGGAAGTGCGGCGGATTCCGGTCATGCTCTCCTGGCGTGATCCCCGGTATCGTAAGCTGGTCCGGATCATACATCGTGTCCCAAGGCTCAGGCACAAGATAATCTGGATGCGGATCGAAGAAGCTCGACCATAGGAAGAACGGTTCGTTATTCTCCTTGTACTGCTCGAGCAGAGCATTTGACCGTTCAGCAATCCAAGTATTGTAGTGAAACTCTTCCGGTATCGGCCATTTGTGTAAAATGCTATTATCCATCGTGCCAGTTGGAGGGAGAAAATAATCACGCCAATTCTTACAGCCCTTTTCTTCCATCCAAATGGCATAATGCTGGCCTATATGCGCTTCATTTGTATGATTTCGGGCCAACTCTACATGGTCAAAGCCGTAGAAAGGCCCATTAAACTTCCTCCATTTATCCAAATCCTGAAGCAACGGGTATGCTTCAAGCGAAGGATACTCTTCTGTAGAGCGCAAGGGTTGAAAGTGCGCCTTACCGATCAAAGCCGTTTGATAACCGTTCCTGTTGAAATCCTCACCAACGGTATGCCGGTCTTCCAGCAGCTTGGTGCCGAGTGTCCACGCCCCGTGTTGACTCGGATACATGCCGGTAATGATCGACGCCCGAGTCGGAGTACAAGTCGGATTCGGACAATACGCTCTCGTAAACGTAGTCCCTTCTCGAACCAATCGGTTTAGATTAGGGGTATGGATTTCCTCGTTAAACGCTCCAATTGTATTCCAATGCTGTTGGTCACTGGTAATAAGTAAAATGTTGGGTTTGTTCACAAACTTCAGCTCCTCTAACAATTCATTATTTCCCTTGTAAATATGGTATACTAAACCTTGTCTATCTGAAAATAACAAGATGACTAGACTTGTCATTTTGTCTTGAAAAATTTCGAAAAAGGTGATGAGGATGCAGGAGTACGCTCATGAATACGCCGATGTTTGGTATGCCCTTCCTACCCCGCTGCAAACTTCAGGCGGGTGCTGGATCGTACGGGCAGGCCGAAACAAGGCTAAGCCTCATTATGAAGTAGGACCGAAAATCATTCGTCAATTCGGTATTCATTTTGTGTTGAATGGTGTTGTCAAAGTGTCGGATGACGGGGTGGAGAGCGTTCTGGAAAAAGGGGACTTATTCTGTCTCTTTCCAGGCCGTTCTTACACGTACTGGTCTATATCCGGGGACAAGCCGCCACTTCAGATGGCTTGGCTGGCAGTAGATGGCCCCCAGGCTCCATTATTGCTTGCTGAAGCAGGGCTTTCTCCGGAATCGTTTTTTGGCAGACAAATGATGGACCATCGAGTGTGGGGGACTCTTCGCCTTATTTTTCGGGGATATGAAACGGAGAATGTGGACCCTCTGAAGGAACAAAGCTTGTTAATGGAACTTTTTTGGAGATTGAAGAAGCTGACGCAGTCAGAAAAGCAAAATCCGAAACCCCATTGGTTGGCAAGAGTAAAAGACTACTTGGAACTCCATTGTACCGAGCAAATCACAATCGAAATGGCTTCTAGTTACGCCGGAGTTCATCGTTCGCATCTGTATGCTTCCTTCAAGGAAGCATACGGCTGTTCCCCAATGCAATACCTGCAGCAGCTTCGAATGGAACAAGGTGCCCAGCTGCTCAAGCAAAGCAGTCTTTCGGTGACCGAAATCGCACTTTCCCTCGGTTATCCCGATTTATATTCGTTTAGCCGGGCATTTACGAAATTTTACGGGTTATCCCCAAAAACATTCCGTGGTTAGGAGTGCGCCAAGCTAAAAAATGACATTCAAACCATTGTTAGTTTGAATGTCATTTTTTAGCTTGGAATTTTATGGGACTCTCTTTTTCCGGTATTCCCCCGGAGTAATCCCCTCTATCTTTTTGAAAAAACGGATATAGCTGTTTACATTGTTGTAGCCAACCGCCATGGAGATATCATTCAAGTTCATATTTGTATCCATTAACAGATTTTTACTTTCTTCCATTCTTTTCAGTGTTAAATATTCAAGGATAGTTTGACTCTTATGCTGCTTGAATATACGGCTCAAATAAGAAGAGTTTAAGCCTACACCTATGGCAATCATTTCGATAGACAAGTCTGTTTGATAGTGTGTATGAATGTAAGCAACGACTTTTTCTACGGTTTTATTGTTTTTATTGTCCTGTTCTTGAATATATGTTGTGATTTGCGCAACAATACCCGAGATCCACTGGTGAATATGATCAATAGTCTCCCGTTTGGCTAGCTCCCGGTAAAGTATGATATCTGGACCGAATAATTGACGCGGGTGGCCATTATGCTCAAGTAAAGCTTCAATACTAGCTTCAAGTACACGATTATAAGCCATATAAACCGATTCTGACTGAAGCTGCTTTTGTGTAATTTCCGTTTTCAGCTTTTCCAGAATTGACAATACCTCTTTCGTGTTTCCTGCCTTTAGGTTATTAGTGATCTGCTTTTCAGTCTGCAACAATGGATAATAGATTCCATCCTTCTCTTTATTCTGTATTTCGTACAGAAGTACAGATTTAGCACCATGGAGAAGCTTGCTTTTAAGTACCTGGAGTGCCTCTTGATAAGATTTATGCGATTGAGTGATGTCCAGATAGACACTGCCTATGCCGATCGAAACCGATAATTTTAATAGTTCACCTATGACAGACTGCATATGCCCAGCGAGCTCCCGAAGCTCTTCCGCCTCCATCATATCGAACACATTAATAATAACGGCCTGCTGGTACTCCGATACATCCGTGATGATAAATCGATAATGTGTTTGGATCTGAATCAACTCTGAAATGATATTTGCGATCGCAAATCGGTACAAATTCAGATCTTTGCTTGAAAAACGCTGTGCTAATTCGGCAGCATAGTCCATTTCGACGACGATGACAACATACCCTCGAAGAGACAACCCCAATCGATAAAGTTCGATCTGCTCCTTAATGTCCCTTGAATCGGTTAACCGATCATGCAGCAGCGCCATTGCGAAGCGATCGAGCATAGCCGGGGTCTGTTTGCGAAAATGCTGATCCAACAGCTTTTTTTCCCCTACGGCCGTCTTCAGTACATCGGATACTAAACTCAGTTCATTTGTATGATGTAACGGATTTTCTAAAGAGAGCTCGTCCATGTATGTTCTCGCTCGCTCCATCAATTGTTTGATCGGATCGTACATTTTACGTGAAAGCCAATATGAAATCGCAATACCAATTATGCTTAACAACACGCAGAATCCTAATGTGAGCCACCCAATATAGGATAGTCTTTCGTAAATATTGGTTAGGGGCGTTTGGGACACAAGCCTCCATCCATTCCATATTGGGGTCGAATAAGCGACCAGCAAATGCGGATGATGCGCTTTGTCTGTAAAAAAGCCCTCACCTATAGTTGAAGCAACTTGCTTCATATTTGCTTGAGTCACGTCATTGCCAACATTCACCTGCTTGTATGACGTAATAAATTGACCGTCCGAAGCGACGATATACGTGTTCATGTGCGCAATATTTTGCATTTGCGTAAGCAGTTCCTGCAGTTGATCCTCATAAAGATGTATCGCCAGATATCCGATTTTGTTATGGTAGCTGATAGGTACCTTGCTAATATATGTGATAATACTTTTTTCCTGTTCGTCATTATTGCTCATGAGCCTGGGGGGAAGCCAAAGATGGTCTTGATCCGTTCTGCGAATCGCCTCCACCCATCGGTCAGCCATGTTGCCTTGGTAAGGATGAATGAGCCTATCTGAAGAAATCATAACCTGGCCGGATTCGAAAAAGAGCTGGATGGATTGAATCTTCTGATCCTGCGCGACGGCTTGCTTGAGCATATCTTGAAACTCATTAAGCAAGTAACGATTGTCATTATCGGCGGAATAACTGTTTAATCTCCCATCCATGCCAATACCCACGGTCAGCGAATTGATTCTTCTTAATGTATCGTCAAAGGTTGCCACCGTGTGCCGCAATGAATTGATATGAGAATGGCTGATTTCATCTACAGCCGTGTAGAAAGCAAGACGATATGAAAAGAAACCGATTCCAATAACAGGCATGAGAATAACAATTATATAGGAGATGAAATATAACAACAGCAACCGATTCGTTTTTTTCCATTGTATCCATTGCCGAGTAAATGTTCTCATGATAGTTACCTTTCTTTCTATGCAATATGCGTTAATTATGCCATACCTTATCCCGTTTATGATATAAAGAGTCAGAAAATCATGACGCACGTCAGTAATATATGATGCCGAGATATGACTTTTCGAGATGAACATACGAATACTTCCCATATACAGCTAAGAATCCAGAACGATATGATTAATGTGCAAGTCAACTACATGTCAGGGGGATTAAAAATGAAAAAATATTTAGGCATTGTATTAACGAGCTGCTTAACTGTTTCATTATTAGCTGCTTGCTCGTCACATGGAAATACACCGAGTGAATCACCAAAAGGGAATGATCAAGCATCTGCACCAAGCACTTCCAGTTCACCCGTTACGTTAAAGTTCGCAAGCTGGAGCATTAATGAAGCAGCAACCAAAGATGCACTGCAGCAAATGGCTGACACCTATATGAGTCTGCATAAGAATGTCAAAATTGAATTTATAGGTATTCCGTTCGGAAACATTAAAGATCAAACCTTTGTGATGGCATCAAGCGGCGATGCGCCAGATATCATCCAAACATTCACCGCTTCATTCCCTACCTATGCCGCCTCCGACATCGTGGAACCGCTTGACGACTTGTTAGGCAAAGATTACGTAAACGATCTACTTCCTTCCTATAAGGATGATTACACTTATAATGGCAAGCTGATGGGTATTCCGTGGGCAGCTTCGCCTTACGTACTGTATTGGAATAAGGATCTGTTTAAAAAAGCGGGACTGGAGCAAAAACCGCCGAAAACCATTGATGAAATGCTGGATATCGCACGAAAAATTTCCAAGTTAAAAACCGACAGCGGAGAAAGTATATATGGGCTGGGCGAACCGACGGATAAACTGCCTATCAACGGGATGATCTTCTTGAAGACGCTTTACAGCTTTGGCGGCTCCATCTTAGATACGAACGGTAAGGTAAACGTAAATACACCGGAAACCATCTCTGCCTTCAAGTATTATCAGACATTGATAAGCGAGAACTTGTCGCCACAGGCGGCGAAACTGAAAGACCTGCGCAATCTGTTCGCAATCGGTCGTCTCGGCATGTATGCGGACGGATATTATGGTAAAGCCGTATTCCGTTCATTAAGCGGCAAAGGCGAAGCGTTCGACAGCACTTGGGAAGCAGCTCTGATGCCTGCTGGCAAATCAGGCAAAAGCGTTTCCATAGGCGAAGCCCATGGACTCGTCATCACTAAAGATTCCAAAAATAAGCAAGAAGCAGTCAATTTCATCAAGTTCTTAACCGACAAAGACATGATGCTGCTCTATCATCAAAAGAGTGATGTCGTTTCCGCCAGAAAATCGGTCAGCACACTGCCTGAATTCAACAATACTCCTTTCGATAAAGCGTTAAACCAACAAATGAATGCTATTAACGCATTACCGAAAAATAATCAAGGCCTAGAGCAATCATATCTGGATATGGCGGATTCCATTCTAAAAGTTACTATTGCTAAAGAAACGCCGGAAAAAATAGCGGCTGATTTGGATGCTAAGCTTAAACAAACGCTGAAATGAACCCTTATAGAAAGAAGTGAACAACTTAGCCATGCTATTCAAAGTGAGTATGAAACTCGAGAAACCTTTCAGAAATGCCTGGTTATCGAGTCGTGCCAAAGACAGATGGTTTCTTTTCTTTTTGTTAGCGCCACCTATGGTGCTGCTGCTGCTGACCCTCGGCATTCCCATCGTCAAATCGATTTATATGAGTTTCTTTGATGTCACACTGGTGCGAATGAATGACTACAGGTGGAATAACTTCGCCAACTACTTACATTTGTGGACCGAAAATGACTTTATTCAAGCCCTGCGAACAACTTTGTTATATGTCGTAGGCGTCGTGATTCTTCAATTTGTACTAGGTATCCTCCTAGCATTGATGCTCAATCAAGTGGTTCGAATGCGTAAATTGCTGCGTACTGCCATCCTGATTCCATGGACGATTCCAACAATTGTAGTAGCATTATTATGGATGTGGCTGTTTCAGCCTCAATACGGTGTTTTGAACTATATCCTTGTAAGTTGGGGGATTATCGATAAACCTTACGAATGGCTGAGCAGTCTCCATCTTGCATTGCCGGCTGTTATGGTGGCTGCCCTTTGGCGCCAGCTGCCATTCATGAGTACCATGCTGCTTGCCGGTATGCAAGGAATCTCCGCGGATATTTATGAAGCATCCAAAATTGACGGAGCCAACCGACAGCAAACGTTCTGGTACATTACGCTGCCGCAGTTGAAGAATACGATCAAAACGGTCACCTTGATCGCCATGATCGAGAATTTCAAAATGTTTCCGTTATTCTGGATTATGACCGGCGGAGGACCGCTGAACGCAACCACGACCTTAGCGATTCTAAGCTATAAGACTGCGTTTATTAAATTAAATCTAGGCGAAGGCGCAGCAATTGGAGTCTTATGGCTTATATTACTACTCTTCGTATCTTGGGGATATAATAAGCTATTTTCAATTGGTGAAGACAACCAGGTAAGGGGGCACTAACATGAATAACACCTGGAAAGAACGATTGCTACGTTTGGTCGCTACCCCTGCTCTGCTGGCCGTTTATCTCGCATTTTTTCTATTTCCCCTCTATTGGATGGCAATCACGTCATTAAAACGCAATTCAGAGCTTTTCGCGCTGCCGCCTAAATGGATCTTCATTCAACCTGTCTTTGAACATTACGTCAAACTGTTAAGTGAATCGGCATTCATCATCTATTACAAAAATAGCCTGATCGTCAGCCTGTCGACAACGTTATTAACGCTGCTGCTTGCCATCATGGCAGGGTATGCCTTCTCTCGGTTCCGTTTTCCTTTCAAAGGCTTCGCCATGCTAACGATTATGTCGACGCAAATGCTGCCCGTCGTTTCCTTGCTCATCGCGCTGTATGCGATGTATAAATCTTATGGGCTCCTTAACACCCATTTAGGGCTCGTTATTGCACTCACGACATCTGCGCTGCCATTCTCCATCATGATGTTGAAAGTATTTTTCGATAATATTCCCATCTCTTTGGAGGAAGCTGCTAAAATGGACGGCGTAAGCCGTACGGGGATCCTATTTCGTATCGTGATGCCTTTATCCAAGCCCGGTATCTTTGCAGTGGGCATCTATTCGTTCATCATGTCTTGGGACGACTTGCTGTATTCTCTCACACTCATCACCAAGGATGCTATGCGGACACTAAATCCTGGTATTTCCATTCGTTATATGGGCGAAGTCGCCTACGATTGGGCAAACATTATGACGGTTTGCGTCGCTTCCACCATTCCCATCATGCTGCTATTCTTATTTTTTCAAAAATATATGGTCTCCGGCATGACCGCAGGTGCGGTTAAGGAATAAAAAAATAAAGAAAAGCGCCATATCGACCCGAACAATCGATACGGCGCTTTAAATTTTATGCGGTAACAACTATAGTTTAGGAGCCTGTTATTAAAATTATATCCTCTTTCTGAAGCGGAACAGAATAAACGCGCACATTCTTGATGCCTCCGTCAAAAGCTGATTTACCTCCTTGATCGCCAAATGCATCCGCACCAAATCTTCCTCCGTAGCCACCTGCACGATCATGAGCTTTTACTAAGGCAAATGAAGCACTACCTTCAGCAATAGCTGCGCCGTTCACATATAGGCATAGCTTCCCTTCATCATAGGTCACGGCAATACTGTGCCATTGTGACAGTTCCATTAGACCGAGCTCACCGGAAACAATCAACCTGTTTCCGTGGGAGCATACAGCCCCTTCCAAACGGCCATCCTGGATACGAAGTGCAAGACCGTTATCTGAATCACCTTCATCCAACAAAACATGAGTACCTGAAACAGACTGCGGCTGAATCTCCATCGTGACGGACCGCATGGAGAAGGCGTCGTGGAAAAAGCCCTCCGTTCCCTCCGCAGCAACCCTGACAGGCGAATAAGTAGGCGTCCTGTACTGTACCAGTAGTGCATACCTATCTAGCAGACGCTGAAGCTCCTGTTCGCTGATAGGAAACATGGTTGCATGTCTCGCGCGGTAAGGGAAGCGAATCATCCCCTCATCCAATTCGTTTGACCATTGGGTCATATCTGAAGATTCCATAACGCCGAACTTGCCATATGCCCAATAGTCATAAAATAACAGCCATTTCTTCTCTTTGTCGACCCAAAGAAATTCCGGCCCCTCCGTGTAATCCGGTGTTTGGACGTTCGGAATGATTTCATAGGGACCTTCCAACTGATCAGATACAGCTAAAAAGTTCATTGGCGGGTGCAGATATTTTAACGGCTCATATACATGACTTTCATCTTTAATGGCCATGAAATATTTCCCGTCATGCTCCGCCAGACTGGCGTCAATGGTTTGAAAGCCCGGATCATAGAACAATTCTGTCTTGGAGAATGTTTTCCAATCTTTAGTTCGCGTACAAAAATGCTTGCTGTTACTTAAATCTCCCCCTACGCTTGAAGCCCAGTAGATAATAAAATCTCCATTAGCTTGATCATAGGAAAACTCGGGTGCCCAACTGTTGACGGTATCAGGAATATCCTTCATGACAGGTAGCGCTCTTTCTTCTTTCCAGTGAATTAAATCGTCCGAAGTCGCATATCCAATCGTAGGTCCGAGTGGACGAATAGTAAATACGAGATGCCATTTTCCGTCCGGACCTTTACTAATATACGGATCCCTTAAAATTCCTTCACCTAAACTGGAAGCCCAGAGCGGTTTATTATTATTCAATTCATACCAATGCTTTCCATCACGGCTATAGGCATAATGCAATTTTTCTACCTTATGCGTCTGCCCAGGACCTGAGCGGAAATAGCCCATTAGAAATGCGTTTTGATTATTATTGCTTGATGTAAGCATCTGATGTGTACCCCTCTCGTGTTTGTACCTACGCTTAGTATATCGTTGTTCCTACGATTTCTTAATAGAGAAAGCGGTGCGACAGGTGAGGAAAAGGGACATCAAAATTCCCTCTTTCATTGAAGATTAGTGTCTACTTGACAGGTGTAACTTCACTGTCCCCCACTAATTTTTTCTTAACGTATTGGAGTAGTGATAGCTCTCTCCATTTGTATTGACCGCACGAATCCGATAATAGTAGACGGTGCCCGCGGTCAGCCCGCTATCGGTGTACGAGGTACCCGTAATTCCGGACTGAATGGCGGTGAAATTCGTGTGCGGCTGTGTGCTTCGGTAGACGGTATAGCTGTCCGTATTGTTGCGATACAGCCTTACCCAGTCGTACTTCGCTTGCACATTCAGGCTGTACAGACCTAATTTTCCGCTCGAATGTGTACTGTCGGTTGCGCTAAGAATTGGCCCGAGCTGTTTAACAGATCCCGTCAGTGTACTTCCCTCTACACGGAAATACATATGAAGCCGAGTCAGATCGAGCTCAGTCGCATTCGTATCAGTGAGCACCTGCGCCCGCGTTTTGCTTACAAGCACAGTCTCCGTACCGTTAACCACCTTTACGATTTTGAATTTGTCTTCATTTATATTGTATATGAATTTGTAATAGTTGGTATTGTCCACTATTCTTGCTGCCAGTCCGTATGCATAAGCTGTTTTCCCGGTCGCAGTAGCCGCCTGTTCAATCATGGCCTCCCCTTCGTAATCGCCGGTAGCGCTCGCGCTAAAGGTGGTCAATGACGTATTAGCTAAACTGGACTGATAGAACGAAACACCTCGCGTCAAATCGTTAACTACCGACCATATGCCAATATTCGGCGTCCATCCAGTCGATGTACCATCCTCAAAATATTTGTGGTACGTTTCAGTCCTGGTCGGTTCCCAGTTAATCGTAATTGCTGTGCTGGTCTCACTGCCAATCTGCGCATCGTGCGGAGCGAGAGGAAGGCTGCCCGCAGCAACGGCAGTTAACTCAGAAGAAGCGCTGCTCTCTCCAGCCCCGTTATATGCAGTAACGACAAAGTAGTAGGTCGTTCCAGGCGTCAGTCCCATCACCAACTGGCCAAGATTATTCCCGACATCAATCACGTTCGGATATGTTCCGGAGACGGTGCCGTACTTAACCTTGTAGCCGGTCGCTCCATTGACGCTCTGCCATTCGACGCCAATATTGCCGGACGTTTCGGCATAGGCTCTCCGTGCTAGAGGTGCCGTGGGAGCAGCAAGCTGAGCGCCTACTTCGTTGGACACCCCACTTTCGCCCGCAGAGTTGTAAGCCGTAATGACAAAGTAATAGGTTGAACCGTTCGTTAATCCCGTAACATTTTTGGTCAGCGCATTTCCGACATCTATCGTTGTAGGGTGGGAGCCCGAGGTTGTACCGTATTTCACCTTGTACCCTGTTGCATTAAGACTACTCTGCCATTTCAAATTGACAGCAGTGCTGCTTATATCGGCATATATGAGATTAGTGTTTCTTGGTATATCCGGCGTACCCGTTCCGTTCCATTCGACTCTCATGACACTGTAGGCGGGCACGAGAACAGGGTTCCCTGTTGACCCGGACTGTACCGCAATCGTGCTCGGCGCGACGTCCGTGTTAACTGCTAGCGGGTCGGTGCTGGTTGTGTACGTTTTTGTCATAGCAGCAGTAACATTAGAGCCGTTAACCTTAATTGTGACATCATGGGTGCTTGCCGATTTGTTTGTAATGACGACGTAGTTTTTGCCGTTATCTCCCTTGAATGCTTGGGCAAACAACGCGCTCATCGTTCCTGTGGTTTTATCTACTGTCGTTCCGCCGGTTACGGTTGTACCCCAAGCTGTAGTGCCTTGATTGACCGCACCATCCAGCACTTTGAGCGATGCGGAAGGCGCAGCGTAGAAAGAATTGAATGAAAGCGAAGGAATATCCACCGTATTCCCGTCTTGATACGCGTCCTCCAGCTTTGTCCCGAAATCGGTGCCAGGGGTAAAGAAGCCATTAGCCATTCGGTATCCGGCCAAATATGAAATATCTGGATGGGTAACCAATCGGAGAATGGACTCGCTTACATAAATCCCATGGTACTGGGTACTGTCAAGCAAGCCCCCCAGCTTCACTCCGTGCTCTCCGATAAAAATATTCGGGTTGGTAAAGTTGGCCGAATACGTGCTGTTGATAAAGGACACCCAATCATCCAAATATGTGTTTGCATCCTTCATAGCCACTGTGCTAGTAGCACCGTCTCCTCTGAACCTGTGTGTCGTAATCGCGTCCCAATAAGGAGTTGGATAATTGATCAGATCGTCGTCAAATGCCGCTACCTGCAAATTGCTCATCGATACGACCGTTTTTGCTCCCGGATATTCGCTCTTAATTACGTCATTAAACGTCTTTACACGATCCAAATAGTCTGTGCCGCTCTTGAATGCAGGTTGCTGGTTTCCGACCCCCTGTACATAGAACGATATTTCATTTCCTAACTCGAAATACACCACAGGAACATGGTTTTCATAGAGGTACTTCGCTAAGTCACGTGCCTGTTCTGGGTTATACTGCAGGACATTGACCATAATGACTGCTTTGGCGCCTGTCTGCTGAAGAAAATCCACATAATCAGATATCCTTTCATTACCTTTAGCAATCTGATAGCGCTTAGAATAGATTTGATTGTAATAGCGCCGATCTTCCTTTTGCGTTTGACCTGTAAATTCGGTATCCGTCAGTCCAAGCTTCCACGAAAAGGCGTTAGTAGGTGTTCCACCTGGCCATCTGACAAAACCGATACGCCCGTAGTCAATAGCGGCATTGATTAATTCTGGGTCATTAAATTTAATCGCGGTTCGTTCTGGTTCATTATTCACTCCTCTAAAGTCGGGGTTGTAAGAAGTAACCGTACTCGTATCGATATCGATCGTTGCTGTATAATCTGCAGCTTGCACTGTGTTATGGAATGGCGAAGCAAACATGCTTGATGCAATCATGGCCAGGACCAGAGCAGATTTCGCTAATTTTTTCAATTCTATTCCTCCTCGTGAATTCATTAACTTATGACCAAAGCCTCACTTCATTCCACTGCTGATACAGCTGGTTCACCTCCTTGGACAGCTCATCGTCGCCATTCTTCTTCCAATCCTCAACAACCGCATCAATCGTATCCAGCGGTGCTTCACCGGTAATGACTCTGGCCATTATGGACATCCATTTGGATTCAAGCTGAACAATAGAAGCACCCGGAGCGTTCTTCTGTGTATTCGGCAAGTCAAGCCCAGCACTTCGGTCGGATTCACGATCTCTATGCCGAGTTGGCCTTTCCAAAGTTTGTTTCCGCGTCCGTCGACTTCATGAACAGAAAATCTTTGTCTAGAATGTCTTATGCAAACGCTTTCAGTAAATCAATGAAAGCCTTCTGATCCTGTGTTTTCACCTGTACCGCTACTAGCTTGCCATCCTTCAATGCCCATTCATTGCCAATTTCGAAAAACTTGCCGATTATCCCCTTATCAACCTGCCATTCGCTAGCCATGACCCATTCCTGTTGGAACCTTACGGTTGTCCGCCTCTTTGAACCAAACTCTGCATTATGAAGAAGCCTCCCCTCCCTATCGGTTATTCCTTGCATTTCATAAGCTCAGCCGTGTAATTATACTGAGCATGATCTTATTATAATAAAAGCAAACCATAATTTAGTTGCACAGAACCTTGATTAGTTAACCGATTTCACGAAGAATGCTCATCCTCATTCCGTAGAGCCGGCATTACGCTTTTTGTTTCCCATGATGCCGGGACGTCCAAGCCTGCAAGCTCCATAATGACAGGTGCGATATCGAAATGCTGACAAAGGATCCATGCGGCGGCCTCTCTTGAATCGACTAGGTGCCCACACAACCAATGGGGACACGGGTTACGGCGTCATACATAGTCCATTTTTAAATATGATTTTTATCCCCCAGCATTTCCCCATGATCCTAGGTGAAAATAATGACTGTATTGTCCAAGTACCCTTTTTCGCCCAATGCGCTTATAATTCCACCAATCTTCTCGTTAATCATCGTGATATTGGCATAATAATAGGCTCGCATGCGGTGCAAATGCTCACGAAGACGAACCGACTCGCTCAGAAGCGAGTCCATCGGGATCAGTTCTAGCATTGTCCAACCGGTGAATGCCGATTGAAACTTGACCAGCAAATAATGCCGTCCTTCGATTTCGATTTCCTTGGACTCCTTCTCGCCGATGCGCTGAGCCTTGAGCTCATCGAATGAAGCCGGATCCAACGGATCGGCGGAAGCCGATTCCATGTCGGAGGAAAGCTGCAAATAATTTACCTTGAATGGAACGGGATGGGAGCCATTCGACCCATCGTTTGACAGGATGCATAACGATTCCTCCGGTTTGGCTGGGATGGATTGGCCTCAATATGTGCATAGATACAGGGTAACGGAAGGCGAATTATATTGCGCCGGGCAATGCACAACATCCGCCACGCCGCGATGACTGCGGAACAGGGAATAGCCTGTCCGGCGCCAGAACAGGCTATTGCAATGATGGCTTCTATCATCGGATTAACGGCTGCTTGTAATATACTGCTCCTCTCCTACTGTGGACTTTGCTCCAGCCCTGTAACTATGCAGCAGCACCATCCGACAAATTACGTCCCTTACGGCAAAATCGCAGACGGCCAACGCTTGGCGGCTCATTACCCGGCTGGGGGTGAACCGCTAAGCGCTGGCCGCTGAAAGTTCTTCTTCAAGGCTCGACAGCCGTTATTTCTTGGGGTAAGATTCCTTTAATTTTCGGATATCTACTACCTGTTCTTTTTTTCCCGCATTTTTATCAAACTTTAAGTATTGTTCCCTGGTCAGCACGTTCGCTCTTTGCGTCCATCGTACGTATTCTTCCTCCAACCGCCGTACGACTTCCGGATACTGTTCGGCCAAGTCATTTACTTCCGTTCCGTCGCTCACCATATCATACAGCTCCCAAGGCTGGGCATAGAACCTGACCAGCTTCCAGTTCTTATGCCTTACTCCGCAATTACCCTCATGTTCCCAGAACAAATACTCCTTCATTGACGTATCGTTCTTCCATATGGAAACCATACTTGTCCCTTCCATCGGTATAATTTGATTTCCATTATACGCCTTTGGATAGACGGAACAGGTTACTTCTACAATCGTAGCCATGATATCGGTAAGCTGTGCTGGAGATCTTCGAAGATCACCCTTGTCCTCCAAACCGGCAGGCCAATGAACGATAAAAGGTGAAGCAATTCCGCCCTCGTGGATATAATGCTTATACATTCGAAACGGTGTGTTGGATAGATTGGCCCAGCCATAGCCATAATGGCCGTTTCCGGTGAGGTAGTCTGGCCCGCCTGGAAGAAAATCAGGATTTTGAATTTCTGGAAACTCTCCGCTCCCCCCATTATCGGACAAGAACATGATGAGTGTATTGTCCAGCTCATCGACTTCTTCGAGAGATTGAAGCAAGCGGCCGATGTTTTGATCCATACAATCCACCATTGCAGCGTATACCTCAAATGCGCGAAGCCTCCACGCTTTATGAGGCTCTTCCGCCCAAGGCGAAGCAGCGGAGGCCGCTTGCGGCGACAACTCCCAGGATGCATCAATTATATTCATATCCTGCATGCGCCCGAATTTTTCGTCCCTTAACACATCCCAACCTTGATCAAATCGGCCCTTGTATTTTTGAATATCTTTCTCCTTCGCCTGTAAAGGAAAATGGGGAGCATTGAAAGCCAAGTACAAAAAGTAAGGCTGATTCGGCATTTGCTCGCGATGCTTGCTAAGAAACCCAACAGCTTGATCCGTCATATGATCCGTCGAAAAAAAATCGTCGTCGAAGCTGTCGGGATCCAGTTTCTGCCCGTTTAAAGCAACCTTCTCAGGGTTAAAATATTCCGGGGTATACACGATCGATTGATCAAAGCCTCTTTGGTGGGCAGGCACGACGCCCGCATGCCATTTACCGGAATGATAGGTTCCGTAACCGCTGCCCTTAAGCACCTCCGCAATCGTTACGCAGTGATCGCTCAGTCGCTCGGTGTATGGACCGTACTTGCCTTGAAGGTGCGCCATCCCTGCTTGATGCGGATGCAGCCCGGTTAAGAGTGACGCTCTGGACGGCGAGCATCGAGCCGTATTCGAAAATTCGGTAAATCGAATCCCGTTACTGGCCAGCCTGTCGAGATGTGGAGTGTCGATATGACCTCCATAGCATCCGATATCCGAGTATCCCATATCATCCGCCAGAATCACAATGACATTCGGTTTTTGGTTCTGATTCATTTGAGTCCGCCTTTCCCTTCGACATGATTATTGGCGCTGACAGTTCCTTACTCCTCTTTCATTTAAACGATTGTATGTGGATAGCATTTTTTATTTACGCTGTTTGTAGATTTCATTCACCTCTTTGGTTAGTTGCTCGCCGCCATTTTTCAACCATTCGTCCACTGCTTTGTCTATTTCTTCCATCGGTGCATCATTGGCAATAACACGCGCCATGGAAGACATCCACTTCGTATTTAACGTTGTTATATTTACCTTCTTGTTGGCTTCTGTCTCTGCAGCCAAACCTAATCCAACATTCGGCCAATCATATTTATCATTGTTGTTCAGCCATTGTTCAACCTGCTTGACATAACCCTGATCGTTATATTTGTGGAGCTGGATCGCTTTATCGGCACGACGGAAAAAGTTAATAGAGAATAGATTTCCGGTTTCTTTCGTCTGAAGCTTCTCAAAGCTGCCATCGTCCTTCTTCTTATAATCGACACCTTCTACGCCTTCTTTAATGAGATCATATCCTTCATCTGAAAGCATGTAATCAAGGAGTTTGAGAATACGCTGCTGTTTCTTGGGATCTGTATTCTTATTAATGACGACCTTCACCTGACCACTGCCCTCCGTTTGTGTCGCTCTGATTCCCGTAGGCCCAGCAGGTGGCAGAAGTTGAATAAGCTCCGCTTGAGGTGCATTCTTCTTGATGTTTGGAATATCCAAACGAATGGCTTCATTCGGATTTACAAGCTGAATCCCCGATTGTCCGTTCCATAGCTTATTTCTCGCGTCCGCAGGCTTCATAACTAAGAAGTTCTTATCCATTACACCCTCTGCAAATGCCTTTCTCAGGAACCCAATGAAACCCTTCAGTTCCTCTCTTTGCGCTTGCATCGCCACAAGCTTACCATCTTTCAAAGCCCATTCATTCCCTAATCCGAACGCTCCCTGCAAATAGGCTGCATTGCCGAATGTGCCGTTGGCAAGGGCCAGGATAGAGAAGCCAGTCGTATCCGCCTTGCCATTCCCATCTGGATCTTGCGTTACAAAAGCTTTAGCCACGTTATAAAATTCATCGATCGTCTCAGGCACTTTCAGATTCAATTTATCTAGCCAATCCTTCCGGATGGACATGGAGAAGAGATGCGGAATGCCATAATACGGAATGCCATAATAGGAACCCTTGGCATTTAATTCCATCCATGCTGCTTCAGGAAGCTGCTTGGTCAAATTAGGGTACGCACCCAGATAAGGTTTTACATCCAGAAACACGCCTCTGTCACGCCACTGCATATAATCTTCGGGAGCAATACGATATACATCGGGAAGGCTGTTTGAAGCAGCAAGAACACTTATTTTGTCGTTGTAGCTTGCGCCGGGAATCCACTGAATATCAAGCTTGATGTTTAACTTTTCATTCAACTTCTTAATGAGAGCAGAATCATTCGAAGGTCCGATTTCAGCATATTGCGGCACCATCAATGAGATATTCATGAGCTCCTTCCCGTCGTCAAGGCTTGCCGCAGAAGGCGTTGAAGTACCTCCCGCTTCTGATTTCTGGCTTCCATTCGTGGAGCATGCGGATAAACTGCTTACAGAAAGCAGCAGAGCTAAACTTAACAAGCACTTTTTTTTCATAGAAGCTCCCCCTCTTTAAACGTTAATAAATTTCAATGAGACCCTCGCAACCGAACCTGCAGGCATACTTATTTCTGCTCGTCCATCAGAGGCTACAGCTAGCTGTGATTCGATGATATGATAGCCGCTCTTTACATACCAATCGGTATGTCTTAGAAAAGGTGAATCACCGTACTGAAGCAGGACCGATGATTTCATTTCCCCTGTTAAACATTCTCCTTCTAAATGAACGGTATGGGCAAAACTCAGATCTCGATTCACAAGAAACAGGATGATTTCATCATTCCGATCTGAAATAACTGCGGCGGCATCAACATGCGGAACTTGTTCCATAGGTCGGATTCGAACCCAGGTCTGCGGCATCGTAAACGACGAGCCTTCTGTTTCAATCTCCAATCGCCGCCAGTTCGTATCGGTGCGCAAGAAAGGTTCCGCATAAAACCGTGACGTATCATTTCCTGGATTCACAGGCCTCATATCCACGGGGTAAGCCCGATAATATAGGGTATTGTCTCTTTGGTAGGCGTATTTGACAGAATCACCTTGTCGAATAAAGGTATTAAACATGGAGGAAACATAACACGCGTGAGCCATCGTTTCAAACTCCGCTTTTGGCCAATTCATATCCGTTTCCGGTTCCAGATTCCATTCCCCTATTTCCAGCGCCAGAGGCTCGAACCCGTATCCTTTAGCCAGTTCCTTCAGTTCTTGAATATTAGCTTCGTATTGGGTTGGATAGGAAACCAGAACTTGATTATAGAAAGATGGATCAGCAGCATTGCTTGCTAACCATTCCTTTCGCAAGCCTTCATCCCGTATTCCTCTTGTGTACTGGTGGATATCGAGCCCGTCGATATATGCAGGGCCTGCAATCTCGAACATTCGTTTGTTCCATATAGGCGGCTGGCCTGGAATTTCAGAGTAATCCACATAACTCGGGTCCTCTCCAGCCATAATAATGGAAATGGAAGGATCTATCTTTTTCATCATGGTATAGTACGTTTGAATTCGCTTGGAAAAATCGATTGAGTTCGTATAACCGAATTGATAATCCCCATAGCTCTCATTGCCAACCTGCCAAAGCTTAACTCCCCACGGTTCCGGATAACCATGTTCAGCGCGCAAACGCCCCATGGGAGTGGTGATATCTCCATTCACATATTCAACCCACTCTGCTGCAAGTTCAGGAGGCAAGTCATAGCTGAAACCGACATTTAAGAATGGCTCCGCTTCGATTAATTGACAGAATCTAAGGAATTCGTTGGTACCAAAATAGTTGGGCTCCAGACCACCCCAATTTTGATTATCTCGAACGGGTCGTTGCAGCCAAGGGCCGATCCCATCTTTCCAATTATATTCATTGGCATAATTACCGCCCCAGCGTATAGAGGTGACATTGTACATCTTCAGCAGCTCTATGGTCGTGGGGTTAAACAAACCTTCTACCGCATCTCCGGAAGTCAACATCACCCAATCGAGATCAACCGTACTTTCCCCATCTGCATCGGCTATCAAGCTTAATCTGTATTCACCAAAGGGAGAATCTGAATAACGGAATTCACTGGCTCGATCCAGGGTGAGCAGCAGATCGTAACGCTTCCAATTTTCAGTTAACTCCACACTGCTTTCACTTAGCCTCACACCCGCTTTATCCTCAAGCGCCGTATGCAGGCGGGTAAAAGAACCCGATGCTCGTGCATAGAACTGCAGGCGATATTCTAAAGTTCGTTCATCAGCCAGTGTAATTCGCTGCACAATCCCTCTTCTTCTCACGCCGTCCGTAAGCTTCATTCGCTGGTAGCTCTTCCACGCTGGTTTTCCGTGAACCCCGCCTTGCAGCTGTTCAAATGCACCCTCCTGATCGCCGACAGGCTCCCAGGGATAAGCCAATCCCGATGTATGTGGGGTGTCCCTGTACATGATTTCTGTCCGCATCGTCCACGGTAAATTCGTGCCATCCTTTTTTCTTTTCGAAAACCAAATCTCAAAGGAGCCATTGGCGATACAATCATCAATAATACCTGGATAGGTATCCTTCCCATTCATTTCAAAAAATTTCCCAAATATCCGCTTATCTATTTGCCAATGGCTCGCTTTCTCAGGTGCTGTGTGAAGGCGTATGTTAAGTCCCAAGGCTAATCCTCCTTTTGTCTCCATTTCTCAAATCATGTTAATCCTGTTGTCCTGCTTATTTAGTATGCATGTAATTCCGTTTTTTTTCGTTACACAGAAACTCGAAATGTTATCCGATATCATTAGATAGTTGTCAACTGGACTTCGAGAGCATAGACGGCATGAGGTTGCAATTCATAGCTCCATTTCTCCCCCACCGTCTGGATGTTCAGAACCTCTTCTTTAATTTTATTCGGTTCAAATACGGTGTTATAAGCCTCATAGTGTTCTCCTGTAATCGCATAAAGCAGGGCATCACCCATCGGTCTCCAAGCAGTCAAATCACAGGTCAATGGGACATTCTCCAAACTCCGATTCACGATAAACATCGTCAAGATATCGTTCTGCTCGGAAATACACGTCACAACATCCAAATTAGGCAGTTTATCCAAAGGAAGATCAAGCTTTGATACCCCGGCATCAAACGTATGGCAAAGTACCTGGGTTTCCACAACTCGATGCAATTGACGATTCGCATACAGACGTAAAAGGTGATAGGTCGCCGTTCCGAATATGGTGTCCTGACGTCCACTCCAGCCTGGCTTCTTCATGCGCTCATAATGATCTCCGACTCGGATACAGCCGCCCACCCAACCATTCACTAAATCAGAGAAGTTGGCGATATGGACCAGATGACTCTGTCGAATCATTTCGTTAAGCATGCAGGCATTGGCAACCGCAGCTTCTAATGTATGATTGTTCGGCAAATCAGGATTGGGGAAATACATGGTATTCCATTCTGTAACCGCAATTTTCAAATGCTTTAGATCTTCACTGCCTTGAATAATCGACTCCAATTCACCAAATAAAGACCTTGCTACTTCAGGAAAGGCCGTTATCGCTTTGAAACGGACTTCACCTGGGGTCCCGGCATCCATAGGAAAGAAATTTTGTCCTTGATACAGATGAAGTGTCAGGTAATCCATGGCTGAACCGGCTAATTCCAGCACTTTTCGATTCCATCCCGGGGCAAGCGAATCTCTGGCCGTTCCACAACCTAATAATCGAATGGATGAATCCTTTTCTTTCATTGCTTTTGCAAATGATAAATAATTGTCCGCATAATGTTCAGCAGAACACACGCCTGCCTGCCATGGACCGTACATTTCATTGCCAATTTCCCAATACTTGACTCCGTATGGCTCTGGATGTCCATTGCTTGCTCGCATGGCCCCCATCGGTGTTAAGACGTCCCCATTGCAATATTCCACCCACTGAGCAGCTTCCTCCGCTGTTCCCGTACCCATATTCACACAGATTTGGGGCTCCACACCAAGCTGTCGGCACAAAGAGACGAATTCGTCGGTACCAAAATATTTATGCACCTGCCCAGCCTGCTCCCATGCCTCATTGATGTAATTGGGTCTGTGATACGTCGAACCGACGAAGTCCTCCCAATGGTACAAACTGATGTAGTTGCCACCCAGTCGCATGATACCGCAATTCAATGCCTTAGCCATTTGAAATACGTCTTTCTTCAATAACCCCGTCTGTTGATCAGGGAGTATAGAAATATGATCGAACCAAATCATCCCTGTTGAAACCGAGTCCTCCCATTCCGCTGGAGGCAGCGGTATCGCCCACACCTGCATTTCGACAGCAGCACAGGAACGAGAAATCTCCAGGTTACCCGCAACTTCTTTCCAACGATGTTCCGTAACTTCGAGCTCTGTCGAGCCAAGAACCTCCCCGTTGCTCCGATCAAGCAGTTTTACCAGAACCCTGTGGATTTCACGCGTAGCCCGCATATACATGCGCAGGGTATGAGGTACACCATCTTCAATGTGAATACACTGCGCGATCCCTGACATGCACCTATCCTTGTTAAACAATCTAATTTTTTGACTATGTCCCGCATGCCCTCTTGCAGCTGGTTCTATCGCAAATTGGGTGTGCTTTCCGAAATTAAGCGGATACCAGGAACCCGAAACACCATCCAGATTATGGTCTTCCTCTTCGAAATCCATATTCCTGAGTGGATAAGCCAGCATCGCTGGCATATGATCATCAATATCCTCGATAAAATTCCCAAATATAAAGGGATTTATGGTGTGACCTGAAATGTCATTACCAACGATTAATCGCGCTTCAGTCATCATTTCCCCTCCTTCTTCACTCTTTCTTAAGTAAAGGTACTCTTATGGAGACAACTGTCCCTCTATTCTCAAATGACGTGATCGTCAAACCATAGGAGGGACCGTATTGCAGCACTAAACGTGCATGCACATTGACAATCCCTAGCGACTCACTTTTCATTAGCGTTTCGTTAGCCTGGGTAAGGATCCAATCCAACCGTTCCTGTAATTCTGCCAACTTGCTTACTGCAATGCCATTGCCATTGTCAGCAATTTCAATAATTAAGTCCTGTGCTTCATTGTAAGCACTGACAATGACTGTTCCACGTCCGCTCTTCGGTTCAACCGCATATTTAATGGCATTTTCTAGTATTGGCTGTAGTGAACATTTCACAATTAGCACATCCAAATACTTTTCATTGACATAAAAGCGGCTTTGAAAATGCTTTGGAAATCGAATCTTAATAATTTCCAAATATTTTTCCAATTGATTAAGTTCTTCTCTTAATGTAACAACAGGCTCTATGATAGAGGCCGTGTACCGGTAATAGTCTCCCAGGTTTTTGGCAATCACTTGAATGCGTTCATTTTTTTCTATATAGGCCAGACTGTTAATGATTTCTAAAGTGTTATACAGGAGATGCGGGTTAATCTGGTTTTGCAGTGCTTGGATCATGGCTTCTTTCTGTCTTAGCAAAATGTGCATCTCATTTACTTTCATAGAGCTGATAGTCTCAATGAGCTGATGAAGTTGATCCGTCATCCGGTTATAGCTGCGGCTCAGCAGCTGAATTTCATCCTTGCCTGGAATGACCTGCGCTCGAACATCCAAATTCCCTTTTTCAACATGTTCCATTAATTGCTTTAAACGCCGGAGAGGGCGAATGAACCACTGCGCAACAATCGGTACGAGAACAAGGACGACAGCGGCGAGAATTAGCATGGCTGCAATCATCGCGTTACGTGCCACTTTGACACCGCTTGCCATCTCTTCAAACGGAACCATCGCAACCAACTTCCACTTGGCTAACTCCGATTCGTTGTAAGCAACCAGCATTTCCGTACCCTGAATATCCTGAACAGAAGAAGTCTCATTAAACTTTAATTCGGATAACTTTGTTTCCTGAATGGGTTTACCAATCAACTCCGAATCAGGATGATACACAACCGTGCCCTCTTTGGATACGATAAAGAAATATCCTTTCTTAGCGAGAGAAGACCGTACAATCGTCTTTTCAAGATCGCTTATTCGCAAGTTAATGACTAGCCTTCCAGCCAATTTCATCGTATCGAGTGAGAAAATTGGCACGAGCAAGGAGATGACATTTTTACCTGTTACTTGAGATCTGTGTGTCGGCAGCACCTTTAAGGTAGAACTCATCTCCATTGCAAACCATGGTTCATTCAGATAGGTTTTAGATATTTGATCAAAGTGCTGAATATTCGAGACGACACGTCCACTCAAGGACATCAGAAACATACTGTCAACCTCACTGTAATTGAGGGCGACATAATTATTCAGCACATCCTCCAATTCGGCCAGCTGAGTAGGAGTACTCGGTTCTTCACTCGCCAGCCAATTCTGAATAATACCGAAATTACCAGTCAATTGGGTAAAATCGTTTCGCTTTGGCAAAGGACCCGCAACTAGTGAAGAAACAGAAATTTTCATTTGTTGAATATAGAGATCTATTTGATGATTGAGACGATAAGAGGCATCATCTGCAAACTGAAAAAAGTCATTTCGCGCCGCTTTCATATAGAAATATTGGGAGAGGGTCCCTGTTAGCAAGATGGATGAAAGCGTTACCGTCAGTAGGATCAGAATCAACTTTACCTTGATCGAATATCGGCTAAACCAAATTTCCCGCTTCATAAGCCCAGACCCTTTCGATATTCATTTGGGGTCACGGACGATACATGCTTGAACACACGGTTGAAATAGGGCAATGAAGCAAAACCAACCTCTTCCGCAATCTCATATATTTTTTTGTCTGAGTTTCGAAGGTATTCTAAGGCTTTTTCAATGCGTATCTGGTTTACATAGTTCACAAAGCTTTTCCCCGTATACTGTTTAAACAACACACCAAAATAAGACGTACTCAAATTGGAATAATCAGCCATCTGCTTTAGTGTTAATTCTTCTTGCATGTGGGTCATAATGTACTCGCAAGCTCGTTTAATAACGAGTCGCATGTTATTATTGGCAAACTGCGGATAGCGGCGTATCCACTCGTGCAAAAGGTCATGAAAGACATGGCGGACTTGATGCTCATTCAAATCCTCAGGAACGGAAGCCTCCTCAAATGCAGGATAAATGACCTTCACAACTTCCACGAGTTTACCTAAAAAGATACGTAAATAACTCATCTTAGCGCCCTTCTCTAATGAACGTTGACCCAAGATGACACCCAGCAGATGATCAGTTCGCTCAAACAGCTGAATCGGTTCGAATTGATGCAAACTATCCACAAAAAACTGCATGTCCAGCAAAATTTGATTGGGCTCTGCAAATGTTTCTAACCTGCTGACAGAGCGGGAAAGCGCAGAGTGAAGCTCCTTTTCCGAGATCGGTTTAAGCAAATATTCAGAGACATGCAATCGGATGGCATTTTGAGCATAAGGAAAGCTGTCATGGCCGCTAATGATAATAGAGACAACCGGTAAACGTTGATTTCGGATGCGCTGGGTAAGCTCGAGTCCATCCTTATCCGGCATTTGAATATCCGTGATGACCACAGTCGGCCACAGCTCTTGGATGAGACGCCAGCCTTCCTCGCAGCTGGAAGCTTCTCCAGTCACTTTAAAGCCATCCATTTGCTGAACCATTTCTACAATAGCATCCCTAATGAGCAGCTCGTCTTCTACTACTAGCACATGATACATCTGTATCCCCCTATATCTCACGGTCTGTCGAAGACTGTTTTAGTTCAAACATACTATATAAGGGCGCGCTTTAATAGTGGATATTGTTTCAATAACTATCCTTTGACAGAACCCATCATCATTCCCTTGCTGAAATATTTTTGCATAAAAGGGTATACCAGAATCAGCGGCATAGCTGCCAGCAGGATTGCGGCATGCCGGACAGCAGGTGTATACGCATATCCATTTTCCGTAACAGCGAGTCCCAGTTCAGAAGTATTTACAATGAGTACCTGACGAAGGAAAACCTGCAGCGGATACGAATTCGCATTGTTTAGATACAATACCGCTTGGAAGTAGGTATTCCAGTTGGCCACGGTATAGAATAACGTAAAGGTTACCAACACCGGCAGCGAGATAGGCAATATAATCCGCCAAAGAATTTTAAACTCACCGCAACCATCGATACGGGCAGATTCTTTCATTTCGTTTGGCAGCGTCTGAAAGAAGCTGCGCATGACAATCATGTTGAAGGGAGCTATCGCATTGACAAGCCAAATCGACCAATAGGAATTGATCAATCCGAGTTTATTCACAACCAAATAAGTAGGGATCATGCCTCCATGGAATAGCATCGTGAATAATACCATGAAATTGATGGTTGTTCTGCCTTTGACACCCGGCTGGGACAAGCCGTACGCCATCAGGATCGACAGCGTCATATTTATCGTTGTGCCTACCACGGTCAGATAAACGGCATTCTTAAATGCACGCGTGAATTGGTCATTATCCAAAAGAAATCTATACGCTTCCAATGTCCACTCTTTGGGCCAAAGCACAACACCTTTAAGCAGCAATTCTTTACTCGTGGCAAAAGAACTAAAAAAGGTAAACAAGAATGGCACGACAACGATCAATGCCAAACACAGAAGAATAAGAATTACACACGTATTAAACACGTTGTCTTTCAGGGACTGATCTGCTTTCATTCGCTAGTACACCCCTTCCTCTCCCAGCTTGCGTGCCAGTTTATTGGCACCAAGTACAAGCGTAAGTCCTACAATGGATTTGAACATTCCTACCACGGCCGAATAACTATAATCGCGTTGAAGAATACCGGTACGATATACGTAAGTATCAAATACGTCAGAGACATGAACATTAAGCGGATTCTGCAGCAGAAAAATATGTTCAAAGCCAATGTCCATGAAATTGCCCAGCCGCAAAATGAAAAGTACAATGACGACGTATCGAATCCCCGGCAGGGTGATATGCCAAATCTGACGGAAACGGCCCGCGCCGTCTACCTTTGCCGCTTCATATAAGGAAGGATCAATGGAGGCCATCGTGGCCAAATATAAAATGGACCCCCAGCCCATCCCTTGCCATATATTTTGCAGCAGCCACATCGGTCGAAGCCACTCCGCCTTCGTGAACAGCTCGATCTTTCCGAAGCCTGCTGACATCAGCCACTGATTGATAACGCCATCTTGTGAGGAAAACAATGTCGTCGTTATAGAAACAATAACAACCCATGATATGAAATGCGGGGCATACATAATGGTCTGCACAACGTTTCTGACTGTTTTCAATCTCGCTTCATTCAGCAGAAGGGCCAGAAGAATCGGCGCAGGAAAGAAAAAGAAAATATCCATCCCTGCAAAGTAAAACGTATTTTTGATCAGCAACGGAAAATCTTGCTCTGTAAATAATCGCCCAAAATTATCAAACCCCACCCATTTGCTTTTCCATATGCCAACAAACGGATCATAACGCTGAAACGAAATGAGGAGACCCAGCATAGGGATATATTTAAAAATCAAGAAATAAAGTAATCCAGGCACAATCATGACATAAAATGGAAGGCGGTCTAGTTTCAACGGTTGCTTTCTAGAATGAATGGTAGTAGCTGTAGCTGCTGTCTGGGTATTTCTCATAATTACCTCCAAATGTTAGAACTGCATTTGAACTCATTATACAGACTGCCCTTGCCGATTACGTTGCCTAGAATATCTATTTCTTAACCGATTTCACTTTATACTTGTACCTCATACGATGATCCAATTACAAATGATAAAAAAAAGACCCTCCTGTACATCACTGTACAAGGAAAGTCCTTTGTTAAGGTTACTAAGGATTAGGTAAAACAAGCAAGACAATTAGCCTTATTCCTTATGGCCTTACAAGAAATCGAAAAGCAAATTGAACGTTTGCAAAGTTAGATGAGTTTTTATGGCTTACTAAGTCGATTGATCGTGAGGCACTGTGACAGTTACCGAAGTATCCGTTTTGTTGCCCGCTTTATCGGTAACCGTATAGGTAATGGTATAGATACGTCCGGATCCATCCCCTAATCTTTCAGCACGCAACCGAAATGAAGTGGCCGCTGTACCGATATTTGCCTCCATGTCACCTTGACCACTATCTGGTTCATTGCTCGTAATAGAGGTTAACACCACTGATTCAACGCCTGATGTAGCATCACTCGAATGAAGTGCAGCATTTATAACGACCATTTTATGATTCGCAGGCCAAATGGATGTTTTATCTAATTGAACAGTTAGTAACGGTGCCGTCTTGTCAATTTTAAACTCGATAGTTTGGATTTGCTCTACATTGCCTGCTTGATCCGTACTGCGATAATCGACCTTGTATATCCCTTCACCGAAGGCAGGAATGGAATCCGTATAGGTGATCCAACCCCCATTATTCACTTGGTATTCTGTTTTCGCCACGCCGGATAAATTGTCATATACAGACATGCTTACCGTAACATCCGACGTATACCATCCGTAACTGCCGTTATGTGCTGCCGGGCTTACAGTTGCAACACTTACGGGTGCTGTCTTGTCATTAGGCGTTACTTTCACCTCAGTCTCGGCATGAAGAGACGTCAATGGATTCGTGACACGGATCACTGCGCTGCCAACAGCCAGAGCATGCAGCTGTCCTTGGGCATCAATGGCTGCCACGTCGCTATTCGTGCTGCTCCAAAGCAGATTTTGATCCGTTGCATCGTTCGGAGTTATCCCCGCCGTAAATAAATGCGTATCTCCTACTTGCAAATCAAGCGCTTGGCTATCCAAGCTGATGCCCGTAGGGGGGATGAACTCGAACTTGACCACATCCGCACGAAGCGGTCTGTCATGAGCTGGATTCGCATCCTCGACCGTGATGTAGCTGGCACTTCCTCGCGGCAAATCATAGATGCCCAATACCTGCCATGAACCTTGTAATGTAGATTGATCAACGATCTTAGAATCGCTCTTTACGCCATCCGTATAAATCGAGTATTCGGCAGCTTTGGTCGTATACGCCGGAGTCGCGGGCGTTCCTGGCAAATAAACCGATACCCTATATCGTCCGGGCTGGGTGATTGTCGGCGTCCATTTGGCCGATGCGCCTGTTGGGTTCGTAATCGCTCGCGAGATACCGCCGTTATAACCTTGGAGAACCGTGGAAGTCACCCACTTATTCGTAGCGATTCCTAGTGGTCCGTTGACTTCCGTGTATCCCCCATTTGTGCCATAACTATTATAAATCGTAACCTGCTGTATGACGGGCATCGTTACCTGGATCTTCGCTTCGGCATAAAGGGAAGTTAGCGGATTCGTGGCTCGAATCACTGCCTCCCCGACCCCGGTCGCATTCGCATGCCCCTCGGCATCGACAGTCACGACTTGACTGTTCGAACTGCTCCAAATTAGCGACTGGTCAGTGGCCTCAGCAGGCGTAAACACAGCCGTGAAGGAATAATTATCTCCAACCCGTAAATCCAAGGAGTCGGTATCCAGAGCAATTCCTGTCGGCGGTATAGCCTCTAGCTTGATGACATCTGCCCTAAGAGGTCGATCGTGAGCTAGGCTTGTGTCTTCGAGCAGGATATAGCTGCTTGTTCCCCTTGGAAACTCATAGGTACCCAATACCTGCCATGATCCCTGCAGAGAGAATTGATCAACAACTTTCGTCTCCTGTTTTACTCCGTTGATGTAGATCGAATAAGCAGCCATCTTGGTGGTATTCACCGGAGTGGCGGGCGTTCCAGGGAGATACGCTGAAACCCGATAGCGTCCGGACGCGGACACATTCGGTGTCCATTTGGCCGTTGCGCCCGTTGGGTTCGTAATCGCTCGCGAAATACCGCCGTTGTAGCCTTTGAGCACGGTAGAGGTTACCCATTTATTAGTAGCCGTGCCAAGCGGTCCATTGACTTCCACATAGCCTCCCATGCTGTAACCACTATATAGAGTGATCGGATTGGTAATCGTCGGCGGAATCTCTTCGATATAAGGAGCCTCCAACTCACCTTTTACATAAAGCGGATTCTCATCCAGCCGCAGCCGTACATAACCATTCGTTGGCGTATATGCCACCGTATTCCCCATGATGTCCGTGACATGAAGGCTGCTGTGAGTATACAGCTTGAGGTCGGCTCCCGCAGGAGCGTACATGACCCGAATATCCTCCGCTGCTGTATGAAACTTATGACTATAAACGCCAGGTCCAACATCCTCCGTGGTTTGGAAATCCGCTCCCGTTAATTCACGGGTCATAGTCGCATAAGCGGCATAGGCCGGCTTAGGAACATAGGCCCCTTTGACATCGTCAGGATTCCGAATCAAACCGAACGTTCCCTCAAATTCATTCGGAACTGTAGATTTATTTTGCAAATTATAGATATTGATTTTTTGGATACCATTTGCCAAAGCAGTGACAATTCTTCGAGCCACATAGTTGGCTTGGACATGCTCGTCGAAATTGAAGTTACTAAATCCTGTCTCCGAAAGATTGATAGGGATGGTTTGATTATTGTTATAGGTTTTCATTATATTTTTGTGCCTGTTGATATCTTTAACGAAATCCTCTGGATTCCTCGTATACGAATGAAACGAATACTCATCCATATAATTCAGCGCACCCTTTTGGTAAAGCGCTTCCAAAAATGCATCTGAACCCAATTCGCCAAATACAAATCCGGTTATTTTCACATTCGGAAAAAGGGGATGAATTTGTTCGTAGGAGGTTTTTAACAAATTGAAGTAAAAATCCGCTTTCTCTGCCTCAGTGCTAAGTCCCTTCCCGAACGAAGGAATGTCCGGCTCGTTCCAAATTTCCACCTGACCGATCTGGGGATACCTGCTCAATACTTGCTTGCCATATTCAGCAAATGCCGTCCTTCCCTCCAAACTTGTCGGTGCATTTCCCCCATCGTATAAATTATTATATAACGCCAGAGTTAAATAGGGCTTGAGATCGTTCCCCGCTACACGCGACATGAAATCGTCATGGAAGGATTTAAAGCTATAAACCCCCTTCGTCGTATCCTCGATGTCCCCCCACCGCAAGGCATCCCTGACATACTTAACCCCCATTTTTTTGGCAATCGGGATCAGGGCTGCGGAGTCTTGAGCAATTAAGTCGGTTCGTGCAGCATGTGTTTGTACGGAAAAATGCGAATCCGCCACTTGGCTCAGATCGAAATTCGAGACGACCGCGAACGAAGTATCTTTGGAGGCAATAACGTTCCCGTTCTGCTTGGCTGTAATCACTAAGTTGAACCATCCATTTTTACCGGGATTAACGGTTAGCAGGGTCGTTCCGTCACTTACGGCTTGGCTTCCGGACTGTACGGTGTTATTCCAATAATCGGAATAAACCCAATCAATCGAGTCCCCATCTGTATGGATTTGGAAGCTCTTGGTGTCATTTTCATAGAAAATGTTCCCTATTGTGTTTTGCTCAATGGTTAATGCTGCCGCATAAGCAACTTGGTTTCCCGAAATAAGGGTGAACCCATAAGTTGCTAGTAGAGAAAACACAAGAATTGAAGAACATAAACGACCAAGCAATTGTTTCATAGCGTGACTTCTCCCTTCAAATGTAAATAAATGTTTTAAAATCATTCGATACCGATGCTATATTCCCGATGTTCCCCCAATCTCTAGCATAGATTGAAACCGTTTACGATTTAAATTATAAGTAGATGGAAAAATACTGTATACGGACTCTTTTAATTTGTTCAAGGACATTTTTAATCTCTTTCCCCTCTACCTCAGCAATTAAATTTGATGCTTCCGCACCCACGTTTTTGAGCACCGATGATACGCCCCATTTCATTTTCCGCCACAATCTTACTCGCGGATCGTATACGTTAGGATGCATAAAATTAAAATTACTTGCTTTAGAGTGAACTCGAAAGTATATACTGTTGTTATGGAAAAGTTATTAACAATTCGACAGGTTGCTGACATTACAGGTCTTAGTGTTCACACGTTGCGTTATTACGAAAATATTGGTCTTCTTAGCTCAATCCATCGCAATAAAAATGGTTACCGCTGTTACTCAAAAGTAGACATTATCTGGATTGAGTTTTTGAATCGACTGAAAGCCACAGGAATGCCAATCAACAAAATGCTCGAAATCGCCGAGCTAAGGTGGCGAGGCGATTCAACTTTAACTGAAAGGAGAATTCTTCTCGAGGAGCACTACAAAGAAGTTCAACTACATATGATTGAGCTTAACCAAAATTTAAATTTGCTTGCAGATAAGATCGTGACTTATAAGGAGATGGAGAAAAATTACATGCTTAACATAACAGAATGAGTCTGACCCTAATACCCATCAATCATTGGGTATTGTTTGTCGCCAATTCATGAAATACATTTTATCCCTTACATGCATTTTATTGTTCATTCATTGAAACTAAGGAGAATTCTATTTCTATGAAAAAGTCATATATTTCCTCTATCATCGCCATCGGCATATTTGGAATAATTAATACCGAACTTGGCGTTGTGGGTACTTTACCACAGATTACTCAGCACTTCCGAATCAGTGTTTCGCAAGCAGGATTACTTGTAAGTCTGTTCGCTCTCGTCATTGCCATTTTCGGTCCATTTATGACTTTATTATTCTCAGGGGTAAATCGCAAAAATATCTTGGCTGGAGTACTTGCTATTTTTGCAATATCAAATCTTGGCTCAGCATTTGCCCCCAACTACACGGTTCTATTACTTTTTCGAATTCTACCTGCTTTTCTTCATCCCGTTTATTTTTCGGTCGCTTTTACGGCGGCTGCGAGTTCTGTCCCAAAAGATCAAAGTACCAAAGCAGTCGCCAAAGTATTTACTGGCGTGACTGTAGGAATGGTCTTAGGAATTCCGATCACTTCATTTATTGGAAATCAATTTTCTCTTGAATCATCATTTCTATTCTCAGCAGTTATCAATGCTATTACATGTATGAGTATTTTAAGTTGGATCCCCTCCATGCCAGTAAAAGAAAAAATGTCCTATGGGAAACAATTGAAAGTTTTAGTAAAACCCCAATTATGGTTTAATATTGCAACTGCATGTTTGATTATGGCAGCTTTATTCGCCGTATACAGCTATTTTGCAGAATATCTAGGGAAAGTGACAAACATGAAGGGTACAACGATAAGTGTCATGTTAATTCTATTTGGAGCAAGTGGTGTTTACGGCAATCTACAAACTGGTAAGCTATTAAGTAAAAGCATCGTTAAAACTACCATTTTTTATCCTTTGGTATTGGGAATGATCTATTTATTGATATTTTATGCGGGAACCTACACGATTCCGATGATTGTTATTATCATTGTATGGGGAGCTGTTTTCACAAGCGGTCTCATAATAAGCCAGACTTGGCTAACCTCTGAGGCCTCAGAAGCGCCTGAGTTTGCAAATAGCTTGTTTGTATCTTTTGGAAATCTAGGTGTCTCATTAGGTACCACCTCGGGGGGGTGGTTTCTATCCCAGATGGGAACGCATCAGATTATATGGAGCGGTGTATTGTTTCTGATGCTTGCTTTCATCTGCATTGGATTAAAAATCAGGCTTTTTGATCCGAAACGGGATAAAATTTTACTAGCAAAGAATATCACCAGCAACGAATGAACGCTGGCTACCTCAAAGTGTCCGATCCCGCTGGGCTCGCCGCTTATCAGATGGACTCTCACAACTGCCAGCGCATTTTCGTTTTGGTAACCTTTCTGAATCGACATAATAAGTTAAAAGATTTTGACAAACAAGCGTTTCACTTCAGAAGCAGTTGTTTCCGATAGGCAACGAGCGGGAACGTTCGCCTCACTAGAGTGCGCATATTCCGAATAGCAGGATCTGAATTGTTCACCACTTCGTCTGACTGCCTTGTAGCGAAATTGGCCGCCTACAATTCTTGACGCAATACGTTTTACCTACACAACATGTATTTCCTTAACAGGACCTTCTACGAATTGGCCCCGGGTTTGCAGAATATAACGTATCTCTTCGGCAGGAACCATACGAACATCGCTGAAGCCAGATTTGACAGTTAGTGCAGCGGCAGTGCCTGCTGCCTCACCGATAGCGCTAATTCCTGACATGACACGGTAAGAAGCGTGGGCCTCAAAAGTACCGCTAATGCAGCGCGAGCTTAATAACAGATTGCCAAATCCTTTAGCGATAAGACTGCGATAAGGAATATGATAATACCCTGGGCTTGGCAAAATAGTCATATACTCTTGGTGATTTTTATTTCCATCTGGATCATGGACATCCACATCATAAGCACAAGCAGCCACCATATCATCAAACTTGCGTACTTGCAGACAGTCTTCCCCGGTTAACATGTAATCTCCGATAACTCTGCGGCCTTCACGTACCCCTAGCTTCGTAAAAATAGTCTCAATCTTCGCATCCCGAAAAGCTGGGTGCTCCCTGATCGCTTCAACTAATTCATACACTTGAACTTTGCCGATTTCAAACGCACGTTCAACGGATCCTGGAATGGTGGGATCAACATCGCTTATCGCAGTCGAATTAAATAGGAATGCTTTCCCATCTGGATAAGGGAATGCTAATACGCCCTGACGCATATTCGTGCTGTTCTTTCTCTGTTTCATCGCAACATAATAGGGCTTGAGCGTCTCTTCCAGCCAAAAAAAGCAGCCCCAACTTGTGACATCTTTCACTTTAAATAAAGAGGTATCGAATCCGGTGAGTTTGAAAGTAACCGTCGCCATCTGCATCTTTCCATCTTTGTCTCGCCCCTTTTGAAACTCAGCTCCTGCCAATGCAGATAAATTCCCGTCAGCCGTCCCGTCCAGGAACACGCGACCAAATACACGCGTTTGCTTAGATCCAGTGATCGTCACTGAACGAATATTCCCATCTTCCACCTGTACAGCGTCCACCTCGCAGTCCGTCCATACGGTCAGATTTTTCTCTTTTTGAATTAATCGATGATAGGTTTCTTTTAATTCCTGTTCGTCATAGCTGGATACCGTTTCCTCGTCAAAGGTCAATCCCGTATTCTGATAGGCCTGCGGGAATAATTCCTTATGAATCCCCGTGTTCACACATCTCCCATCATGATCACGAAACTTGCATACTAAAGCAATAGCCGCATGGACGCCTGTGCCGCCAATCTCACTCATTTTTTCAATAAGCAGCACCTTGCTTTTTAATCTTGAAGCAGCTAAAGCGGCACAAATGCCACCTACTCCTGCCCCAACAATCACAATATCAAAATCGTTTGTAAAATCATTCATGGATATCACTCCTTTATTAAATTTCGCTGCTGTTACCCTTTCAGGCCGCTGCTGGCAATGCCTTCAACAAAGAATCTTTGGAAAATGGCTACGACGGTGATGAGAGGAAGCAGCGCCGAAACCGAAGCGGCCATAATCAAGGAATAATTTGCACCATATTCATCTACAAAGCTGGAAAGACCTATCGGTAGTGTGAACAATTCACTTGAACGCAAGAAGATCAACGGATTCTCATATTCGTTCCAGTGCCAGGTAAAAGTAAGTATGAGGAGTGTTACAATGGCAGGCTTCGTTAATGGCAAACAAATTTGCCAATAGATCCGGAAGAATCCCGCTCCATCCACTTTTGCCGCTTCAAGCAGCTCGTTCGGAATTGTACTGAAAAATTGCCGCATCAGGAACGTTCCGAATACGGTAAAAATCCCCGGTAAAATGACGGCCCAATGGGTGTTAACTAAGCCAATGCGATCGAACAGGATAAACCTAGGGACAAGCAGCACCTGAGCGGGAATGATCATTGTAGCCAAGTACATAAGGAAGATAAAATCTCTTCCCTTAAAATTCAGTTTGGCAAATGCGAATCCAGCCAACGAGCTGGTGATGATGGAGCCAACAACCGTAAAGAAAGTGATTTTGGCTGAGTTCCAATAAAATAAAGCAAATTTATATTTGCCACCCCAAACCTCTTCGTAATTCGAGAAAATCGGATTTTTGGGGATCCAATTGATCGGGTATTTGAATAAATCAGCTTGGATTTTGAAGGATGAAGAAATCATCCAGATGAACGGGATCAAAACCATGACACCCAAAACCAACATGACAAGGGTAACGCTTAATTTTCGCAAAGATATCACTACGAACCCACTCCTCCATTAAAAATGCTGCTGCCATTTCTTCTGACTGCGCCACTGAACCAAAGTAATCGAAAAGATGATGATGAATAAAACCCAGGACATCGCTGCCGCATAACCCATTTTATAATTCTGGAAGGCAGTGAGATAAATATGATAAGCAATAACCATCGACGAATTGACTGGACCGCCTTGTGTCATCACATTCACAACAGCAAAAACCTGGAAGGTGGAGATAATAAGAGTTATGGCAATCAAAAAAGTAGTTGGCTTCAGCATGGGTACTGTGATACTGAAAAACTGCCTCAATCCTGTGGCTCCGTCAATTGAAGCCGCTTCATATAAATCTTTGGGGATTCCTTGTAGTCCCGCCATATACAACACCATCGTGTATCCAATGTAAGTCCACACGACCATAATGATGATGGCCGGCAATGCCCACGTCGTGCTCCCCAACCACTCGGGAGGATTGGCAACCCCCAGCGATCTTAGGAAGGCGTTGATCGGGCCATCCTGTGCATTGTAAAGCACGCTCCATACTACAGAAACGGCAACCAAACTGCTGACATAAGGAAGGAAAAACAAAGTTCGTAATAAACCCTTGGCATAAACATGTCGATTAAGCAATACGGCTACAACCAAGCCTATCGCCATTGCACTGGGCACCGTTACGCCTGTCAAAATAAAATTGTTCTTGAGTGCGTGCCATAAGTAAACGTCATTCACTAATTTTTTAAGATTTCCTAGTCCAGCGAAACTCAGCCCAGCAAAGCCCTTTAAGTAATCCCAATCTGCAAAAATCAGCATAAAGCTGAAAAGCAGAGGTAGAATGACGAAGAAAAAAACGCCGAGAAAGTTCGGCAAAATAAACAAATAACCCGCCAATTGTTCCTTCATGTTATGTTTGGACGCTCGTCGCATGATGCCACCTCATTTAGCTATATTCAACCCATACCCGTATCATAAACAGTAGCGAATCAGAGTGGAATGGCGTGATTTAGGTTGTTACAGCGTTGATATTAAGATGTAGGAAAACAACTCAGATAAACTTAGCCTGCAGCAAGCAAGTAAGCACTCACAGTTGCCTTATTTTCCGCACGCTTACCCCAAACCCGAAAACATATAAAATGCTTACAATTTCAGAAAAAGGACCTGGCAGACTTCAAATTGAAGTCCGTCAGGTCCCTTTTCTAACACAACCTTTATTTTTTTTCAGCCTTAATCGCTTGATCCGCTCTTGTCTTCATATTCTGAATGGCTTTGTCTAAGGGCTGCACACCCATGACGTATTTCTCTGTTTCTTCATTAATGATTTTGGTCATTTCCGGTAAAGCGGTGGAAATCGTTTGAACGGGGAACGTATAATCGCCTTTGATTAGAGATTTCAGAGAATCCACGTTAATTAGGTTTCCTGCATCTCCAACCATGAGCTCAGCCACCTTATCTACATCAATCTTCTTGGAAGACGGCAACCGTCCACCCGGAATCATGAGAAGATTCCCTTCAGTTAGGTACCACGATATAAATTGAAAGGCTTCGTCTTTGTTCGAAGACGTATTGTTAATCGACATGAAGTCGTTGAAGCCTGCTGTATTCACTTTGCCGCCCTTCTCTAACTGGGGTACTGGCGCAAAAATGGTTTTGAAGTCATGCGGGAAGCTTTTCGTATCCTTTACATTCCTTAGCAGATGTGTACCTCCGAAAATCATGGCTGATTTACCGGTTAGAAGCTCGTTTGGAGGAAGCAGTTTGTTGGCGATAATTTCTGGCCACTTGACCGATAATCCTTTGTCCTGCAGCGCTTTTTGATATTCCAAGCCCTTCTTGACGGCAGGACTGTCGAAGGTTGACAATCCATCCGCTGTATAGTAGGAATCCACCGGCTTATTCTCAAGAATGGCAAAACGCACCATATTATCGTCTGGAACCTTGATAAAACTGCCCTTCTGGTCCGGTGTATGCAGCTTCTCGGCAAGAGCCATGTAGTCATCCCATGTCCATCCTTGAGCCGGAATCTTCTCTCCCGCTTTCTCCAAGGCCGTTTGATTAATCATAACGGAAGATAATAGCTTCATAGCCGGTAGATAGTGCGTTTTCCCTTTATACGGGACGACATTATCTTTGCCAATAATATCATCCACATTAAGCTTATATTTGCTAATCAAATCATCCAACGGAAAGGTGACGCCCGCATTCGCTCGGCGATTGTAATTCGTTTCTCCATAACTGAAGAAGATGTCTGGAGCATCGGAGTTGCTAATAAGAGCCGTATCGAGCTTCGTGTTGCCGCTATCGTCGTTCACGTAACGTGTATACTCCACTTGAATATCAGGATGTGAGCTGTTCCACTTCATGACCACGTCCTTGGGTCCACTTTCTTCTGGAATGCCGCCCCACATCTTAAGTTTGACGGCTTTCTTGGGAACTGCGGAGCTTGCAGTCGTTGCTGCAGCGGGAGATGAGCTTGATGGGTTGTCGCCTTTTGCACAGCCGGAAAGCATCAAACTAAATGCCATTGTGAGTGATAGTGCGGAATAAATCGATTTCTTCATACTGGTAAAACCCCTCTCTTACTTGTTTTCATCCGTTAGGAACATCATTAGCATAGCAAAGTGATCATTCCTGCGTAATGAATTCATTTAAGATCTTACCTGTCTTGTTTTATCTACTTTTAATGAATATAGCGCTTCCGATATTCTTGCGGGTATATGCCTTCAATTTTTTTGAACAGCTTGGCGAAATAATTAGGGTCCGAATAGCCTATCGCGTCTGCAACTTCATAAATTTTAACATTGGAATCCTTGAGCAGTTCCCTGGCTTTCTTCATTCGTATACGAATCATGTAATCGATCATTGTTTCGCCGGTTTCTTTCTTGAATAAGGAGCTTAAATACGGTTCCGTAAAATTAACTTCTTTTGCCAAGTCGGACATTTTAAAGGAAGTACTGTACTTTTCTTCGATCATTCTTTGAACGGCTTGAATTTCCGGGCGAGGCTGATGAATCGCGCTTGCGCGCAAATGCTCGAAGAAGACTGAAATCCATCCAATCAACCAGTCGCTTATTTCTTGTATGGACTCAGATAGCCTCACGACATGATGAGGATACTTCCCTTCGTAAGGCACGATTGAATATAGGTCTCCTCCTTTATGTTGAAGGAACACCTCGAATAGATGGACAATATGCAGCCAACGTTCTCTGGCCAAATCTGGATAAGGTTTAGGTACTCCGTCTTCTAAATAAGCCTCCGCCATATTTCTTATGGCATTCTGAAGTGCTTCTTTGTCTTGCCGAGCCATCATATCAAGCCATTCATCCTGTGATGAAATAGGTAAAGCTTGGTTTGCAAACATTTGCTCCCTATAGTGAATGACACGACTCGAGTCATTGTAAAATCTCACCAAAAGCGCTTCATCGGCAAACTTGCATGCTTCATGCAGGTCGTATGCTCGTTCAACAGGGGCATAAGTACCGAAATAGACAGCTAATTTGAGATAGCGTTGTATACATTCCGTCATCTCTTGAAGCATCGGCTCCGCCCCCATACCGGAGATCATACCGAAACGCCCTCCATCCATTTCCACAATGTGTCCTGCCTTATATTTGCGCATAACTTCCCGAAGGATATTCATCACGGAAAAACGCAGCAGCTTTTCACTCTTAAAGCGATTCTCATCGACAACAGACTCGTATCGGTCAATTTTCATCATCGAAACTGTCCATGGAAATGGGGGAAGTAGATTCGCATATTCCTCTGAGAGATCATCCGCTTCCTTCTTTGAGTATTGCATGGTCAGGAGATCACGCAAATGCTTGTCCATGGTGATTTCTTGACGAAATTGAACCGTAGTCCGATTAAGCAGTAACATTTCCTCCTGCTTTTTACGTTCGTTCTCGATTTCCTTTTGCATTTGCTGCAGCTTGGTTTGAAGATCATCCGGCTGCATAGTTAGCTTCAATATGTAGTCGGAAGCTCCAAGCTGCAAGGCTCGCCTTACATACCCAAAATCATTATAGTTGGATAAAATTAAAATTTTGATGTGAGGATATAATTCCTTCACCCGTTCCATCAGCGAGATACCATCCATATTCGGCATGGAAATGTCGGTAATCAAGAGATCACATGGCTTTTCAGAAAGAATGGTAAGCGCATCCAATCCATCCACTGCCTCGCCGATCAATTCAAAGCCAAATTCCTCCCAAGGAATAAACGTCTTGAGTCCAAGCCTCACCAGAAATTCATCTTCCACTAATAAAAGCTTCGTCATGCTGGATCCTCCATCCGCTTCCAAGGCAGCTTAATAACCGTCTCCGCTCCAGCATCCATGCCATTGTGCATAAATAGCCCATAGGGTTCCCCGAAATGCATGCGAATCCGACTCTGAACATTCTCAAGTCCGATTCCACTATATTTCCCTTGCCTTATGGGATCGGATTTCTCAAGAGCGTCATCGGCAAGCTTTCTCTCAGACAGCCCTTGTCCATTATCTGTAACGGTAACAAACAACAAATCATCTTCATGATAAGCCGTAATACGGATGTTCAGAGGCATACGGTTCCCATGGATGATGCTGTTTTCCACAATAGGCTGAAGGGTGAATTTAAGAATGCGAGCAGACATTAGACTTTCATCGACATGAATCAACAACTCTATATTATCGTTAAACCGAATTTTTTGCAGCGAAAAATAATGTTGTATAAAATCAAGCTCATCTCTCAGTGTGACAACTTCGCTCTCCTGCTTCATACTGTAGCTGAGCATAATACCAAGGGATGTAATCATATCCCCAACGTTTTTAGCGCCCGAAAATACAGCCAGCCACTTAATGGAATTGAGTGCGTTAAACAAGAAATGGGGAGAAATTTGAGCTTGCAGGGCATGAAACCGTGCTTCCTCTTTAAGCTGCTGCTCTTCTCGAAGAGTCGTAACCATTTCCTTCAAGCTCGACAGCATACGGTTGAAATGATGGCTCAGAAGCCCGATTTCATCGTTTCCTCCTGCCAAAGCGGGCTTTTCGAAATTTCCGGATGCAGCTTTTCCCATTGCCTGCACGAGCGAGCGAATAGGCTTCATCAAACGAAGGGTAAAGATGACATAGATGAAAAGAAAACATGCGAATAAAACGATGACACTCCACGTCGTTGTGGAACGTACGTTTTTCAACTGCTGCATCCATTGTTCCTGCATGGGGATCCATTGCAATTGCCAGCCGGTTGCTTTTAAGGTTTGTAGGAATGTGGATCGTTCCTCTCCCGATTCAGCCCTGTTCCACAAATCATTTTGTCCCCACAGCAAACGGTTTTTATCGGATATCAGGAATTGGGCAGGGGAATCCTTCTCTAACCCATTAGAAACGAGAAACATTTCCTTGATTGGAAATGCGATAAAAACTAAGCCATACCCCTTTGTCGTCTCCCCTTTAATTAACCGGGCCATGGTAATAAAGCCCCCTTCTTGGTTGCCCTCAAGCCCTTTTACTCTCAGAGAAGGGTTCACGTCCCAAGCTGGAGCACCGTTTCTTTCTCTGGCTTGTTTCACATAATCCGGTATCACTTTAAGAATCGCTTCGTCTTGATTGGTCGCATAGATGCTGCCATTAAATCCATAAACCGCAACAATGGCATGGTTGTCCAAAATATATGAGATCAGGTTGTCCATCTTGCTCTGTAGACCAATTACCCTCTGGTAGGTAGGATAATCATCTAAATCCGACTGCCCCGAACTTCTTAGCAATTGCAAGACATCATAGTCGTTCGTGAGCAAATTCGAAACATTTAACGTCCGATTCAGCATATCGTCGGCTCGATCCGTAACCCGCTTTAGAACCTGGGCTTGTGTGTCGGTCATTTGTCTCATAAATATTTTGTCTGATTGAACGAAGTAAAGATACATCATAAATAAAATGGGAGCCACAATAAACAACGTAAATGCAAGTAAAAACTTCAGGCGCAAAGAGAAAAATATTTGCCTCTTGTTCATTGTCATTTTCTCTCCCCTTCGGAACAAATGTACAATAGCAACCGTCCACTGAACGGTTGCCATGAATACTTATATATTTAGTATTATAACTCCTACATTACTTATATAAATAGGTTCTATTTTATGTTTAAGCACGGTTAAATTTAATTTTTTCCGTTAGCCATCAATGTCCCTCGCAGGGCACCAAATCTGACGGTTCCATTATAGCCAACAACTCTAATGCAGCGAGCGGCGAAAGTCGCGAGCTTTGTCCCTTTGTTCGGCGAGAACGACTCGATGGCTGTCCCAAAAGTCACATTAGGAAATTCGGCTCCCACTTTGTGAATTTCGCAGTTTGCATGCTGCTTCCATTGGATTTATCTAGTGGAAGTATGAATTTCATTCGGAATACCGATTCGAATGTCCCGGAAGGTCAATAAGCCTTAAGGGGCTGTCCCAAAAATAGATTTATCTACTTTTGGGACAGCCCCTTCGAAGTTGAACTATTGTTCTCCGTCTTAATTAACATTGCACCCCAAAATCTCCAAAGCAGAAATGAATGTCCACTTCTTTCAGCAATTAATGAATCGCATACCTGCCCTCTTCAATGGACAGATTCATAACCCGCTCGGACTTGGTGTTGATTAGTTGAAAGTTGGCGGTGGATGTTCCTACATTTAATATCGTAATTCGGTCTGACAGAATGTTAATATCCAGATTTAGAGAATCCATTTCACTTGATTCCAAACGGTATAACTCCGGCAGATAACCACTGCTAAATCCTTCAATCGAATCGGACCATGTGTAATGCCCGGATGCAATACGATTATTACCTCTATATAATGGAACCGAACCACCTTTGAGCAGTTTCTTACCTGAGACTGTTTTTTGACCTGATTCAAAATGAATATAAGCTAAATAGCCATCTATCTCCAGAAGCAGTGCATATTCCGCTTGATCGGAGAGCAGGGACACATTTTGATGGGAAAGGGCCGTCTCCTCATGGGTTTGATTTGGGAGGGCAACAACAATGAAGGGCTTTAAGGTCTCATTTTCATGAAACTCCACGGCTCCACCATCATTCATAATCAATATATCCTCTACACCTTTCCATTTGGGATAAACATGCTTGTTCACATATGTAATCCCTGTGGATCCAAATAGCAAATATCCGATTTCGTTATCAATATTTACATACGGATATTCTGGATAATTCTTTACCAGGTTGGGCTGATCCCCGTAGAACCCTTTAAACGTTTCGGAATCCCCCGGAAAATAAAGAGTTCTCTGGCCTGGAGCAAGCTCGGGCATTGCCGAATAATTTTCATTACGGATCCCTATCATACCTGTTTTAAGTTCAAGTACTTTACAAGCTTTAACGGCATGAAACTGTTCTGCATAAACGCTATTCCCATTTGGGAGGGCAACAAACGCGACATTCTGCATGAGCTCGCGGTTTCCTCTGCCTATGGTAACAACGGCACCAAAACCATCCTCAAATGTGTTAATGCGTTGTTTCATCACGTCTCTAATGATAGATTCGTTAGTTAAACCTGGGGTTCCCAGTGATTGTTCAAACTGAACTGTTCCCGTAAAGCTTGCGTATAACGGAGTAATCGTCCATAAACCCTTCTTGGGAAGGCTTAAAGCCATTACATTGTTGCGCCAGCTAAAGCAAGTAAAGCTTTCCTTCGTCCGATGTACGATGGTATTCCCGTAGGGGTATTCATATACACCGGAAAGACGTGAAATCATTTCTGTTGGGTCGTTCGGCTCCACTCCTGGACCCCCAAAGACGTGAAGCAGGTAGGATTTTGTTAAATCAAGCGCGGAGCCCGGCTCCAAATCTTTGGCAAACTGAGCATGCGCAAGATTAATCACACACTCTTCTCCTCTTTCCTCTAATAGGCAGCCCCTTGAATTGCTTAGCTGAATCTTCTCAATGGTATCAAGTGCGCTTCGCTCAAACCTTGCTGCATCCGAATGATTGTGCAGCACATTCAAAATCGCATGAGTTAATTGACGCTCATGTTGGCGATTGTACCACCAATCCTGTCCCTGAACCGGGACAGCCAATCCGTCAAACTGCGCCCATATTTTAACCGTTTGATCGTATAGATTTACATTATTATGGACAGCACTGTCTAGTACTTCCAGCCCTCCCATTAAGGAGAGCGTGGCGTGGAAGGCCCGCAGATTCGTTCCTGCACATAGGTAGCTGGGATGTACAAAAGCATGATTTTCTGTTGTGAAATCCGGGTGAAATGTGACCGTTTTTATTCGATTCCCTGCAGGTGTGTCAATAAGTCCGGATGGGTCTGCCAAGCGATCCTTATATGTAGTAACAGAGCTAATCGACCATTGTATGAATCCCTTCTTCCAAGCCGAATGATGTGGATGGTCAGGGAATAAAGCTACACCTGCAGCTATCCCTGCAGAAGTCCAAGCGTTCTCTTCACACTGTGTATCGTAATAGGTTCCATTTCGCGGTTCTTCATCCGACCAGCGATCGGCGTAGCTTGCGACCATATTCTGCACAAGGATTCTGGTTTCGTCGTCTAAATCATCCCATAGAAGCCACGCGGCATGTGATAAGGAAGCTATGGATCTACCATTCTGGCTTGCCATGAAGAAGTTATCTCCTTCACCGCCCCACTTCTTCTCACTGCAATAAGGATTGATCCCTTTAACCCTGACACATTCACTCGGTCCTGTATCATGAGTAAAACCAGCGTAGCGAAGGCCCATGATGGCTTTCTGCTTCAATGTTTCACGGTTAATACCTGTAGCCTGCCTATCATAATCTCCAAGCTTGGCTAGTACAGCAAAAATGAACGAGCTCGCAGCCGTATCCGAGGAGTACCAAAAGTTTCCGCCAAAAAAGTGGCCGCTGTTTGGTTTTCCGTCCCATTTTTCAAATTGCTCATTAGCGAATGGCAGCCATCTCAATAAAATGTTATAAATGCGTCTTGACATTTCATTTTCCTTCGCATGATCCCAGCGGATTGGAGCTACCTTCCACACTTCGGCAGCCGGAGTAAATTCCATGATACCCACACTTCCTTATTAAGAAATAATTAGATTACAAAACAGCTTTACGGCATAGTACACCATGCCGTCTTTCTGATATATGCCTATACTGAGCTTCTTCACTTTCCGTCAGCGGAATCCAAACTACAACATTTTCACATTCCATAAGGCCTTCAATAATCGGGTTGCCTTCCTGGTCGAGCTTGAAAATTTGCAGCTTTCTGCGTGCCCGCTCCCAATCGTTAATTTGCTTACCTGTCCAAAATACAAATCCTTGCGGTCTGGCTTGCCTAACAATGCTCTGAAGCCAATCCCTGATAAATTCCTTGTTATGGATATGAATAGGATGGAAGCAAAAGTGGGCAACCCCCTCCACCCTCTTGGCTTGCTCCAGAAAAGGAGCGATAAGACTCGTATCTAGACTAAGAAAATCACCGTAAAGGAAGCTAATTTCAAGCACATCATATAACCGGTTGTGCTCATCCGACCAGGCCATTGGAAAATAAGGATGACAGGTTCCAAATAGGAATCCAACATTTCCTTTTTTGCTGTTCCCTCTAGTTTGATCTGAGGCTACTCCGTTGGCTTCACACCAACGAAACAACTCTCCCCAGCCCTCCACTCGCGTCAAATGATTCTTATTTGAAGAAATGTGCTTAAGTCCGGTTGTTTCTCTAAACCAGTTCGCTTGCCGTTCAAACTCATCGGCTCCCCACCTGCCATGATCCACAGGAACCGCGTTATAGTGGAGGCCGAGCTCGTCACCTGCTTGCAGAATTCGCTCATACATCGGCCTGCTGTACTCCTTCTCCATCATGCACCATGTAGCTGAGATTTCACATTCGCGGAGAAGCTGATACGTAGATTCTGCTTCAGTATCTCCAGTATGGTCACTGTCCAAGGAGATCAGAGCCACATGATCGATACCATTAGGCCAGTACCCGGTAAATGGCAGCGTCTTACCTTGACCTACAACTCGCTGCAGAAGATGGCTAATGAGAATTTCCCGCCACAAGTCCGCATAGGGATGGGCAAAATAAGGGACGCCCGTTTCCGTCTTTACTCGGTCCATTTCCCAGTCCATTTCTACTTGATCATCAGCTTTAAGCACGCCGTCGTTAACCGGGCCTGTTCCGTCAGGCGCAGGATATCCATCCTCGAAAACAGGCTTTGTCCCCTGCATGAGGCCAACAACCGTATAAGGAATATTTATTGACCACCGATCAATAAAACCCATTCCTACTGAAAATTGCTGAAGAGCATCGCCAGCATGCTGTCCATTGGGATGGTCTTTTACGATCCGCCCTATTTCCCTTATAGGCTTGATCGTTTTCGTTTCTTGGATCTGATAAACACTGGGATTGTTCTTTGCTCCTTCTTCCTCACGAAGAGAATTGAGCTTCTGGATCCAAGGAGCGGCTTGCAAAAATCGGAGTGGTCTGCTTTCCTCGAAAAGGTCGGATGGCAGGTGAGCGTACCCTTTATCCGCTGGCCTTCCCAGCATATATCCAAATCTATCGGCAAGGCAGTTTAATCCGGCATAGGAAATGACCGTTCCACCCTGTTCAGCAAATTCCCATACAATCGAAGCAGTGTCTGTATGCTCCTCCATCAAACCAATTAAAAGCACATCCAATTGACAAGCTTTGATCTGATTCACATTCGTTAGCCATTGAAAGGTTATGCCTCGGTGTGCAAGAATTTCTCCAAGAAACTGTTCGAATACATTGAGTCCAAACTCCCAACGCCGTTTCGCCGTTTTTTCATCTATCAGAATCCCTACTTTAGCCAGCTTCATGCTAAAACCCCCTTATTCCCATTCAATGTGTTAGCTTACAGCACGGATAACTTTCAACACGGCTTCAGCGATTTGATGCATATCCTTCTCTCCGGCAAGAAGAACGTTTTGCATCAACCATAATACTTCCTTATCGCAAAACCTCTCACTTATTGGACATGAATATATGCGCTCTACACCAGTCCATTTTTTCGTATCCGCAATTACCGCCTTATTATGATTAAGAGATACATATCCCGGCTGTGCTGGAATCCCTTCCGCATTAAGCATATTGATCACACTCATCTTATCAATCCGATCGGCAAGCGCAGGGTCCAGTGCAAACATATACATATGCCTGCCATTAGCGGTAATCCGTGGATCCGTCTGCAGTAACCGAATCCCTTCAATTTCAGCAAAAAGCTCATTTAATAGCTTGGCATTGCGCTCACGCAGGGCAAATTGCTCTTTAAAGCGGCTAAGCTGGGCCAGAACAATCGCCGCCTGAAACTCCGTCATACGCAAATTCCAGCCGATTCGTTCATGCTGATACCATTCGCCTTTGCGAATTCTTCCCACATTGGTTAGCGACCAAGCATGGTCGGCCACTTCTTCATCGTTTGAGAGCATAATTCCGCCCTCTCCCGAAGTGATATTCTTGCCAAGTTGAAAACTGAAAGATCCGATATCCCCGAGAGCCCCGACCTTGCGCCCCTCCCATTCTGCGCCAACTCCCTGCGCCGAATCCTCAATCAGACGCAATCCATGCTTAGCCGCAATCTCCTTCAGTCGCGTCATATTTGCGGGTGCACCCGCAATATGAACAGCGACGATCGCTTTTGTTCTCGGTGTAATCGCTGCCTCCACTTTCTCCGGGTCCAAATTAAGCGTATCCGATTCCACATCTACAAATACGGGAATAGCACCGAATATCAATGCGGATGTTGCAGTTGCAATAAAGGTATACGGCGGCATAATGACCTCATCCCCCGGCTGCACACCTACAGCTTGAAGGGCCACGGTTAACCCCATCGTCCCGTTTACCAGCGTGATTGCGTGCTTCGCCTGATGAAGTTCGGCAAACCGCTCCTCCAGCTCTACAAGTTTAATGCGGGTTCCTGATCCGCCCCATTTACCGGAGCGAACCACTTCGAGAATCAATCGTTCTTCTTCTTCCCCAACAATCGGCCAGCTTGGAAAGGGGGCCGTTCTTACGGGTGTTCCTCCGGTGAGCGCTAATTTATCCATTTATCGTTCCATCTCCCTTGCTCTTTATGATAGGAATTAACATTCCATGACATTTTCCTGGGTGAGCTTTCCAGCTTCGACGTCCAGACGTAATGTTTTCATTTCAAACTTGCCGAGCTCGACCTGCTGCTCGATTCCCAGCGCGGGCAAATGAATGATCGTAGAACGCGGTTGCCCGGTTGGTTCAAATAAGCGAATGATGTAATCTTCGGAAGCTTCCGCTTTCTTAAACGCAGTCATCTGCACCACATCGTCACTCAAAGTAATCAGCGGTTTAGGCAGCTCTCCGGCACCGGAGGGGAAATAGGTGAGGGCGTATGGCTTCTCATTATGTGCCAATGCCTCCCTATCCACGGAAGCAACTCGGTCCACAAGCTCGGAGCCTTTAAACCAAAATGAATATTTGCGCTCTCCCTGATCCATTCGGTTGGAAAAGCGATCTCTAGGCATCGTATTGGTCTTCTTGCCCCCGGGCAGTGCAGAATATCCAGGAGAACGAAGCAAGGACAGCCTCATCTCCCCATCTAACATATCCGAGCCATAAATCCCATCATTCGTGCAGGTAAAAGCAACGTTGTGTGCCTCTGAGAAAACGCCCACCCATTTTTGCGACACAACTTCTCTTCCGTTATTTGGTAATTCATCTGTTCCATAGGCCACCTGCCCGCGATATTGGGCATCGTTAAAGAGGGTCGGTACGGCTAATTTCAACATGCTCTTCTTTTCATTCCAATGAACCAGCACATCAACCTGAATTTCCGTTCCCTGCTTCGGCAGCTTATAGGTTTGGCATATAGAGGAATCGCCATAAGACATTAGTGCTTCTACGACGGTTCTCGCTTCCCCGTCTTCAACAATTCTTACGCTCTCTATGGACTTTCCGGGAAGTCCTGAATATCGGGTGCCTTGTCTTTTGGACATCAACCCAAAGCATCCTTTTTTCTTAGGAAAGCTCTGGATCTGACTGCCCCAAGAGTCATCTTGATCCTCCATAACGATAGGTTGAAACGCATTCTCCTTTAAATAAGACACACCGCTTGCTTTATACAGATCGATCAAGCCCGTCTTCGTATTGATGACTACCTCAAGATCGTCGGTTTTGAACAAAATCTTTCCTTTTTCTGCTTGAAGCATCGGCTTTGGCTTTGCTGTCAAAAACTCAATCTTTACATCAAAACGATTCATTTGACCCGGCTCCAACTCGGCAGCAAAAACGGATCGTTTTCTCCAGTCGATATAAAGATTACTTACTTCCTTTTCCACCTGAGAAGGCAGTCTTAGTCCGTCCTTGTACACAATAGGATTGGCAAACTGATCCTTGGAGCCTTTGGGCAGTTGAAATTCACATTCAAATATCCCTTTCACCTTGTAAGGATGCGGGTTGTAGATGAAGATCGGAACTTCCCCTTCCTCCGCCCTCTTCTGACCGGCAGTTAAAGCAAAGAATGCTCTAGCCTTCAATCTGGATATGATCTCCAGCCCATGGTCCATTAGCCTTAACGAATTGTCTTCAACTAGCTGTATGGAAGATCCCGGCAAAATATCATGGAATTCGGCGATCATCAGATCGATAAGAGACCCTTGAATATCCTGCTGCGGATATGTCGTAAGCCCTTGCAATGCGGCGTTGGACATCATCTTCTCCAGCATGTAGATCTCATTTTCCAATAAGCGATGCTTTTGTTTGATGCGAATCTGCGAGGTATAACAGCCAACTGCCCAAGGGTTTAAATCCTTCTCATACCTTGGCAATGCTTTACCGCTGGCTTTCAATTCTATAAAATAATCCTCCGGTATGGAGTGAATGATTTCGAAATCCGTTGTTTTCTCCGCTAACGCTTTCAGATTGTTCAAGTCGATTCTTGAGGGACCTCCGCCATGGTTACCAATCCCCCATAACACAAGCCCTTCGGATTTACCCTTATTCGCTTCTAACCAGCTCTCTACTTTAAGGTGCGCCTTGCCGTGGCCGGAAAGGTAAGCCTTAAACGCCCGATGTCCAACAACCTCCGACCCATCATAGCCAACCCATATAAATTCTTCATCAGGGAGCATGCAATCATTCTCCGCAGGTCGGCAAAAGATATACGAATCAAAGCCGGATTTCGCCATAATCTGAACTAAACCGCGTGTATGGCCAAAGGGATCAAAATTAATAGCGGTCTTTGGCTCCATACCAAATTTTTCTCTGAAATATGCTCTTCCTAATAGAATTTGTCTCACAAAAGACTCGCCACTGGGCATATTGCAGTCCGGTTGTAAATACCAGCCGCCCATAATATGCCATTTCCCTTGTTTGACCAGCCCTTGAATTCGCTGAAATAAACTAGGATCGTACTCTTCAATCCATTTATATAAGATTACTTCATTATGATTAAATACGAACCCCTCATATTCTTCGCAAAAATCAGCTGCTATGCGGAAGGTAGAAAGCGCCTCTCCTGCACCTTCTTCAATTTCCCATAACCATGCAGGGTCTAAATGAGCGTTGCAGATCAAATGTAGTTTGCGCATATTTCTCCTCCTACGCCTATCTATTATTTTAGAAAACCCCCGACTTTTTAGGGTTCGGGGGCCTTGTTATTCATTACCAGACTTATTTTTTGTGCATTTTATTGTACCATTCTGTTGCTTCTTTAATTAATTGATCGCCACCGCGCTTCTTCCAGTCCGCAACGAAATCATTAAATTTGTCAGCAGATTCTTTCCCCGTCATAACCTTTGCTGCAAACTCCAACCACAATCCGTCATATTTCAATTCCGGATGCGCAACCGCAGACGGCATGGTCGGCATGTCAAGGCCATCATCAACCAAGCCTTCTTTTGCTGCGACAGCCAACGATTTGAGAATCATGTCACCGCCGCCACCCGGCTTGTTCTTAATGTATTCCGGATCCGTCAGGTGCGTTTTTGGTCCTGTGAAGTGAACCCACTCCTGGTGCATAAACTGCTCGCTGTTCCCTTGATCGGTTGTCGGATAGTTGTACTTAACCTTGCCGCCCTCTTCTGTGTAATCTGTGCCCTTTAATCCATAGACGAAGAAGTCATCTTTCGCTTTGTCACCGGTTGCATAATACCAGTCAAGGAATTTAATAATGGCTGCTGGGTCTTTCGCACTTTTCGGTATTGTCCATACAAAATCAGACACTGTAGAGCCCATGGAATAAATGCCACCCGGTTTACCGCTTGGACCAACAGGTGAAGCAATAACTGCTAATTCCGCCTTCGGATCGCCTGCTTTCACGGAAGTGGACCAAGAATCAGGCTGCGCTGAGGAATGTGCCCACATGCCAACAATGGCTTGAGCTTTGATTTTGGCATCCCAATCTTTCCCTTGATTCACCAAAACCTCATTATCAATGAGTTTCTCGGCGTACAACTTTTGGTAGATTTTCAAAGCATCAACCATCTCAGGACGAATAATGTTTGGAACGAGCTGTCCGTCAATAAATTTCCACGCTTGTGGTTGGACATCATAAGCGCCGAAGAAAGCATACCCAAATGATAGCTTCGCACGGGCAGAGAATGGAATCTCATCCTTCTTTCCGTTCCCGTTCGGATCTTGGTCGCGGAAGGCAGTTAGCATCTTGATATAATCGTCTACTGTTTTGGGTTCTGCCATACCAATCTTATTCAACCAATCTTTGCGGATATAAGTGACCGTGTCGACACGGATCGGGTTCGGCTGAGGAATGCCATAAATCTTGCCATCCCTACTTACTTTTGCACTATCCCAAGATTCTTGAGGAATATTTTTCTTAAGATTTGGACCATACTTGTCTATTAAATCGTTGAGCGGAAGAAGTTGACCAGCATCAATTGCAGGAGCGATCTGCGGTGTGTTAATCCCGTGAGTCTGCAGCAGGTCAGGTAACTCCCCTCCTGCCATGAGTAATGTAAGGTTTTGCTCATAATTGGTATGTTGAATAAGCTGCAAATTCAGATCGACATTGGCAAGCTCCTCCAATTTTTTCACGTATTTATCACTATTGATGTCTGATGACTGTTCCACATATTTCAAACCGCCGGTTTCAAGCGCGACTTTAATCTTTGTGGGCTCTTGCTTCGGAACTGACGTTGCTTGACCAGAAGCTTGTGGTTGTTTGACCGGCTCCTCGGTTTTAGTAGAACAGCCATACAAAACACTTGTCATCATAGCAGCACACGACATAACAACGAACGGTTTTCTAAATTTCACTGTGACCTCTCCCCATTTCAAAAGTGTTTTTTTATTATTCACCCTTTAACCGAGCCCAGCATTGAGCCTTTCACAAAATGCTTTTGAATCAAAGGATAGACAATCAGAATAGGCAAGGTAGCCACTATAATGGAAGCCATTTTAAGCCCCTCCACCGATTGCACGGTAAGCAAAGCCGCATTATGCAGCATTTGCTCTGCATCATTCTGCACGATGAGCTGTCGAAGCTTAACCTGCAGCGGATATAAGTGAGGATTACGAATGTACATCATGGCTGCGTAATAACCATTCCAGTGCGAGACTGCATAGAAGAGACCAATCGTGCTTAATGAAGGTAGTGATAATGGATATACAATACGAAACAAAGTCCGATATTCCCCACATCCGTCTATTTTCGCAGAGTCAACAAGACCTTCCGGAATGTTTTGAAAAAATGAGATCATAATAATCAGGTTATATGCGCTAATTGTGCCCGGAATAATCAATGACCAAACAGTATCTATCATTCCTAAGGACTTCACTACCAGATAGCTTGGAATCATGGGAGCTTGGAATATCATTGTAAAGAGAATAAACAGCATGATAAATTTGCGTCCCTTTATATCCTTTTTAGTTAAGCCGAAGGCCATCAGGGAAGTAAAAAACAAGTTTGAAGCCGTTCCTACAACTGTAACGAATACCGTAACCCCGATCGACCGCCATATATTCGGATCGCTGAAAACAGCACGGTAGTTATCCAAGGTAAATTGGGATGGCCAGAGTTGAACATCTCCCCTGTCAATCGCCAGTCCGCTGCTCAAAGATCCGGCAACAATATGCATAAACGGTATCAGCATGAGCAGCGAAGTAGCAATTAAGAAGATATAATTAAAGTTCATAAATACCTTTTCTAAAACAGTCGTTCGATTCATCTTGAGGCGAACCTCCTTTGCTAGTAGATAGAGTTGCCTGTCGCCTTTTTGCTTAACTGATTAGCAGCTATGATTAGAATAAACCCAACAACGGATTTAAAGATCCCGATCGCTGTCGTTGCACTGAATTGTGCGCCCAATAGCCCAACCCTATAAATATAAGTGTCAAACACTTCGCCCACATCGTAAACAAGCGGATTCAGGAACATATAAATCTGCTCGAAGCCCGTATCCATAATGCTGCCAATTCGCAGTAAAAACAGGATCGCGATGGTTGGCAATATACTAGGTAAAGTGATGCTGAATACTTGTCTGAACTTCCCCGCCCCATCCATCTCAGCGGATTCATATAGCTCAGGATTAATGCCGGCTAATGCTGCTAGGTAAATAATCGTCCCCCACCCGACTTCCTTCCAAATCCCGGATGAAACAATAATGGATCGGAAATACCCAGGCTCTTGAACAAAGAAGATAGGCTCTCCGCCAAAATATGTGATCATTTCGTTAATCATCCCTACCCTCGGAGACAACAGGTTAATGAACAAACCACCTACGATAACCCAGGATAAAAAATGTGGCAAATAGAGTACCGTTTGGATAATTCGCTTAAATAGCATCTTCCTAACTTCGTTTAGCAGCAGTGCTAGGATAATAGGCGTGGGAAATCCAAGAACAAGCTGGTATAAGCTAATGATCAATGTATTTTTAAGTACACGGTAAAATTCAGGATATGCAAAAAGATTCTCGAAATGTTTAAGCCCGACAAACTTACTATGAAACACGCCATTGAATATGTTGTAATCCTGAAAAGCGATAATGCTCCCGCATAGAGGGATGTAGATAAATATAATAAAGAATAAGAGTCCGGGGACAATCATTGAGTAGGTTTGCCAATTCTTTATGAAATAGTTCTTTTTGCTTGGTATCGCTTTCATCTCGACTGATTTCATTTTTTCCCCCTCGTTCTTTTTTGCTATAGATCCAACTATATCTACTTTTCATTTGCAGCAACAGGTCAATTTTTGCGAAAATTTGTGTTATTTTTACTTAAATAATAAAGGTACTGTCTTTACATTCTCGTCTGCTTCTACAGCAGCTTTAGAAGCGTTCAGCACATCTTTCCCGGTAAGGATCGCATGCTTTCCTTCTATACAATGAAGAAAGTCCTGCATAATTCCACATGGGGGATTTAGCAGCATAACCGAATGTAAGCTATACTCACCCGTAACCTTAAGCATCATTGGAGTCTGTGAAACAAGCGGATCGCCAAGAAGTCTTAACTCGGCGGACCCTTTGGTTCCGGCAACGAAAATTCGGCAATCCCCCCAAGTCCAGCTTTTGCCCGGCGTATGCCAATCTGCATACAATTGAGCGACTAAACCACTCTCCATTTGTACGAGCAGTTGTGCTGAATCGTAAAAAGTCGGATACTCGTTCAAGATTTGTTTTCTCATGTACCCCTCAGCAGTGATGATTTCACTTTCAGTAAACCAACGAAGCAAGTCAATATCGTGAATGAGTAAATCGTTAATAATGCCTCCTGACTGTTCTCGATGAAAGAACCATTCAGGTCGATTATTTACACTTAATCTATGTGGTTTCCTCATCGCGATGGACACCAATTCCCCCAAAGCGCCTTCATCGATTTGCTGCTTTAGCGTGTAGATAGCAGGATGAAACCGTTCTGTTAAAAGCATGCCGATCTGGATGTTTCCCCTTTCCATAACGGCCTCCAAACGGGATAACCCATGGCGGTCAGTAACCATAGGCTTGTCAAGCATAATATGCTTGTTCCGCTGCTCGCACAACTCGATTACATCAATCTTACGTTGATTAATGGCCGCACAGCCTACGATTTCAATTTCAGGCTTCAGCGCATCCTCCATATTACTCAATAGGGGAATATCATATTTATGCGAAAGAATTGCTGCAAGATTACTCTCTTTTTGATCATCAAAGATTCCCGCACACCGATGCCCTAGATGCAGCATTTCCTCAATAAAAACTTGTATATGTGCATGCTGGCAGCCAATGATAGAAAATGAACTTTTCTCCAAGGGTTATCCTCTCCTTTGTGTTTATATAGTTTACATCCCACATGATGACATGACTTTTTATAACATACAACTCCTTAATTTAAAGTCCATTTGTGCGATTACGGTCCGGTTGTGGTGCAAAACTTGAGAGTATACTTTAAAAAGTATATTCCTTATAATAAATGGGGAGTACCCCTGGGTTGATTCACACTAGTTTTAGGGACTTAGGAGGCAAAATGAAGCTAAGAAAAATAAAAGACCTTTCTATTAAAATAAAACTAGTTGTTTTAATCTTATTCTGTTTGTGTCTCCCTTTTTTAATACTTGGCACACTTTGGTATGAAAAATCAAGTGATGTCATCGAAAACAACGCCATTCATTCCAATCAACAATTGGTTAGTCAAGTCAGCAATCAATTGGATTCCTATTTTTCTGATTTGGAAAGAAGCACCTTTCCTTTAATTATTAATCCGCTGATCCAACAATTCATGGAAATCGATCATTCTGACCAATATCAACTGTTCAAGGTGACCCAACAAATTGAAAAAGAGCTGCTGCCCAACATTTTATTCGGTAGGTCTGACATCTCTGGCTTCTCCATCATATCCAATAGCGGTGTTGCAACGACTTATGGGGGAAACTTAGCTAGGGAACGAAATAAGAAGTATATGTCTGATCTGACAGATAGCGAAAGCTATAAAAACATGGGAATCAACGTGATTGATTCGGTCCCTATGTTAACCGTGACGCGTAAATTTCGCGATACTTTGACCTATCAGACTAAAGGCATGCTAATAACTGATTTATATGTAAACGAAATCGCTAAGATCGCTGAAACTGTAAAGCTTGGGAATGCTGGTTATGTGTGGGTTATTGATTCGAATGGACGCATTGTTTACCATCCGGATAAACATAAATTAGGTCAAGATGCTCCTCCAGCTTATCTTGATAATATTAATAGACATTACGTAGAGGGCTTTTTCTCTGAGAAAATTGACGGACAGGAGAACCTGGTTGTTTTTCACAAATCGGCCTTAAATAATTGGATCATGGTCTCTGAAGTGCCGATACACGAGTTAATTGTCAACCTAATTGGGATGCGTAATATGACAATATGGATTGGCAGTCTCCTCATGCTCTTTGTTCTCATCGTTGTTAGTGGATTTTCCCTCCAATTAACTCGTTCTTTATCTAATATACAGCGCCTCATGAAAAAGGCTGAAAGCGGAGATCTTACCGTCAAAGCCCCCGAACATAGACAAGATGAAATCGGTGCTTTGAACCGCAGCTTTAATAAAATGGTGAGTGAAATTAGAAGATTAATTGAAGTCGTTCATACGTCCAAACTGAAAGAAAAGGAAATGGAAATCAAGCAAAGAGAATCAGCACTGCAAGCGATGCAATCGCAAATCAATCCGCACTTCTTGTATAACACACTAGAGATTATTAACTCTTATGCCATTCTAGAAGGGGTTCTTCCGATCAGCCATATGGCGACCTCCCTAGCCAGTATCTTCAGATACAGTGTAGGTTACGCTAACCAAGAAGTTACCTTAAAGGAAGAAATCACTCATGTATCTACGTATTTTTCCATCCAAAAAGAGAGATATCGATATTTTATAGCTGATATTACGCTGGATGATACGTTGCTGACTCAGGTGCAAGCTGTAAGATTAATGATTCAACCCATGATCGAAAACGCCTTCATCCACGGCTATGAGAAACATAAATTAAAGCCTGAGTATATCGGAATATCTGATGAAATCACGAATGATTGTTATATACTTCGAATTACAGATAAAGGGAAAGGGATGCCTTCTGATCAAATGGAGAAGTACAATAGTCACTTTCTAGAAGAGTTCATCGTTTCAAACGAAGAGGCAGCAGAACCATCCTTCCATAGAATCGGACTTTTAAATGTGCATCATCGTCTTCGTTTAACTTTTGGTGCCCCTTACGGACTCTATATTGAAAAGTCCGATAAAGATGGAACCATAATCGCAATTACACTCCCTTATAAGATGGATAAGGAGGACGAGCATGTATACAGTAGTCATAGTTGATGATGAACATATGATTAAACTCACGCTAAGAAAGTTAATTGATTCATCTGACATTCCCTTTCAAGTCGTTGGCGAGGCGGAAGATGGCCAGGAAGCGCTCTCGGCCATTGAACTGTGGAACCCTAACCTTGTTATTACTGATATTCGTATGCCCGTTATGGGAGGATTAGAGTTGATTGAAGAAGCTAGAAAGCGGAATTTGAGATCGGAGTTTATTATTATTTCCGGCCACGATGATTTCACATATGCTCAGATGGCAATGCGTTTCGGTGTTGTAGATTACTTGTTAAAGCCGATAAGTCCCTCACAATTACAGGAGACTTTAGAGCGAGTGCTGGGCCGATTTAGGAACGAGAAGCAATCGAAGCTTGAACGCAGTGAATGGATCTGGTACTGCAAGAACAGAGCACTCCCCCTTGTCAAGCATCTTGAGCTGTTAAACGAAAGTGAAGTGTTGGAGGAGTTAATGGACATCCATTCCCATCTTCTTGGTAAAATTGAGGATTATGGGATGCTTAAGCAAGTTTATTTGGATCTCATGACTTTAATCGACGGGGAAATAGATGAGCGGATCGGGCACACCCCACGGCGGGAACCCGTGGATTTGTCCACCGTAGCGGAACAACCTGAATTCATTTATCGAGCAGTTGAAACTCGCATACTGGAGATGATTGAGGACATACGGCTTACCCGAAATTGGGGCAGCCATCAGAATGTCAAACGAGCGAGCGAGTACATGCAAGAGCATTTTGCCAAAGAATCATTATCCCTTCAGGAGGTCGCAGATGTTATTGGCATGTCCGCTTCCTACTTCAGCCGATCCTTTAAAGAGGAATTTGGCATCAGCTTTATCCAGTATTTAACTAAGCTTAGATTGGAAAAGGCCAAATCGTTGCTTTCTGATCCAAATCGCAAAACTTATGAAATCGCTTACTCGGTAGGCTACACGGACTACCCTCATTTCACCAAAGTATTCAAAAAATATTGGGGTCTCTCCCCAACGGAGGTTAAAAAAAGAATGTAATGATATCACGGAATGTACTTCTTTATCGGATCCGTAAAGCGAAGGAAATGCTGCTCGAACCGGGCTCCCGCATTCAGGATGTAGCCCGCAAAGCGGGTTATCAAAATATGAATTCGTTCAACCGAATGTTTAAGAAGTTTTCCGATATCACACCTAGCGAATTCCGCAAGCAAGCGGTATCGTTCCACACCTCATAGCAAAGCCCCCGCTTGGGCTACATCCTCCACCCGTGGACAAATGAATATCACCTATTCATGGTGTGTCCAAACGTTCATTTTCGCAAAAAAATAGAACAAACCGGACTTCAAAATTATCAAAGAGACTTAATAATTAGAAGAAAAGCAGTCAATCCCATTAGGAATTGACTGCTTTTTTGACTTAAACAAATACACTTACTTGCATGGCAAACTTTTTACGCTCATAGGGTTCAATGGAGCCCGCTGAACCGTTGGAAATAGCCTCTTCAATGCCATAGGTAGGGTACCCGACAAATGGCTCAAGCCCAATGTTATAATGCCTTCCATACCACGGATATCTTGTGGTTGCCCCAAACTCCTGCCAGTACCATAGATAGGGAAGCGTACGAGCATCCCATTCTACTTTCATACCGATTCCCTTTTGTCCGTTTACGACCGAATACCATCCATTATTGCCAAAGCCAGTTAAATAAACGATCTCGGAGGCCGTCCCTTTCGGCGGCAGCTGCGATAAATCAACAAGCTCACCAAGTTCATTATACGCAAGTGGCCATTCGTATTCGTTCCCGCGCTTCACTCGACCAGAAGGATTTTGGTTCGCTTCTTCCGTTCGAATGCGCACCCCTGCTGGCATATGTATGAGACAGCTTTCATCTAAAAAGGGTTTGCCCAAAGCGATATGTTGCCCCCACATGTATCGCTGCGAATAATCACTTAAATTTTCTACTTCCTCATCTATGTACAGAGTCGCCTGCCCACTAACAAGCGACATCGTTTTCGTCAAGGAAAACGGTACTTTCTTCGTACGAACGCTAAATCGCACAGAAATTCTCTCCGTGGTATCCTGGGTAATTTCGTAATGCCAAGGCATATGTGCTACTTCGCCATGCTGGCCGAACTGAGCCCCCTTATAGCTGCTCGAAGACCCGCCATTCGGAAACACTTCCTGCCATCCGCCAGGGTAATAATCGATGAAAGCAGCGATCGGGTCATCTGAAGTTGATAAATAGCTGTTCGGATTTTGCACACCATTCTCCGTCAACCACATTAAATCCATATCTTTTGGCTTATACAAAAATTCGAAAATTTCAGTGCCTTTATCCACCAAGATCGAGATGCGTACCAATTCATTTTCAAGGACAACCGTACGCATGCCGTAATAGGTGAACGCATCTCGAATTCGGCAGCCATAATTACGTTGGGGACGATAAGGATTCAAAACCGATCACCTTCCTCTTCAAAAGATAAGAGCACTTAGATTGTATAGTCCTCCCCTTAAACTCAAATATAAGACCGTTGCATCGATCTTGCAACGGTCACGTTCTAAATCTACAAGAATCAGTTAACTCCGACCTTGTCTTCTCGCACATAAGAGGTTTGGTGCCATAACGTACGGTACTCTAGTTGATGACCGGAACGCCAAGAATCTAGATAGAACGGAACGGTGAAAAATTCGTAATGCCACGTTGAACTAAACTGCTGCCTTGTTATCGTTCTGGAAGCAAGGAGTGCCCCTCCGTCACTGGCGTCGACGACTTCTAAGGTAACAACGCCTAAATTATCCGCGTTATTATTGTCTACCATCAGCTTCCAAACTGCTGTATTTTCCCCTACATTCGTAACAGTCGTATAAGGGCCGTATTGCATGTAGTTTGGCAAATCTAATCCCGTGTCCGCCGACCATCCATCTGCATCGGACCTGCCAATGACATGCTGCAGACTTTCAGCTTCCCATGAATTCGTAACCCCGCCGTTTAGTTCATTGGCGATGCGAGCGCGTCTTGTATGATTGTCTGATGAGCCACCGCCAGGAACAACGCCCCGGTAATAAATATACGGTACCCCGCTGACCGTGATGAAAGCTGGACCGTCATTACCGTAATAATTTTGGGTTTGCGGCAAAACCGGATTTTGCGAATATTTGCTCCAGGAGATCAAATTCGAAGAACGTGCCAAGCCGCTGGACCATTTGGCCGAGCCGAAAGGCGCATCTGTACTGCCTTCATACACCATATAGTAGTATCCATTCTCATAGATGATGTCTCTTTTACCAACAGTGCCAGAATCCCAACCGCTACTTGAGGTGTTAATGATCGGGTTAGCACCGTTCCTGCTCAAGCTAGTTAGCGATGTACCTGTCGCAACGCCAACACGGCAGTCCGTCCAATCGTATCCATGATAGAACAAATACCAGGTTGAGCCTACTTTGTAAAGACTCGGCGTTCCAATATTCGCTGTTTCCCATCCAGAAGTATTATGTGTAAGTATACGCCCCTGTCGAGTAAAATTAGTTCCATTCGTGGAAGTGGCGAGCCCTATATCCCCCGCTGATCCATTACCCGTCCCTTCATAAACAAGATAGAAGGTGCCACTATCGTACCAGATGCCGGGGAAGCTCGCCATGTTGTCATCCCATTGTCCAGAAGATCCTACATCCAATACGAGACCATTATCTGTCCAGCTCGTGCCATTTGTCGATTTGGCTAATCCGATCCCCATTTTCCCCGCTGGAGTCAGTTTAATGTAATAAGCCCAAATGGTTCCGCTGATTGTAACTGTAGAGATATAATGCATGTCAAAGCTAGCACCCATGTTATTGTTCGTTTTTTCCAGCTTCGCGAATGCTTCATTCGAATTGAACATCGTACTAACAGAAGCGGTATAAGGGCTGTTTGTGGCGAAGGATGCGGAACTAATGCCGAATAGTAGTGCGACTATGAGTATCATGATCGAGACTGACTTTCCGAACCGAAACCGAACCTTCATGTCTTCACTCTCCTAATTAATATTGGATAAATGGGAACGCGATCCTCCTTTCTCATTGGCATTTCACTGTGCATACACAGTCGCCAATGAAGGCTTCCAGTCTTATATAAAAGAAATCTGGATGCTGATAATTTGCTTCCCTACTGCTGCAACGGATAAGACATTCTCAGTGAAAGGCGCCTGACTTTGCAATGCTTCATCTAAATTAACGTAATAAGCGCTTCCCAGCTTTCTATCAAACGTAATCGAGCCTTCTACGTATTTATCCGCGATGTTGAAGAGACGAATAACGTAGGTATCGTTTCGATCCTCGGACGCCTTGACGGCGCTGACGATAAGCTCAGCCGGACTTACTTGAAGAAATGAATACAAGAGCGATAAATCAGCTTCGCGTCGCTGCAGCGATTCATAAACAACTTTCCCCAGTTTTCTGTCAACAGAACGAATTCCCGCCACAAATTGCTGATGTTCATTCCAAAGGCGGCTTGTATGCGACTCGTTAACGGCAAAAGGGCTGATTGCATAATGAAACTCAAGCTCTGTGAGAAGCTGGCCACCATCTCCACCATCTGAAAGAACCTCTTTACCTGTACTGCGAAATAATGTCAGAGCTACAGTTCTCGAGCCATCCATGCGAACTTCAGCTTCATATAACCCCTTGCTATACACAGCTAACCCACAGCTACCATCATCAATAGAAATGATGCCATTATGGGGCACCGTTCCTCTAGCCTTTTCCATGTACCCCGCATAGTCTGGTTGCTCAATGCCTCTTTTAACAAAATCAAACGGCGTACTCGTGTGAAAATGTTCCGTTTGCAGCCCCGATGGAAACAACAGCCGTAGACGGTGGTCGCGCGCATGATTGTTTACCACGGTTCGACAGCGAAGAATTGGGTCATTCTTCCTTAATTCCAGAAAAGTCGTAACTTCAATCGCGACAAAGTCTTCGCTTCTTCTCGTTTCTTGAGGATGAATGGCATGCGGAATGCTGAGCGAATTGCGGATTCGAATACGCGTCTGCAGCGGGCCGTCGTAGACAACAGAAATTTGGGCGCTCGAACCATAGGAAGTGAAGACCTCGTTCGTTACTGGGCTCACATGGTTCCAGCCTTCTCCGATATCCGCTTCGTCTTCAAGCAGCAGCAAACTTTCATAACGCCGCCCCGTCTCAAAATCCGTTACATCCATGGTGCCATTCGGACGAACTTCCACTCGCATTCGCCCATTCTCCCAAGCGTGTGAATTTACCCCCATGGATCCAAGAAAACGTACGGGAGCCGTTAAGTTAGGTGCATGGTACTCACCAGGACCAGGGCCGATTAAAGGTGTTTTTTTAGTTACGTAGACGGCATATCCAAAAGACGGAATGCGAGCATGGAAGGCTATGCGGCACCGATCCACGGTGTCCGAATAAGGAATATCCCGATAAGGCCGCCACATGCGTGTGCTGTTTTTAAGCAGCTCCAGCAGTTGATAGGGAATCTCGTTTTTTTCATGGTCATATAGACGGAATGAAGTGCCCCCCAAGTGAAACATCGTCGTGACTGCATCCGACATTGCAGGCATGGCGAACTCGACCTCAATGACGCCATCAATTGCGGTCTGTGAACCGTTGAATACCGTAATGACTTGATCTCCATCTAGGTCGGCTAACTCGTGATGATTAGAAATATAAAGGAGCTGCTCTTTAACCATTCCTTCGGCAATAAGTCTGCTCTGATCAAAGCGATACATCATATCGCGATGAACTTGATCGATCGAACAGCCGCATATGGAATCGTGAGGATGATTCTGAATCAAATACGCCCAAGCTTTCGCTAAGAAGTTTTTGGGATACGCACGCCCTTGAAGCGATGTAAAAACGCCCCACGGCTCCGCCCATTTCTCCAACAGCGTTTCGCAAGCTTGATTGTTCATCTTCAAATGAATCCGAGAAGAAAGCACATTCGCGAGCACCCAATTATTTACGCCATTATATCCAGGAGATCTTTGCTCTCCTTTAAGTATCTGCAAATCACCTATTTTCTCTCGCAAATCCTTGACGTAAGCTTCTAAGGAACAGTGTTCAAACTTGGCACCCAACTCAGCCTCATTCAGTGTTTGCAGTATCCATGGCAAACGGGGTTCAATCTCGATGTGATCAACCCCATCAAACCCAGCGATTATTGATGTTGTAGCTCGTTTGGATTTGTAGTCCAACATGTCATTTGCCCGTGTGATCAATTCCTCGGGTTCATAGTTAAAATCTCGATCCGCGAACGGCCAACGGATAAAAAAGTAAAAATCCCCATACGAGCGATCCTCATCGAGTTTAAGCCCTAATATGCGGCTGCCGTCAGCACCCTCCCACCAAATTTCCGACGCGTCTGCATCTCCGTAAAATCCACGGAACAATACAGCGCTATCAATTCCAAAACCTTGCAAAATTTGCGGAAACTGGCTGTTATGACCAAAAATATCGGTGATATACCCGGATTTCATCGGCTCGACGCCGAAAGACCGCGATTGGCGATGTCCAATTTGAAGATTTCGAATCAAAGATTCCCCACTGACTAGAAACTCATCAGGCATGACATACCAAGGACCTATGCTGATTCGGCCACCCTGGATAAGCTTCATGAAACGCTCTCGGTTCTCTGGCCGTATTTCTAAATAATCGTCCAAGACAATGGTCTGACCGTCCATCATAAAATGGCGATAGGCTGGATCTTGCTCCATCTTTTCAATGAGCTCGTCAAGCAAATAAACAAGCCTTGTGCGATAACCTTGAAAATCCTGATACCATTCGCGATCCCAATGGGTATGCGAAATCACATAAACCTTTTCTATTTTTTGGGGCATATCGTCCGATCTCCTTTACACAAATACAGGCGGCCAGTCCGTCGTCATCAGTTTCACAGATTGTCCGCCTGATTCTTTGTCGCCATATCTTACTTTTTACTTGCCATGAACGCATCCAGCTGTTTCTGAACTTCAGCAATCGCTTTATCGATGCCTGCCTGTTTCATTTTTTCTTTGAATAGCGGTAACACTTTATCAACATCGGCAGTACCGCTTTTTAAGACCGTTCCATATTCAGCAAAAACGCTATCAAGGGAAGCAACCTCTGTTTTAATTGGGCTCGTATCGAAGAGGAAGCCCATCGCAGGGAATCTCAACGTAACATCCTTATCATAGTCTTTATAGGCTTCAAAGAACCCTTTCACATCCGTGCCTTTGGACTTCATAAATTTCGGATTTTGCCAGATCCATTCAAACGGCAAGTAAGGAGGTTTAGCAGGGTCAACACCAGCCGGGAAGTTCACTGCCCCGTCTTTGATCACATAATGTTTGCCCTCAACACCTAACGTTAAGAGGTCGTAGTTTTGCTGATTTTTTTGGAACCAGTTTAAGAACGCAACCGCTCTCTCGATATTCTTGCTTCCTGCCGCTATACTTTGGTAGTTCCAGGTTGTTACCTCTTGGAAGACCTTAGGCGTGATCTGAATTCTGACGAATTCGACTTGAGCACCTGGTATGGCCGATACAGCCCTCGCATTGATATTGTACTCCGGCAGATCTCCGATCACCGATGCTGCTTTACCTGCGGCAAAAGCCGCCCGGAAATCCTTGATGGATAAAACATCCTTCGAAATATACCCTTTGTTGAACAATTCCCTATGGAAGTCGAGACCTTTTTTGTATGCAGGCGTATCCAGCATATTCTCGGCCTTCATCGTGTTCATATCGATTCCAACACCGCTTGGCAATCCGCGAACAAATTCTTCTTTGAAGTTTAAATCAAAGGAAGTGTTGCCTTGGCTCAGCGGTATAATCTCCGGATTGTTTTTCTTCACTGCTGCGTAGAAGGCTAACAAATCATCCAATGATTTGATTGCCGGCAGCGCGTATTTTTCTCTTAAATCTTTCCGAATCGTGAAGGTGGCATAGCCGGCAGCTGTACCGATCTGAGCTGCGGGCACACCGTAGGTTTTACCTTTCACTTGAACGACAGGCCAGTAGTAATCTGGAATATTCGCTTTTAAATCCTTACCTACTTTAGCAATGGCATCGTCAAGCGCTGCGACGGAATTGGAGCTGATCAGTTGAGCGAGCAGCTCCGGATGCGTCCAGAGAATATCTACGTTTTCTCCCGTCGAAGTCATCACTTTAACTTTCGTTGCATAATCGCCCCATGGCACGTACGTATAATTGAGTTTAACATTAAGCTCATCTTTGACAGCTTTCTCAATCGCTGCATTTACAGAGGCTTGATCAGGCTGCGGATCCCCAGGAAATACAATGTTTAAGGTAACTTGATCAAGTGGCTTTGCTGTTGGTGCAGGCTGCTCTGACGCCTTAGTCGCTGTGCTGGCGGCAGGTGTGGCTGGTGCAGGAGTAGGTTCAGCAGTATTGGAAGAGCAGGCTGCAAGCGTGGCAATCGTTGTAATGATCATCGTTGATACCCATATCTTGGAACCTTTTGCCTTTTGTCCTGACATTGTTTGTACCTCCCATTTTTTAATAGTTACGAAGTAACTTTATATATAAACGGTGGTTAACCGCGTATATCGAATCTTCGAGCTATCCTTTTACACCGCCAACCGTTAAGCCTTTGATAAAATATTTTTGCACGAATGGGTAGACAAAAATGATCGGCCCGATAGTCACAATTGTAATGGCCATTTTAATAGATTCTGCCGGTACAGTTGAAGCCGCATACGTACTGCCAACACCTCCGGAAGAGATATACTGCATACTTGATAAGACCATACGAAGCAAATACTGTACTGGATACAGCTTCTGATCATTAATTAACAAGAGCGGGAGCCACCAATCATTCCAGTATTGCAGCGCATAGAACAATCCAACCGTCATGACCCCGGGCAAGGCTAGAGGGAATACGATCCGAAACAAAATGTTGACTTCGTTAGCTCCATCTATTCTTGCCGATTCCAACATCGCATCGTCAATCGTCGAGAAAAAGTTCCTCAGCAGAAACATGTTCCATGCGTTCACCGTATAGGGCAAAATGAGTCCCCAAATCGTATCGCCAAGATGCAAATATTTCGTTGTAACGATATACCATGGTACCAAGCCCCCATTGAAAAGAATCGTAAAGAAGACAATGAACGATAAGCTATTACGAAATTTCAATTCTTTTCTGGAAAGTGAATACGCAAGTAATCCCGTTATGACCATACTGAAAGCGGTGCCAATTACAGTTACAAAAATAGTCACCCAATACGCCTTACCTATCGAGGAGTGTCCCGAAAAAATATAAGCGTATGCCTTTAGGGAAAATACATGAGGAAGAATGCTGTAACCATTCAACTGCAAATATTTCTCATCCGTTATGGAACCCGAGAACATGATGAAAAAAGGAATGACGCAGAGCAAGGCCAGCAATGATAGAAACACATAAGCTGAGTACGTCACGATTTTATCTTGCACATAGTTATTTTTCATGCACAATCTCCTAAACGTAGTTAGAATAGTGAGCCTTCGCTTTTGTACTTTTTGACGAGCGCATTGAATCCTAGCACCAAGATAAACCCTACCACGGACTGATATAACCCCGCCGCAGATGACATACCTGCATCCCCAATGGTTCGTAAGGATCGATAGACGAACGTATCAATGACATCCGTTGTGGCGTACAGACTCGCATTATCGCCAACGAGCGCATAGATCATGCCGAAATCCCCGTAAAAGATCCTCCCGACTGACAACAGCACCATAATGGTTATTGTCGGTGAAATAACGGGCAGCGTAATATACCGAATTTGTTGTAATTTCGTAGCGCCATCTAAGGCTGCGGATTCAAAATACTCCGTGTTCACGCCCGTTATCGCGGCAATGTAGATCACAGTTAGAAAACCTGCATACTTCCAGATTGAAAATAACACGAGAATACCCGGCCACAAATCCGCCCGTTGTCCCCAGGCAACCTCTGGGATATGGAGAAACGCAAGAATGCTATTGAGCAGACCACCTTCAGATGCAAACAAATTATAGGCAAATACACTTACGACGATCCATGAGATGAAATATGGCAAAAAGATAAATGACTGCGTCACCTTTTTAAAAACCTTCGAACCGACTTCATTGAGAAATAGAGCTGTGACGAAGGCGATTGCTTGTTGAAAGAAGATAAACATCGCATTCAAGAACACGGTGTTCCATGTAACTCGTAGCACTTTATCGCTGCTGAATAGGAATTTAAAATTATCAAACCCCACCCATTTGCTGCCCATGATGCCCAAATTTACTTTGTAATCTTTAAATGCGACGATAATGCCGGCCATAGGCAGATAAGCAAATAAAAGAAAATATAGTAACCCAGGCAGCATAAACAGATATAGGGCTTTGTTTTTTGAAATATCCAGCAGTACATCAAATACGATGAATTTTCTTTTTCTGATTTGGCTCTCCACCTTTCTCCGGCCTCTTGTGGCTTGGCTGTTTACACCGTTAGTCTATAAGCGTTTGAGCAAATGTAAAAGTTAAAAGAATATACATGGTTTATATTTGCATACTTCTACGCCAATAAATTAAATACCACGGTTACAAAACCATACTTGTTCTAACGAAAAGGCCACTCCTTGATGAGAAAAGGACGTGGCCTTGAAATTTCTAATTTCATGGCTATCAGATTTTCAGTTTATTTCTATATTCGCTCGGAGACATTCCGGTATGTTTTTTAAATAATGTGACGAAATAGGACGGGTTGTTAAAACCAACTTTAACGCCAACTTCTTTAATGGCGATTTGATCTTGTTCCAAATAAACCTTTGACTTATTTAATCTTAATTCCGTGATGTATTCCGAGAATGATTGGTTAAATAGCTCTTTAAAAAGCCGACCGAAATACATCGGATTATAGTCAAATCGATTGGCAACCATTTCAACAGATAACTCCGTATTGGCGTAGCAGCCTTCAATGAAATCTCGGATTCGCCCAAGGAGGTCAGAATTGAGATGCTTTCTTTTCTCCTTAATTCGTTGCATTTCATGAAGAATATAATAAGCGAACCAGAGCTTCATCTGCTCTAAAGTCTCCAATCGCCTTAATTTGCTAACCGCATTATTAAAGTTCGTTAGAATGTCATCTTTCACATACTGAATGGAAAGCTCAGTCGTAATAAACACAGTAAGCAAAAGATGATTGACCGATAGCTTTATTAATTCGAAATGGCACTCTTTTAAAGCATTAAAAATATCATCCAGTGCTCCCCTAATAGGCTCCTCTTTGCCTAGCTTGATTGCATCCAAAAGTGTTTTTAAATGTTGATGCGGATAATCAAACTCATGTTTCAAATTTGCAAAGACGGTTTCATACGTTAGCATGCTGCCTAAGCCGTACACCATTCTATAATGCGCTACTTCCAAAGCAGCTTGAAACGAAGCATGATAATTCGCTGTATCATTTACGTACGTCCCCCATCCTGCGGTGACAGTAGTATCCATAGATTGCTTGAACTGGTCTTGCAGCCTTGTTACTTTATCCAATAGAAGTTGATTATTCATGAAAGCGTTGTCATTATTGATCAATAAAACGATATCTTTATTGATTTCAAGGGATTCATAGGCATGGTTAGGGTGCATGTGCTCGTATATCATATTCAGCAGGCTCAGCCTCATTTGTTTATGTACTTCTTCTGCAACCTCTTCTACTTCCAAAGACGCTACATCAAAATGCTCATCAATTCGAAGGATCAGGATGCTCGTACCCTCTTGCAAATCAACACGCAAAGGAAACTCCAGTTCACTGGAAGCCCGCGGCTCCCTCACTCCGTAGAGGATCTCTTTTAAATAATCGACCTTCAGATTGTTCTTTGATCTCTCTTTCATTAACTCCAAAGTCTCAACAAGTCCACGTAATGGCGATGAAAGCTTCCCGCTCACGAACAATGAGGCTATCCCGCTAAAAGCAAATAAAATGAAGCTGATCCAGATCACAGTGTTTCTAAGTTTACTGATACTGACAACAGCTGCTTGATACGGTACAACATGAAGAAAATGCCACCCCAATTTATTAGAAAAACTATGTGTTACTAACACTTTTTCACCACTTAAGCTAGTGTCAACGAAACTGTTAGTACCCGACTCGGTCAGAATCTTTTTGATAGAGCCTAGAGTGGAGTAGTCCTTCAAAAATTCGCCACCCGTCGGATCCGAAATCACTTTGCCGCTTGAATCTACAATTAGAATGTTACCTTGATCTACCCTTTCGTCTGGATTAATGCCATTTCGAACCGCTTCCTCCTTCACATTTACAATGAGCGCATTGAGAACGGCATTGGTTGATTTATCCCGATTGTAATAAAAAATAGAATACACATTTTCTTCTGGATTTTTGCCCGAAATCAGCTTTAATTTTCGTGGTATCAGCCGGATTTTTGTTTTGGGATCGGAATTTCGCAATAACTCGATAGCTTCGTTATCTATATTCGGGTAGTCGCTCGTTAAAAATGAGGCATTATTCCCATTGTAGATGCCAATCGAATAAATACTTTCATTGATGAAGATGATGTCATTCAGCTTTTTTAAAGAATTGTTTTCTACAATAGGGTCACTCTCAGCGGTATTCATTTGTTGTATGATCGGATATTCGAATGATAATTGTGCGGAAACTTGCATGGCTTGGTTTACGAGATACTCTGTAGAATTTTGGCCTTGCATCAGTGTCCGATAGGACAGCTCATTGATTTGACGAATGGCGCTGTTTGAAAAAATGTGAAATAACCAAATCGAAATAATCGCAATTGCAAGCGTTAACAAAAGAAGATACGCGAAAAAAAACTTGGTAAACATTGCTTTGACAGGAAACCTAGTTTGATCCACCATGACACCCCGCCTTACATTCTTGATAATATTCTATCTCACTTCATTTTATATTCCGTCCATCTGGCTTTTACCATACGTTCACAGAAAAAATCCCTCTAACACAATGAAGCCGTTAAACTCTCGCTGTTGCAAAGTTAACGGCTTTTCAGTAGGGGATCAAATGATTCAGATACTTGCCAAAATTTCCACAGATTGTTCCTTAAAGGCTTCGTCTAACTCTTGTTCAGGACATTGGTCCGTAATAACGCGGTCCGCTGCCTTTAGGCTTGCGAATGAGAATAAGTCCTGCCTGCCAAACTTTGAATGATCCATCACAATGTTTACTTCGGATGCCTGCTGGATAGCAAGTCGTTTGACCTCAGCTTCGTGCATATTGGAGTTGCTGAAGCCATGCTTCAAGGTCAAGCCTGTGGTACCGATAAACGCCCTGTTAAATGCCATTTTCACCAATGCTTCCGCAGCAACGGGACCTACTAAGGTTGAGGTTTGGCCCATCAGCATACCGCCAATAACAATCGTCGAAATCTGCTTTCCTTGCAGCTCAGCAGCAATATTGAGTGCATTGGTAACAACCGTGATATTCAGGTTGGCCTGTATAAACCTAGCCACCTGGAGCGTTGTTGATCCGCCATCAAGAAAGATAGACTCCCCAGGCTGAATCAGCTGCGCGGCTAGTTTACCAATCCTCATTTTTTCTTCAATGAAGACCCCGGACCGTTCGTGTAAGGTAATATCATTACCGACTAATATCGCTCCACCGAACGTTCGCCTAATGTGTCCCCATTGCTCCAGCTTCTCCATATCTCGGCGTAGGGTCATCTCTGTGACCTCGAATATTTCTTTTAATTCAGCCATTTTGACTTCACCGTCGATAGCCATGCGATCTAGAATTTGCTGCTGTCGTTGATTGATAGGGTTTTGCATTTTGAGTGCCTCCGTGTTAGTTGTCGATCCTACTGTTCATCTTCAATAAGCGGCATTCGCTCAATGCGCGGGTCGGTGAATACATCAAACTCATCTCGACTCGTGCTGGAAAATTCAGAAACAACTGCGCCTTCATCCCCTGCTTGAAACCAATGTTTAATGCCCGGCTCAATGGTATACTGATCACCTGGCAATAATTCAATTTCGTGAAACACTGTATAGTAAGCCTCGCTTCCGGCAGGAATTACCGCTTTAAGGCCAGCAGCAGCTTCTCCCTCCACATATAGCCAAACGCTTCCTGAACGGCAGCGAAACGTTTCCATTTTGCCGGGATCATGACCTACTGGAGGATGCTTATGCTCTGGGCAAGTTTGCCTCGGGAACAGGACTAATTCCTTCGCGCAATAACGGTCTGTATTTACATAGGTAATCAATTCGAGGCCTTGTACCTCTATTTGATCGAGCCCGAATGCCGCTACCTCAATGCGCTGAATTTCCCCTTCTGACAATACAATCCCGCTCATCTTTAGTATGTGCGCTGTGCGCTCCTGCGCTTGACGAACTTGGCTTCTTTTCATGGCTTATCGGCTCCTCTTGAATTTTTTATGATGCGGCCCGATCCATACCTGATGCTCATTCAAAACCCAGTTAGGTAAATCTAACTTCATCTCACGCTTAGCCCAACCTTTATTCATACGCTCCCAAACCTCTGAACCCGTTCGAATACCGCTTACGGCATCGGTATGCTCCACATTGAAAGCACCGACACCTACAGCGGTTTGCAGCGCATGCTCAAGATTCATTCCCATCAAAAGACTATATAAAAAACCTGCAATCGTACAATCACCAGCTCCTGTTGTGCCAACAACATCAACTTGATAGCACGATGAAATGATTTCGTTATCCAGCCAATTCTCACGTAAATCTTCCGTAGGTGAACATCCTCCCATTGCTGAAAGACGTGCTTCCTCCGAGGTCGTACGCACATACAGACCGTGCTCACCCAGTTTCAATCCGACGATTGCGGCTCCCATTTCTAGCAGCTCTTCCGCTATCTGAGAAAGAAAGTCTCCTGTAGCAAATGAAATCAAATTTCCCGAGTCTGATTCTCTCATCCACGCTTCATACTGATCCCGATGAAGCATATAAACAATCTCTTCAAAGCTAGGCAGAAACACATCAACATAGGGTAGGGCATATGTTAAAATAGCACGCCAATCCGCGCTGCCTGCATCTGATGCAGGGTCCGGCTTCGCCAAATCAAGGGATACGGTCAAGCCTGCAGTCTTGACCTTCTTAAGCAATAACGCCAGCTCTTCACCATTATTCCTATACATACCTCGCATTAATGGCGGATATCCAAAATGGAATAAACGAGCTGCTTGAAGCTGCTCGTCGCGCAGATCAGCGGCTGAATACGTATCGTTGGCTCCAGTCGAATGCAGAAAAATTCGATCGGTCCGCGGCGGACTAATGACAATCGAATAAGAGCTGTTTTCACCTGGAGCAACGATCATGCCGTCTACTAAGGTTGGATTGTGCTCGCCAAGAATAGATAGTATAGCTTCGCCAAATAAATCATTACCCACTTTCCCCATTAGACGAACATTTCTTCCGAGCCGATGAAGCGCTATTCCTGTATTGGAAACAGCTCCTCCAGTTGAAATAACCGCCTTTCCAACATCAACAAGCTTTCCGGGTACGAATAGCTCATCCAGCCCTATTTGCCCGCCACGAATCGTTGGGATAATATCCAAACAAATATGTCCGGCTACAATCACTTCCGCTTGACTCTGCCTGGGCAAGTTTAGTTCCTCCAGTCAATGGGTATCGTTTGGCCCGTTCGATTCGATGCCAATGCCGCGGTAAAGAGGATATGGCTATTACCCGCTTCTTCAGGCGTAGCACAGTGAAAGGGCTGCCGTTCAACTTTATTGTGAACCAGCTCATCGCAGAATGCTGCCCACATTTGGAGAATAGAATCGGAGAAGCCGAATTCGAAAATACCGCCAGTAATCGTAGCATAGGCTGATTTATAAGGCGTATCCGCCACATGCCAAGCTTGAACCCCGCCTGGCTTGTAGGGTAAGGAGGCCACCTGCTTCGGATTTTTCGTCGTGAATTCGGCAGAAAATTCCGTTCCCGTTATACGGATAAACCAAGTATTGGCATGGCCTGGAGCAATACGTTTCATAGAGAGTACCATTGGGAACTGCTGGCTCTCCGTCTGAACATCACAGGCAAGAATGGCATTATCCCAAGTCTCACATGGCACCATATTTCCGTTGCCGTCAGGCCGGGTTGGCACAATTTTGGATAAGAGCGCTCGCACAGATTGCGGCTTCCAACCAAACCGCATTGGCAGATGCAAGACATGCATGCCTAAATCTCCCATACACCCATATTCGCCATTCGTTGCGATTTGCCTTTTCCAATTAATCGTTTTGGTTGGGTCCAAATCGCTGGAATGCCAAAAGCCTGCTTCAACCTCAATAATTTTCCCGAATTTATTTTCTTGCACCCACGCCACAATTTGTTGCGCCCCTGGGAAAAATGGAAACTCGGAGGAGCATCTAACCATCACATGGGGATTTTCTTGAATGGCTATCTGAATAAGCTTATTCGCCTCTTGATCAATACCGAATGGCTTTTCCCCTAACAGATGCTTGCCAGCCTTGATAATATCTATATAAATTTGAGCATGTAGATTGTGCGGAACGGCGCAGTAAATCGCATCCACATTCGGATTAGCAAGCAATTCTTTATAGTCCGTATATGCAGTTTCCACGCTGGGGACATGCTCTTGAAACCATTGAGTAGTGGAAGCGTTTGCATCACATACAGCTATAATGCTTGGAGCAAAATCGACCTGTGTCAAATGACACCAACGGGCAACCGCGCTGGCAAATTCCTTGCCCATAAGCCCGCAGCCAATAACACCAAAACGGATAATAGTTTTAGTCATACATGCATACTCCTTTTGTATGATTTGTCTTAAATGGATAATTGTGCAAGTGCTTGCTCTGCTGTAGCTCCATGATGAACAATGGACATTAACGCCTTGGTCATACCTGCAGGATTCGGATGTTGAATGACATTTCGACCATATACGATTCCGGAAGCGCCTTGCCTCATCAATTCAACCGTACGCGTCATGATTTCTTCATCACTTGCTCGGCCTCCCCCGCGTACAAGCACAGGAATACCGGAAGCAATCTCAATGACTCGGGCATATTCCTCTACGTGATCACATGGATCTGCTTTTATGACATCTGCCCCCAACTCAACCGCCTGCCTAACCAGAGGGAGAATCTTATTGATATCCCCGTCTACCATATAACCACCTTTAGCTTCGTTAGCCAACATGACGAGGGGCTCAACCATTAAGGGCATTGCATACTTCTCACATTCCGTTTTGAGGCGGGAAATGTTCTGTATACATTGATAATGAAGCTCTGGCTGATTAGGCAATAGGAGTAAATTGACACAAACGGATACCGCATCCATACGAACTGCTTGCTCGATTGCCTGATGAATGAGTTCACTGAATACAAAACGAGGAAGAACATTTCCATAGATGTTAGCTGCGTCAGTACGAAGAACAAGCCCCGGTTTCTGACCGCCAGGAATCGATTGGAGATGTCTGGCTTGACCGATGCTGAGTTGAATGCAGTTCGGACCTGCTTCCACAATCGTTTCAATCGCTTGCTTCATGTTTTCAATGCCGGATAAGAAACTTACTTCATTAAAAAAGCCATGATCAATAGCAACATCAAAGCATTTGCCCTGCTTGCTGAACATCCGGTTAAGTCTAGGTTTTAGTGACATTGTCATGATTCACCTCACTCGTTTTAATGTTATTTTATAACGCAAATTGTTTGTTTACAACATATATTTTTCTTTTCAAACACCTAAGTCTTTGCCCGGGTATTGATTGATTACTTATGAATGCGTTATTCTTTAAGTCAATGTGCATATTTTTTTGGAGTTCCTTTAAGTTCGAATACAGTAATCGCATAGTTTAATAAAACAAAAATAAACAAAAATAAACCGGCACTCCTAACGGAGTCCCGGTCCTTATTCAACTTATCCAACCTCACTCAACCGACCATCCCGAAAATACACAACCCGCTTCGCCTCCTGAGCAATGGCCTGATCATGCGTAATCAAGACAATCGTCCTTCTCTGCTCATTCAATCTTTTGAAAATATCCAATATCTCTGCACCTGTCTGAGAGTCCAGCGCCCCCGTCGGCTCAACTGCCAGAATAATCGCCGGATCTCCAGCCAATGTCCGGGCAATCGCAACCCGCTGCTGCTGCCCACCGGAAAGCTCCGAAGGCAGATGCCGCCTGCGGTCCACTAAATCTACGGCTTCCATAGCCTGCATAACTAGCGGCTCCCGCTCTTTTTTACTCATGCCCCGATAAATAATCGACAGCTCCACATTCTCATATGCATTAAGCCGTGGCAGCAAATTAAAGCTCTGAAAGACGAACCCGATCTTCCGATTACGAATCTCAGCCAGTTGAGCATCCTTCATTCGATTGATCGCCTTCCCATCCAACATATACGCGCCGTGATCCGTAACATCCAAGCAGCCTAAAATGTTCATCAGCGTCGACTTCCCCGACCCCGATGGTCCCATAATCGCCACGAACTCACCGTGATCGATCTCTAACGAAACATCATCCAACGCTCGAATCGTTTCGCCGCCCATTACATAATTCTTGCTCACATGCTCCAACTGGATTATGGTCATATTCTTCGCCTCCATTATCTGTGAACAAATAAATGAAGTATGCGACTCCTCCGACTGACCGACCTTACCGTTTCGCCTTATAAAACTCATGATACAGTTTCATGAGCGCCCTCTTCTCAATCCGTGATACGTAGGAACGCGAAATCCCGAGCTCCTTCGCAATCTCCCGCTGCGTCCGCTCTTCCCCGCCAAGCTCCAACCCAAACCGTCCGACGACGACTTCCTTCTCGCGATCATCCAAGATCTCCAAATTGCTCGATCGCTTTGATCAATCCGATCGTCCCAATCGAGATTAAATCCTCGAGATCTTCACCTGTGTTGTCGAATTTTTTGAGGATGTCAACACAAAGCAACGTAAATTCCCTCTAAAAATCCGCCCATAATTTTATTAAAAAAGGAGCCCCGATAAGGAGAGCACTGCAAAAGCCTTACTTTTGAACGAAGTGGATCTGCCAAATGGAAAAAGCATGAGATAAAGAAAAAAAGCAGTTCGTTCCTCATCAGAGGGCGGGCTGCTTTTGCGTTTTCAACTTCACCATCCGCTTCACATTTACAACGAATGCAGTGAGATAAGCCTGTATTCGCATGCGAAATAGGCCCCGGTATTTGGCTGCATTCATACCGTGGAATCTTTTCATTTCAGCATTCTTGTGTTCAATGATTGGCCTTCGTTTTATCCGCTTCTTAAACGTGTCACTAAGTTCGAACTCAATCTGCTCCTTGAAGTGTTCCGCTACTATTCGGATTGAATATGTTTTGCTTTTGGATTCTGGTTTGTAGCAACCTTCGCGTAGTGGACATGCTTTACACTTTTCGACATTGAAATAAAAGACTAATGAACGGCTTTCTCCGCTCTGTTTACTGCCTTGTACAGCTTTTCGAATGCTATGTTCACCCGCAGGACAGATAACAAAATTAGCGTCTTTGTTGTATTCGAAGCCTTCTTGTTTTAACCCTCCACTATGGACAATGGGGTTAAGAGGGACAACAGGTTGAATTTGTTTTTCCTTCATTTCGGCCAGATTATCTTTTCCGGAGTAGGCTGTATCTGCAATTACTTCTGTAATCTCCATACCATTTTCTTTCGATTGTGCTAACAGTTTTGGGAATTGTTTACCGTCATCTGCACTTCCAGTTGTTACGACTACGGCAGTAATTATCTCTTCTTCCGTCATGGCCAAGTGCTCTTTGTAACCAAAGAATGATTTTGTATGGCTCTTCCATCCAAACCTTGCATCTGGATCTATAGCCGAAATAATCCCTTTCTTAGAAAGTAAGCGCTCATCCTCGACAATTTGCTTCGCGATTCGTAGTTTCTCGGATAAGGCACCTTCATGGTCAGGAACCATTGCTTCAACCTTTTCTCCCAATTCAGCTAAGTAATGTAACATAACCTGCTCAGCATTTTCTTGATCACTTTTCACAACAGGTACCGCAGGTAGTTTCTTCTGCAGCTTCGGATGTCGTTTGATTACCGTTCGAAACAGTCGTTTGGCAGCATCTCGAAGTACATCTAGTGGGCGTTGTTTTTGGCTCGCGGCTAGCGTATGAGTTGCATCCATAATGATAGTTTTGGTTTTGATAAGACCTTGATCGATACACTGCTGAACCACTCGCTTTAATACATCATCCACTTGACTTGCACCTAAGCGGTGATTACGAAAACGAGATAATTGTGATGAATCTGGAAGTGTGTCTTCTGGGTTTAGCCCCACAAACCACTTGTATGCGAGGTTAACCTGCGTTTCCTGAATAATCCGCTCGTCAGAGAGATTGTAAAGGATCTGAAGAAATACCAACCGAAAAAGCAGCTCCGGCTCATTAGCTGGTCTGCCATAGTATACACAATATGAGTCTTTAACTAATTCGTGAATAAAGCCGAGATTGACTGCCTCATTAATTTTGCAAAGCAAGTGATCTTTAGGAATAAGTTTATATAGTTCCGCATGAAATGATGCGGTTAATTGTTTGCCAGAGGATAACATGAAATTTCAGCTCCACTTTTCCTTTTCTTCCAGTATACAACAAACCCAGTGCCTATGCGCCACTGGGTCTATTTTTACAGATTCTGTATTCGTTTTGCAGTGCTCTCGATAAGCAAGCTCCTCCATTTAACAATCATAATAAAAAAGCACTTATATACCTAAAAAGGTTTACAAGTACTTATTAGCGCTGTGACAAATTAAACTGATTAAATACATGTTTCACTTTGTGTGAAGATCCTCGTTTGGATATTAGAATACCATTCTTTGATGCAACAATAATCAAATCTTCGACATCAATTAAAGCAACAGGCACGCTGTCCGAAAGAAACACATTGTTGCTTGATTGAAATTGAAATATTCCGGGTTTTTCAGAAGACATTACCGCAGATTGCCGGAAATACTCGGCAAGGTCTTCTAAAGTGCCTATATCTGACCATCCCGTTTGCAGCAGTACCATTTTAAGACGAGTACTTTTCTGAAAAACTGCTCTGTCGATACTCTCTTCAGGGATACAATCCATATCCGGATAACTGAATTGATTGGAAGATCGTACAATCTGTTTCTCGTAAACTCTATTACTGCTTTCCCAAATGGATGGAGAATGATTTCGAAGCTCTTCTAAAAGAACCCCGGCTTTGAAACAATAAATTCCACTATTCCAAAACCAATTACTCTTTTTCAGAAATTCGACAGCTTGATCAACTCTTGGTTTTTCACAAAAGGAAATAACGTCCTCACCTTCCGCTAGAATGTAACCATATCCTTCATAAGGCCTCGTTGGTCTTATACTGATTGCTGCTAAATAATTCTGTTTAGCAATTTCAGTTGCTCGCTCCACCGCTTTATCATACTCTTCCTGCTGATCAATCCAATGATCGGAGGGAGTCACTAGGACGATTTCGTCGGGCTGGAGTCCGAAGCAAGCCAATGCGATGGCTGCCGCAGTATCGCGAGCACTGGATTCCCATAAGAACTCTATATGACCGCATTGAATTTCTTCCGCCTGACCAATGGCAAGAGAAGAGTGCCTTTCATTTGCAACGACAACCGTTTTATCACAGAGCAGTCGATTTCTTAGGATGGTTTGTTGAAACATGGAAGGTTGACTGCTGAACTTGAGAAACGATTTAGGACTTTCATCATTCGATAAGGGCCATAATCTTCTGCCATGCCCTCCGCAGAGTATTAGGTGAATCATGATTCTCTCACGCTCTCTCTCAATAGCTAGAATCGGATTAACGATGAACCCCAAACAAATCCAGCACCAAACGAAACCATAAGTACCAGGTCTCCGCGCTTTATCCGTCCATCCATTTTGGCTTGATGTAACGTTATTGGAATAGTAGCAGAACAGCTATTCCCATAGAATTGAATCGTTTTAATGATCTTGTATGCTGGCATGCCCAGATTACGGGCAACCGCATCGATAATCCGTTCATTCGCTTGATGAGGGACGACCCAATCAACGTCTTCAGGTCTCAGACCATGAAGCTGTAAAATTTCTTCTGCACCGCTAGTCATCGACTTAACGGCAAGCTTAAACACTTTGGAACCGTCCATCACCATTTTCGCCTTATGTTCAGCTGAGGCAGGATGTCGGCTCCCACCCCCGGGAACAAACAAAGCTTCAAAAGCTCCTCCATCCGCAAGCAATAAGGTAGAGAGTATTCCTGCTCCATTGGTCTCTTCGCTTCTAGAAACAATGACTGCCCCTGCGCCGTCACCGAACAATATGCTGGTAAAAGGATCCGTATAGTCGGTCAGTTTAGACAATGTATCTGCGCCAATGACTAAAATGTTCTTACATGTGCCCAGCTTGATGTACTGCTCTGCGATTTGAAGCGAAGACAGAAATCCAACACAGGTCGAGTGTATATCCATCACCCCAATGCTGCGACAACCTAATCGATGCTGAATTTGACATGCTACTGGAGGGAGAATATGGTCCGGTGTTTCTGTGGCGACAAGGATCATGTCAATATCCGAAGGAGCGAGACCCGCATCTACCAAGGCGCAAACAGCTGCTTGATAGGCAAAATCGGAGGTCGCTTCTGATTGATCCGCTATTCTTCTTTCTTTAATGCCTGTTCGACTGGTTACCCAATCGTCCGATACCGCGACCATCTTTTCCAAGTCAGCATTGGTCAACCGTTTCTCAGGTAATGAAGATCCTACTCCATTGATCGTTGCGCTGTACATTTCCGCTCACCTCATTTGATGTTTGCTAAGATATCAAGGATTTGGACATATGAAGCACCTGTGCGGCAAGCGCCTCTATACGCTCCACAACGGATGAATCTACAATTCGGTTATTTGAATCAAAATGTTCCCGATTTGCGTATACATAATCCGGTGCCGTATAGGCACGGAAGTAACCTGCAATTGGCTTCAATTGATTTTCGATAACAAGAAAATGCTGATAGGTTCCGCCGGTGCCCACGAAGCCTATAACTTTGTTGCGAAAAGCCGTAGGAGGCAAGAGGTCGAATAGATTTTTTAATGGAGCAGCGAGAGAAGCTTGAAAAATAGGAGTGCCGATGATAAAACAATCCGCAGATAGAATAGCCTTGATTACCTTCTGTGTATCTTCGTTATATTCAGCAACTTGTCGCCCATCACAAAACTCTACCTTATAATCTCTTAAATCTAATAGATCAGTCTCTAATCGTTCGTCTAACGATTTCGCATGTTCAACGACTTGTTTCACGGCAGAAGCCGTTTTTTCGCCAATGATCGTTCCTGAAATTCCCAATAGTTTCATTCCGCTCATCCCCTCAAGGTATGGTTAAACCAGCAAGTCATACAGATGCGTCTTCGAGCGTCTCATAAAAGTTCTGCTCCGAGCTGCAGCCGTCATTTCCGGATCAAATTTTTGAAGAAGCGGAGAAGCTTCAAGCCCACTCTCCAAATTCACTTGTCGATGCAAAAACAACAGGCTCCCCGATAGCGTTGCGCATGCAAGTACGGCATCGTTCTCGAATGCCCATATCCTTTTCATCCATAAGGTCTCAGAGGTATGGAATGCTCCACTGATCGCGATAATATCCGCCCCTTGCTTAGCTAGAACCCTGTATGATTCCGGAAGCTCCGCATCCTTCTCTGTCAAAAGCCCCACTCTGCCGAATGGCAGCTCGAAAGTGCGAAAGCCCTTCATATTGATACTCTTTTTCGAACCCGAAGCATCCCCCTGAACCTGTTCGTAGGAACCAACAATCCCCTCTGCCCCGATGAGGAATGACTCTATTTTCAAAGAGTTCCCTTGAGAGAATGCGATGTACCCATCGTAAACAGCTGCAAGTTGCTGGAGTTGAATGACAACAACCGCTAATTCATCTGTAGAGGACGCCGAATCATTCGGCAGTTCCAATTCAGGCAGCACATACAATCTATTTTTTGTGAACAAATGAGATTTGGTTTGATCGAGGATGGAGCGAAGCTCCAATAATAGCTTGTCGTTCAATTTGGTTTGGCTCAGCGGACAAACAACAATCTCATAAGGAAGGGGCTCGTTAATCACCCAGGTCTCCCCTTCTTTCCACAAATAGGGTTGGAGCAACAACTCCTGATAAGCTTCAGTCTTTCGGGTATCCAGCAGGCTCCGTCTTACTTGGCGATCTAGGCTGATTTCTCCATATACGATCCCTTCACCGGATAAAAGGGAATGCTGGACATCGCCGTTCTGATCAATAATCGCGCTGCCCCCGGTAAACTGCGCTCCCCGTTCTGTGTCTGATCGGTTGGAAGCAATCCAGAACAGACCGTTCTCCTTGGCGCGCAGGCACCACGTCTTACTAGGAGGATTATTCGAAGCCCCGACCCAGTTTGTCGGGAAAGCGATGATATCCGCCCTCTGAAGAGCGGCTATTCGCGAAGGCTCAAAGTACATGGCGTCCATGCAGATCAAGAGGGCGATTCGCCCAATTTTCGTTTCAAACACCTGAACACCGTCGTTGCCCTCACGAGCCCACCTAGGATCTGCAGCAAAAAGATGCGTCTTGCGGTAGGAACCTACGATACCCTCTGGTCCGACTAATACCGCTGAATTGTAATAGGCTCCGGTCCCTGGATCGACTTCGGGTAAGCCAATCACCACATAGCATTGATGCTTACTGGCTACCGCGAGTACAGCATCCGTAGTTGGACCTGGTATAGTCTCCACATAGGGTGAAATTTCTTTCCTGTCCTCCCACACATAACCGCTGCTTGCCATTTCTGGAAATACAATCAGCTTTGCGCCTTGTTCAGCGGCTTCTATTAGCATATCGGTCATACGGCGGCGATTGTTCTCAAGATCTCCGAGTACCGGGTTAAATTGCACAGCCGCGGCTTTATAATTAGACAATTCTTTTTGAATTCTATCCATGGAGCCCCACCACCATCGTTTCACTGGTCCAATCAATCAGAACGGCTTCTTCTTTCTCCTGCTGTACGATGACACGTTTATCAGTAGTCAGCTCTCCGATAACAACAGCAGCAATCCCTTCCTTCGCGAAAAGCTTTGTGATCTCGCCAGTCTTACTCGGATCTGCTGAAACAATAAAACCATAACCGGGAAACATGTTCAACCAACGCTCCAGATCAACCTCATCAGGTTTAGGGATGCGATCAAGTTGAACGACTGCGCCACAACCCGTATTTTCAGCCAGCATCGCGATTGTACCTAAGATTCCTGCATTGCTTATATCTCTCGCTGCCGTAGCTAACCCTCTCTCTGCTAGGGTCGGCATTATCTCTAGCTTTCTCTGCAGTTCCTGAGGTTCTTTATTACTGGTACAATCCCACTGGAGATAATGCTTGACAGGTTTCCCATTCAGATCAATTGCGATGAGTAAGGATTGTCCTGCTTTTCCCTGTGTGGCTCTTAGTAAATGGCTTGCTTTGCCAACTATCGCAGTCGCAACCCCTTCTGATTCCTCAGGCAAATAGTGGCCACCGACCATGGGAACACCGAGCTTGCTGCACCCTTCTGCCATCCCTTCTGCGATTAGCGCGGCTTTCTCGTCATCAGGCGCACTGAGCAAATTGACAACTGCCAGTGGACGACCGCCCATCGCATAAATATCGCTTACACTGACAAGCACCGCACAATAGCCAGCCCAGCGAGGCTCATCTTGGACAAGCTTCGGAATAATGCCATCACAGGATACAAGCAAATATCCATCGTTCGTAACTAATATAGCCGCATCATCACCGATTGGATCCAGCATCTTTTCGGGATCCCAAGCAAACATCTTGAGGGGAGCTTGAATGTTTTTTTTGCGGCTAAAGCCCTTAGATATAACAATACGCTCAACGAGATTCTGTAATTCGCCCATGGGACACCAACCTTTTCTCGTAAAATTCGATATGTTTTTCAGCAGCCCTCGCCCACGTATACTGAGAAGCCGTCTCATAACCGTTTATGGTCATTAGTCGGTTACGATCCTTCTCCGATACTGCCTCTGTCATCTTCTCAGCAATAGCTGGGATGTCTTCAGAATCCGCAAGCAGCGCGTTATAGCCATCTCGCATAAATTCTTGAAATACATCGATCGTTGAAGCCACGATAGGAGTCCTGCTAGCCATTGCTTCAAGCAGAGCGAGGCCCCACCCCTCTTTCTTCGAGGGTTGTACATAGCAATCTGCCAATCGATAAAGTTCCTGAACTGTGTCATTGTCTGGAGATCCGATGATCTGAACATCTTCCTGTATGGAAGGTGGCATGATTCGAAGCAGGTCATGAAAATGTTCCAGGTAATATTTATAATCAAAAAGTGTCGTTCCACCGACAATCAATAGATGAGCATCGGGAATCGTTTCTTTTACTCGTTCAAAAGCCAATAGGGTACCGATTGTATTTTTTCTAGGCTCAATTCCGCCAATCGTGAGATAGACGGTTCTATTTTGAAGTCCGTATTTAACTTTCAATGCCTGTTGATCCTGCTTACTTTGAAAAAAGCGGCTCTCCACGCCGTTGTGGATAACCGATGATGGACGACCGTAATCTATTTGCAACCTTTGCTGCCAAGCTTCACTAACCGTGATAAGCGCCTCCGGCAGCATAACGGACCGATTCTGACAATCAACCAGCGCTGGTGTCGTGAAATCGTCAAGATGATGAACGGTTCGAACAAAGAACGGGATTCGCCCCTGCGTCATCAGACGATGCAGCGCATTTGCACTTATGCAATCCTGTACGTGATGAATGTCGAAGACTTCTAAAGATTCTTGTGACAACCCTTCTGCATACGTGTCAATGTACCGAAGAATTCTGCTTTCAAACGCTTCATGCTGCTGAACGGCGAACGGAAACACCTTTGTTTCCATTCGTACAGGCCGAAAAAACTGCCTCTCCCCATTCGCGCCAAGAGCGAATACCGTCACGGAACAACCTTGTTCCTTGAGCGCTTCAGCCAAAGCAAGTGTATGCACAACGCCGCCTCTCGGCTTTGTATTATAGGTATAGAGAGCAATTCTCATCTTGCAGCCCTCCTTGGCTTCTTCACTTCTCTTTAAGCTCCTAAAGCTCCGATAGATAGCGGTGTAATCGGCATAAGCCCAGCGGCTTTTACAAGATTATTAACACTGTCCTCTGCGCCGCCGATCGGACGGATATGGACGCCTTTAATGCCTTCAATACGGCGAAGCTGAGTGATCAATTCTGCTGCAATGGCAATTCCTTCATCCTTAGAATCGGAGGCAGCAAGTCTAGCATGGAACGATTCGGGTATGACTATGCCCGGTATTTTTAACGCGGTGTTCACATGATCAGCATTTCTCAGCGGCAGTACACTTGCCATTATCGAGGCTCTTTCGTGAAGTCCGCGTCGGCGAGCTTCAGCCATCCACTCTTCGATCAAATCCATATCGAACACCAACTGGGTCCTAACAAAGTTAGTGCCATTGTCCACCTTCGATTCAAGGCGGTCGATTAGCTCTTTGATCGGCTTGCCAGCGATATTTTCAACCGTGCCAATTGTAAACTTTGGCGCTTCCTCCATTTGGGTACCGTCAAACAGCTTACCTTCGTCGACCATCTTACGGACGTATCGTACTAACTCCATCGTTTCCAGATCGTACACTTCTTTAGCGTTGGGTTCAGTCCCCACTTTAGCTGGGTAACCGCCAAGAATTGTAATGTTTTTAACACCTAGCGCTGCAAGACCCAACAAATCACTTTGAATCCCCATTCGGTTGCGATCCCTCAGGTTAATTTGTACGATCGGCTCAACACCGACTTGACGGACGAAGAAAGCTCCGACTACGGGGGATAAACGCGCAATGGCGAGCAAGTTATCGCTGAGATCGACGGCATCTACATATCCTCTATAGCGCACCGCCTGTTCAACGAGTGGACGAGGATTCCAATTGCGGGGCGGAATCAATTCCGCGGTAACTAAGAAATTATCGGGTCGCATGGACGACCCGTGACCCAAATAAATAGTCATATTCACTCACCTATTCTTTATTTGTATAGGATTACCGATTAGATTTGGAATGTACTTAAAATAAATGCGCCTGCACGCGAATATTCGATTAAACAATCCTGCAGATCAAGAGGATGTGCGGGTATGGTACCTTCTATCAAATCTTCTTCACGAAGTCCATGGAGCCCAAGACCGAATCGGCATACATACACTTTTCCGCCTTCTTTGATGAACGTTGCCAAACCATCATTTATATTCATTTGCCCCCCGAATGCAGCTTGACCTACTGTTGGAAACCCTCTTGTTGCAAGTGCATTAATGGCACCAGTGCCGTAGAAATAAATAGCCGTTTCATAACCCTTGCGCTGAGCACGGGTCGCTTGCAGAATCGCTACATAAGATAAAGATGATTCATGTGCAATACCATGGATAATAGCAAGAAACTTTTCACCAGGATTTGCTTTGTAGTCGGGGAATATCTTTGTGCCTCCATAAAGTTTTGTGCCATTCGGTAAAGACGGGTGTGGAATCTCGTTCATTGATTGAATTTCAAGTTCTGTAAATTGTGCCATTGTTCATCTTCCTTCCAATTTTTAATTTTTATATGGTTAAGAGGGTTAACCCCTATGCCAACTTCGTAAAGTATTGCTCTTGCGCGTTGCCCCAGAAAATTCTTTCTTTAATTTCGTCAGAGATTCGAGCGCCTTGGATTTTCCAAAATTCGCTTTCATAATCACTCCATGGTTCATCACAGCCAAACATAATGCGATCAGCGCCAATACCGGTCTTATCAACTTCTTGAAGGAGATTCCTTACGGCAAAACCAATCGCCCAGCTCGTATCGAGATAAACTTGATAACCGCCTTCGATGAGGTCCTTCCACTGGGAAAGCAGACGAATATGGCCGCTAACGCCCCCACCCATATGTACCAGATGGATTTTCATATCTTTACCCCAACGCTTAATCAGTTCGAAAAATCCCAATATATCAGACCCACCTCCTGGACTCGTATGAAAGTGAATGGAAATATCCTTCTCCATGGCAGCTTGGAAAATCTTCTCATGTTGTCTAAGCGTAGGCTCATCCCATTTGCGGGGATCTGCTGTTCCACCAAGTAGATAGCTCATCTTAAGTGCCCGAATTCCTGGTTCATGAATGAGCTGAAGAGCTTCATCTGTCAAATCCCTATTCTGTGGTAGACCTGAAACCCAAAGCGCTCCCGCTACTTCCCCTGCTCCATCTTGGCACAGCTGAACGACTCTCTTGTTATGTGAAAAGGGCTGTGCCTGAACAGGAATGCCATAGTTAGGAATAATCAACGTCTTTTCGATACCACGGCATTTCATAAAATGATTTAATTCTTCGGTTGTCATCGGACCCGGTTCAGCCGGAGAAATAGGCACCTCAGATTCGTAAAAAGGCCAAGGCGGCAAATCGCCAACATGATTGTGCACGCTGAATACACGTCTTCCAAAGCCCATTGTTAGCGGGATCTCGTGTTCAGGACCCGGCTCATGACCGCATGCAGACATAGAATCAGATCCTGCTACTTTGTTTATGTTTCCGTGCATCATGCACATGTAAATTCGCCTCCATGATTTGATGTGGAAGTCCTTGAGCAAACGTTGGCGCCCCCACTTTGGTCCATCCCAACTTTTCAAATAATTGAACATTCTGCTCCTGCACCTGAGCCCTGAAACAAGGGACTTGCCGCTGCTTCATTTGCTCAACCGCAGCCTCAATCAGGTAAACACCTATTCCTCGAATCCGGTACTGTTCATGAACCGCAAGCCTCCCCCCCCACCATAAAGAGGGAGTGTTCCGATCCGGATAACATCTTACTGTTCCTACAAGGATGGTCCCCTGCTTCCAAATATTGATCGTGATCGACGAAGAATCGTTCTCATCCGCATCACTCTCTTCAAACAGCTGCTGCTCCTCAACGAACACTTGCCGACGCAGCACTAGGGAAGCTTGTGTTTCTATTTCCGTTCCAGCGATGCGAATCTCATAATTTTTCATTCCTCAACTCCCCGTTTGAGCTATCTTCTCGAAAGAAGGAAGGGCAGAGCAAGCTCCACATTTTGCACACCCCGCACTGCTGCCTGATGAAGATAAGCTTTCATCTGCAAGAATATCGGCAACATGCCGGTACATCGTCTCCATGTATTCACTGGAAGGTGGCGGCGAGTCTTCCAGCATCGTTCCGCGAAGCGGCCGTAATGGAACGACAAATGGGTAAACGCCAAGCTCGGCGGCGCGCTTGCATCCTTCTAACGTTTTCTCCATATTTTCACCCATACCCAAGATGACATAGGTACTTACCTGATTGCGGCCAAATACCGCTACAGCCTTCTCGAATGCTGTGTAATAGGTTTCTAAGGTAACGCTGGATTTAGAGGGCATCATCTTGCGCCGCACATCTTCATCGAACGATTCCACATGAAGCCCGATCGTGTCTGCTCCCGCTTCTTTAAGGAATTGATATAAGCTATCATCCGTAGGGGGCTCACATTGAACTTGTATGGGAAGCTTGCTAACCATGCGAATCGCTCTTACGCATTCTGCCAAATAGAGTGCACCCCGATCGATCTCATTCGGTGTGCCTGTCGTTAACGTAATATGTTTAATGCCATCTAGCTTTTCCGCAGCCTGTACGACTTCTGCAAGCTGCTCGGGTGTTTTCATGGCAACTGTATTTCCCGCTTCAAGCGACTGTCCAATGGCGCAAAACTTACACCGCCCGCTAGGAGCCCAGCGAATACAGCTTTGAATGACCGTGCTCGCCAAGACATCAGCTCCGTGCAGCACTGCAATGTGATTGTAAGGGACACCATCTTTAGTCTTGAGATCATAAAAGCGAGGTCTCGCGATCGGATCCACATACATGAGTGTTCTACCCTCATACTGCAAGGAAAGTCCAGATTGTGTTTGTACTAAGGAATAAGGGGAATGTTCAGCAGGACCATTTAGAGTCGGAAGCATGACGGCTTGATCTCCCAGCATAAATGCACGATCATCAGAAGGACCTGCTCCCCCGCGTCTTCCTCCCTCAATTAATCCGGAAGTACGTAAACCTTTATTCTGAAGATCTACTAACCAGCTTGCATCGTCTTGAAAAGATGATGTGTCATCCACACTTTTGATTTGCTTTGTAGGGTTCATTCTGCCCCTCCTCTTGGTTATGTTACTTTTCATTACATTTGCGTCTCTTTCAACAATTAATGTTACGTTATATGCCATATCATATCGAAAGAATCGATCGCCTACCCCATCCACCCTACGTTTTTTTTTGCCATCCACTGCTATTCTCATCATCCATCCACTTATTTACCCTTTAGAAAAACATTGATACATACGATTATGTGAGTTAATATGACATATATAAGAATTGTTTGGAGGTGTATGATGAGTTGGTTACCAAACAAAACAAACGGAATCCCTGTTTATAAGCAAATCTCGAATTATATGGAATCTCGAATTATGAACGGCGAATACCCTTCTGGCAGCACCTTACCCTCTGAACGCCATTTGGCTGCAGAACTTCATGTTAACCGCAGTACGATCGTTTCTTCTTACGATGAACTATACGCGATCGGACTCGTTAAACGGGTCAAAGGGATTGGTACCGTAGTCAGCATCGACAATAAAGCAGGAGGTACCTTCAAACGCATTCCAAACTGGGAAGAGTATGTGAAAAGCGGGGTATTTCAATCGAATAATCCTTTGAATCAGCAGATATATAAAATCATCCAATCGGGCGATCATCATATCAACTTTGCTATTGGCGAACTAAGCCCCGATTTGCTCCCGATTCGATTGATGCAAGAGGTTCACAATTCTATGGAAATCAGTGAATTCTTAGGCTATGAACATATGCAGGGGAATATGAAATTGCGGGAAGCGATCACTTCTCACCTCAAGACCTATCGAAACGTAGAAACGAATGCCTCATCAATATTAATTACCTCCGGTGCCCAACAAGCTCTGCATTTGATTATCCAGTGTCTTCTCAAGCCGGGAGATTCCGTTGCTATAGAAGACCCATCTTATGCCTATTCCCTGCCTATCTTCCAATCTGCCGGTCTCAAAACATTTCTTCTGCCGATCGAAGAAGAAGGAATAGACCCTGAGCAAATTGTTTCTTTATACAAAAAACACAGAATTAAGATGGTCTTCCTAAACCCCATTTTCCAGAATCCAACAGGGAATACGATGTCCTATGAAAGACGGAAAAAGGTATTGGAAATTTCAACCCAATACGGAATTGCGGTCGTTGAAGACGATCCCTATAGTGTTACTGGATATGACAATGAGCCCATACGCTCGTTAAAATCCATGGATCAAGACGGTTCAGTTCTCTATATCAGTTCATTGTCCAAAATTATCTCCTCAGGACTGCGAATCGGCTGGATTGTAGGACCTCAAGCCGTGATTCAACGTTTGACTGACGCTAAACAACAGATTGATTTTGGCCACCCGAACTATCCGCAATGGATAGCCGCGCAACTACTTTCCTCCGAAAGCTTTGAAACGCACATCCAGCACTTGCGAATCGGGTTGAAACGAAAGCGAGATATAACTTTACATGCTTTGCAATCTGCATTTAAAGACAATATCGAGTATGGGATTCCAAGCGGCGGGATACATCTCTGGTGCAAGCTGAAGGAGGAATTGAACGAACAGCATTTGTTCAAAGAATGTGTCAAGAACGGAATCGTATTCGCTCCAGGAAGCACGCTTGGTTCAAATGATCGGTACATGAGGTTCACCTACAGTCGAGTTGATGATCACATGATTGAGGAGGGCATTCGAAGATTTGCTGAAGTTATAAAGCCTATCGAATAAAAGAGAATAGAAAAGCCCGGAAATCTTGATGTTCCGGGCTTCTTTCTTATTCAATGAACTCAATCTCAAATGTGTTGCACGAGCGGATAAACCTTCTTAAACGAACTTTGCATTACTTTATTATGATCTAAAGAGCATTCGTTCAAAGGCCCCCCGTTAATTCAAGGAAATCAAAAGGACCGCATCAATGCAAGCTCCTCCACATTGTTCTGCGAGTCATAAACTTCCCAAATAACTCCATAGTCGGAGGAGTCCCCGTAATTAATTCCAATAATAATTCTTTGGAACTGTCAGAAAGCTAGCCGAAGGAACGGTAACCGATTTTAATTATTCTTTGATTTGAGTATTAACGAAACGTCAAATAGTCCCCACCCTTTGAAAGGATAGGGACTTCTTTATGACTAAATCAACATTCTCACCCTGAAATACTAATAAACCCTTATAAAACTTGGACAAACATCGCTGTAAACTTATCGGAGATTTCCTGGAATTGTTGTTCGGTGAGCAAAAGAATTTCTTGGAAAGCTAACTTTAACAAATCAACCAATAGCAATAACGTTGTTACTTAGAAACGCTTAGATAATTCAAATAATCTTTCAGACAATGAATACAAATCTTGGATTGAAGCCGCGATCTCTTCTGAAGTAGAAGCTTGAATTTCAATAAGACTGGATTGGTCAATAATTTGAGGTTGTGAACACGAAGCAACGTAAAATTCTTCGGATAATACAATGTTAGGATGATTTTCATATATAAGAACGACAGCCATGGCTGTAAAAATGATCCTCGACTTTCAGTTCAGCTGTTTCCAGCAATTCCTTTAATTAGAGCCACTCTGGCGATAACTGCTCGGTGTTTTTCCGACAATTTTTTTAAATCGTGCAATAAATGAATTGATATCTTTATACCCTACCGCCTCGGCAATTCTACTGATTGCGAGCTGCGAACCGCGTAGTTGTTCGCAGCTTTTTTGGATTCGTAAGTTTTGAAGATAACGATTGAAGGTTTGGCCCGTGTGCTGTTTAAATAAACGTTGAAAATGGCGTTCGCTCCATTGAAACATATCGGACAAATGGGATAGTGTGATATCCTCTGCATATTTTTGTTCTATATAATTAAGAACCTGAAGAAAGTGGGTTCGTTTACTAAGCATTTTATCATATACATCATTTTTCAATCGATAAATGGTTACAATCAACTGCAGTAAAAGGGTATTCAAATAGGTAGAAGTACCGCTAAGCGTCAAAGAATATTCCCGATAAAGAGAAAGAAATATATGATCAATCACAGCATCGGAGTCGAAAACTGAATGAAAGGTGAGCGTCTCTTCTTTTAACCCTTCCATATAAGCAATGATTGGCTCATCCGTTACAAAGCTAATTAAGCGATCGATGAGCTGCTGAGTAAATATACAGTTATAGACAATGAGCGGATCTTTTAATGCATCCGTGGAAGTGGGGCGAAAAACATGAGTAACTCCCATGGGAATAACATATAGTTGGCCCTTATGTACGCGTTGAATTTCGTCTTCAATATAATGAAAGCCCTTCCCTTCAGCAACATAAGCCAACTCAATGAATTCATGGGAATGCAGCGGTAAGTTAAAGGTTTCTGTAGCTCGATTGACCAAAAGCATCAAATTACTTGAAAAAAAGTGATCCTCTTTTAGTATATGTTTCGGAGGCTTCATTTTTAGAGCTCCAATCTGAATAATGTCGCTTTTACCTATATGAAATGTCTTTTATACCAAGATAATTGAACAAGATATTTAATATAATTATAAATGAAATGGAACGAAAGGTATATTTACTATCTATCTTTGAAAGGCGGGCAAATAGGATGTCTATTGTCAATAAGCTGCGTTGTGAGTATATGGAGAATCCAATCGGTATCGATGTTGGGCAACCGCGAATTAGCTGGCAAATTCAAACTGATACGAGATCGTGGCTGCAATCTGCTTATCAGATTCGGATTTCAACGGGGGCTGAATTCGCTAGCATACTTTGGAATTCCGGCAAGGTACAATCGGAGCAATCCACTCATGTTGCATTAAAGGGATTAACTTTAAAATCGCGTCAGCGTTATTATTATCAAGTACGGGTTTGGAGTGATCAAGATGAATCGTCAGATTGGTCTGTGACTGCTTTTTGGGAAATGGGCTTGCTGCAACCAGGTGATTGGAAAGCTGAATGGATCAGCGCTCCAACCAAGCAATTCCCCATGGAAAGTGAACATTGTCCGTTGTTCAGACATGCGTTTAAAGTACACTCCACAGTGAAGAGTGCCCGAATTTATGCGACTAGCTTAGGGCTCTATGAAATTAAACTAAACGGTCACAGAGTAGGAGAAAATTATTTCACGCCACTCGCCTCCATATCAAAGCCTATCCGCTGCAAAGAGGATCGGAATCCATTCGCGTTGTCCCATAGTTTTGTTACTAAATCCGACATGCACCAATCTCCAAAGCTGAGCGTCTGCGGTTCTTTCGCCAGACAGCCGTCGCTATCCACGGCAAAATTGCCGATCAAGAAAGCATTCCCTGCGCGAACCAGAAGTTTCACAGCCGAAACTATAACCAGGCAAATCCGAAAGCAACCAAGCTGGAGGAAATGACCGTCGTAAACAAAAGTCCTGCCATCAACAAGAAGAAATGACAAGTTTGTTTCTGCGAAAAAGTCTAGTGTCCCATGCCCCTTTTCAGATTCATAGAACACCCAGTACTTGGATGATAGAAAAATGATCGAAGTTGAAGCTGCGATAATGAGTAACATAATCCATGCAAGACTGGAGGCATATCCCATTTGCAGTTGGCTAAAAGCGCGTTCATACAAATTTAGGGCAAACATAGGTAGAGTTCATAGGTCCGCCCTGCGTAATAATCATAGCCGGTGTGAACATTTGAAATGCCCCAATGATCCCCAATAATTCTCGAACCCATTACTTACCTGCCCCTTTCCGACTTTTAGCCTGAATTTTATTAAACTTACCTGCCCGTCAATGAAATCAAAAAAAGGAGCTGCTCCAAAGCAAGCTCCGACACTGTTATTTCCCGGTAGGCAAATGGCATCTCGAGAACCCGATAATGTTTCTACTCTAAAACGGAACCATTTTCAGAGCACTACTTCTAACAAGTCCTCTACTCGCCGATCAAGCCAACCTTAAATTCTTGCGCCAAGATATGACCATTGGACTCGATATCGTTGGCATTTTCAATAATTTTAACGGAAGCGATTTCGGATAGTGCTATAAGCTGATGCCAAGTATCCTTAAACAAACAAATCGGTTTATCCAATAAGAAGGATTGTATTTTGTCGGGCTCATCCTTCGTTGCTACAACAATGACAGCAATCCCACATAAGGGTTCAAACGATTCTCTTGTATTGGGATGCATTCCGAGTGATTTCACCGTACGTTTGTTCGTCAAGTTGGAAACGGCAATTCGCCAGCCTGGAACATCCTCCTCAGCTAATACAACTTGGAATCTTTCTGTTGAATCGGGATTAAGCGCAATAATCGTACCATATGGGGCAAAGCTTTCTTCAGTAATATTCTGCAATTGAATATGCATACAACTATACTCCTCACATTTGTAATTAAGCTTATTCTACCATTGAAGGGCTCTGCCACCTCCTAGCTAGTTGCTAAATATACTCGAAATGTTACTCACAAAATGCTGTCCGTTAGCGGAGAAGGCTGCTGATCCCTCAGCAGCCTTCTCCTTTCAGCTTGACCGCCGAATGATTTATTCCTTTAAGGAGCCCAGCATAGCACCTTTGACGAAATATTTCTGCAAAAACGGGTAGACGATCAATATCGGTATTGTTGCGAATAGTACGATCCCCGCCTTCAGCTGCTCTGGACTGTAGAAAAGAACCAGCGAATCCGATTCAACGCCGGAGCTGCCGTCCATGACCATGGATTTCAGAATAACCTGAATCGGATATTTTGCTTTGGAATGCAAAAAAATTAACGCATAAAAATAAGAGTTCCATTGATCCACCGCATGAAACAACCCGATTGTGGCAATGGCCGGTAGCGACATCGGCACGGCAATGCGGAAGAACATACCGTACTCGCTGCATCCATCTATCTGTGCGGCATCAAATAATTCGCTCGAGATTCCCTGAAAGAACGTTTTGACGATCAGCGTATTAAACACACTGAGCGCACCGGGAATCATCAAAGCCCATAACGAGTTTTCCATTCCGACTGTGCGAACAACGAGGTAAAACGGAATAAGAGGAATTGAAAAGATAAAGGTTACAATCAATGCCCTTAGAATCACTTTTCTACCACGCATCTTCGGTCTTGTTAAGGCGTACCCCAACGCCGAAGTAATGTAAAGGGAAATAAGCGTACCAAATACCGTGATATATACGCTGACTCCCATCGCGCGCCATAGCCGTGATTGTTGAAAGACATCTTGGTATACATTTAAATTGAACCCGCGTGGCCAAAAATACACCTTGTGCGCATTGGAAAAATCGGCTGAGCTGAGCGAAATAGCCGCCAAGTGGACAAGGGGTGCAAGCATCGCAACTGCAACAAGGATGAAAAATAGTCCGTTTATCAACTGAAACAGACGTTCGGAACGATAAACCGGCATTTCCTCGTCCCCCTCTAATATATACTCTCACCGGTCAGCTTACGGCTGAGCCTGTTCAAGCCAAGAATGAGTGTAAGTCCGACAACCGATTTAAACACTCCGATGGCTGTCGTATAGCTGAATTGCCCGTTCAATAAGCCGGCCCTGTAAACATATGTGTCTATAACTTCCCCGACGTCACGCACAAGCGGGTTAAGAAATACGAGCATCTGTTCCACATTTGAATCAAGCATGTGGCCGATTCTTAGGAGGAATAGAACGACAATGGCGGGCAGCAGGCCAGGCAAGGTAATATGCCACATTTGCCTCCAGCGGCTAGCACCGTCCACAGTTGCTGCTTCATAAAGGTTCGGATTGATTCCGGCGATGGCCGCTAAATAAACAATCATTCCCCAACCGACCTCCTTCCAAATGCCGATCGATACAATGAGACTACGGAAGTAAGCAGGTTCGGTTATGAAGTCGCTCGGTTTGATCCCGAACCATGCCAGGATTTGGTTGGCCACACCGTCTGTGCTGAGCAAATTCAGAAAAATGCCTCCCACAATGACCCACGACAGAAAATGCGGCAAATACAAGAAGGTTTGCACGGGCCGCTTGAACCACATTTGGCGAATTTCGTTGAGCAGCAGTGACAGCAGAAGCGGAGCCGGGAACCCGAATACGATCGAATACAGATGAACTATGACAGTATTCCGCAATATTTTGAGAAAATCGGGGTACACAAGCAGCTCGTGAAAATGAGCAAGCCCTACCCAACGACTGCCGGCGATGCCTTTAAACATATCGTAGTTTTGAAAAACGATGACATTGCCAAACAGCGGCACGTATTTGAACAAGATCATGCAGATCAAACCGGGAAGCGCTAGAACTAACAAGGCTACAGTCGGATGGTTGTGAATTTTTCTCCACATTGCGCTTACCTCCTTCACGGTGTTAAAGAGCCTTATTTTTTGTTAACGCTATTGTACCAATCGGTTGCCTGCTTCATTGCATCGTTGCCACCGCGGGATTTCCAGTCGGAGACGAACTTGTCGAACGCGCTGTCAATCGGTTGTTTTCCGGTTACGACCTTCGAGAACATATCCAAGAACAGACTTCCCGTGAGCAGAGGCGATAGCTCTGGGTGTGCTTTATAAGCATCCAGAAGCAGCATAAACTCACCGTCGTCGGGCATCGTGTTCGTCTGAGTGAGTTGAATTCCCTTCTTCAGCATAGCTGCATTTTTATTTTTCTCAATGATGAGTGGAGACATGCTGTAGCCCTTGCTCGGACTCATTTGGACTTGATAGAAGGCCGAAACACCTTTAGTAGTATTTTCAGAAGAATTCGCGCTCCAGTTGATCTGGTCGTTGGCCACCGTGTAATTTTTTTCTTTGATTCCGAAGGAGAAGAACGTATCTTTATCTTTGTCGTCGGACCATGCCCAATCGAAAAATTTCATGACGTCCTCCGGGTGCTTTGTTTTGGCGGAAATCGTCATGACGTTGGCGAAGCCTTGATTGACCGGCGTCAAATATACCTTACCGTCCGTTCTCTGGGGACCCCCAAGAACATCAAGTGTTGCGTTTTTGTTCGCGAAGGTGGAAGGGTCCCAATCCGTGCTGGCGCTTGGAATTTCGTGCATCCACATGCCGACCTTATCAGCATGAATGTCGGCAGCCCATTCATCCCGTGTTTTGGTAAACATGTCTTTGTTGATGTACCCTTTTTCATATAGCATTTTGTAGAAATTGATGGCATCCTTCATCTGAGGCATGATCATTTCCGGCAACATTTGACCGTTCTCATACTTCCAAGAGGAAGGATACACGCCGAAATAACCGAAGAACGAACCACCGTAAGACAGGTCCTTCCGCACCGAGAACGGAATCTCGTCGTTTTGTCCGTTGCCGTTCAGATCGTGTGTTTTAACTGCATCGAAATAGGCCAAATAGTCATCGAGCGTGACGGGCGCCTTCATCCCCAACTTGTCGAGCCAGTCTTTTCTGACGTATATGACCAAGATGCTGGGCAACGGGGCCATTTTAGGCAACGCATAAATCTTGCCGTCCTTGCTTAACTTGTTGCTTTTCCAAATTTCGGGAGGAAGCGCTTTCTTAATGTTTTGTCCATATTTGTCGAGAAGGTCATTAAGTGGCAGGAAAATTCCATCCTGCACCGCCGTAGGGTGGGCCGGACTATCGATAGCAGTCGTGTGTATGATATCCGGATAGTCGCCGGAAGCAAGCCTTAGCTTCAACTGCGGGTCATAATCACCCGTGATAAAGTCAAATGTGATATTATGCGGGCCGCCAACCCATTTACTAAATAATCGGGACATTTCTTTAAAATAGGGGTCGTCTTTTTTTGCTTCCACCGCATAAGGGATAGATCCGTCTCGCATCAAAAACGATATATCGACCGGTGCCTGATTCGTACCGGGTGACTCACTTCCCTGAGGAATAGCATCATTATTGCTGCAAGCCCCTAGCACCAGAGCTAGCGTAAAGCTGATAGCAAGAGAACGATGCATGTTTTTCTTATCCATACCGATTCTCCTCCGTTAAAAGATTTAATTGGCCATTCTTCCAATCTCATAGGTAACCTGATAATCTTACACATAGGCGCGTTTTCATCTTACTAATCTTATAGTTCGAGAGATTTCGAATACAAATAATCCACCCAGCGCATGGTCGCTTCCGGGTATCTTTTGGCGTCGTTATCGCAAAGGTTCCACGATATGGAGGGGGATTCTCTATCGATGCATCTCCTTTCTCTTCCCTATACAATAAAGAATAAAAAAAAATAGCTATCAAGAATATGGTTTTTGCTATTGAATTATGGTTTTTTATAATTCAATTCATTTTTGTTCAGCTGGCAGCTGGTTTAGTGGAGAAGATTGAGGTTCCAATGTCGATGACAATATAAAATGGGGTTAGTAGCGGAGGAGTTCGAAGTGTTCATAACTGCTTGCTGGATATGCTTTGTTATGCCATCTTCGCCCGAAATACTACTATGTGCCGAGACTGGTATGACCATCGTCATTACAATGGCAATTGCCATGACAATACTAAGTACCTTACGAGTGTAACCTCTCCTCACGATAAACCCTCCTCGTATAATAGTAATTGAAGCTAGATCTTAAACCAATTTCGGCAACACCATTCGGCATAACCCAGATGAAATCGCAGCTTACTTGAAGAATATCGCCCACTCTTTAATGCTGCCTATACAAACCATAAGACCGCCACGCCACAAATAAGCTTTTCACGGTGATTTTCTCCCCTCCTCTAATCAAACACTTTCACCCCATATCATAAATCTCCCTCTTATTTTGAGGTATGGGTGAAATTGCAGAAGCATGTCATTTTATAAATAAATATAAAAGATAGAAAAAAGGGACGACCCCCTCGGCCATCCCTAGTTCATTGTACATGCTTCATTTTACGGTACAAAAAATCCGTTCACGTAACTTCTTTTAGTAGAAAGTCGTCCCCAAAGATCTAATCGAATTTGCTAAAGGATTGGCACACGCAGTCATAATCAGTAACAGCATTATGCCCTCCACAAAAGTCTTAGCGGCTAGAGGACTCCACCGAATTTATGATCGGCTACCAGCTAACTAGAAATGAAGTAATTCCACCATCCTCATAAATTAAAAAAACCGCCATATAAGCGGCTTGTAATGCGATATTGTTCTTGTCATCTGACATTTAATAATTACAATTGTTGTTTATTTATATTCGTCGGGAATAGGTTAATTTTCACATTTTTTTCTATCACTCTGCTTACAGCAACCGGGATATTACAGCTTCCGCGGTTGACTCAAATAATTGCTCGATGCTCCGGTCCCAACGCGATGGATAACCCCATGTTCGCCATGCATCCACCTCATATCCTCCTTCGTCGTACATCGACCGGCGCGGGATATAGCCGATTTGGGAATGGCAATACCCTAGGGTGATCAGCTTCATACGCGGATGACGTTCCTTCAGGCGAAGGCCGTAAGCGGACGTCACTTCTCCCGGATGTCCCACGATATAGACGTCGCCAATCCGAAGTCCATGAAATCGGGCTTCTACGCCTCGGGGCCAAACAGGTTCATCCTGAAATCGCTGCAGCTGATAGCGCGCCCACCGGGCGTCGCCGAGATGTGCGCCGTTTGCATGCTCCTCAAGTTCAGTACGGCCAGGGAAATGTTCAAAAGAGAGATTGCGAGAAATGGTGGAACTGGATAAGGAATTGCCTGATACGGGTTCCATTTGATGCGCCAATATAAGAAGCACCTTCCAGGCAAGAATGCGACCGGCTGCCTCCATATCCTCCCATTGGTCGTCCAGAAGGTAGCGTTGCTTCTCGCTGCTATGGACACCGACCACCGCATCGGCGCCGCAGCCTTGAAGGAACATAACCCGGACACCCGATATACGGGATTCGATTACTCGGCGCGCAACTCCGGGATATTCTGCCGAGAAAAGCAAATTGTTCGTCATGGTAGGATGACAGCCATAGCTGAACAAAATGAGTTTACTGCTTCCATCGGGACGGATGGCGGCAAGTACGGGCACCTCATGATCCACCACCGCAAACGGGTTCGCGGCGAACTGATTTACGCCATCTACGATCAGGCGTCGCGAAACTGCCAGGTCACAGCTACCGCTTCCGAATGAAAACATTACGGGCTCTAGATTCTCTTTGGCCATTCGGCACACCTCTAGGACATCTTCGAGCAGCGTTTCGAAATAAATCGTGGAGAACACTGCGTGTTCAAAGCCCGGCGTTGGTTCCCTATAGAGCGGTGCGCAGTGGGTATGGGTCCAATGGACAAGCACCTGATCGGCGTTAAGCCCCCAAGCCTCGAAAAGCCGTTTCTGCAAAGCATCAGTCCATCCTTGAGTAATCCCGACTTGATCCAATACGACCAGGACATGTTCGAAGTCCGAGCTTTGCAGCCATGCCGCTTGGGCGCGAAGATCGTCCCGAACTCCTTGCGAAGGCTCCGTCCGACTCGAAAAGCCCCCTAACCAAGTGCCAACGGGGGGCGTGACAATACGTTCAGCAAAACCCAACTTCATTTAGCTCATCCTCCCTGCTCATCCATATACAAGTCGGTTTAACCATAAACGTTATCACTACCATCTTACGTTTGCCAGTAATAACCGGATCGACTTCCAGCGTGACAATCGAATCGAAATCTTAATTAGCGAAAAGTTCTAAGAACCGTTCGTCCAGAGTCAATGCAAATAAAACAGGCGATTTTCCGCCTGTATTGTGTATGATCAGGCGCATCGCACAGAGAAGGGCTAAGCGAAAAACCGCGATGCTGTCATGTCCTCGATTCGATCCATATGGTAAATGTTCGGATCGTCCGTTCCAGCATACGATCTCCGATAGACGGACCCTATGATAAACTTCTACTTAAGATTGCAGCGGCGGACAGCCGAGAGCCGATGAAATCCGCTCAGCTATCTCCATTACCTTCTTGCCGAACTCCGGAATGCGGGTGACCGGCAGTTCCCGGTGCAAGCCGATGATGCTAATCGAAGCCGCCACCTCACCTAAGTGGTTCCGAATCGGCGCGCCGATACACCGTACACCCAGCACCTCTTCCTCGTCCTCTAGCGCGTACCCCATCTCACGAACAGTTTGCAGCACAGCCTTGAACTCTGCCTTTGTAGTAATTGCTTTATCGGTTCCACCCCCTAGACCTCGGGCAGTGATAATCTCATCAACCTGTTGATCAGTCAGGAAGGCCGCGATTGCTTTCCCGACGGAGGTCATGTGTACCGACGCCCGCTTACCGACGTAAGTGTCGAACTTGATAAAGCCTGTGCCTTCTACCTTCTCCAAATAAACAATATCCGTGCCGTCCAGCATGGCCAAATGAACCGGTAAACGAATTTCATCTCGAAGGGCGATCATATACGGGAGCGCTGTGGACCGAATGTCCAAATTGTTCAGAACACGGCTGCCGATTTGAAAAAGCCGCAGCGTGGCACGAAAATTGCCTTCGGGGGTTTTTTCGACGTATCCCTTCATCTCCAGGTTCTCCAAAAGAACAAAAGCGCTGCTTTTGGCCAGTGACAGATGCTCGTAGATATCGGCAAAGCGCATCCCATGAGGGGATTCGCTCAACAGCTCTAGAATCTTGAATGCCCGGTCAACATTGGGGATCAATTGGGATTTAGATTCCCGTTTATTCATTGTTTAATTTTCCACTCCATTCCTTAAACTTACCTTAGTCGTTTACGGCCCTGGCTGCAACGATAACAGTCTGGATCGCTGCAAAGCAATTCCGCGGCGTTTCGCTCTAGCAAGTCCGTGACAGCGGAGATCACATCCTGCCCGGCCATCCACTGCACAAGCCCCTTTCCGATCAAACCGTCTCGAATTACTCCACGCATACGAAGAGAAGCTTCGATGACTCCGAAAGCGCGGCTGCAGCCAGGGTATTCAGTTATGTTTACTTCCCGTTGAATGGCTCCCACGATTGGAATAAGACTGGGCCAGCCGGGATTAAAGGGAATATCCAAATAAGGGACATGAGCATAAGATTCACCCACATGTACCGTAGAATTGCTCGTATGACCTACACCCAGCAGCAGAATACCGCCGCCCGCCTTAGCCATTCTGTCCATAGGACTATCAATGCCTAGCCCCGGAACTTCGTGATGTCCATCGCAGAATTTCGCGGCATCCTTACCGATTGCCGCCACCGAATGGGTAGGGTGGTGGGAACGAACGGCGTCGCGGCGCATCCGTAAAACCTCGTTTAACATGCCGGTTCTGCCCGGTGTCGCTTCAGGGTCAAAGATATCATTATTGTACGTGAAAGTAGGTCCCATCAACAAACCATTTTTCCCTATGCACTCCAGTAGCGCGTCAAGAACAGTCTCTGCGCCGCCATCGATTGATCCTAGACTGCGAAGAGAGCTATGGATGACGAGATGAGTGCCGTTTTGGATGCCTAATCGGCGGAACGATTCTACCAAAGACTGCTTTGTTAGTGCCAGGGGCATAGAAGGGTTCCCTCCATTCACTCGTTCCGGTTTGTCAGCTGATTCAATGGAGAATACGCAATTACATCAATCTCGACAAGTGCGTTGGGCAGAAAACTGCCTACCGTAGTCCTTACTGGTTTGGGGGGTGTGAAGTATGTGCCATATACCCGGTTGAACGACTGAAACAAGTTCATGTCCTTCAGATGAACCGAAGATTTTACCACATCATTTAGCGTTGCACCCCCCGCTTCAAGAATAGCAAGAATATTTTCCAAAGTACGAGCCGTTTGAGCCTCAATGCCCTCCGCTAGCTCTCCGGTCGCCGGATCTCGCCCAACCTGCCCTGAGACGAACACGAAGTCCCCGACCCTCAGCCCCTGAGAGTACTCGCCTACCGCAGCCGGCGCCCGATCTGAACACAACTCCTGTTTACCCATGTTCATCTCTCATCCTCCATTTCATGCATTTACACCAGATTTAGATCTGCCAAAATATCGTTGTTCAAGAGAGCCTTCATATCCTCGGGTGTAAAGCTTGGGAAAGGCATCTTTTGAGCGTATTCCGTCAATTTCCAAAGTCCTTTTATCGAGTCGTCAACGGTGCAAATCGGGTAATCCGTTCCGAAGATTAATTTTTTCCAAACCCCGTATTCTTTAGCCAATGTGAGGGAGTTATAGAGCTGCCAGGGTCGATAATAAAGCGCAGAGACATCGGCGTAAACATGGGGATGCTTACGGATTACACTAATGGTCTCGCTTTCCCACGGATGGCCAAGGTGCGCAATGATGATTCTGAGCTCAGGGAAAGCCAATGCAATCTTCTCCACCTGTTCCGGGTGTGCCCATTGCATGGGTGCCCGTCGCGGGAACGTGGTCCCTTGATGGGTCAGAATCGGAACCCTGTTATCCTCGCAATAACGGTAAATTCGTAGCATCCGCTCATCCATCGGATCGTAGGCTTGGTAAATGGGACTAGTTTTCAGCCCCCTTAGACCCAGATTTTGCACACAATCCTTTAGTTCATCCAAAGCATTGTAGTCGTGTGGATCCACACAGGCAAAACCGATCAGCTTTTGCGGATCCCTACGGCAATACTCGGCTACGTACTCGTTAGGTACTTCAAATCCCAGGTGACGGCTGCGAAAGGCCAACACGATACATTTATCAACCTTCTTCATTTCCTCGTAGTGCTCATCCGGAGTAGTTCGCTGAACGGGTTTGCCACGCATCTTAAAGCCTTCCGCCAAATATTCAGGACTATAATGGTTCGATTCCCCCAAATGCGTATGGTAATCTATCAAAGCATATCCCTCCCAATCTGCCATTCTACTTCACAATCCTGTGAAATTCGTTGCAAACTTTGCTAACGGACCCTGTAATGCTCCACCTTTTGCTCGTCGAGCTCTACTCCTAGTCCTGGCCGTTCCAACGGACGCGCTTCTCCGCCTTTTATCGGAAGCGGCTCCTTCAGGAGCATGTCTTCGTAGAAAAAAGGTCCAAGAATATCACACGGATACTCTTCGGCTCCAATTCCTTGTGTCGCCATAGCGAGATGAATCATCGCCGCGCTGGCAATTCCGAGCTCTAGATTGCTGCCAACCGTGCAGGTGATGCCTGCCGCCTCAGCAACAGCGGCTGTTTTGCGGGCAGGACCGATGCCGCCGCCTTTGCCTATATACAAAGAGAGAACGTCAGCAGCGCCTGTTCGTACAAGAGCCATCGCATCCTGCAGCGAATTAAGGCTTTCGTCTGCGATGATCGGAACCGGTACTTTTCCCCGTACATCGGCGAGCCATGACATATCCAGCGCCGGCACCGGCTGCTCGGCGAAATAGATGCCTGCCTCATCATACAAACGGCGAATCGTCTGTATCGCCACCCGGGACGACCAACCGCCATTGGCGTCTACGCCCAATTTGACTTCTGAACCGACTGCTTCCCGCACCGCTTTGACACGTGCAACGTCGTACTCAGGTCCCGTCCCTACCTTCACTTTCATCTTGCGAAAGCCTTGCTCCACCGCCCATGCAGCAATCTCTGCGGCCTTAGTTGGCTCTACACCAGTGACCGAAAACTTGGTAGGCACGAATTCTCTTACCTGCCCTCCCAAGAGTCGATAGACAGGGAGACCGGCAACTTTGCCAAGAATATCCCATAAAGCCATTTCTAAAGCTGCCTTGGTAAAGGTGTTATGCGCGATTCGTTTCTGAATGCGCTGCGTCAATACCTCAATGTTTAAGGGGTTTTCCCCGATGATTAGAGGTGCAAGGAAATTTCGGATGAAATGTTCTGCCGTCACTTGATCCTCACCGCTCCAACCTGGCGTACAGGAGACCTCTCCCAAACCTATGAAGCCTTCATTAGTATGAACTTTAACCAATAAGAATGGCGAGACCAAATGGTTGCCGCGACCTGAACGAATGGCACGTTCCGGATGAAGAGGAACTTGTACCGGGATCGTTTCGATGTGGGTTATTTTCAACAATTTCATCTCCTTTCTTCAACGGGTCTGCCTAATAGCCGAAGGGCGTTTGACCCTAGAATCCGATCCTTGACTGTCATGGGTATTTCCAGCGCGTCAAATTCACGAAAACGATAATCAACATAAGGCTGCTCGGCTATATGAAACAACCCGCCGTCCGTCCCGAACACAATTTGTTCCAGCGGGACCTGCGCTACGATTTGCTCCATGGCAAAGGGCGGCGTCGCACACATGCATAAGAAGACGTTGTGATGTCGTCTACCCGCAGCAATTGCTTCTGGCCAGAGATCGTGAAGCCCAGCATGTCCGAGGATCACTTTAAGCTTCGGGTGACGTGCCGCCAGCTCAGCAATCTGCAACGGCGAGGAGTAAGGCGGCGTACCGTCATGAAAGAAAAGTGGAATTCCTAAAGCCTCAGCTGCCTCACAGATAGGTGCCATAAATGTTTCTAGTGGACTGAATCCCTGCAGCCAATTATGAAACTTAACCCCTCTCATCCCAAGTTTAGTAACGCACCGCTCCACTTCCTTGTCAGCCCCGACTTTTCGCGGATCTACCGTACAGAAGGGCACGAGCCGATCTGGAAACGAGACGCACCATTCAGAGAGGTAATCATTACAGGCTACCGGATCCTGCCAAAATCCGTCTATCGTAAGCATCACGCTAATATCGATTCCATGCTTATCCATGAATTTGATATAGTCCTCGGAACGATAAGGATAGTTGCCGTCCCCTAACCTTCCTGGCTGGTGTACGTGAAAGTCGATCTTCATGATCATGCCTCCAGACATTCTATAATCCACCCTTAGGAATTAGCGGAACCGTGCGGCCAACAGCCGCTCCATATTTCCGCCTAATATGGCTGCCTTTTCAGCTTCGGTTACATCGATAGCTCTGACCTTTTCCACCTCGAGAGACATGCGGGAAACAGGATGATTGCTGGAAAATATAATACGTTCAGGCCCAATGACCTTGCACAGGCGAGCCATACCTCGCTCTGGAAAATCATGAGCAGTATCCCCAAAAATATTCGATGCTCTTTCCAGCGCCGGAAAGGCATCGATCCAAAAGTCAGTCTTACCGTTCTTTCCCATTATAAACGCAACTTCTGGGTAGGTTAAAGCAAGCTCCGTAAGCTGCAATGGCAAGGCATAAGCTGGTGTCCCAGTGTGAACATAGACCGGTGCGCGATGACGAGCAGCGACTTCGATCAGCGGATGAACCAATGACTCCATGATCATAAATCCTTGCAGAGGCGGATGCAGCTTGACTGCTGCCGCCCCCTCCCCCAATGCCCTCTCCAACTCAGCAACAGCCGCCCCTTCGTACCAAGGGTTGGCTGTTGCATATGCGAGAAACCGGTCCGGATAACGCTTAGCAAGCGCAAGCACCCGATCATTGCCTTCCCGATTATGAACGGCCATCTCTCGATCGATCGGGCTGATCAACGCTCGGTGAATACCGCAGCTGTCCATCTGCTCCAGCATACGTTCCGGAACTACCCGGTGGTAGCGTCCTTCACCAATCTGTACATGAGCGTCAATATTCACACTATCCCCTCCTGTCTCATTTCCACAGGGTTCCCGGTCGCCATCGCATCAGCGATAGCTAAAGTGAGACGAAGACTTGCGATGCCTTCGCGACTGCCAGGTACAGGGGTACGACGCATCCGGATATAATCTGTAAACTTCGAAAGCTGCGTCCGGAAGCAAGACCGCGCTCTATCCTCTGACAATTGCACCCTCTCGGTTATCTTTCCCTCAATTATAACAGCTTCATTGTTAATCCGGTCTAAATAAGCCATTCCGCCTGGTCCGAGGATATGGAATTCTCCTTTTGGCAGGTGAGGGTAAAACCAGCCGATTTCCAACTTTGCCCGATCGCCATTAGCAAACTCAATATGGGCGACATTATAATTGGGCGAAGGAAATTCAGGTCGGGAGGTCAATCCGTACGCGACTACACGCACAGGGGACGAGCCCGTTAAGTAGGCCAAATAATCCGCTGCATGGGCGCCGTCGTGAATACAGGGCGGTCCATGGTGTAACGTGTTTAAAATACGTTCGTAATGCTCAGGATTACCCTCAGGGTCCAAAAGTTCATCGAAAATACCTAGTCGGAATTGCAAAGGACGACCAAGCCGGCCTCTTGCAACCCATCCTTGCAATGCTTCCATTAACGGACCGTGCCGGTATGTAAATCCTACCTGAAGCAAGCTCCCGCTTTGCCGTTCGGCAGCCGCCATCTTCTCCGCCTCCGCAACCGATGTGGCCATTGGCTTCTCACACAGAACATCCTTACCGGCGTTCAGCGCATCGATTGTAATGCCGGGTGTTACCCAAGGGGGTGTGCAGACCAGAACTGCGTCCACGTTTGCATCGGCAAGAATGCGCTGGTAATCTGTCGTATGATAGACATCGCCGCAATTGAGTGCGGCATTCTCAGCCCGTTGTGGGTTTGCATCACAAACAGCTATCAAGCGAACCGCTGGATTCTCCATCAGAGCCGGCAGGTGCTGTGCTATAACAATATCGCCGCAACCGATAATACCAATACCTAAAGAACGGTTAGACACTGAGTTTCCCCCATTCGGCGGTTAAATTTGAGGCACAGCCAGATCGCTGGCACCCATCTCGGACATGACAGCCTCTGGATAATAACGGCGAAGAATTTCAAGGCCAATGGCAGCCCGCCGCACCTTCTCCCGACATTGAGCCACGGCCATCTGCTCAATATGAACACCGCTCGGATAAACATTAACTGCATTACGTAGCCCGAATTTCACATAGACAGGGGATACCACGCGCACGATTTCTGGAATTTCATAGAAGCGGATCGAACCGCCAAAATCATCCGGAGACTCCACATAGAGGTCAAGTGGGATGTTAACAGCTTGGCGGATTGCTCCCAGTCTCGTAAGTGTAAGTGACGAGGGTACATTGTAGGTGCCCGCTCCCATCTCCTCGAGATGTCTGATTGATACCGGGTTTGCGGCGCCCATGGATACAGAAACCTTAACCACTAAATCGGCAGGAAGCTGGCCTGCCTTCTTCATCTCGTTTACGATAAAGAGAAGACCTTCGTCAGCCACCAAAACACCACGAAGCCCCAGTCGGCAGCCGCGCTTGATGTCCTCCAAGGCATAAACCAGTTGATCCATCCCCTCATGGCGCAAAGCTTGACCTTTACCCGACGGAGTATGACTAGCAGCCGTTATATCCCAAGTCGAGCGCGGTCCTACAAATAGGCTCACCTCAATACCGTGACCGGCTGCAAGCGCTAACATCTCGCGGATTTCTGCATCGGTACAGAGCATGATACCACTTCCTTGAGAGACACGATGGATAGGCACTTCATACTCTTTTGACGCCTCTATTACTGCAGCAAGTACGTTTGGACCTTCTACGCTTGGTATTTCAATCCGGACTTGGGCACCATCTGGAAATCGTTTAGTAGAATTGGGAAGTTGGTGAACATCTCCGGTAGGCAAACCTAATCCTGCTAAAAACTTATGAGTTTCTTCCACAAAAGCACCTCCAATAGAATTGGTTCATTATTTTGAAACACACTTCAAATTTTATTAAAAAAAGTATAATATAGAACTAAGACATATGTAAAGGAGGTATTTCCAATACAAATATCCAACGTGAGACCTAGGAGTTTGCGATTCCACGAATTGACCCGCACAGAGATCGGACATTGGGCGCCCGAAACGACCGTCGTTCTTCCTGTGGCGGCGATAGAGCAACATGGACCTCATCTTCCCGTACATGTAGACTCCATAATCGCTGAAAATATCTCCATTGCTGCCGCCTCGCAGGCCAATCAGGAGATTCCGATTTTGGTCTGTCCGGCCATCGTTTATGGTGCCTCGCATCACCATCTGATCTATCCCGGCGCTTTGTCTCTCTCCACTGAAACACTGCTTCGAGTGTTGAATGACTTAACAGATTCTTTAGTAAGCAGCGGCTTCCGACGAATTTATCTCCTCAATTCCCACGGCGGTAACGAGGAATGCGTTAGGCTCGCTGCCCGTGAGCTGGCCCTGCGTCACCCCGTGATTGCAGGAGCCGCATCCTATTGGACGATCGCTTGGGAGGCGATCTTGCGTGAGGGAAGAGCGGCGAGCCTTGGCATTGTGCCCGGCCATGCCGGAGGTTTCGAGACATCGCTAATGATGGCCTTACATCCGGAGTTGGTGCAAACGGATCAGCTTCCTCTCCCACTGCAACGCTCAATCCCTACGGTGCCTAAAGATCCGGCTGCCGGACCGCTCGTCCAACGTCACGGTAGTTGGGCAGCCATAGACGGTTACAGCGACAACGCAGGACAGGCCAATGCCGAACACGGGAAACTGTTGATTGATCTTATTAACCGAGCTGTAGCTGCGGAATTTGTCCGATTCCATCAACTACTATGAATAAGAAGTTGGATCAAAGTGTCTGAAATCAAAATGAAGAGGAAGTCATAGACTGACTTTCTCTTTTTTCTATCTATCGTTCGACCTGCCACTAATCACGTCATATATCCTAACGTTTTTTTTGTTTTTTTAATGGATAATTTACTAATATTTATGTAAACGATATCATTTTCGTTTTTCGTCATGAAATAGCGTCATATTACATAACATCAAGATATTTTTTTTGCATTTGCGTCTTGAAATTAAGTCATCAAGATGATAAATTAATTCTACAATCGATTTCTTGTACTCAAGTTCAATATATTGAACCTAAGGGGGAACGACATGCACCGTAATTTGAAGAACTATATTGGCTCTATTCTCTTTACTAGTCTCTTAGCGACGACCGCCTGCAGCAGCTCTACACCAACCTCGACTATTGGCGACACCAGCACTCCTACTCCTGCTAACCAAACTCCAGCAACCCAAGCAACAAAAGTGATTAAAGGCGGCCCATTGGAAGTTGGAGCGCTTTGGCCCGAAGGCTCTGATAATTTTAAAGCAGTCCAACGTGTAGGCGATAATTTGGCAAAGCAATTCTCCGGTACTCTGATGACTTACACTTTTTCTAATACGAAAGCTCGCCCGCAACTCGAGCTGCGTTGGAAAAGCGGCGATCCGTTGGATGTAGATAACATTTTCAACGGGGCCAATGCCAGCTCTTATCACTGGGTGGAAGAAGGCCAATTGAAAAACATCACCGACACTTTGAAAACGACCAAGCGTTCCGATTACGACGGTAAAACTTGGGAGGATTCGATCATGCCGCTTTTTCGCTCGTTCTCACAATATAAGGGCCAGTATTATGCAGTCCCCGATCAGGCAATCGTATTAGGACTCTATTACAATAAAAAGATGTTCGAACAGCACGGACTCAAACCTCCGGCCACATGGGATGATCTGATTCAGGTATCCGCTGCTCTAAAAGCTAAAGGCGTGGATCCGATTGCAGTCACTGGAACAAACAATGGCTATATGGGCATGTGGTGGGACTATTTGCTGCAAAGGGAGGTCGGTACACAGGCCGTGATGGACGTCGCTTGGGGTAACAAAAAGGCCGCCGATAACCCCGGCTTCCTGAGGGCTGCGAAGAAGCTGGAGCAACTGGTGAGCGATGGCGACTTCCTGAAAGGCTTCGAAGGGACAGACTTCACCGGTGCACAAACTGAATTTTTCCGTGGCAAAGCCGGCATGATTCTGATGGGCTCATGGCTGGTAGGCGAGATGAAGCAGTCCATTCCCGCTGATTTCCAGATCGGAATCGTACCGTTTCCGACGATACCGGGTGGCCAGGGCGACCAGAAGGGTGTCTTAGGCACCGTTTTCCAATGGAGCACCGCCAATAAATCGAAGAACCCGGATCTCGCAGTTGAATATCTTCGGACCCTTACCTCCAAAGAGGAGCAGACAGTCCGGTCCAAAGATCTTGGGTTCATCTCACCATACGAAGGCGTTCCGACCCCTGCTTCCATTCCCGGACTGGACAGCATGCTGAAGGATGCAGCGAACGCCTCACTCACTTATTACTATTATGGGATCATCTTTGACAAGCAACGGGCTGATGCTTGGTACTTGCCTGTCACTCACCTCTACTTCAAGAGTGTCAAAGCGGAGCAAATGGTGCAGGAGATCGATACCAATCTCACACGACTACGTGGCCAATAAAACATCAATGTGCGGGGTGGCAGTCGCCCCCCGCCACTATTTTTTCTCAGGAGGTCCATATGCTGGAGAGACTTCGCCAACGCTTGTTCTGGCCATTCGTTCTGCCGGCGATTGTGCTTTATACAGTCGTACTCATTTTACCTATGGTGCAGACGATTCTCTATTCTTTCACCGATCGCTCCTTGAAGACCAGCTATAGCTTCGTAGGTTTGAAAAATTACATTAACGCAGTCAATGACCCATTCTTCTGGACGTCTTTGCAACACACAATGATCTATACTTGCCTCAGCTTATTTATGCTCTTCGTGCCTGCCATTTTTTTGGCCTGGTGCCTATCCCAACCCATACGCATTAAGCGTTTTTTTCGATTTATCATCTTCACGCCGGTGGTCATATCGGTGTTAGTCACATCCCTGATATGGAAATTTTTCCTCAACCCCAATTGGGGGCTGCTCAACGCCTTGCTGAAAGCGATAGGATTGGAAACGTTTGCCACGCCGTGGCTGGGAAATACCCATACTGCGTTATTGGCAGTAACGGCAGCATCTGTCTCGCACAGCATTGGCATGTATGTCGTTCTCATTTCTGCAGGTCTGGAGCGCATTCCAACCGATATGTACGACGCCGCTAAGGTGGACGGGGCTAACGACCGACAGCAGTTTTTTCACATCAGCCTTCCCCTTCTTTGGGACGTACTCCGTTCCCTCATCGTTCTATGGATTATCCACGCTATCCAGGCTTTTGCTTGGGTGTTCGTAATGACCCAAGGTGGCCCAATGAACTCCACCGAGGTTGCAGCTACATACGTATACAGCATTGCCTTTGTTTCCAACAAGTTCGGATACTCCACTGCACTAGCAACGCTGATGATGCTTGTGATCATGGTGATCACCTGGCTCGCGAATCTCTTGAATCGTCGCGAATCCTATGAATTTTAGGAGGTTGATCTATGTCTCTCGCTATCCGAGCTAAAATGTTAATGATTTATCTGATTCTCTGCATTTATACATGTCTCACTATCGGGGCTTTTATCTGGGTTGCACTGCAGTCCCTAAAGAATAATTCCGAATTTATCACTTCCCTTCCCTGGCATCTCCCCCAGACATGGAAATGGTCCAATTATACGGAAGCCTGGCGGCGCGCCAAGATGAACTCATATTTCGGCAACAGCATTGTGGTTAGCGTTATCTCGACGACACTCTCACTGCTTGTAGCAACGCTGGCGGCTTATGCTCTTTCACGAATTCGTGGCGTAAAATGGGTAGGATTTTTGCAGCAATTTTTCCTCGTGGGGATTATGCTGCCTGTCATTCTGGCCGTCGTGCCCCTCTATTTTCTATGGGTGAATCTTCATTTGGTAAATACCACGATCGGATTGATCATCATCTACACAGGGTTAATGCTTCCGTTTTCAATCTATTACTTGTCCGGATTTTTCAAGGCGATTCCACACGAATTGGAAGAAGCCGCAGCCGTCGACGGGGCACCTCTTCTGCATTCCTTCATCAGGATATTCCTTCCAATGGCCGGCCCGGGGCTAGCCGCCGTATTTGTGGTAAATTTTCTATGGGCCTGGAACGAATTCTTCTATGCACTTGTGTTCATAACCCGCTCGGCCAATTATACCGTCGCTGTAGGTCTATACTACCTTGACGTTAACGCTGAAGTTACCGCTCAGTGGGTATACCTCTTTGCTGGGATGTTAATCGCGCTGCTGCCGGTCTTAATTCTCTATATGCTGTTGTCGGACCAAATCACAAAGGGATTAACGGCTGGAGCACTTAAGGGATAATTCATACATTAATAGACAGGAGCTGTGACAGATGGAAACCTATCATAACCTTATCGGCGGACAATGGACCGCCTCCCGTTCGGGTCAATTGCGCCCCAACCTCAATCCCAGCCGCAGCTCAGAGATTTTAGCGCAATTTCCGGACAGCGACCCGCTTGATCTGCAGGATGCTGTATCTGCCGCTGCAACAGCTTATCCCGGATGGCGAAGAATGGGTCTTTTGGAAAGAGGGGAGATTCTATACCGCGCCTCCGATCTGCTTGCCGCGCGAGTCGATGCAATAGCCCGGGACCTGTCCCTCGAAGAGGGTAAAACATTTATAGAGGCCAAAGGCGAGACGATGCGCGCTGCTGCAATTCTGCGCTACTACGCTGGCGAAGCACGTCAGGAAACGGGAGAAGTATATGCAGCAGCCGACCCCCGTACTATGCTCTATACTCGTCGGGAACCGCTCGGTATTGTCGGTGTAATCACACCTTGGAATTTCCCTATTTCTATTCCGGCCTGGAAGATTGCCCCCGCTTTAGTCTATGGCAATTCGGTTGTATGGAAACCAGCGGATTTAACACCACTAACGTCATATCACCTGACACAGGTGCTTTTGGAAGCGGGTCTTCCGGAAGGCGTACTAAATGTAGTTTATGGTCGAGGATCTGTTTTGGGTACCGCCTTGGTGAATGATCCACAGGTGCACGCAATCTCTTTCACCGGCTCCAACGGCGTTGGTCGAAGCATCGGTATTTCATGCGCCTCCCGTGGTGCTAAATATCAGCTTGAAATGGGTGGGAAAAATGCAGCGGTTGTGCTTTCCGACGCCGATCTCGAACTTGCTGTGGAAATGACTGTTCGCGGTGCTATGCGCTCGTCAGGTCAAAAATGCACCGCCACCAGCCGGGTGATCGTTGAAGCGCCATTAATGAACGCTTTCACAGAGGCGTTGGTTGATCGCTGCCGTACTTTGCAAGTTGGCGACCCTTTCGATCCTAAAACTTATTTGGGGCCATTAGCTTCACTTGATCAGCAGCAAACCGTACTCAACTACATTCAAATCGGTCAACTCGAAGGCGCCCGCCTAGTGTCGGGCGGAGATTCCCCCGACTCGAACGGCTATTTTGTATCGCCTACGGTTTTCATGAATGTAAAGCCCGAAAGCCGCCTTACGAAGGAAGAAATATTCGGCCCAGTTGTCTCTGTTGTCTCTGCCGTCAACCTTAGCGAAGCCATTGCACTTGTGAATCAAAGCAACTTCGGCCTGAGCACATCGGTCTTTACCCGGGATGTCGCAAAAGCCATGCACTTCATCGATGAAGCGGATTGCGGCATCGTGCATGTTAATTCCGAGACGGCGGGCGCGGAACCGCATGTCCCGTTTGGCGGCATGAAGGAATCGAGCTCCAATTCCCGGGAACAGGGCAAATCAGCCAAGGAATTTTACTCCCAGATCAAGACCGTCTACCTCGACAGTCCGTCCATAACAGAATAAGTAAAGCGTTCCGACGCGTAACGTTTCTACTCCTTCTTTCAACTGGCATCAATTCCTTGATTCATCGTGTTCAGATGAAGGGATGTGATCATGCATGTAAAATTGGTCGGTTATTTCTATAAACTATAATCCTATTATGTAAAGGAGTGATTTTTAGCTTATGCTTATGCAAAAATTAGTCAAATCAATGTTCATGAGTTTCGTCATTCTGTGCCTATTCCTAACGGCTGCACTTCCGGCTTCTGCAGCAGGTTCAGAATCGGCGATCGCGATAGGACTTAATCCCGGAACGCTCGGATGCACGCCCGGTACAGAGCTACCTGCTCTCAGCGCCCAGTACAAGAGCCGTGTAGTTGAGGCATTGACTACAACACAGGATGTTTACGGTCAACAGATTCTTGCCAAGCCTGAGGGTCCTACTTTTGACAACGTGAAGGACTTCTTCACACCCATCATGTACACGATTGCCCCTGCTGCGCAAGGAGGGTTTTTGACGGATACGGGAGTCTATTACATCCCGTTCGGGCAGCCTCAACAGTCAACCGCCCGCGGTGATTTGGCTTTGACTTCAGCCGATGGCAGTCAAATTATCTCGAATAAAGCCGATAACCTTAGTCTTAGCACTAGAATTTTTGTCGGTGCGGGTGGTCAAGAGCAATTCGGCTCTTGTTTGACCAACCTAAGCACTCCTGCATTGTACAAAGGATATCTCCCGATCCTACAGTTGCAATACCGCGATCATGACGGGATCGAGTATCAACAGGAGTCGCTCGCAACCAACCTGCCAGGTACTGATATTGTAGCCAGCTTCGTAGAGATTACGACCGACCATCTCAAATCGAGCCCTAATCCTGCTAACGTCCGGTTCCAAGTATGTAGTAACTGCAATCTCCACCAAGAGGGGAATCAATTGCTTGACGAGCAGGGTCGTACCTATCTGTATTTCAGCCCCGGTGCCACGTTCAGCAATTCAGATCTGGTCTACAACCTCGATAACTACAATAACGGAAAACATTCTGTATTTATCGTGAGGCCCGTCACCCCGATCGTCAATGCACCCGCAATTATTGCAGATAAAGATGGACAAGAAAATGCCCGCATTGAATCTGCAGCATACTGGGAGAATCGGTTATCGGAAGGAACAATCTTCCAAATACCTGAAAGTAATGTAATGGATGCCCAGCGCAACCTGTTGATTCAGGATCTACTAATGACTTGGCGCTATAGCTTAGGAAATGCCTACGAGGCCTTTTATCAGCCGGAAAGCAGCACAACTATGGAGACACTAGGACGCTATGGTTTCACAAATGTGTATAAAAATGCACTGCAGGACTTATTGCCCAAATCCAAAGGCCTCAACCGTCGCAACTGGGAGATTGGCGAGAAGCTTTCTCATGCTGCTGACTATTACCGATTAACAGGCGACCCTTCTCTGATTATCGAAAATTTGGAGGCATACAAAGCTTATGCAGTCGATCTTGCAGCCCAGCATGCTAGCGATACTGTTAATCATCTGCTGGAACGTCAGCAGTACTCAAGTGATGTTAAGGGACTTGTCTATGGACTGCACCAAATCGGGACGGCTCTCTTCGGTTTGCAAAATATGGTTTCTGTCTGGAGAGAACTGGGTAAAACCGATCTGGCCGAACAATACGGCCCAATTGCAGACGATCTGCGACTTTGGTTTGATAAAGCCATTAAACAATCTAGCACCGTAATGCCGGACGGCAGTCTTTTCACGAAGGCAATGCTGCTGGATAAAGAAGATCCCTATGACCATTTGCCGGTTACTTTACTAGGCAGTTACTGGAATCTGGTTGCGCAATATGGATTTGCAGCTCAGGCATATGCTCCCGAATCCCCGGAAGCGAAAGCTACTCTCCAGTATCTCTACAACCATGGATCGCGCCTGATGGGGCTATTAAAGGTTCGGGACGGCGCGATCAACGATGTTTACGAGGCTGAGCAGGCTAAGTTTCTCGCAGATAACGACCAATCCGATCAGATGGTTCTGAGTCTATATAATCAACTGGCCCACGGCATGACAAGAAATACTTTTATAACCGGCGAAGCGGCAAATGTGGGTCCTCTTGCCTCCAAATGGCCTCTGCAGTTTGGCGCCTGTGCGATCGGAGCCCCCTGCACGCCGCCAAGCTTTGAAAATGGCTGGAAACCAAACGAGTACTACCGTGGGATGTACCTCTCGCCGAACACCGCTAACAACGGCTTCTTCTTGCGGCTCTTGCGGTTAATGCTAATCAATGATGTGACCAACAACAAGGGGGAACCGCAAAGCTTGCAGCTAGCCTTTTCCACGCCGAGGGGCTGGCTTGAGAATGGCAAGAAAATTCAAATTAACGATGCCCCTTCCCTGTTCGGATCTGTTAGCTATACCATTACTTCCAAAATCGAGCAGAATCAAGTTATGGCCGACCTTGATGTACCTAGCCAGAAACCTATCGGTAACCTCCAGCTGCGGCTTCGGGTTCCTGCAAACAAGCATCTAATCGGCGTCAAGGTGAACGGTCAACCTTACACCAAATTCAATGCTAGTAACGAGACGATTGATCTGACTGGACTTACGGGCAAACTCATTATACGTGCTGACTATCGTTAAAACGGTTATAAGCTGAAATTATTGGAGATCGTCATTTGGGTACTTCCCTGGGCGATCTTCTTTTTTTAAAATCTCCACAAAACCAGTTAATCATTAAAAACCATGATTTATCATAAAACAACATGCTTACGCCAACTCATAAGCACTATAGATAAATTAAGGATTGGTAAACAGTTGGGCTGGCAGCATTGTAGTTCAACTGAGGTGTCCAACAAGGAGGTGAAGGAAAGCTTACCAAATTCATCACAATCCAATTTTGAAATGGAGTGAATTCGATGAAGATTTATCGAAAGGTCCGAAAACGTTTTGTGGCCGCTCTCACCCTTCTCATGCTTGTTCCCGTTACTTTGATTATACCGACACAAATCGCTCTAGCCGCATCTGAGTTCACCGTCAATACTGGCACTGTCGTTGTATCGGATTACATCGGAAACGGTGCCGAGTTCAATCAAAACCTGTACGCCTCCATCAGCGCGGTCGATGGTATCACAACGGGGAACGTAGAATTGCTGGAGAACGAAGTAAAGGCAATGAAACCGCAAATCGTCAGGATCTTTTTTGACACGAAAGCCTTCGATACCACAAACTATCCCGATTACATGTCCTCCTTCGAAAAAACGGTGCAGCTCGCACAGAATTCAGGCTCCGAAATTAACATCACTTACTGGCATGGCCCCTATACAAACGTTTCTCAACAAATGCAGGATTTCGCCAATGAGCTTTACAACCTAAGAGTCACCAAAGGTTATACGAATGTAAAATATATCACCATCCAAAACGAGGTCAACTCCACATCGATCACCCAAACGGATTACGAGACCTTTTACCGGACTCTGAGCACGGATTTAACCACTTTAGGAATTCGGAGCTCGATCAAGCTAATCGGCGGCGATTTGCTCTATAACAACCAGCAGTCATGGTTCGATTATATGGCCAATAACATGAGCGACGTTTTGGACGGCTACTCCGTTCATATTTATTGGGATTACGACAATACAGCCTATGCCATACAGCGATTGACGGATATCCGTACCATCGTCGACGGCGAGCCGATGGCGGGACGTAAACCCGTCTATATCATGGAGTACGGAATTCGGGGGGATAAAATCTCATGCACGCAGGATCCCGGCTGCCTCAAAAGAACCTCTATACCGATTGAAGATACGATTATCAACGCTTACGAGCATGCCTGGTTCACGATGAATGCGATGAACAAAAAGTTCGTGGCCACCACCAAGTGGGACGCCTATAAAGCGAAATATGATAATGGCACCCAGTACTACGGTGAAATTGGTAGCGGAACGGATGGGTATCCGATGAAGCCGATTTATGATGTCACCCGTTTGTTTTCGCATACCTCCAATTCTCATTGGCAGTTAGTCAGTGTCACCGGATCTGTCACAGGCAAGCTGGTTACCGCCTTGAAGGATCCGAGCTCCAGCAACATGGCTGTCTATGCGCTGAACGATACAGGCGCATCCACGACCATTTCAATTGGCGGACTCGGGGCGAACAAAATTTTCCGTATGTATGTATGGAATGATAACGGAGACGGCGGCATTACCGATGAAAACTCCGTTCAAGCCGATTCCTCTGGTAACATTACCGTAAGGCTGAACACGCAAAGCTTTGCCGCTTTCACCACGCTAAATCCCGTTGATCTGGAACGAATCGCTAATTACAAATTTGATGAAACGAGCGGCACTACAGGTGCAGACAGCACCGAATTCGTGCATAACGCAACCATTGTGAACGGAACGTGGACGTCTGGCAAAATCGGGGGCTCCCTTAATTTTAATGGAACATCCAGCTACGCTACGACACCTCATGTTCTCGATCCTGCGAGTCCCTCCAATGTACGTGGCTTTACCGCAGCCGCATGGGTGAAGCTCGATAATTCCTCCGGAGGCGTGCAATTAATCTTGCAGCAGGACGGCACCAACGGAAAAATATGGCTCTGCCGCCGTTCCGACGGAACATTGGAAACGTTCCTCGGCGGCACGGCGACGATTTCTATGGGTACGATTCCTCTCGGCACATGGACGCATGTAGGCCTCACTTATGACGGAACGACTGCCCGACTTTATTTAAACGGCGTCTTGGATACGAGCCACAATGTCACGGCGAATTCGGAAGCAGTCGGCGGCATGATTATCGGCGCAGACAAATTATTAGGCGAGCTCTGGAACGGCGAAATCGACGATGTGTCGATATATAACCGCAAGCTGACAGCACAGGAAATGAAAGATATTTGGAATAGCGGCTGGTGGAAATTCGACGAAACATCTGGCACGACGGCGGCTGATTCTAACGGCTACAATCAGGCTGCGACGCTCGTTAACGGTGCGAACTGGACGACCGGCAAAATGAATGGCGCGCTTCATCTGGACGGCGTGAACGATTATGCCACTCTGCCGAACATACTCAACCCAGTAGGCAATTATTTCACTGCCACAGCCTGGGTTAAGCTGGATGCTTCCTCCGGAACAGTTCAGGAAATTTTGCAGCAAGACGGAACGAACGGTAAAATTTGGCTGTATCGACGTCCGGAAGCAACGCTTGGAACCTACCTTGGCGGTACGCCTTTACTCTCGACGAATACGATTCCTATCGGATCCTGGGTGTTTGTTGCAGTTTCCTATGACACCTCGACGGTTAGACTGTATTTGAACGGTTCGCTCGAGGCTTCTGCCGCCAAAACTTTACAATCTGAAACGAGCGGTATGCTAGTCGGGGTGAGTAAAACTTCGGACTCTTATTGGAACGGGGGAATTGATAACCTGCGCATCTACAACCGCCAATTATCCGATAACGATATTCTAGATGCTTATAGACTTGGCCGATAAACGGTTATAACTAGGGAAAAGCCCTCAATACTTCCGTCAGGAGGTATTCGAGGGCTTCTTTATGTCGTTCTCCTTACACTTCCCTCATTCGTTTGAAAAGCTTTAGCAATCCGTCTTGGTGTTCGTTCATCCATTCCACCAACTTTCCTCTCATGAACGCGAGCGAGGATGCGTATGTTGGATTAGCGACCTGATTGAACATTTCATGCGGGTCCTGATTAAGGTCGTATAGTTCGTCCAGGTCACCGCAGTTAAAAACGTACTTTAGATTGCTGTGCCGAATCATCCGCTGCGTGAATAGCACATTTTCTAGGCCGGAGCATTCCGTCACGACGCAATCCGGCCAATCGGTGACGGATTCCTCATCCAAAAGCGGCACGAACGAACGACCGTCTCGGGAGTTTGCCGTTTCCCGAGGTACCCCGGACAGCTCTAGAATCGTGGAATACAAATCACAGGAGCCGACGAACCGATTTTCTCTTCGCATCTCTTGTTTGGACCCGGCTGGCTTTACGAGCAACGGAATGCGGCAAGTCTCTTCATACATGAAGAACGCTTTATCGCTCAAGCCACCGTGTATGCCAAGCGATTCGCCATGGTCAGCTGAGAAGATGATCGTCGTATGATCAAACAAATCGTTTCGCTTCAAATAATCGAGAAGTCTTCCTATTTGTTCATCAATCGAGCTCATAAAACCGTAATAGTGCTTAACGTAAGGATCAAAAGCCGACCAATCCTTGGAATTGGCCATTCGGGCTTTATGAATCGATGGCTTATTCTCGTTGTTGTCATAAAAATTAGGCCAGGGTTCTAACTGCTGATCCCGGTATAAATCGAGATGCTTCGTCGGGGCCATATAGGGCTCGTGAGGTCCCCAAAAATTCAAAGCGAAGAAGAACGGACTGCTGCGACGACGGAAACGGTCGATGTAATGAATAGCCCTATCGGTTAAATAATACTCCACTGTCGATTCGATTGGAGACACGACCTCCGATGCGGTATGTACGTCAAAATTGCCGGATAACGTGTTTACCGTTTCGAAGCGGAGATTGTTTTCCTCCAAGTAGTGTAGATACTCTGGATATTCGTAACCGCCATCCCCGTGCCCAGGAAAATCGTCGCCTTCGTACCCCAAGTCGGTGGGCAGGCTGCGGATATTATATTGAAACTCGGGAAACGTAATCGATTTCTTGCCATATCTTCGGAAATCCTCAGTTTCGATAATCTCTTTTCCGTGGCCCAGATGCCATTTCCCGGTGTATCCGGCACTATAGTCTTGCTTCAAAAGCTGGCGGCTGAGCAGCATCGGGTCATCAGGCAGCTCGCGGATCAGACAATGGGCTCCATAGGTATTGGCCTGCATGCCGACGTTGAACGGATAATATCCTGTTTGCAGAGACGCTCTGGCTGGCGTACAGATGGGGCAGCTTGCATACGCATTATCAAAAACAATGCTCCCTTCCGCCAATAGGTCGAGATTTGGCGTCTGACATACCGTGCCCCCATAACATTTCATCGTATCGATACGCTGCTGGTCGGTCAAAATCAACAAAATATTTGGGCGTTTCTCATTCATTTCGCTTTTCTCCTTTCCCAACTAATTACAGGCTAAGAATGCTATCCTCTGAAGAGATATGTCGGACGGCCTTTGATGCCGATTTTCGCACGGAACAAACCGCCTGCCGATGGTTGTTCTGCGTGGGCATCCTCCGATAAAGGGGAACTGGCCGACGTGATGTACAATTCGTCCATATCCTTACCACCGAAAACACAGGATGTTACATATTTTACCGGCAATTCAACTACCGCCAACCGCTCACCCGTAGCAGGATTCCACCTACTCACTTTCCACCCGCCCCATTCAGCTACCCAGATCATACCTTCTACGTCAGAGGTCATGCCGTCGGGTAAAATCTCTGTTCCCGGATAAGAGATCACCGTGCGTTTACCGGCAACTAGTCCCGTTTCCATGTCATAATCAAAAGCGTCCACTCGGTAGGCAAGTGAATCGATATAGTACATCGTCTTTTCGTCAATGGACCAGGTGATACCGTTGGAGCAACCGATGCCTGCATCCAATTGCTTGTAACTCCCATCTGGGTAGAAGACATACAGCGCCCCTTCCCGCTTGTTCCCCTTGGAGGCTGTACCCGCAAAAAATCGACCTTTCGGATCGCATTTACCGTCGTTAAAACGGTTCTGCGGAAGGTGGCTTTCCGGATCGCAAAATAAATCTAACTTTCCATCTTCCGGATTATATAAAGCCAATCCTCGTTCTCCCGCAATTAGGAGGCCTCCACTTTCCCTGAGCGCAAATGAAGCGATTCTCATCGGCAGCTTTCGTATGCGGTGAATTCCGCTGGAAAGGTAATAATCGTGTAAAGTCCCTTCGTCGTAATCAATCCAAAGGACCTGTTGCCAGGAGGGGGCCCAGACAGGACCTTCCCCTAATGAACATTTTGCATCGACAACAAGCTCAGCCTTGTATTTCATGGCGTCTCCCCCATTTTCAATTTTGGCTCATTTAGGCGAGCGTGGTAACCAATCATTGGCCTTAGCACATTCCTGCCATTGTACCTCCCCGTCCGGTGTAATCCGCTGCAATTTCCCTTCATAGGCAAAAGCTACCGTGTTAAACGTGATGGATTTCTTTTCGAATGGAGCAAAAAGCATAGCAGTGCCGTTGGCGACTGCACCAGCTAATCCCGGCAAGTCCGGTCCAGGAATGCTGCTGAAAGGCTCAATTCCCATCGTGTAAGCTCGGCCGAACCATGGAGCGCCGGTCGTTCCGCCAAACTCTTGCCAAATCCAAAGATGCGGCCAAACTTCAAGTGGCCAGCTTATTCCAAACCCCATCCCCAGCTGTGGATTACATGCCGCTACCCAACCTTCTTCTAGCTCTGCAGCAAAAAGCATATCGGCAGCCAACTGTTCGCGTGGCGGCATTCGTCTCAAATCGACGGGCTGTCCTTCCCGTCCCGGCAGATAAGGCCATTCGCCGGACGTCCCAGGCACAACTCGTCCCGGCAAGTCTTCCCCGCCTGCTGAACGAGTAATACGGCAGGGTGGCAAATGCAGCTCTAATCCCGGACCGAGGAATGGCTCGCCTATTGCTGGATGTTGCCCCCACATGCAATGAACTTCTACAGGGCTAACATTTTCTACCGTTTCACGAATTTGTAGCGTACCGCTTCCCCGTTTGAGTCGCAGCTCTCTTTCCATGCGGAAAGGCAAACGTTGCGTCTCCACCCGCATCAACATGGCGACTTCGTCGGGTGTATCCAATAATACTTCATACTCCCAAGCCATTAGACTTGCCTCGCCATGCATTCCTTGCTCAGCCCCCTTGTAAGTGGAGGCCATACTTCCTGCTGGAAAGATCACTTGCCAGCCGCCCGGATAATGGTCCGTCCAATTGCCTCGGGGGTTTGATGTGGTTGGAACCCATTTCCCCCATGTCCGCATTCCCCACGGAGCCCGGTACATGACATCCACATCTAAAGGTTTGTAGCGGAATTCCACAATGCTGCCCCCCTGATCTAAAAGCAGAGTGACCGCTATTTGTTCATTCTCTAACACAGCCATTCTTTGTCCCTGATATATGATCTCACAGCTGATACGCGCAGCGCTGCTCCGTGGTAAATACACGACCTCTCCTCCTTTTCACTCGGGCTTTATTTAAAAGTCCAAAATTTCCGTCGAATCTGGCGCAAGTTCGATCATTCGCCGATACCCTTCAGCATGGTGAAGTACAATCGAGGCGATTTTCTCTCTCCGATTCGTCAAATATAGACGATTAGGCAGTGCTGATATCTCTAATGTACATGAACCCGTTTGCCTTGCATCTATCATCTCCAACGTCCATTCACTACTTAGAAATCCGCTCGTAAAAGCGTCCAATTTGCCGCTCCAGAAGTACGTATTCTCTTCAATCCGATTATTTCCTTCGTATAAGGGGAATCGGTTCAGTTTCAAATTACTTTCCCTTTTAGTTTGGACCGTCAGACCAGATGTATTGAAATTTGTGAATACTAACTGTCCCTCACATTCAAGCAGCACAACCCCATCTTTTTCACAAGTAAAAAGGTGCGTTTGATTCGCAATGGCATTCGTCTCCTCCTTGGTTCGGTTAGGCAAGCTGACCACTACAAAAGGCGCCAGTGTGCTTGGACAATTGAACGTTTCTTCGCTGCGCCTGTTTAAGATGAGAATATCCTCTACGCCCTTCCATTTCGGATATTCATGCTGATTGACGTACCGTATTCCTTGGGAACCGAATAGGACATATCCGATTTCCTCATCCACCTGAACCCATTTCGTCGGATCAAAATCTGTCATCCTATTCGGTTCACGACCGTAAAACCCTTCGTATGAAACGGTTTGATCTGGGAAGTAAAGCGTCTTGCGGCCCTGTGCTAACTCCGGCATAGCGCTGTATCGTTCATTGCGGATTCCAATCATCCCGGTATTCATTTCAGCAATCTTACAAGACTTCAAAACTTGAATACGTTCTATATAGACCGTTTTCTGATCCGACAAAGATACAAAAGCTACATCCTGCCGAAGCTCTCCGTCCCCCCGCATAAACGAAGCTATCGCACCGAAACCATCTTCATAGGCACGAATGTTTTCCCTCTCGGTTTGCAGAACGAATCGTTCGTTAAAGAGCAAGGATCTCGGCGAATCAACCTCAAAATTTACTGTACCTGTGTAACTAGCAGGCAGCGGCGTGATGCTCCAACAACCTTTTGCAGGGAAAGTCAGTCCCATCACACGGTTACGCCAACTGAAGCTTGAAAAGCTATCTCGCGTCCTGTGAATCACCGAACAGCCATACGGATACACGTAAACTCCACTCAGTCTATCTGCCATTTCGTCCGAATCGCTGACATCCGTACCCGCGCCTCCAAACAAGTGAAGTAAGCAGGAAGTGACCAAGTCCTTAGCGGATGTATGCTCCATATCTTTGGCCGTTTGATAACCGGAGATGATGCATTGCTCCCCGTTTTCCTCCAAAAGGCAACCTTGTTCATTACTATTCTGAATACCTTCAATGATGGCAAGAGCTCTTCGTTCTAACAATGACGCATCCCTATCCTTGTGAATCACATTCATAAACGCATGGGTAAATTGACGTTCGTGCTGCCTGTTATACCACCAATCCTGACCTTGTACGGGGACAGCTAAGCCGTCAAACTGCGCCCACACTTTAATCGTTTTATTGTAGAGAGACTCATTGTTATACAGCACCGTTTCCGCAATGGGTTCATCTCCCATTAAGGAAAATACTGCATGAATCCCTCGTAGATTAATGCCCGCACAAATATATCCGGGGTGTGCGAAACCGTGGTTTTCCGTCGTAAAGTCGGGGTGGAACGTAACGGTATTTATGGATCGCGGTTCCGCAATTCGATCAATCGGCGTCGTGATGGCGTTTAATGACCAGGCTTCAAAACCCTTTTTCCACATTTCATGCTGAGGGTGGTTAGGAAACAGCGCAAGTGCCGCTGCAATTCCACCTGCAGTCCAAGCATTCTCCTCGGTTTGCGTGTCATGATAAGCTCCATTTCTCGGATCCTCTTCGCACCAGCGGTCGGCATAACTGGTCAGCACATTCGCGACCAAATATCGTGTTTCTTCGTCTAGATCTTCCCAGAGCAGCCACGCCGATAACCCGAAGGAAGCAACCGTCACGCCGGTTTGGCTGGCCGGAAAGAACTTTTGCCCTCTTCCGCCCCATTTCGTCAAGCTGCAAAAATGGTTCCTCCCTTCAGCCCGCACACAATCCTCCGGACCTGTATCGTGAGTGAAACCTAAATAGCGGATCGCTGCAATCGCTTTCCGCTTTACTTCTTCACGAGGGATTCCTGTCAACTTTTCCTCATAATTCGAATGTTTCGCAAGCAATGCATATACGGATGCCGTATAGGCGGTTTCCAGCCCATACCAATAGGCACCGCCAAAGAAGTGCCCACATGCAGGGCGCCAAGACCAATCTTCAAACTGCCTGTCAGCATAGGGAAGCCACTTTTGCAAAATACGGCGAATTCGTCCGGACATTTCATTCTCGGAAGCTTTATGCCATGCGATCATGCGAATACGCAAGCTCTCTCCGTTGGACATAAAAGGATCTCCAATCTCGCTTTACAATGTTAAAGGCTGCTAAAAACAAGGTCAGCGACATGAAGTGTTTGATTCACTTCTTTTTCTCGATGGACTGTGGAAACGTACCATAAGCCATTTGGTCTCACTAATACTCCTTGCTGCAGCATTCGCTCCGCAAATGTCGCATATTTACCAGCATCCCGTTTGGAGAATGCAGCAAAATTACTCACCTCCGGAAGGTCGACGAACATCATGTGAAATACCGGTCCAACCTGGTTCACTACTCCAGGAATTCCATGTTTCTGAAGCAGCCCGCGAAGTCCGTCGACCAAGCCATTGGCTGTGTCTTCCATCTGTTGGAAAACAGCACCGCCATCCCTTGAAAGCACGTCTAAAACCGCAAGTGCTGCTGAAGTGGAGATACAGTTGCCATTCAACGTCCCTAAGTGACTGACCTCTCCTGTAGTGATAAGATTCATCCATTCCTTTTTACCGGCTACCGCACTTAACGCGATACCGCCAGCTAAAGCTTTTCCCATTACAATCAAATCAGGCAGGATGCCAAAACGACCATGAGCCCCTCCAAGACCAAGCCGGAATCCGGTAATCACTTCATCGAAAATAAGCGTAATATCGAGTTCTTCGGTCAGCTTCCGCATCGACTCTAAGTAACCAGGCTGAGGCGCGAGGCAGCCAGAGTTGCACATGACAGGCTCTGTAATGACAGCGGCAATCTCATTGTGATGCGCTCTAAGTAGGTCCTCCAGCGCTTGCAGATCATTCCACGGCAGCAAGATGACTTCCTGCAGGCAAACTTCGCTCTGCCCTCCTGTTCCTGGAAGGATGACAGAATCTGCGTTCGCCTGACCGACTCCTTTTTTCATGTCGGCACTCGGGAATGAAGTGAATATAGAATCCGACCAACCGTGGTAATGACCGTGGAACCGTACGATTTTGCGTTTGCCTGTGTAAGCCTTCGCTACGCGCAACGCAAGCATGACAGCCTCGGTGCCGGAACCGCTGAAAGCTGCTAATTCTGCACCTGGCAGCACCTCTACGAGCCGCTTCGCCAGTTCTATTTCTCCTTTGTGCTGTAGCCCGTACGTGAATCCGCCCTGCATAGCCTTGTGGATGCGATCCGTTAGCTCCGGATGGGCATGACCCAGAATAAGCGGTCCATAGGCTAGTAAATAATCGACATATTCATTGCCATCGATGTCACGAATATAGGCGCCGGAAGCGGAATCAGCGAAGAGCGGAGCAGGTTTCATCGCTGCCCGAAGCGAACTGGCTACTCCCCCTGCTAAATATTGAGAGGATGTTTCAAAATGGGACTTCGATTGAGCATAGCTTTTCATGGGTTTCGCCTCCGTTTGCAGCTGTATTTTGTACGAGCTCAACCCGACCTTCATAGCCGTTTGGAACCTGAATATTTACGCAAATATGAGACGGGGCCTCGACCCGAATCGCAATCTTACCGACTTCCTCCACTTTCCACGATACATCAATTCGTCCCTTTCCAGGCAGAGGCACGCTGCCCCGCGCCCACTCTAATCCGCATGGATTCGGTTCAACAATGATTTCCTGCCAACCCGGGCCCTTACTTCGAACCCCCAAAACATAGGCTCCCAAAAAATATCCGGGTGCTGCCGACCAGGCATGACAGTGACTCCGAGAAAGAAACTTGTCATTTTGCCGATTGGTAGAATTCGGAAACATCTCCCAGCAAGCAGTTGCGTCATGCTCGATCATCTGCCCGAACCGATTTCGGATGTCATCTAACATCTGCCTGTAGTGTCCCTTTTTGGCCAAAGCTTCATAGTAAAAAAAGGACATGAACGGACTTCCAATCTGTACAAACTCAGAAGGAGTTTCAACGAGGTAATTATCAATAATCACTTCACGATCCCCATCTGCTGCATCACATAACGAAGCCACTACTTGGGTTTGCATGCTGAAGCGATCCGATTTACGTCCATCCGCATGGATACAGTCAAAATAGGCTTTTCTTTCCTCCGACCATAAATAAAGGTTGATCGCTGTTATGAGCTTCTCAGCTGCCTGATCATAAAACGCGCCTGTTTTGGGGTCACCCGTTATTTGTGCTAATTCCGAAGCATCTTGCAGAGCCTTCTTCAGAAATAAATTTTGATGCGTTACAATCCCGTCATTAGGCTGATCAATTTCCGCCCAGTCGAAAAAGTTCCAGCCTTGAAAATCAAATAAACCTTTTTCATTCAGATGAGTTAGGTAATGTTCTAATGTAAAACGGATATGAGGCCAAATCTGTACTACGAATGTCACGTCAGCGGTACGATAATAATATTCCTTACAAGCCGTTATCCAGAAAAATGTCCAATTCGGTATGACGGCGCTCCAACCGCTTGGGACTTGACTGACATAGTAAGGTGATTGCCCTGAAGAGCCCGGTACTAAGTTAAGAGAGTGCCGAACGAGCGGCTCAGCATCAAACAAGTAATACCCAATTAGCGCTTCGTTGCGAGCATCTCCTACCCAGTACGTCTGTTCATAGGTGGGACAATCCACAAATGTATCTTCCATACATAACCGGACGGTATGCTGGCTAATATCCCATATTTTTGTAAGCAGCGAGTCGGAGCATTGAAACCGTCCAATCTCTGCAACTGGATAAGTGCTTTGCCTTATTCCTACGTTATAAAGTCGAACAGGTCCTTCCCCTTCCATTTCCCCACGACGTACAGTCACCATCAAATAGCGAAGGCCTCGGCGAACCATAGACACATAAGATTGAAATCCATCTCGACACACGTAACGAAGTGTATTGTTTAACTTGTAAGTTTCCTGGCGCCATCCGTCTTCCATAAATTCAAAGCCGTAAAAATCTAGGATCGTACCCGCGGGACATGCAGCTTCTAATGTAAGATAACCCGATGTTAATCGTCCAAAATCAATGATGATTTCAGTATCTTGTCCGTCAAACAATGGAACTTCGCCAGGTAACGAGTTCGCTTTTATGATATTTTGTAGCTGACTGGGCACGGCGAGTGCTTCCGCACGGTTTTTCCATACACTCTGCGTAAACACGTTAGCGTCGTCAACGAGCGCCTTCGGTACCGGCCGGACCCATTCCTGAAAGTCAGTTAACTGTTCTTTTGAAGATAACCCCTTCGCCCGAATATAGTCAGGATGAACACACACCACTTTTCGGTCAACGGGGCGATTGGCAACTACCTCATATTCGAACGGCCCTAACGTAACAAACGAGGATTGCGAGTCATCCGTTGAGAGTGGGGATACGACCTCAAACTGCTCCTCACAGTCAATACCCATATAAAAGCCTACCGAATGATCAGCCCCGGTGATGTCCATATAAAACAGGTTGTCGCCTTCTGCTAGCTCAACGGCCACATATTTTTCCGGCACCTCTCCGTAAAACTGATCGGTTGTGTATGGAACTCCTCCTAAAGTAAGGGGCCCGAAGATATTTGAATTGGGAAAGCCCAGTACTGCTTTCGTCTTTTTTGGTACTCGAATGACTGTGGAAAGATATCCTCCAAACGTGACTGCGTTCATATGGCCCTCACTGCCGGGCACCATTTGATTGCGAATGTCGATATAGGCATTCCATCGAATCGGCTTAACTTTGCTTAAGCTTTCAATTCGCGCTGCATATATGGGTTCTTCCGTCAGGAAGGGAATATCTCGAGGAATAAGCCCTGTCCACGGTTCCGCTCTTACAGGCCCTATAAGGGTTGCCAGTGTCCAATCGGTGTCGTCATAGTCGGGACTTACCCAAGTGTTATCCCACTTTCTTGCATCAATTCGTTCTGCAAAAGCATTCTGCGTCGACATCCTCGGCGCACGAGGGTCTTGCCCTAGGTGACGTGATGTCAGCCATGAAACATCGGAGCCTAATACCATAACCGTCTGCTCCTGTGAAAGGAGCTCAAGCTGTGCAAGCAGACCGCCCCGTCCCCTCAAATAATAAAAGGTGGACAAACCGAAATGCTGAACAAGCACTGCAACGGTATTGCTCTTACCTGGCTTTAGCAGCCTCCCAATTTCATATACATCGTAGATTTGTTCTGAAGGCCACGAGCGAGCCGGACCACGGCCCAATAGCTCGCCATTTATATAAAGCGCGAATCGTGAATCGGCTGTGATTGCAATTTGGGCTGAAGTCCAACCTTTTGCCGGCACATCAAACGATTTGCGAAAACATCTCCATTGGTTGCGTGGACTCTCTTCACCGTCTGACCAGATCCATTTTGCCAAGCCATCCATTTGTATGTGCATACTGAACTCCCCCTAGAGCGAAATGGTTTTTCCGGAATCTCGGCTTTCATTGACTGCCTCAATGAACCGGATAATTTCCAAAGTCTCATGCGGGATAATGCGGGGCTCTCCGGTACGAAACATATGCAAAATATCCTGTAGTAAATTCGCATACTTACGCAGCCCGTCAGCGGCTGTGTCCACGTACTCCGAGACTTTTTCCCGATGAATCAAAGTTCCATGTGTACCATTGTGCAGATTGCCCCGCAAAGTTCCAATACGACCGTCCTTCCAAACCGCCGTAACCGTTTCATGACCATTCTCCGAGAAGGCCGTAACAGAACGACAGCCGGTTCCGAGTATCCGATATAGCACATCGACAAGGTGAATGCCGTACCAATAATAGCCAGGTTGAGTAGGTGTAAATTCAATCGGACCATAACAGTCGACCCCAGTGATGTTACTGTTGTTCTCCCTATTTAACGCCGCGTTTAAAGCGTCCGCATAGCGTCGAACTGAACCGCTCATCCATGGAATACCGTGCAACTCCGCGATTTGGGCTATTGTTTGCGCTTCCTTCAGACTAATAGCTAAAGGTTTATCAATAAAAACAGGCTTTCCATAAGGGGCAATCTTAGCAAATTGCTCTAGATGCACTCGGCCGTCTACAGAAGTGAGCAGAATAGCATCACAGCTCATCGCCACCTCTTCTGGAGACTCCGCAATGTGAACCCCTAACCCATCTCGCAGGTCGGCTGTATATCCATCCACACGTGTAGCACTCGCTTTAAAATCCGGTGATCCACCCGGAAAAGCCGCAATTACTCGCCCCCCCGAGATGTGATTAGGATCATTCGAATCGTTTAATATTTTGGAAAACACTTTACAATGGGAAGTGTCTAGGCCAATTAGGCCAAGCTTGAGTTCGACCATGCGATTCCCTCCAGCTGCAGTCCTTTGCAAACTTTAACCACCGCGTTTATGATATCCTGTGTGTCTTCTTCCGTCATGATTGGGCTTACTGGAAGGAGCGTAGTCCGCTGAAGTAAGTCTTCCGCGTGCGGGCACATCCCTTTGCTGTAGACGACCGGTTTTTGGAACGGAAAGTTGAAAGGAAAGTTATCTTTGTCCGTCGTTTTTTGATTAAGGATAAAAGATTGCATGTAAATCGGCTCTCCTCCGTACATTTTGAAGCAGAAGATGTTCTCTGCGTTCATAGCTGCCATGAACGCATCTGCTGCAGCTTTTGTTGAATGCTGCAAAGCAAAAACGCAGTCAACATCGCCCTGCAGATCAACCGACGGACGAATTCGAATGCCTGATATTTGCGTATTCAATGCCTCGCGAATTGTTAGGTGATGCTTCTGCATAGCGGAGATGACCGTATCAAGCTTTTTCCACTGTTCAATCATGACTGCACCGGTCATTTCACTCATCCGGTAGTTTTGACCAATAAACGAAAACTGAGGCGTAATTTGATACTTGCCTTTGTCCCGAAAATTGCCCTGATCGTGGTATCTAGCAGCCCGCTCGAACAGTTCCGGCGAATTCGTGACCACAGCTCCGCCTTCTCCAGCAGTGAGAATCTTTTGCATTTGAAAGCTATATACGCCAATATCCCCGATCGTGCCACAATAGCGCCCCTTATAGGTACAGCCAAGTGATTGCGCAACGTCTTCAATAACCGGAAGATCGTACTTACGAGCGAATGCCATAACTCGGTCCATATCGCAAGCACTGCCATTGATGTGAACAGCGATTATCGCCTTCACTTCATCATCCATGACCCTTTCCAAATCGTCCACATCCATATTTAACGTGTCATCCATATCGACAAACACCGGAACGGCATTCGCGCACACGACCGCTCCCGCTGTTGCTGTGAAAGTATTTGCTGGAACGATCACTTTATCGCCATAGCCAATTCCGAGTGCCTTTAATGCAACAATTAGTGCCGCTGTACAAGATGAAACGCCAAGAACGTATGAAACATTCAACCGTTCTGCCATAAGCCGCTCAAACTCCTCAACCGCTCCCTGCAGGTTCGGCCCGTAATAACGGAACGGAGAGCCTGCGGCAACAACCTTAGCTACATGCCCCGTCTCTTCCTCCCCGTAAACCATTGCACCTCTCAACATCGGCGGAAGCGGTTTACTGCGAACCGGTTCTCCACCATTGATAGCCAATTGCTCTTTCATGGACTATTCCTCCTTGACTGATTATTATTCGAATGGGACTGGTTTACCACCCATATCCGATGATCGGCGAATCAACTCAATAAGGCGAACCGCGTCTCTGCCGGCTTCACCCGTCACTGCTGGCTTTCGCCTTTGGCTGACGGATTCAATAAAATCGATGATCTGCATTCTATGATAAGAGGAGTTAAGATTTCGCGGATCAGCTCCGGCATTTCCACTTATCTTGTCATTTTCAAAGTGTGGAACCGGGATACCAGGAACCGTCCAATGGGAGATCTCTTGACCTACGGTTTTAATAGTTCCTTTATCTCCATACACGTTAATGCTAGGTGGAAATCCAGGTAATGCGGAGGTTGTGCTCATAAGGGTTGCAAAGCCTCCGTTCTCCATGGTTAACATGGCGAGCCCCATGTCTTCTGATTCCATTTGATGGGTTTGCGTAGCTGTTAGCCCAGCAACAGATTTCACCTTACCGGCAAGCCAGAGCAGCAGATCAATCGAATGGATACCTTGATTAAACAAGGCCCCGCCATCTTCGGCTTTCGTTCCGCGCCAATAGGCTTCATCATAATAAGCCTGGGTTCGATAAAATGGACGAGAAACCTCCACAAGCAGTAGTTTACCGATTTTGCCTTCTTCAATCGTCCGTTTGAGCAGCTGATGATGCGGATAAAACCGAGTTTGTGACATGACAGACAAGGTCAGTTGTTTCTTCTCCGCTAAGTCAATCATTTCCGAAGCCTCATCAGCCGTCATGGCTATCGGTTTTTCAACGAGCACATGTTTTCCAGCCAATAGGGCTTCCATGCCGATACGACTATGAGTGCCGCTTCCCGTCGTAATGCAGACGATATCAATGTCTCGGTTATCCAAAATCTCTCGGTAGTCGGTCGTCCATCCGCAAGCATACCGTGCACTCGTCTCCCGCACACGCTGCTCTGTTCTGCTGGCAACGGCTATAAGCCGTGCATGATCAATACTGCTTAAAGCTTCTAAATGAACGTCAGCGATTGAACCACAGCCTATCAGTCCGAATCCCCATTGTTTCATGTTAGCTGCCACTTCTCGATCTGTTCCTTGAGCTTCATCAATGTTAGGTGGGTACCATCCATTCTCGTACCGCCATCGGGAACATAATGGGTTTCAATGGTATAAAGCCCGGAATAACCATCTCGATTGAGCGCTGTCAGTTGATATAGAAGCGGGTCTTGTCCTTTAGCTACATACCAATACTTCAGATGAAAATGATCAATTAAATCCCTCACATGTTCATAACCGTCTGGGTAAGAAGGGCTCCATCTTTCTTCATTTCCAGGGTCCCAAAGCACCCTCAACGCGGGAGAATTCACTTCGCGAACGATACGAGCGACTTCGGAAGCATAGCCTCCATTACAGGAATGTTCGTTTTCCAGCAGCAGTAACATATCTTCCCGTTCTGCTTCCGCCGCTGCCAGACTTAAATGCCCGACGATCTCTGCTGTGTACCGTTCAGGCTCATCTTCCCGCCAAAATGAAAAAATGCGGATTCGTTTCGTACCTAACGTACGAGCAATGTGAAAGGCTCGGGGCAGCCAATCCATATGAGTTTCCACCGTTTCGTCGGGATTACCGAACTTATCTCCGGATGCAACGGGGCGGTTCGAATCTAATGCACATTTAAACAAAGGCGAGGAAACGGCAGAGACATACAATCCTCTCGAAGCGACCTCATCTCTCACTCGTTCAATCTGCTGATCATTCAAATGCAGGATGTTTACGCCGTCCACCATGCGTATCTCAACATGCTTAAGTCCCTGATCCGATACCCAATTCAGCGCTTCAACTAGCGATGGTGAGACTTCGTCCGTGATAACACCAAGACGATTCCAAATCATAGAAAGCCCCCTTTACCCAGATATATATTCAGAGTAGTCAATATGAGTGGGTTTGAACATGTTTTTTAGCGTTAAAACATGTCATTTTGTGCCTCAATCCAGAATAAACGCATGCGTCCTTTAAGGACGCATGCGTTTACTAAGATCGATGCGAAGCAAAATTTAAGTCGGCAGACTTATACTTTCTGACCTATTAAATAACGGGAAATCCCTGTTTATAAGTCTCGCAGATGGAAATCCCTCCGTCCTCCTCTTTCTTAAACAGCACTAGATCAGCTGGACTCCCTACTTGCAACCCGCTGCTAGTTGACAAATTCATCAAAATAGACGGACGAACAGAAGCCATATCCCATGCTTCATGCAAGGGACAAAGCTTCTTACTAATTAAATGTGCGATCCCCCATGGAAGCATCTGTGCTGAGCCCGCTAACAACAGAGGCTCATCCGCTAATTGAAGTCGGCCTTCATTCGTCTTCACAACATGGATGCGATTGTGTGAACAGTATGTCCCTGGAGGCATCCCACTTAAATGCACAGCATCACTTACGAGAATGGCATGTTCCTGCTTCATGCGCATGACGACTTTAAGAAAAGATTCCGGCAAATGGAAACCATCCGCAATTAAGGAAACCCATAGGGAGTCCTCCGCTAACTGTTCCCACAAGTAGTTAGGGTGACGGGGAAGAGTTAGGTGGGACCCGTTGCCAAAGTGGGTCGACATCCTGGCACCGGCAGCGACCGAATTCCGAATTTGCTCTGGAGATGCGGCAGTATGGCCAATGGCGACTGTAATCCCACTTTCTGAGCATCGGCGTATGAAATCAATGGAACTCGGCCACTCAGGAGACAGTGTTACTATCCTAATTCGCCCCCCTGCCGCCTCCTGCCAACGTACAAAGGCATCCCAATCGGGCTCACAAACAAATTCCCGTTTATGAGCACCTCGAGGGCCATTCTCAGGTGATATAAACGGTCCCTCTAGATGAATGCCCCCCACTGTCGCAGCTGTTACAGCATCTTCATCACAAGCCTTTGCGATCGCCGTCATTGCTTCGATAAGGTTAGCGCTTGAATTTGTCGTGATCGTTGGAAAAAATGTCGTAACCCCCTCTTTCCAAACCTCACGGACAATGGAATGAACTCGCTCTGAATCCATGGGGAACACATTCAGATCAATCCCGTTGCATCCGTTAATCTGCAGATCAACGAGCCCCGGCGCAATCAAACGATCATCGTTCCGGCCTCCTTCATCAAGCGCTGTACGGATTTCCGTAATAAAACCTTGGTTCATCGTAACGGTGATCGGTTCTCCGGTTATATAATGGATCCCATTAATCTTTTGCAAAATGCTCTCCTCCCATGAAAACAGCCCGTCTATTCATAGCATAAACGGGCTGTTCAATCCGATCATTTTTTGTAATAGGTTTCGTACCATTTTGTTGCCTCTTGAATCACCTGTTCTCCGCCCAGTTTTTCCCAGTCATTCACAAACTTGTCGAATGCAGCTTCAAGTGGGTCTCGGTCTGTCATCACTCTGATGAACATGTCCATAAATAATGAGCCGTCTCGATAGCCTAGCTCGGGCTTCTTTTTCAACAAATCCGGAGTCGGCATATACATAGACTCATCTTTGAAGGCATTCATTTTCGTATATTCGATTCCTTTTTTTGTCAGATCTGCATATTTACCGGCGTTAATGACTAACGGAGACATACGGGAATCTCCGGCCGGATTAATCATGACTTGATAGAACGTTTTAGCGCCTTTGTCCATATTAACCTTGGCATTCGGATCCCAGTCAATGTTTCCATTCTTAACCTGGTAGTTGATTCCTTCGATCCCAAAAGCAAATAACTTGTTTTTGGCAGGATCATCTGAATGAACCCAATCAAAAAACTTAATGATATCTTCCGGATGTTCGGCATTCGCAGAGATCGTATAGACGTTATTGACTCCTGTTCTTTCGGGAACAAGATTCACTTTCCCTTGAGCATTGACCGGCCCGGGCAGTACCCCGACCCTGGCGTTAGCATCTTTAAATAAGTACTCTTGTCCTCCGCTGGACAGTACTTGTACCTGATGCAACCACATGCCGACTTTGCTTTGTTGAATGAGGTTCCCCCAGTCGTTATCCTTCATTGTGAACATATCACGGTTTACGTAGCCCTTATCGTAGAGCATTTTGTAAAAGCGGATCGCGTCCTTCATGTCGGGTACAATCAAATTCGGGACGAAGCGTCCGTCGCGATATTGCCAGGCATCCGGATGGGCGCCGAAATAGCCGAAGAAAGCTTCGGAGAACGCAAGACCTTTGCGCATGGCGAAAGGCACCTCGTCGTCCGTGTTTCCATCGCCGTTCATATCGAGCTTCTTCACTGCGTCGAAAAAGGCCAAATAGTCGTCCATCGTTTGAGGTTCTTTCATGCCAAGCTTGTCAAGCCAATCTTTGCGGTATAACAAAACGAGCGTATTGGGAGACGCCGACATTTTGGGAATACCATAAATTTTCCCGTTTTTGCTTACACGCGGATCTTTCCAGGCTTCTGGCGGAATGTTCTTTCTCAAGTTCGGTCCGTATTTGTCAATAAGCGGTCCCAGTTCTAAAAACACACCGTCTTCGACTGCGTTCGGATGGGCCGAACTGTCGATTCGGGACGTCCACATAATTTCGGGAATATCACCGGAAGCAAAACGAATCGCAAGTTGTTTGTCATAAATGCTGGAGCTGATCATTTCAAACTTCACATTATAGGGGGTACCGGAATATTGGCTGAAAAGCCTCGACATTTCCTTGAAATACTTATCGTCATCGGTAATGTTCTGTGCATATTGATTCCCGCCGTCCTGCATGAGGATGGTGATATCAATCGGCTTTTTAGAAGCATTGCTAATAGATTGCGTAACTGTTGATTTATCACCACTACAACCTGTTAGAAAGCCACTCGTGCCCATAACTGTGACCAGTAGCATTAAAAGACGTTTACTCATGATCCCTCGTTCCCCCTTCGAAGTAAGCGATCTTCATCTCCTTTAATACTAGCGAATAACCATCCATTTAGTAAACATATTTTATTAGAATTTTCAGCCTATTCCAGCTCACCCTCTTTTTAGTTTTACACACTTGACGCCAAAGCGTTGTTCAACAAGCTGTTCAGCCTCTTGTTCCTCTTCCATTAGCATTGGACGCCAAAAAACGGCATTCTCAGCATCGTGTTCATTGTTCTCGGTTATTATCATGACATTCCCTATTTCATCTAAGCCAGTAATTCTCATTTGCCTCCGTTTTCGCTCCCAGTTGTTAATTTGTCTTCCAGTCCAGAAAGTAAATCCACGCTCCTTTGCTATATGCGCCGTTTGAAGCAAAGCCTCACGGACTTCCGGTGATCTGTGAATGCGTCCTTGATGAAATAAGAAATGCGCCACACCGCGTACCTTTTCCACCTCTTCTAAAAAGGGGACAATAACGCTCGCGTCCGTAAATTGCGGAATATCCTGTGTCAAAAATCCAATTTCCAGCACATCATAAAGACGGTTGCTTTCATTCGACCAAGCCATTGGATAATACGGTTGGCAAGTTCCGAAAAGAAACCCAGCCGCTCCCAATTTACTTGGCCCTCGCGTCTGATCGGATTCGATTCCGCATTCTTCACACCACTGAAACAGTTCTCCCCAACCTTCAAAACGGGTAAAGTGGTTTTTATTGCTAGTCACCTTACTCTGGACAGTGTCCCGCAGCCACTCGTACTGCCGATTGAAGTCCGCTTTATCCCATCGCCCGCCTTCGTTGATGTTGGCGTTGAAATGAAGCGCAAGCTCATGACCCTTTTCCTCAATTCGCTCATAAAGCCAAGCACTATAGCCCGGCTTCATCATGCACCAGGAGGAGTGAATTCCAGCCTCTTCCAGTGTTTGTATGGTAGTGATCGCATCTTCGTCAAAATTACGGTCACTATCATGAGAAATCATGGCAACTTTGTCCACACCTTCGGGCCAATAGTCGGAAAAAGGCACATGTTTTTGTTTTTCAATCATGCGTCTGAGAATATGAGCAACAACCACTTCCCGCCATAAATCAGCGTAAGGATGCGCGAAGTAAGGTTTTCCTGTATCGGTTATTTTTCTATCATGCTCCCAGTCCAGCTCAATACCGTCCTCCGCTTTTAGCAGCCCGTCGTTCAAGTTCCCAGTCCCATCTGAAGCTGGTTTACCGTCCTCCAGTACGGGTCCTGTCCCCTGCTGCAGCCCAACAATCGTTCCTATCACATCGACGCTCCACCGCTCGAGTTTCCCTAAGCCGATTGTAAATTGTTGCAACAGTGGCCCATTAGAAATTCCATGAGGTACAGTTGCGATTGTCCCCCACTCCTTGCATGCATCTGCAGGCTGTTTCTGCTCCACCCATGTCGAGGCGCCTAGAAACCGCAAAGGCCTCGTGTCCCCCAGCCCTTCCGGCAGTTGGGCATAGCCTGCGGTAAGTGACTCTTTTACGGTGAAGCCAAGCTGCCGAGCCAGGCCATTTAATCCGGCGAAGGAGACGATAATGCCGCCTCGCTCCGCATACCGACATAGGATATCATTAGCCGTCTCGTGACTTGGCGCCGATGCAATGAGGATAAGATCATACGTATTCTCCAATATTTGATGCAGTTCATCGATCCACTCGAAAGGGATGCCTGCATGAGAAATTACTTCACCAGCATAAAGACCGAACGAATTCAGCCCATATTTCAATCGCTGCTCAATGGACTGTTTGTCGCGCAATATCCCGATTCGCGCCATGTTCATGTTTCATTCTTCCTTTCCAGGTTAAGTCGAAGTACATTCGAAAGCTTGAATGAATCACCGAGTTTTACGTCCATATACACCCTTTTACCTCCATATTCGATAACCTGCTTTTTCCCCATTCCAAGCCGCTTATGCGGAGAAGGCCAGCTTTCTTCCAGCTTAATAAGCGTCATATCTGATCGAAAAGATAGTAGACGTCCGTCCAGCTGCGGATCATATATATAGTAGGCAGACGGCTTTAAGTAATCCGCGGAGTCAATTAGGGCAACTTGCCCTATAAACGCTTGTTCCAAGCTCTCGTCAACACGCTCAAGCTCAACTCCAATGGTGCGGGTTTCTGCATCCACCTTAGTTACAGCCCCCCGGTAAGTTGAATCGTCTGCTGTCCACTCACCCTCAGCAGTCCGGATGAGGGAGTAGCGTACAGCCTCAAGTTGGACAAGCTGGTCTTCCTGATACCGCAGCAACAGAGCCTTGGCATCCGATTCAAAGATTCGTCCTAGGGAATCGCGGTAACGCACCTTTTCACCTTCGTTATAAGAACTGAGAACAACATCCCGATGCACACCTCCCTTATACTGAATCACAATGCCTGTAGACATAGGGTGATGAGGTGTAAAATCTAAGACTGGCTCGAGCGGATGAATAGATTGCAGAAACGACTTTCCCTCAAACGGCTCCAGTACACTAATAAAACCTGTTGAATGAATCGCAGCATCGTCGTTGTCTTCATCTCGCCATAAAACATAGGGTTCCCAACGGGATTTCTGCATTTCCTCCCCGCCTCTTTCTCCAAGGCATAAGATGAGTTCGCGCTGCTCTCCTTTTGGAACTGTGTGGATTTTCAAGGATGCAGCACCATATGGGAATGTCCAGGAAACGGGTCGACTCACCTTTGCCTTGCGCAAAGCCTTCATCCAACCGAAGCCGGGTTTACTGTATAATGTAACATCCGAACCAGCTAGTGTACCTTCCATAGGCAGCCATTCCGTTTCTTCGATGCCTTCGAATAGCACGAATTCTGGCGTACAGTCCATTCCTACCGTATTATAATCGAACGTTTTCCCACCCGATAAGCCATTAAAATCAACAATATAAGCGTTTTCCAGATCAGGGGCCTGAACGATCCAACACCAACGCTCGTAATGCGTACCCGGGTAAGCGATCGTATTATCGAGTCCCGCCATTTGGAGCATGACACCCTCGTAGTGGCCTTTTTGACGTGAATAGGAAGGCACTTGATCCTTACCATCGACTAAAGCAACTGTACAGGCCGCCGCATGTGTTTCCCACGCCTCAAATTTGGGACTGAGCCAAGTAAATGGATATCTGCCAGCTGAGGCAAGCAGATGATACCCGTAGCCCCCAATCCACAATCCCAGTTTATCGCCATGACGGTGTCCGGCGGATGGCTGTCCGTACAGCATCACATGCTTGCAGTTGTGAGCATTCGTCCCTACACGGAACATACTCGTTTCGGAATCTTGCAGAAGGAAGGATGGTTGCAGCTGTTCGGACTTCGCCCCAAATTGTTGGTATTCCTCCCACTCAGCCGCCGTAGCAAGCAGTAAAAACGAGTGCTTATTGTTCGTCTCTCGAACACTCCGGAGGCGATAGGCGATTAACTCATCCTGATCATATCTGGACAAAAGCCCGCCTATTACCGAACGAAGCGATGGCGAACGGCAATAAATAATTTCATAGGAAGGTGTATAAGCTATTTTGCCTTTCCGGCGATCTTCAGATATCGGTTCGTCATTATCCGCGAGCGTGTCGCCAAACATTGGCGTAAGGCTTCCCGAACGCAGCTTCGCAAAGAGTCCAATCACCTGTTTAAGACCAAAATCCGAATCTTCAAACAGATCAATTCCGTTTGGAAAATGCTCCTCATCCGTGAACCCGTAGTTGTTGTTCGCCATCATGGATACTTGCTCGCAAATGGCCGCGATATAACCTAATGAATCATAAATATAACGGCCATCTCGGAAAAAGTTATTACGAAACTTCGATTCCAAGCTATATTTTCCTCCATACAAAATATGACGCATTAGCTTGCCGCTTCCCATATACGAGGCGATAAGCAACTGTAGATAAATCCAACGCAGAGACCAATCGGCGTCGCGGGTTTTCTCAATTTCGCAGCTGTACAAAATGTAAGGAATCATTTCGTGGATTGCAGTGTTCACACGGAAAGGATCAGCCCTCGTCTTATTTTCTGCATCGGGTTTGGTTGCAAAAAAGCGATCCAAATCAGGACGAAGCTCTTCGCCAGCTTCATAAAGCAGGTCCGCAGCTTCAAAGAAGTTAGAAAGCCAATGGGATTCCGTCGTTGTCGGCTCGGATATCTGTACGGTATCGTAGTAGCCCGATCCATAGTTGCCGTTCATATACGGAACCAGCTCGGCAATTCGCCCAATTAATAGCAAAGCTTTGAAGGCATATCTTGTATCGCCAGTCAACAGGTACGCGTATGCCAAGTTATTGATCGCACCGGAGTTTTGCATGCCGGTCGTCTCTTCACAGACAGTTCTATCCTCCAAGACGGAGCAATACGGATTTCCCATCAACATGGAGAGGATGAATAAACGGTACGAAGCCGTAAACATATACCGTACACCCGGATTTGGAAATCCTTCCGGTGCTAAAAACCCTTGGCCGTCGTCGTCCATAACGACCTCTTCGCCCGTTGTAGGGTTTTGCAGCTTCATCCCGTTATACCACCATGTTTGGGTAGTAGGATTATAATATTGGTAAGGCCTCTCTAGACAAAGCTGGTAAGCTGTCCGCTTGCCGCCTGTGAGAGGATCCCCGAAATATTGCCCAACTGAAAGCGCCCTAGGGTTGCCCACTGGAACCAGCTCGAACAGTTCATCGTCACTTTTGGCAGCCCAGTATTCGGCAATCTGCAGGATCTCTTCTTTCACTCGCCCGCCCCAATGCGTCGTATTTGCGGACTCCCTAGCTCGGTCAACATCGGCTCTTGTTAATCTAGCAGTAAAGCCCTTACGTTTCTCCGTCATATAGCCGTATATTTCTTGAGGAATCTTCCACTTTTCCCATCGAGTGAAAAAGAATGTACTCTCCGCTTGAACCTTATTCTTTCTCGTCTCGATCTCTTCTTCGCTCAGCCCCCGAGTCAGCAGCAAATCGCCCATTCCAAACCCCATCGTCGGCCTATCACCTGGAATACCCGACCACGTAATCAGTGTCGTCTCGGATCCTCTCTTCAGCGTACGAACCGCATTAAACCCGAGGATTCGCTGCTCTTGCGACTCGATTCGCAAAAAACGAAGCGGCATACGCAAAGTCAGGTCTGCATAGCCTTCCGAAGTCGAAATCGAAAAATGGATGTCCTGCGGAATCTCCAGCCGTTCAATCTCGTACAGGAACTCCTCATACATGACGCTGCCATCCTGTTTAAACTTCATCGAAAATGCCTGATGCCGTTTCCTGCGCGTATGGCCAAAATTGAAAAAAAGCGCGACTTCGCCGTCGGCTTCGGGAGGGACAGTCTCATAACGCAAATTCATGCAAAAATGATCCAATTCCGTGTATGCTCGGAATGAAATTGTGTGATCCGCATCCACTAGTTTATCAATCTTCGCTCGGAAACCTGGATCGGCAATCTTAAACTTCTCCGATTGGGAAGCTTCAAAGAAGCTATTTTGCTCATTTACCATATAAATGGGATAACGGTTGACCGCTGTTGTCATGATCGACTGCTCTCCTTTCGGTTCAAGAGTCTCCAGCTTACTGAACTTTTCCGCGCGCATCTACCTGTAGCACCCTTTCCATTTGGCCGTTACGAATGCCGATTAACTGATCGTGCATGTTTGTCGTCGTGCAGCAGTGGTTCGGGAGAAATAGAAGTTGCTGCCCAATCGATAGCTTCATTCCTTCTGGAACCCTTATGGTTCCGTGCTCTTCGCTTAACCATTCAATAATTACGTCCTCACGGCCGTATAACGTTCCATAGCCCTTCCGATGGGGGTTTAAATCACTGGAAAAAGTCTTGGAGCCCCCATCAATGATGACCATCCCGTCCCGCGGAGCGCTCACTACTGTTGCTGCCACATAGAGGGCACAGTCTTCAGCTTCAGCTACGCCAAGATCCCGTTGGATGCCGTCGTTGTACACATAGGAACCGGGACGCATTTCGGTTACACCGATTTGTTCGGCTATAAAGGCTGCAGTTGGCGTTGACCCAACGCTAATTTGTTCGACAAGGATCCCATCTCTCTTCAGCATCGCCTGTGTCATCACTAACAACTCGGCTTCTTTTCTGGCTGCAGCACACAGTTCTTCTGTACTCTTGGATCCATACGAATTTCCAGCATGAGTCATGAGCCCGGTAACCCTCAAACCGGGAAGAAGGCTCATTTCCTTCACTAGCAGCGCTGTTTCTTCGCCAGGCTCTCTGCCGCAGCGGTCCAAGCCGGTATTGACGTCAACGTAAACCGCCACTTTGCAGCCCGTGGCCTCCCCTAGATGGGACAATCCACGTGCCACCTCAAGATCATCTGTACTGACCGTCACATCCGCACGAAGCATTAATTGGTGCAAGCGGGTAAGTTTTGCCTTCCCTACAATGGGATAGGCAATAAGGATATCCCGAATCCCTGCGTTTGCCATCACTTCTGCTTCGCTAAGCTTGGCCACCGTAATTCCGTTCGCTCCTAATTGGAGCTGCTTGTGGGCAATCCATGTATTTTTGTGGGTTTTTGTATGAGGCCGGAGTTTGACTCCAGCAGTCTGAGCCGATTGCGCCATCCTTTTGAGATTGCGCTCCATGATATCCAAATCTACTAAGACACTAGGGGTTTCAATTGTTTGAAGCGCTTCGGGTAGTTCATAGATTTCTTTCATAATCGATCCTCCCATTACGCAAGTTTGATGACTTGACCGCCATCCACCACGAGGTTATGGCCCGTCATGTAACGAGATTCATCTGTTGCTAGAAATAAGGCAGCATCCGCTATCTCATCCGGTTGTCCGACTCGTCCCATCGGTATGGTTTTGACATAATCAGCTATGGCCGGAGGATCGTCAATCAACGACTTCGTGAGCCGAGTTTCAATAAAGCCAGGACATAGTGCATTCACCCTGATTCCGTAAGGTGCAAGCTCAAGCGCCATGGACATACTGAGCAGGTTCATGCCGCCTTTGGTCACATTGTAATGTGCCTGCATGGCTTCCGCGTTAATACCATTAACGCTTGACATATGAATGATTGAGCCGCCGGTACGCCGTTCCATCATTTCTCGGGCAACTCGCTGACCGACGAGAAAAGCTCCCTTTAAATTCACATTCATGTGTTCATCCCAATCTTCCTCAGAGATGTCTAAAAATGCGCTCAATCCACAAATGCCTGCATTGTTAACTAGTATATGTACGGCACCCCAACATGCGATGACTTCGTCTACCAATCGGTCAACCTGACTCTTCACCTGAACATCAACCTGAACCGTCATTACCTCGCCGCCCTCGCGCCGAATTAGATTAGCTGCCTCTTCTAGAGCGGTGAGACTCCGTCCAGCAATTGTCACCTTCGCGCCTTCTTTAGCGAAACGAGAGGCCGTCGCCAGTCCGATGCCGAGCGAACCTCCTGTAATGATTGCCACTTTACCCTCAAGTCTCATTGCGATTCCTCCTTAATCAATCCCCTATTATTAGGGTATGATGCCCTGAACTCTTAACCCTCCGGTATGACAGCAACAACGTCCACTTCCACGCGTACGGTCAATTGGCTGCCGACCGTTGTTCGAACGGGACGAACAGGTCCTGGAAAAAGCTCTTTGTATACACTATTAAACCGTTCAAAATCATTTATATCTTCCAAATGTGCCGTAACTTTAACCACATCATGCAAAGAAGCTCCCGCCGCATTCAGAATGGCTTCCAAGTTACGAAACACAAGCCGTGTCTGCTCTTCAATCGTTCCCTCCACAATCTCTCCCGTTACAGGATCTAACGGTCCTTCTCCTGATGTATAAATAAGATTACCTACTCGAATTCCCTGTGAATAAGGACCGGTATTTTGCGGAGCTCCGGTTGTGCTAATCTCCTCTTTGACCCATTTAATAGCCATTTGAATTACCTCCAGCTTTCTACTCCGCACCATTCAACAATGGCGGTGATATAAATTTTGGTTAGTTTGATCAAGCTTTCAATGTCTACAAACTCGTCTGGAGCATGAGCATTCTCTCCGACCGGTCCAAGAATGACAGCCGGTGTATCAGAGTAACAATTAAACATAAAAGCGTCACATGCGAATGGCGCTGTATAGGCTCCAACCGGCATTCCCCACTCCTCTTCCGCCTGCTGCAGCAAAATGTTAGTAAGGGGTGTTTCGGCACGGCTTCCAGGAAGAAAACGAGTGATCAACTCCCAATCGACCTCAAGCCCAGCCAGTTCCGGTAGTGAACTTACGGAGCGAATCGCACCAATAAATTCAGACTCCAAAGCTGCGAACGACTCGCCTGGCAAACATTCGACCCATATCTCAATCATGCACGTCTCCGGAATCCCATCCGCCATGCCGGGCTCGAAACTTCCGGCTCCAATCATTGACAGCACAACAGCAGGACTTTGAGACTCACCCGTCGGTGTAATGAAACCTTTTCTCTTCTGCATGTCATTCTGGTAGCTCTCAATGGCTCGAACAAGGTGTGCCATTCCGTAAACCGGATTTCGCAGATCTTCACCTCCGAACCCCATGCCCCCTTTGCCTCGAACTGTAATTCTCCAGGCTGCTCCACCCATGTGCGAAGCACAAACCCGCAAGTTACTTGGTTCGGGAACGATCGCAGCATCTGCTCGATTACCGCGAACACGGCCTGCCAAAGTTCCGTTGGCACCGCCCATCTCTTCATCCACTACGCTCTCGAAACTTAGATCTCCGAGCAAGTGAATTCCTTTTTCCTGCAAATATTGAAACGCAAGCAGCGTTGCAGCAACACCGCCTTTCATGTCGTTCGAACCCCGACCGTATAAACGATCACCAATGATGACAGGTTGGAAAGGGTCCTCTGCTGTTTTGCCGGGAATGCCCGGTACGACGTCCGCATGAACGGCAAAGAGCAGCGACTTGCCTACGCCCTTTCCCTTTTTGGAAGCATATAAATTCGGCCGATCCGTATAGTTGCGATCTCCCCAGAAAGCTTGATGCGTTCTCAGTCCAACTACCTCAGATAATGCGTACTGCTCTGTATCGAAATCGAGCTCTGTTAACGCTTTCTCTAGGTATTTCTGCATCGGCAATTCGTTTCCATTGGGAGGTTTATTTTCACTCGGAATGGCTACCATTTCCAAAAGCATCTTCACTAGATGGTCTTTTCGACTTTGTACCCAGCTTTCCAGATCTTGGTCTGTAAATATCACTTTGCTCAATGTTATTTTCCTCCATCCGAACCGCATAATTGATGTAAAAGCCCTAGCACCGCTTCGACCATTCGTTCTCCGGAGTCAGGGGCCAGCCGGGTCCGAGACGTTAAACGAGTCTCGTATCCGCCTTGAACGAACGCTTCCCGGGTGGCTACATACCCGTTGACGCCGTTGGCATAAGTAGCGATTAGAGTAAGGGGAAAGGGTGATCTTTGTTTAAGGTTGTGACCGAACTCCACAAATAATTCACATGGAAAAGCTGCAATGGCGGACGCTCCAACTCGAAGCGCCTGAATTTCGATGACTGCGTTTGTTTCCTGTCGCTCTCGGAGAGTATGAAGCTGCCTGGCAAAAAAGATATCTGCCTCCGGAATTGCTTTGCAAGTCTCAGGTTGTTCAGCCGTACGAAGCAGTACTTCAGCCTGCAGGAGTTCATCTGATGAAGGTTTACGAACCGTAAGGGAAAGCTGCTCGCATCGCCCTTCTACATGAAGCGAATTCTCCGTGATGGCTTTTTCTCTAATTTTGATAACCTCACCCGCCAGCACTCTTCCCATATGACGAAAGGCATCTGGCTCAGGGTGCGAAGTATGCATAAAATCAAGATGATTAATATTCCCGCAAGCCCCGTTAAGAAATAGACTTACAAATGAACCACCGTAAACCGCTTTCAATACACGGCTAATTTCCCCCGGGTAGTCGGCACTATATTGCTTTCCGCCTATCGTGTCAGGATGACAGGCGAAATTCGTAATGACTCCAAGCGGACTGCCGTCTTCACCATCCAGACGAATGACGAATACGTCTGAATCGATAGGACCTGCCGGCTCCACAATATCTGGATTGTTATAGCCTGGATTCGTCCGCAGACTTCCATCCCTCATAAAATAACGGCGGTTGAAAGAGATTCCCTCCGCTCCGCCTTTGGCGAAACCAATTTGGGCTTTACGCTTGATCGCATAAGCCAAAACCGCTGCATCCGCAGCCTTTTTGATTAAGAAAGTCGTATACTCATCGCCATCCGGACCGCGATCCCGATAAACGGGTCCGCCCGTGTGGGTATGTGTAGCAGCAACTAAAATATGGGATGCTGGAATTCCGGTCCCCTCTGTCACCTGTTTGCGGATGGCGGCTACTTCTTCCTTTTCAATCCCTATCGCATCGAGTACGATAATAGCCGTGAAGCTTTGGCCGTTTCCGAGCACAACGGCTTTGGCGTGCAAGTTGTCTTTGATCCCTAGGGCAGGTCTCGGAGTAAAATAACCTGGAATGGCAAACCCCAGCGGGGGCGTGATATCCATTTCGTATAAGCCGCATTCCATCATGGTGTGTTCCTCTCTTTCAGATCCGATTTCTCACGGATACGCCAAGTTTCTGCTCGACATAATCCCTACAAACCTTCAAACTGTTCAGAGGAGTGCTCGTTGACTGATCAATTTCGATCGTCATCCAACCGTCGTAATGGATTTCCTCCAAGAGACGAACAACAGCCGGAAAATCAATTGTTCCAAGCCCTAGCTCGCAAAATATTGGCAGGGCCTCGTCCCCGGTCAAAACGGGGAATTTGCTGCGATCTGGGTCGTCCGGAGTGACGTCTTTGATATGCATATAAGCAATTCTATCCTTGTATCTCCGCATTACGGTGACTGGATCCATGCCCGCCTTCGTGAGATGGGCTGTATCCGGGCAAAAGAAGACGAAGTTCGGATCCGTCATTTCCATAATGGCATCGAGTTCGTTTTCATTCTGAAGTTCCGTATGCAGATGCGGATGCACACAGGCTTTCACGCCGAGATCGTAGCATCGTTTGGCAGATTCATTCATCGCTCTTGCTGCGATCTTTAATTCCTCTAACGTCGTTCCTCCGGCTGTTCGCGGTCCTCTAGGTCCTAGTACGATCCGATCGCTTCCGTTCAGAGCGGCAAATTTAGCGACACGGGTATTATATGCCACTGTTTCGTTGAATTGCATAGGATCGCTGAATCGGCCCCCACCGTATAATGCGGACAATACAAGATCATGTTGCTCAAATAATGCTTTGAATTCATGAATGCGATCCTCATATTTCAGCGCGATTCTAGTAAAGGTTTCACAAGCTGGGAAGCCCAGAGACGACGCTTCCTCCATCCCTTTGACGAAATCTTCTTCCCATGTAATTAAGTGGCAGGATACTTTCATCTTCAACATTGTAACTCCTCCTAAGTCTCTCTTTATTGCCCATTGGGAGATATCCTTAAGGTATCCTATTTGTCCTTGAATAGGGATGGTATTTTATATGGAAATATGTCTTTTCATGAGAAACCTTCTTTAGTATATGGGTGATAGCTTTTCCAGATAGTAAACCCTGTTTTCGCATAGAAATCGACTTCTGACGTCCAATCGATGACCATTAGATGATGGTTCCGTTCCTGTAATACCCTCATGGCTGCTTGAAGAGCGGCTTTTCCGTATCCATAACCGCGATATGAAGCCGCGATGCCCAGTGGACCGATGCCGCCGCATGGATCCTGAAAACACGGACTCCAGAATTGATTGGCAGCCAGAATGGGAGAATAATCGTCATTAATACGGCAAAAACCGATTATCTTACCCGTCTTACGCAAGAGGATAAACTCTCTACCAGTCCCTCCTGATGCAAAATATCTCTTCGTCGTCTCTTCCCAACGTCCTGGAAAGTGTAAGTTCATGAAAGTGAGTATATCTCCGCGATCTGCTTCTCCAGCAACAGATATCGTGACCTCAGGCCCAACATCGTCCTCAATTAGCGCCTTACCTCGTAAATCTCCTAGCAGATCATAGGTTATACCCCGTTGTACGAACCCACGACGCTCTAGCCATTGTTTCATACCCATATAATGAGAGGGGACTCCGGGGAAGAAATGTCCAGAATCCCCGCCTAAAGCAATCGTGTTCATTCCTGCGTCCTTTAACGCTTTTTCAGCCAATTTGAGCAATGTACTGCCTAAACCTAAAGTTCTATAGAGAGAATCAACGAGCAGCACTGAAATGTAACCCACACCGAATCGTGAAACTTTACCTATGACAACGCCCACCAAATAGTCGGACGATTTATCCTCAACAACAAAAGAACCCTCCGATAAAAAATCCGGGTGGTTCAAAACGTTTTGACGCAAAAGACGAGTGCGGAGCGGAAAATCGCACCCAATTTCCCGATTCCACAGCTCACAAATTCCTTCAATATGTCTTGGACTTAGCTTCTCCGTTCGCAAATCCACCCTCCTCCTTATTTTAATAGTTTCGGGGGTAAATTAGGCCTGCTTTGAGGATATTTCTAAGGAATGGCGATATTCCGTTGGAGAAAACTTGTAATACTTCTTGAATACTTTAGCAAAATGCGCGTATTCGTTGTAGCCGACCGCATAAGCTACTTCGTACACCTTATTGTTCGAATCACTCAAAAGCTCGATCGCCTTTTCCATTCGCAATTTGGCTATGAATTGGGTGTAGCTCACGCCTACTTCTTCTTTGAACGACTTACTGAAATAAGTAGGCGACATCCCTGCAAGCTCAGCTGCATTCATCATGGAAAACGATTCGTTTGAAAAGTTCTGATTGATCTGTTTCAAGGATTCCAACATATTTTTGTGCGAACCCCAATTCCGAATATGCCGAATTTCTTCCATCGCACTTTGCAGCACCAACTTAATATGTCGTTTCAAAAGCTCGGCTTGACCGTTCCATTCATAGTCGGGAAGAGTTTGTATTTGAATTCGGTTTCCACTCAAACCTGCTATTTCCGCTTGCAGCAAGTAAAACAAGTGAATATACATCTCCTTAAGTCGCGCTGAGTTTGCTCGATATGTCTGCAGACGATCGTGAATCTCATCAAGTTGCTCCCAAACAGCTGCTGTGTTGAGTACCCACATGTGCTTGGCCATCAACTCCGCTTCTGTCTTGCATAGGGCAATCCATTCACCCCGTTCGACAATTCCCTTGTAATCATTGCTCAGTTTCTTTTCAGTACAGACTAGCACTCTCAATACTTCATCTACATCAAGAGGCTTAAGCAGATAATCGGTCACTCCATGTCGGAGTGCCTGTTTCGCATAACTGAAATCGCTGTATCCGGAAATGACAATCACTTCAGTTTGGATTCCACGGTTTCGGATCTCCTCAGCTAGCCTCAGCCCATCCATTAATGGCATTCGGATATCGGTAATGACAACATCCGGCATGGAGTCGCAAATAAGATCAAGCGCTTCTTGACCATTCTCTGCAAATGCGATGACTTCAAATGAAGATGTCTCCTTCTCAATGATTGTCTTTAAGCTTCGTTTCACAGATGGCTCATCATCAACAATGATCACTTTATACATGCCTCTTCCTCCCTGGCAATATAATGTCCATATGCGTTCCATTCGGCCCTGACTCACGGATGTAGATTCCGTATGGTTCTCCGAACGTAAGTCGAAGGCGGCTGTGCACGTTCCACAAGCCAATGTTTTTCTCTTGAAACTGATGCTCGCGAACCATTTGCCCCAGAGTAACATCTGTAAATAATCGATTCATCCTCTGGAGCGTCGCCTCTGTCATTCCATTCCCTCTGTCAATTAACGAAATGACGTATACACGGTCACCTGTAAAACGTCCTGATATTTTCAAATACTCTGGTTTGCGATCATGTTCTTCGTAACCGTGCTGAAAGGCGTTTTCTACAAGCGGTTGTAAAATGAGACGAACGGTGGAAACTTGCATCACTTCGCCTTCATCTACATCCCATTCGACTACAAGAGCTTCATAACGCTCTATTTGAACAGACAAGTAGGTTTGTATATGCTCAATTTCTTCCAAAAGTGTTACCGTTTTTTGTGGATTTCCTACATTATAGCGGAACATTTTGGCGATGGAGGTCAACATTTTACTTATCGGCCTTACTCCCGCTTCAATGGCATATGAATTCACTACCTCCAAAGTGTTGTAAAGGAAGTGTGGATTAATTTGCGACTGCAAGATGAGCAGGCTTGACTCCATTTGCTTGACTTCCATTTCTTTATTCTTCAACTCAGCCATATGTACGACTTCAATTAGCCGTTTGATTTCGGTGACCATGTTGTTAAAGCTACCGAATAAACTCCCAATCTCCTTGCCTTTATGCTCAGGTGCACGAACATCCAAATTACCGTCCTCAGCTTTTCGCATAAGCTTCTGAAGGAGAAGCAAGGAACGTGTTAATGGGAGTGTAAAAGTTCCAACCGCAATTAGAACCAAAACAACTAAAATGATACCAATCGCAAGCGTAAGATAACGTAGATTCATCAAACTGCCGATGAGCTCCTCTAACGGAAGTTCATCCACAATGACCCAGCCTGTAGATTTAAGATCATCGTAAATAATGAGTTTCTTTTTGCCTGATGACTGATCGATATAAAAGCCGTCCTTCTCTTCACCTTGTAGACCAGCGTAAGTTGGAACTGCCTCATTAACGTATTTTCCCCACAACTGTTCATCCGGGTGATAGATGATTCGATTCTCCGAATCCATCGCCCAGATCAAATCGGAATTGCCTAGCTTTACGTTTTCCAGCAAACGGGGAATCACTTTATAGTTCACGTCAATGATGAGCATTGCTCTTATTTTGTTTTTGGAGATATCCCGCAAATCGCGCGTGATCGTAAGCACATTAGAGGAGTTGACTTTTCGGACTCCTTCAATGTTGAAGTTTTTGAATGTCCGGTTCGTTGTACGCTTCCCCTTATATTCGCTAAAAGCTTCAAGAGAACCGCGGTCCTCGTAACTGCTGACAATCAGTCCGTCATCCGAGACAATGGAGAGATTGATAATGTCCGTTCGTACAGATAAAATACTTAAAAAAAGCTCATTTTCTACTCTTCGTTTCATCAAGTACATATCATACGTATCTGCATTTTTCGAATTTAAAAATTGATTCACTAAGGGGGAAGTTAATACGGGTGATGTAATAGTGCCAAGCTCCACGAAGTAAGAGTCGAGGTTATCATTAATTTGTTCCACAATTTGACGGCTGTAGTGTATCGCGTTGTTTTCGATACTTTGGGTAGACTTTTCGTACCAGATCATGCCGGATACTAAAAAAGGGATACAGACAAAGCCAAGAACCAGGATGGCTAATTTCATTTGCATCGATAGTTTCCCAATTCGGACCATCCGCATCCCACCTAAAAGTATTTAAAACATATTATATCATGGAAGCGTTTTATTTTGGACAGCCTTTTTTCGACATAGAGACTGTCCGACGGATTGAATAATACTTCTTCGGACTGACTCTTAGGTGACTTCTCCGCCGAAATGAGTTTTAGTATGATCATCAAACATCTTGTGCAGCGTTTGAATATATAGAAACACATCAAAAACTGGTTGGTACAGATCTTCATTCCGTTCTACATAATCGGACGTCTGAGACCACAGTTGTCGAGCATCCTCCGCCCTGCCTTCTGCCCTAGCCGCTAAAGCAGAAGCAAGAAGACTAACTATATCCGCATGAAATTGTAAATATTCCCATGACTTTGTGAGCGTTGGATGAAGTCCTGCTGCTAGGTTTCGATCCATAACAGGTCGAAATTCGTTAACTATCTCTTGCACAGACCGCAGTTTTTCAGCTGCTTCAATGCTGACCCTTGGCTTCTCCCCTCTCATATAAGGCGGATCAAAAAGGTCAGAGATCGTCTTCAAGTAAGTTAAACAGGCTTCACCCTCGTCTCCAAAGGAAGCCATGAAATATTCTTTGGCTAACTGTGTGAATTCTGCTTCGTCGTTCCATAACGTTTTTCCAAGCACATACATGCCCAAACCAGTTGGGAAAAAAGAGCGCTGTGTTTGATCACTGACGATTCCGTTTAATCGAAGGATCTTTAAATTTTTCACGTCTTGGCTGATCATATCCGCCATTTGAAAATATCCAGGATCCAAATAATGATCCCACATATGATGATACTCGTATGTGAAGCCATCTCCGTCAAATAATTCTTGCCACGCTTTCAGGAAGGCCACATTCTCCCGGATGTTCGTCGGGAACTTTAGACGATTTCGAACAAAGGGTTGGATTTCAATCCCCGTTGTATCTGAATCGTAGCTGCTGCTGTAGGTTCGGCTGATGGGTGCAAACAGAAGCATGAATCTACCTGGATTTTTCAACGTTTCGGTCTCTGGTACCCAAAGTAGATCCAAATACAGCAAGAACACGACTTTGGTGCTCAGATTCCTTGAAGTCAATTCCTCGTCCAATTCGTTTAACATCATCATATAAAAATCGGATGGTAACGCTTTTACGCAGTCTTCACATTCACAATGATTATTGAACGCATCAGCTAACCAAAAATGCAACATATCGATATGAGGGTTCTTTTGCGCATGATCAGCTGCATATTGGACAACTAACTTTCTTGCTTCTGGATTAGAAAAGCATAAATTCGTGTTCAGCGGAACACCGTGCCAAAGCTCCCTTTTTCCATCCACTAAGGCAAAGTAACGAGATTTCTCTTCATCGACCGCATAATCAACGGAATCCCAACCTAGACAAGGAAGTCCAAGCGGTTCTCCAGTCCAGCCGTGACCTACCGCATGATAGATTAAACCTCGTTTTTTGATCTCCTTCTCCATTTCAACCGTAAAGGCGTCCACTTGTTCGACTGTAATCGTCTCAGGTTGCTTGTACTTATTGTGTCGGTGACCATACCAACGATCAAAAAATGTATAAGGGGTTTTGAATTCCAGGAAGTAAGAATTGAAGCCTGCCTTCGGCGCCCAATGAATGTTATCAAGCATATTCTCAATACTGACGGCACCCTCGATGCAAAGCCCTCTATGTCGATAGGCAGCTTTTTCGTTAACCTTAACACTTATGGACTCAAGAGCTTTCTTAGGTACATAATCTCCATCTGCTCCAGGTCGTAGAAAGCGGCATCCAGCCTCTTCAAGGAATCGATACACCCCCAACAGAACGCTGCGTGGATTGGAACCGGCAATATGTCCCTTTCCGCCCATTACGTTAATGTATATGGCATCATCCAATTCCGGATCTTCCAATTCGGTCATGGAAATACCAAATTCACCAAATGAACCTACCCATAAGTAAGGTGCTTCACTCTCGGAATAGATGGCTTCTTTGCGAAAGTCAATATGGTGCTCAGGCGACATGCGAAGCAGATAGTTTGTAAGTTCTTGGATAGCAAAGTATATGGTAGGATGTTCCTGAATGATCGCAATCGTTACAGCTTTGACCTGGGTATGGTTTAATCCCATATACGTAACCTCCTCCTATTCTTTTAAGGAGCCCACCATGGCACCTTTGACAAAATATTTTTGCAAAAATGGATAGACCAGTAAGATTGGAACCGTAGCAAAGATGATGACAGCGGACTTCATCGTTTCGACTGTAGAGTTTTCGATTTGCGTTTTGTCAAATTCGAGTCCGAGTTCACTATTTTGGACAATTCCCCTCAAGATAATTTGAAGTGGATACATGTCTTTGTTACGAATGTAAATCAGCGCATCAAAGTATGCATTCCACTCGCCAACAGCATGGAAAAGCCCAAGTGTGGCAAATACGGGCAGCGATAGGGGAATTGTAATACGTGCAAAAATGCCAAATTCACTACATCCATCGATTGACGCAGCATCAAACATTTCCGAAGAGATCCCCTGAAAGAAAGTCTTCATAATAATGACTCCAAACGCGCCAACAGCTCCTGGGATTATGAGCGCCCAGAACGTATTTGTCATTCCTAAATGATGAACGACCAGAAAGCGTGGAATGAGCGGAGCCGAGAAAACGAATGTGACAATCATGAGCTTCACAATGAGTTTTCGGCCAGGCATAAACGGTCTAGAAAGTGCATAGGCCATCGTCGAGGTAAAAAACAAATAAAACAAAGTGCCCATAACCGTAATATAGCAAGTAACGCCCATAGCCTTCCACATATGACCCTCGGTAAGGATAATTCGATATACAGACGTATTAAACCCTTTGGGCCATAAGAAGACTTGATCTAAATTGACGTATTCGTTAGAACTTAGAGAAACCGCGAGCACATGCAGCATGGGAGTAAGCATTGTACAGCCAAGAACTATGAAAAACAGTCCGTTAAGGATATGAAACATTCGTTCGGATTTATAAATGGGCATTAAATACTTCCTCCTCCGACAGCGATCCCTTAGTAAATGCTTTCCCCAGTCAATTTCTTAGCTAACTTGTTCATCCCAAGAACCAATATAAGTCCAACTACCGCTTTGAAAAAGCCGATGGCTGTCGTATAGCTGAACTGAGCTTGCAACAATCCAACCTGATATACGTATACATCGATCACATCCGACACATCCCTCACAATCGAGTTGGAGTAGATTAAGATTTCTTCAACGCCAGTATCGAGAAGATGTCCGACTCGCAGCAGAAGTAGAACAACTAGCGTAGGCATCAAACTGGGCAGTGTAATATACCACATCTGTTTCCAACGGTTGGCACCATCTACAGTCGCAGCTTCATACAAGTTCGGGTTGATTCCCGCTATAGCGGCTAAATAAAGAATCATTCCCCAACCAACCTCTTTCCATATTGCAGACCCAACGACAATGCTTCGGAAAAACTGGGAATCCTGCAGAAATATTATTCTTTCCATCCCTAACCATGCAAGGAGATCATTGAAAATCCCATGCACATCGAGCAGTTGATAGAAAATACCTCCTACTATAACCCACGACAGAAAGTGAGGGAAATAAAGCACAGTTTGCACTGTCCGTTTAAATAATATATGCCTGATCTCGTTTAGTAATAGGGCGAGAATAATCGGTGCCGGGAAACTAAAAACTAATCGGTAAAAGCTGATAATAAGTGTATTTTTAAGAATACGGTAAAAATCCTGATACTCTATCATCTTCTGGAACTGCAAGAGTCCGACCCATTTACTTCCAGTAATGCCTTTGAACATATCATAGTTTTGGAAGACAATAATATTTCCAAACAAAGGTACATATTTAAAGATAAGAAAATGCAACATACCAGGTAGGCAAATAAGGACTAGAACCAACTTTCGATTGGAGCCAATCTTGTTTAATAAGGCTGGTATGTTGAAAAGTGCCGACTTCCGATTGGAAGAGATCTTGTTAGATAAGGTTGTATTGTTCATCAAAAAAACCACCTTTGCTCGATTACTTCCAAGCGTTTCTGGATTGCTTATGATGGGGATGGAAAGCTGAGTTCAAAAGGGGAAGTTTTCACTTCCCCTTCAATTATTTTAGCTTTATTTCTTTTTGTTCTTTGCGTACCAATCATTAGCTTCCTTGATAGCAGCATCGCCACCGCGTTTTTTCCAATCAAGTACAAAATCGTCGAAACCTTTGTCTGGGTCCAACTTACCTGTCATGATCTTGATGACGGTATCTAGGAAAAGACTACTTTGAATATAGTTGAGCTCCGGCTTTGTTTTGATCGACTCTAGCGGCGGCATGTTAAGGCTCGGAAGATCGAACAGATTTTTATCTATGTAAGTCATGCCTTTTTTGATCAGCTCTGGATCGAGTATGCCTTCTTTTTTCACGACGTCGGGATTCAACTGTGTACTTCCAGCCGGATAAAGCAGGGATTGAAAGTGAAGTTTTTCCTTTGAGTTTACGTCGGATTTGACGTCATAATTAATTTGCCCATTTGATTCCGTGTAGTTAATGTCTTTGATCCCATAATTGAAGAACGTGTTCTTCTTCGCATCTTCCGTGTATGCCCAGTCAAGGAACTGAATGAAGCGTTCAGGATTTTTTGCTTTTGCATTAAGGATATACACTTTTGCAATACCAGCGCCACGAGGACCGAGTAAATATTGCCCGTTGCTTTGCTTAGCTCCTGGCAGCAAGTCAACAACCGCCTTTTTACTGTCGAATTTATCCGTTGTCCAAGTGTTTAGGTTTCTCAGATCGTGGCTCCACATGGCAACTTTATCGCTTTGGATCGCCTTGTTCCAATCCGCATCCTTGACATTTACAAAGTCTTTGTTAACGTAACCCTTATCATAAAGCAATTTATAGAATTTAATGGCATCCTTCATTTTGGGATTGATAATGTCAGGAAGGAATTGGCCGTTCACGTCGTGCCAAGCTAGCACATTGTTCTCTCCACCTGTAAGACCGAACGCATAAAAGAAGAAGTTACTAAATCCGAACCCTCCGCGCAGTTCATAACCAACTTCGTCATTTTGACCATTTCCGTTTAAATCTGTTGTCTTCACCTTCTCGAAAAAGGCGAGGTATTCGTCGAGTGTTTCCGGTTGCTTCATACCTAGCTTGCCAAGCCAATCCTTACGTATAAGTAATGCTTGTGGAGACATCGGAGTTATTGGTTTAGGAATCCCATAAATTTTACCATCTTTGCTAACGAGGGGATTCTGCCAGACGTAGTCTGGTATTTTTGCCTTAATATTTTTGCCGTACTTGTCGAGCAGATCATTCAGTTGAAGGAAAATGCCGTTCTCCACTGCGGTAGGGTGAGCTGGATCCGTAATTGATGACGAAGTAACTACTTCTGGAATGTCACCGGAGGCAAACCGGACTGTAACCTGCGCTGAATAATCGGAAGATGGGATGAACTCAAACTGGATGTTGGTGGGTTGGCCGATATAATCAGAAAACAATTTGGACATTTCAGTTGTGTACTTATCGTCTTTCTTCGCCTGTTTGGTGTAGGCGTACGCACCGTCGTTGGACAAAACGTTAAACGTTGCCGGGACCGGTACTTTGGATGTTTCTGTTGCTGTAGCTTTAGCATCTGTAGCTACAGGTCTATCCTTAGAACTGCATGCTGTTAGCAATGCGGAAATACTCATCGCAACTGTCAGTGCTACGGGTAACCACTTTTTCATGTACTTTTCCCCCTTTACCTTGCTGCAAATTGGGTGATGCTTAAATGTTTCTACGTTTCTTCAAGCTTAAAAGAAATAGATTCATCCGAATATGGAAGAAATAGCTGATGTTATGTGCTTTTATGACTTAATTACACTGTTTTCACCATATTGAAGAGTTTGAAATCTTTTCTCTGCCTCTATAACTGCACCTATGATAATCCATTCATTTTCCGGTACAAAAGGACCGCGATACCCGTGGAGGACGAATGCCTCCGCTTCATAACCGCCTTCTATCAGTATTTGACGTGTAGGAATGTAGGTAGGAACTCCGTTACTGTAGCCTAGTACCATTACGTTCATAGTTGAGAATAACCTTTTGATATGTATCGCATATTCAGAGGGAATCTCTCCTTCCAATGCAATCATCCGGAACCTATCTCCCAAACCCCACACTGTGATTGTAAAAGGAAGAACTTGCCGTACCCTTCCTTCTTTAATGGCATCAACTGTTCGTCTTGCCGCTCGTCTTTTGTACTCGGTTTTCGTTTCGTCCTCTGCGATGGCGAGCATTTCATTTAGCCCCCAAGGCTCTGTGAATAGTCGAACTTCAAGCTCAGCAGTCTGCATGGAGCCCGTAAGTGGCATAGCTTCACACTTCGAAATCGTTCGCTTTACATCTTCCGCCAATTCCACGCCCGCTTCTCGCATTTCCTCCACCGTGCACGATTTAAAGCGGTCTCCAATTACGGTTTTCAGCGGTTTAATGTCCGCCCCGCAGCCCTGTAAATAAATCGCAATATTGTCTGGAAACGACGCCTCCAATTCCGTGCATGCTTGACCTACAAACTCCGCTGAAATCTTATTCGTTCCAATACAGGTAGGATGACAGCCGTAGCTGAACAAAAGTCCCTTCCGCTTGTTCTGTGCATCAAGCAATTGAAGCACGAAAAGGTCTTGATCCGTTTCCGCTTGAAAATTCGGCTTTAACATCATACCTTCATTTGTCAACAGCCTTCTGCTAACCCCTGCATTCGAAACTCCCTTCGAAAGTAGTAGGGTACCCTCTACTAGGTTTTCCGAACATTGCCGCACCAGACTGATTATAGTATCACGAATAAATCGAAAATAGCGGATGTCCTCTGCATAATCGATATCATCCTCCTTTTCCGGCCATTTCTCCTGCCCAAGACTGTACCCCCCTCTACGCCTTTCATGAGCCTCCCCTGTCAAATAAACGGAACAATGTGTATGGGAAAAGTTAATTAATACCTGCTCAGCTTTTAACCCGAATACTTCTAGTAAAGCTTCCTTTATGCCCATTACAAAGCTGCCGTCCCCACCGAGCGCATCCAAAGTAATGACGACAAGCTGACCCATGCTTTCAATCAAGGCAACTTTAACGAAAATATCATCCAGCACCCCTTCACACTTTCGATCCCTTCCCCCAAAACCAGCCAAAAAAACTGGATTGCCGGGCGTGATGTTATTTTTTGCGATCGCGAATTTCAAAGGTATCAACTCCTATCTGAACGAGTTGTGCCAAGTCAAGCACTTAATTAATAGTACTAGGGACATTGAAAAAGGAATATGTACAGAAAGCAAAATTCATGTGTTTTTATTACTGCATCAGAAAACAACATATTTTTGCTGAATATACTATATTTTTAACTTCATAGTTTTGTTACGATCTTTGTGAATCTTTATTTATTATCAATAAATGTTAGGAGGTTTTGTATCCATGTTGAAAGTTAATTTTCATCAAAAGTCTTTGTTTACTTTCATTTTAACTATTCTATTGATCCTATCCTTATCCGGAGCTGCAATCGCGATTACACCGGATCAAAACAGCACAAATGGCAGTGATAAATCTCCATTTACGCTTGATGTGCATGCACTGCGCGATTCACAAAATGCAAAGCTGTATGTAACCGTGTTGTCTGGTGAACCACAAACTGATGTACCTAATGAATTTAAAAAAGTACAGGTCAAAGTATCCCGTCCTGATGGACAAGAAAAAAGTACAACGAACTATAATGACGTCTCTGCACCGGGAGGTAAGGCGATCATAGAGCTGGGGGATGTGCCCTTGCTTGATATCATTTCGGTAGAAGTACTTGTCCAGACCCAACAAACCGTAAATACAGAAGTATTAAACGGCACGACGGCGGTAACCGAATTTTCCGTTAATGCTCAAAAGATTGTAGTACCGGAGTTTCAAGGGTACGGCGCCCAGATGAACATGCACTTGTATACGGCGCTTAATGATCCTACAAGGGGTTTCGTGGGCAATGAACCGCCAAAAGAGTTGGAAAACGTAGAGGCTAAAGTCAAAGCGATGAAACCGGGGCTTGTTCGCATCTTTCTTTCCCCCGTTAACTTCGATCCCGGCAATGAGAACCGGATGGACTCCTTCATCAAAACCGTAAATCTCGCCCAACAGGCTGGATCCACAGTGAATGTGACATGGTGGTTTATTGAAAGGGCAGCAAACGACGATCCAGTTAAACAGAAAGTCCTTATGGAAGAGAATATGCGACAATTCGCGGATACTTTAATTGATTTGGTCAAAAATCGCGGACTGACCGCAGTCCAGCAAATTACGATTCAGAACGAGGTAAACACGTCGTGGGTAAAACCGGAATTATATGAACAATATTATCGCTTACTTGACAGCTACCTAAAAGACGCAGGAATCCGTGACCACATCAAGTTCGTAGGCGGGGATCTCGTCTATAATAATCAATTAACCTGGTTTACTTACATGGCTGACCATATGGGAGACATCTTGGACGGTTGGTCATCCCATATCTACTGGAACTATTGGGATACGGCTTACATGAAGCAACGTATTTCCGATATCAAAGGGATCTATACAGGCATTGCTCCGGAGAAACGGAAGCCTCTTTCGATAACCGAGTATGGTACTCGGGGTTATAAGTTCTATGATAATGATCCCAAGAAGCCAATCATGGATATAAATCCTTACCGAGTCGGTGCCTTAACCGCCACACTCGCCGGTAAATACAACGACCTCGTTACTGGAATCAACGAAACGAACATGGCAGCTTTCGAACAAGCATGGTTCAATATGTTGGCGGTAAACGCAGGCTTTACGGGATTAGCTAAATGGGATGCCTACCGTGCGCAATATGACTTCAGCTATCAGGATTACAGCCTGATCGGTTACCTTTTCAATCCAGCTCCGGGTGAAGATCGTTGGCCGTTACGTCCTTCCTATTACATGCAATGGCTAATGGGGAACACCACAGGCAAAGCTTGGCAGGTTTTGGGGTATGAAGGCTCATCGGGCGCCAAGCTGATCACACCGTTCCGAAGCCCGTCTGGCGATTGGACGATTTTTGCCCTGAGCACCGATCAAACGGCGACTACATTTAGCGTAGGCGACCTGCCGGCGAACACCGATTTCAAGGTTATGGTCTGGAACGCTGATGGCAGTGGCAAGGTGACAAGCTCCGGCAGCGTGAACTCGGGTGTTACAGGTACAGTCAATGTCCAAGCACCCGCTGGAAGTATGGTTGTTTTAACCACCGTAAATATCTCTCCATAGATTAGCAGAATGAAAAGGGGACTCGGAATTTGAATTTACCGAGTCCCCTTTTCGTTTCTAATCGAATGGAATGATTGTATTCCCCTGTCTAACATCCAGGATTATTTCGTGAAACGATAATCCGAACCTCTGTTTGAATCTTATCGAACGAATGGTTCCGTTATTACTAGGAATACCCATCTTTGAAGGCAGCTGCGTAATCAGTACTGTTAACCCTTTACAAGGATGCTGTGCCGAGATGTAAAGCTGCTTTCCTTCATTTGTTCCTGGTTGCACGGATACGTCAATCCCCCGTTTTATCTGAAGCCAGCGAAATAACTGCTTACTTGTCCACCAATGCAATCCCTGCATCCTTCCGTAGTTCACCAAATCAACCAAAGCAGGTCCCACTTCTTCGTTAACCAAAGCCGCCGGATGAAACAAAAAGTGAACCACGCCATTCACATGGGCAGAAAGCTCGATAATCGATTGAGCCTCTTTCAAAGTGCATCGCAGTGCAGTTGGCGGGTCCCACGCCAGCGTCGGAAGGCTGAACACCTGCATAAGCCTATTCCTCTCAAGGGCATTGCTGACTGGTATATAGGGGTGGCAAGTACCCGCAAGAAAACCTTTATTTCCTTGCTTCGTTCCGCCCTTACTTTGCTCAACAGCAATGCCGGCACGTTCACACCATTGGTAAAATTGAATGTCTCCCTCCCACCTGAGATAATGGTTCTTATTTGTTTTAATGCTCACCCTATTTTTCAATTGTTGGTTGAGCCTATCAAGTTGTAAGTTAAAATGCTCTTCATCCCATAAACTATTTTCTTCCGTACTCAGGGCGTTGTAATGCAGTGCGATCTCATGTCCAGCTTCTATCATCTTCTCATAAACGCTTTGAGGATATCCTGGCATAATTACGCACCAAGTAGAATGGATATCAGCTTCCAACAATTTTTCCAGCATTAGCTCAGCGGCATCAATCGAATTTCCATCTGAGTCATGCGAGATATGACCAATACCGTCTATTCCCTCGGGCCAGAACCATGAATGCACCATCGCCTCCCCCATTTTTTCATGCAACAGATGTAGTGTACGAATGAAAAAAATCCTCATTTCATCTACGATGGGGTACATAAAAAAAGCAGCGGACATAGGGTCCGCCTTGTCACGATCATGCAGCCAATCCAATACCGAGCCATCGTCCGTTTTCAGAATGTCATCATCAACCGATGCTGTTCCGTCCGACGCTGGTAAACCGTCCTTTTCTACAGAAATTCCTTGTTGGATCATGCAAAACGACTTTGCAATATCAAAGCAAATCATGGCTGCATAGCTAGATGCATAGGGTCTCATCGTGAAGGCAGGAAAAAGAGAAACTTCGCCGTTTCTGCGAATCAGCGAACCCAGCGCCTCTGTGTCCGGACACGGTTCAACTAATGACGCACCGAAAAAGTGAAAAGAACTTCTCAGGGATTCCGCTAGCTTACAATCATTCCACTGAATCCAACCTTCCTGAATCTTTTTTCCTTCAGGCTTATTTAAGCCAAGCACATCATGAAGACCGAATGAAGACCCTATGGTCAGAACACTGTTACCGTTTTCACAATACTGTTTGAAAATAGAGGGCCATTCTGAACGATCATCCAACCCAACCACAATCGTAATCCCGCCTGGTTGATGTTCCATCCATGAATTCGGCGTCCATTTGCTAAAGACAATCCCAAGATAGTTTAAAATCTCGAACATATACGGGGTATAATCGTTTCTTCCTTGCTGCCAACTTTTCTCGGCTTGCTGCTCATTCCAAACCACGTGAATCATCTGGATACTCATAGATCCTCTAGGACGGTTGAATAACTTTCATCATCCAAATAAATTTTGAAGCATTTGGCCTGACGAAGTAAGGAGGCGGGACATTGAACGTCTATCGGCCCGTATAACGTTTTACGAACGGCATCCCGTTTTCTTTTGCCAGGTACGGTACAAAAAATCAAGGAAGCGGATAGAATTGTGGGAATCGTCAAAGTAACGGCTTCAGAGGGAACCTGTTCGTACGTTTCGAAGCAGTCGTCGTGAACCTGCTGCATGCGACTGGCTTCGTCGAGCTTTACAACTTTTACGGCTAGCGGATCCTTAAAATCAGCCGCATGCGGATCGTTGAACGCGATATGACCGTTTTCCCCTATACCGATACAGGCAATATCAAGGGGATGCGCTTGAAGCAATTGACTGTACCGCTCACATTCATCAGCGGAGTTGTTCATGCCGTTAATGGCATGAAATTGTTTCGGTACTCGCAGGTTAAACAGCTTTTTTCTTAGGAAGTTCGAAAAACTTTGTGGGGCTTCTTCGGAAAGACCTATGTACTCATCCAGATGAAAACAGACAATACGCCCCCATTGTATGCTTGTATCGGCCCGAAGGGCATCCAGAAATTCATTCTGTGAAGGCGCTGACGCAAAAGCTACGGAGATGGTTTCTTTTTGTGTAAGAAGTGTTTTCATGCAGGATGCCACACCTTCAGCTACAGACTTACCCAATTCCTTGCGTGACGGATAGTGCCAGACTTCCATTTGACTGACAATAGACTGATTCATGGTACCCTCCTATTCCGTATGACTCTTATGAATTCCCATTCTCTCATAAACCTTATCCAAATTATTTACGGCTTGAGCTTTCACATCTTTATACAGATTTCCTCCATAGCTGTCCACAGAAACGAGCAGTGGTCCGAAGTTTTTGACTCGCAGCTTCCAAATCGCTTCCGGCATTAAATCTTCCCACCACACATCTTCTATTTCTTCAATTTGTGTGGTTTCAAGTGCGGCTGCTCCACCGACGATCGAGAAGTAAACGCCCCCAATATCGACACAGGCTTGTGCTCCGGGTTCAAGCATCCCGCCTTTGCCGGTAATTGCCTTAACCCCGAATCGTTCGAACAATCCTCTTACAAAACGATCCATTCTCGTACTGGTTGTTGTTCCGATACATACCTTTTCATATTTACCATTTTCCAGTTCCTTAACCCCTGGCGCTGTATGTATGGTTACAGCTCCACTTAGTTGCGGGATTAAATCTTCCGGCGGATCAATCTTATGATCAAAAATCCGGATCAAGTTAGCGTCACGGATTCCAAAGATATGACCATCGACAGTAACGGTGTCTCCCGCACGAAGTTTCTTTACAAACTCGTCTGTCATGGGCGTCTGTAAATGATGGTGTGCCATGGAAATCCTCCTTCTTTAGTAACTAATTACAACCAATTGATTTTCTTCAAAGGTAGCTCTTATCCGGCGTGCAGGCCAGCACATCATATTGACGGCAACCGGATTCATCGTAATATGTGTATCAGCCGTTTCGATATGAACGGCAAGCGCCGTAACAGCCCCTCCCAATCCATTCGGACCAATTCCGGTCAGGTTAATCGCATCCAGCAGTTCTTCTTCAAGTGCCGCAATGGTCGGATCGGGGTTAGGCTTACCAATCTCTCTTGCCGCAGCTTTCTTGGCCAATGCCGTACAGAGGTCTGCCGTACCGCCCATTCCCACCCCTACTAAGGTTGGAGGACATGGATTCGCACCTGAATTGATTACGCAATCAATAATAAATTTTTTCGCGCCATTAAGCCCTTCAGCCGGATATAACATTTTGAGATAACTCATATTTTCAGATCCGGAACCTTTGGGCAGCGCCATCAACTCGATGGACGATCCCTGGGCAAACTCCCAATTGAGCACTGGAACTTTCTTACCGATAGCCGTTCCTGTATTTTTACGGGTAATCGTATCACATACACTGGAGCGTAAAGGATGCTCCAAAGTTGCTCTTTTCGTACCTTCACGAATGGCTTCTTCCAGTCGGATCCCATCGAAACGAACATTTCTGCCGATTTTAATGAAATACACAGGTATGCCCGTATCCTGGCAAATCAGCATATTTTCTTCGTCCGCCACATCAATATTTTTTAAGATTGTACTTAGAATTTGTTTTCCAGTCTCATATGTTTCCTTATCATAAGCCCGCTGTACAGCTGCCCGAATATCAGGAGGAAGATCTTTTAAAGACCGAATATATATTTCCTTACATGCTTCCTCTATTTCCTTATAGGTCTTTTCCTCAACTTGCCAGTTCGATTGCATAGTGCTCATCCCCATACCTCCCCAGTTTTATTAACCCATGGTCATAATTTTAATTAAAGCAGCTCCACCCCAAAGTGAAAATACAATTCCAATCATCATCAATCCTAAGCTCCAACGTCTAATTAGACGACTGTTGCTTGTATAATCAAGAACGATATTGCGGACACCGTTTAACCCATGAAATAACGCAAGAGCAAGCAAACTAAAATCCAAGGCGATATACCCAATCGTCCGCAAACGTTCTATTAAATTCGGATAGCTCGGATGCACGTCGGGATGAGCATAGTGCAGGCTCCACATATGAACTGCAATTAAAAAAATAAGGGCGACACCGCTGACTCTTTGAAAAAACCAAGCGAGAACATTTCTTCTTATTTTAGATGCCGTATCCATAGTTATATCTCCTTCCTAATTAGGTATGGGGTCACCGAAAAGTAATAGGAATAAGCTACAAAGCATAACGTCACTTTTTGGGGTTTTGTTAAAGGAACGCTCGAGTAAACAGCCAAATAAATATTACTACAGCAAGACAACAAATGAGCGCAAACAACTCTTTTTGTCTTTTAACAAAAAAGCCCATATCCATTAACACCAATCGAATCCCGTTTAAAGAATGAATAATTACACCAGCAAGAATGATTAAATCGAAAAAGAGAAAGACTGGATTATGAAAAAGAACCTGAAAGACTCCTTTAAAAGCTTCCTCCCCCATGAACATAGCCATTCCCATCGTCCCAATGTGGGCAAGTAAATATAGTAATAACCCTACCCCGGAAATGCGGTGAACAAGCCAAGCTTTCATCCCTACGGAATGGCGTCGCAATACATCTACCTTTGAAATCTGGGGATCTACGTCAACTAATCTGTGATCTTTCGTTATTTTTACTTCCTGCATCTGTTTTACACCTCCTACTGTTAATTTCGGGGCACCCACAAAGTAATCGGAATATGCTTCATAGCTTGGTGTCACTTTGTGGGGTATTGTTGTGTTAACTTGCTGCAACCTTAACTCTGGCAACTTCTCCAAATATTTCTTCAGGCTGCACATGAGTAAATTCAACATGATGAATCTCAGTCTCAGGCCCATTCTGGCCCTTTTTCATAAAAATATTTTTGAACCAATTCTCATTATCCGTTATAGGGCAATCTGTACGGAAGTGTGAACCCCGGCTTTCTGTACGCAAATAGGACGCTATGGCGATCATTTGTCCAATTTGTACGATGTTTTTAACATTCAATACTTCATGCCATGCGAGGTTATAATCTCTTACTCCAGCTACACTAATTCGATTCACACGTTCAGCATACTCCGCTAACTTATCAATGGCATATTTCAGATCAAGGCCATTTCTTACGAGACCTACCTTCTCCCACATCAAGTCGCCAACTTCTTTGCGCAATTGAAAAGGGTTCTCGCCTTTTTCCCGTTTGAACGGCTGCATCATTTGTTCAACAAACAGATCAACCTGACTTTCAGACACCTTATGGCGTTTCACCGCCATCACATATTCAGCAGCAGCATCTCCGGCGCGTGCTCCAAAAACCGTAGAGTCTGCTACTCCGTTACCGCCAAGACGATTCGAACCATGAATCCCTCCAGCATCCTCTCCGGCAACAAACAATCCGGGGATTCCGCTAAAGCAATCCTTATCAATGGTGACTCCACCCATGTGGAAATGGCCAGTAGGACTTACATCCACGGGCTCCATACTTAAATCGCGACCCACATCTTTGCATCGATCAACCATGCCTGGGAACATTTGCAACACTTTTTCACGCCCCAAATGAGCAACCGATACTTGTACGCCGCCCAAACGAGTACCGCGTCCAGCCATAATTTCCATGTACGCTGCTCGCGCTACACGGTCCCGCGTCGAACGCTCCATCCGTTCCGGATCATACTTTTGCATAAATCGTTCACCGAGTGAATTATAAAGGTGGCCGCCTGCTCCCCGAAGCCCTTCCTCCAATACGCCGCCATTCAAACGCGAGTTTTCGGCAAGCAGTCCCGTAGGGTGGAATTGCATCATTTCCATATCTGTGAACTGAGCACCCGCCCGATAAGCCATTGCCATGCCGTCTGCAGCTTTTTCCAGGGATGGCGCAGCAATTCGGTACATACTTGCCCCGCCGCCAGTTCCGATAATGACAGCCAAAGACTCTACCACGATAAATTTTCCTGTACGTAAATTTAGCATTAAACACCCTGCCACAACACTTTGATCGTCATTATATAAAAGCTCGACAGCGCGCACTTCATCCCAACAAGTGACACTTTCCTTCGCATAAAGTTGATCCCTTAACCGGTTAATAATTTCTATTCCCGTTAAATCTCCTCTATGTACCGTGCGGTCAAACGATTGTCCAGCAAAAGCCTTCTGATGTACCGTCCCATCCGGATTGCGGTCAAAGAAGCAGCCCATCTTCGTTTCCAACTCACGAATTCTTTTGGGTGCGTCGCTGACTAAAGTCCACGCCAATTCTTGGTTATTGATCATACCACCGCCCTTAAGCGTATCTTTGAAATGCATATCGATGGAATCGTTCGGATTCAGAACGACATTATAACCGCCTTGAACCATTCGGGTACATCCGCTTTTTCCGACGAGTCCTTTTGCGGCTACAATGATCTTCAATTTCGGATTGCGGTCATAAGCATGATGGGCAGCAAATAGACCCGCACCACCGCTGCCAAGAATGAGAATATCACAATGGACACGTTCCATTATTTACTCCCTCCCTTTAATGCAGCTGTAACCGCGCGTGATTTCAATTTTTGTATGGACCAAGTGGGAGCCAGCTTTTTCGGGCATACTTCCATGCAGTTGAATAGAGTATGACATCGAAGAACGCCATCCTCACCAGCAGCCACCTCCATCCGTTGCCCAGTCCCTTGATCCCGTTCATCCGCTACTAGTGTATAGGCTCGATTTAATGCGGCAGGACCAATATAGCTATCATCCAAAGATACTAATGTACAGGCCGAATAACAGGCTCCACAGGTAATACAATCAATGTTCTGATCAATAATTTCACGACGGCCAGAGTCCGGAGGAATAACAGCAAAGTCAGTTGCTGCTTCTGCTGTTGGTACAAAATATGGTTTGATTCGCTGCCATTGTTTAAAGAAAGGGTCCATATTCACGGCAAGATCTTTAATGATCGGCAAATTCCTCAGTGGACGCACAGTAATCTCCGAGCCCAACTTTGCAATTTTTGTCCGGCAAGCGAGACCTTCTTTATTATTCATGATCATGCCACAAGATCCGCACATGCCAAGACGGCAAGAACACCGAAATGAAATCGATTGATCCTGTTCGGTAAGAATAATAAATAGCGCATCCAATACTGTCATATTCTCTTTCGCATCCACCGCATAGGTATCATACCTGGCCTCCGAATCAATATCCGGAAGATAGCGAAGCACTTTGATTTTGACATCTGCCACAAGGATCCTCCTCATTTCAAAATCTTTTCATCAATACATTGTATTCAATCGTTATAATTTGTATTATAATGTTATAGAACGATTCGTCAATCATTAATTTTTAATTAGGAGGCTTATTTTTATATGATAGATCGTACTAGTCACATCAGTATGTATGCTCAAATTGCAGCCATTCTCGAGTCTGCCATTCAATTGGGAGAGCTTCAACCCGATCAGAAAATCCCTACTGAGGCAGAGCTTATGGAAACATACAATGTAAGCCGTATGACCTCCCGCCAAGCCATTGAAATTTTGCATGAAAAAGGATTAGTGGTCAGAAAGCAAGGGAAAGGAACTTTCGTTATTGGTCCGAAGCTTAAACAAGAGTTAGGCGGCATGGAGGCGTTCTACGATTCTTTTTTACAAAAAGACCTCGAACCCAAACTTCTTGAAATGAAGGTAACAGATACGCCTGATGATGTCATAAGCATTCTAGGTGAACATTTTACACAATCCCTATTCCTAAAAAGGATCTACTACCGGGATGAAGAAGTTTTTGGTTTCAGCCTCATGTATTTGCCAGTGAACCTGGCATCCATCGTAACTTGGCCATTGGCCGAACAAAATGCTGGCTATACACTGCTTACTAAGCATGGAGGATACACGCTGAAAAATGCTAACCTTACCATTCGTGCCCTATCTGCCAATAAAGAACAAGCTGAACTCTTGAAAATTGCGGCTAAGGAGCCTTTGATCCAATTGTCGCGAACTAGCTTTACTGCAGAGGAGCAGGCCATCGAGCATATCAAGCTTTATTTGCGGGCTGACTTGTGTGAACTGAATATGAATGTACCGGGCAATTCCTTTTTGGTTGATGGGATTAGAAAATAGGACAAATATGTAACTAATGAGGAGATGATGACATGTCATTTGCTTTGATTCTCATTGGATTTACAGGTGGTATTTTAACGGGGTTGATGTCAGTTGGAGGCGGGTTAATTCTCACTTTTTTATTGCTGCTCATCCCTCCTATGTTCGGACAGGAATACAGTATGCATATGATAGCTGGAATGGTCATTGTGCAGACTCTTTTTTCCTCAAGCTCTGGATTGGTTACTTACTGGAGAAGTCGTCTCATCGATAGATTCCTAATTCGGAATATGGGACCTCCATCTTTGATCGCCGGAGCTTTTGGCAGCGCTTTATCTGAACAGATGAGCCATGAGCTGCTAACCGCCATTTTTGCCATACTTGCCCTGTTTGCAACGGCCTCCATGTTTATCCGTCGGGTTGAAGATTACTCCACTCCCTACCGAAGTAGAACTTGGGCTATTTGTTTAGGCCTCGGCATCGGATTATTAGGCGGTATGTTTGGATTAGGAGCTGGTTTTTTATATTTACCTGTCATGATGAATATATTTAAAATCGAATCTAGAACTGCTGTTGGTACTGGACTAGCGGTTGGATTACTTCTTGTATTCGGTGCCCTCATCGGAAAAACGGTTGGAACTGCTGGAACAGAATTCCCTTGGTTCGATGGTTTAATTTTAGCCATAGGTGCGATTCCTGGAGGACTAATCGGATCACGACGCGGGAAAAGGATGAAATCTAAATCTCTTCAGTCCACCATGGCTGTTGCGATTATTATTGTTTCGATCAAAATTTGGGCGGATCTACTTCATGTATATGGACTCATACCAAAATTTTGAAATTGTTATTGTCAAAACCGAGTTGTCAGATTATACTAAATTTATAATTGGTAATACCACTTACCTATTACCATTATGATAGGTACTAACAATCCCCCTTCAAGGAGGCTAACACGATGCACAAGTTTCTAATTCACAAACAAGGTGATCATGTCGGTGTGGCTACATCGGACATCGAATCCGGCGAGAAAGTGATCGGCGTCTATATGGATGACGAATCAACCATTGAGGTTATAGCCAATAGCTCTATCCCTCTTGGTCATAAAGTATCTATAGCCGAGTTGGCTCCAAAAGGTCATGTTCTGGAATATGGCTTGCCAATCGGTTATGCGCCAGACGGTTTCAAAATCGGTGATTATGTCCATACCCACAATATCAAAACTTTGAGGTGGTAGAAGATGACAAAACAACTTTATGGTTATCGTAGAGAAAACGGCGATGTAGGTATTCGCAATCATGTAATTATTCTTCCTGTAGACGATATTTCCAATACGGCTTGTGAAGCGGTAGCTCGCAATATTCAGGGCGTTATGTCCCTTCCCCACGCGTACGGGCGCCTTCAATATGGCAAAGACCTAGAACTGCATTTCCGCACCATGATCGGTACAGGGTCCAATGCAAACGTAGCTGCAGTGATCGTCATCGGGATTGAACCGAATTGGACCAAAGTCATTGCTGATGGTATTGCCAAAACCGGAAAGCCAGTTGCCTGTTTCTCCATCGAAGGAACCGGAGATCTGGAAATCATTCGTCAAGCTTCGTGGAAAGCAAAAGAATTCGTTCAATGGGCTTCCGAGTTGCAGCGTGAACCTATCGAATTAAGCGAGCTAAAGGTTAGCATTAAATGCGGTGAGTCTGATACCACTACAGGTCTAGGATCTTGCCCTACTGTCGGTCAAGCCGTTGACCGTCTGGTCGATGCCGGTGCAACTGTATTCTTCGGGGAAACCTCAGAGTTGACAGGCGGCGAGCATCTGATTGCTGATCGTTGTGCAACTTCAGAAGTCCGCAATAAGTTTATGTCCATTTACGATGATTACATTACGGAAATTAAATCCCAAGGAGTTGACCTGCTGGGTTCTCAACCGACGCAAGGTAACATTGCCGGCGGATTGTCAACGATCGAGGAAAAAGCACTTGGCAATATCGAGAAAACAGGCAGCAAGCCTGTAATTGGTGCTCTTGAACCAGGTGAAATGCCGCAAAACGGGCCTGGGCTCTACTTTATGGATACATCGTCCGCTGCCGCAGAGTGCATCACGCTTATGGCCGCAGGTGGGGCGGTTCTCCACTTCTTCCCTACGGGACAAGGCAATATTATCGGCAATCCGATTGAACCCGTTATCAAAGTTACAGCAAATCCAAAAACAGTAAAAACAATGAGTGAGCATATCGATGTTGACTGTAGTGGTCTGTTATCTCGTGAAATCAATTTAACTGAAGCTGGCGATCTGCTGATGGATTACCTCTGCCGTGTTGTAAACGGCCGTTTGACTGCTGCAGAAGCGCTTGGACATAAAGAATTTGTTATGACCAAGCTGTATAGAAGCGCTTAAGATACCTGAGTTCACATACACAGCAATACATCATAGTTGGATGCCCTTCGAGGTATCCAACTATACATGTATTTGTGAGCTTCATCCTTCCGAATATCGTGAAATGGATGTCTTTAGATCGCTATTTTGCTATAATGGAGCCGTTCATTCACGAAGTTACGTCTGTCCCTTGTACAGGGTTAAGAGAAAGAAGGTTGGTATGCTTGTTTAAATCAATTAATGAGGAACGTAAAACATTTTCACGCAAAGTGGTCGATCATATCCATGAACTGCTCGCTTCCGGTCAGCTTAAACCGGGTGATAAGCTTCCCTCTGAACGTGAGTTGGCGGAAATGATGAATGTCAGTCGGCCAACCATTCGGGAAGCGTTCAAAATTTTATCTGCCATGAATTTACTTAACATTCGTCAGGGACACGGCGTTTTTGTTGCAGACCATAGCGCGCGTCTTGACAACTTGGCCTCCTATTTGTTTCTGCAAACCGACACGATTTATGAATTATTCGAAGTTCGAAAGATGATTGAAACGGAGAGCGCCGCCAAAGCGGCTAAGCGGGGAACGTCAGACTTCTTGGAACAAATCTACGAAACGACACGAGACTGTTACAATAAAGTTATCGTGGAGCAACAGTTTCAAACCAAAGAAGAACGTGACAAGTTTTTGTCTGAAACCGATCAGCAGTTCCATCTGTCGGTCGCAGAGGCGGCTGGTAATGAAGTTGTCATCCGGGTAATGACGAATTTGATTGATTTGCTGCGGGAAAGCAGGATGCAATCCATAAAAATTCCGGGACGGGTTGAACAATCTCTTAAGGAGCATATGTTAATCGCTGAGGCCTTAATTCAAAGAAACACAAAACTGGCGCGCTCTAGGATGTTCGAACATCTTAGCAGTGTGGAAAGAACCCTTCTCCTTGAACTCGAACTTGAAGGAATACCGGTCAGCTTAATGGAAGAAAGCGAACCTGCTGATCAATGAATCTATTAAGCCGCTCTAGTTAAATTGTAAAACGAAATTTGGCGATGGGAGATGTTAGTTTTGCAGATTCCTAATACACAGCCTGGTCCTCTCGGAACAACCATTGTAAGTAATACGGCCAGTTGGAAAAAGCCTCTGAAAGGACTTGCATTAACGGTAACACTGGCTGTATTGGCTGGCCGTATCGCTGAAGTTCCCTTCTTTTCCATAATGGGAATTATGATTATTTCCATCATGCTTGGTGTCTTATGGAAATCCGTGATGGATATCCCTACGGATGCTAGTATTGGCATTACGTTCAGCAGTAAGTTCTTGCTTCGGGCTGGCATCATCTTGATGGGAGTTCGTCTGAATTTCAGTCAAATTTGGGAAGCAGGGCTTTCAGTTGTGCTGATCGATATGATCGTAATTGTATTTACCCTGACTATCATGATCCTTTTGGGGAAATGGTTGTCCGTGGATAAGACTTTTACCGTATTAATTGCCGTTGGCACCGCGGTTTGTGGGGCTGCTGCCATTGTCGCTGTCGCTCCATTAATAGGCGCCAAAAAAGAGCAAACGGCAATATCCGTTGCTTCTATAGCGATTTTAGGTACTATTGGGACTGTTTTTTATATTTTTTTATACCCCTATTTAGGGCTTGATCCTTATACTTACGGAGTTTTTGCAGGTTCTACGCTGCATGAACTGGCACACGTCATAGCAGCTGGAGTTCCCGGCGGAGATATAAGCAGCGAGACAGCTATTCTAGTCAAACTTGGCAGAGTGGCTCTTCTGATCCCTGTTGCTCTTATATTGGGTTACTTCTACCGTACAGGCGAGCGAACAGAAACGGATAAAAAGAGTTTGAAAAACCTACCCATTCCTTGGTTCATCTTCGGCTTTTTAGCTATGAGTTTGGTAAACACGACTGGCCTACTGCCTTCTTCAGTTATTCACTTCTTGATAGCGGCAAGCGTATTCTTAATGTCTATTGCAATGGCAGGACTTGGACTGAGTATCAACATGACTGACTTCAAAAAAGTAGGAAGAAACACCATTGTTATGGCTATTGTGGGATTTGTTGCGCTGACAATACTGGGGCAAGTACTTATTACCGTTTTTTACTAATTCTAACTCATCAATATTTAAATAAGGTGTTCGACAATAACGGTAGCCGTCAATCTGATGGATTGCCGTTTTTTTGTTATAGGACTGCCTCACATTAGCCTATTACCCTTCCGATCGCCAATCATCTTGCTTAAACTCCTTAAAATAACAAAGGAATGCGACGCATAGCAAAAAACTGCATACAATTTCTTTAAGTAAAAACATAGAGATCACCCTCACATTATTTAATTCCGATTGGTTTACTTGTATTAAGAATACATGTGATTTTAAATTTTGTCAATCATCTAAACTCATCATGGATATGGAGGTACTAACAATTTCCCATTTGTCAGACGAAAAAAGCCACTTTGGCAAGTGGCTTTTTGATCATTTAAACATTACCCCGATTTCTTATCAGAAATAAAGTTCCTGATTTGTATCGCACGCTATTTCTTTGTTGTGTACGTTCAGCTATAGCCGCATTAATTGCCTCTTCATGTCCTTCTCTAACTAAACAATTCCATCTGAATGAACACGCGCTGATACTGCTTCCAATACGCTCGGCAGCTTCTGAAAATGCCTTTAATTCGTAACTTCCTTGACGGATATGCTTAAGTGTTATTTCTGCTAAAATTGCGTCATTTTCGGGGATCATCAAGTCATCATTTCGTTGTTTCATTTGCTCACCTTCATTTCCTTTTTCTCCATTTTCGCCTACTTAGATGCATTTTATTCTCACCCATAGAATTTGTGCCTATTGAGTCGAATAGTCGAATATGTCTAAAATCTTGCGGGTTGAGACTGTCGGCCAATTATCTACCGAATCATTGAAAGATGTATGAATTGCTAAGTCCGGATATTCAAGCTGAAATCAACAAGTATAATACTGAGCTACTCGACTAATTTTCCTTAAGGATCATAATATTCTGCAGCATTGTGATCTATATTTTAATATTTAATTAGATAACAGAGCCTGTAAACCCCACACGATTCCATTTTTGTTGTTGCAGAATACGTTGGAATTTGGTGTATGTATAAATATACAGTAAATATTTGATAGTTAGCCCCATTGCAGAAATTGAATAAATTTTTAACTCCAGAACACAGATAAACCAGATGAGCATAAAAAATGAGTAATTAGATAGAATATGGTTCAACGAAAATTTTAAGGGAGTGCGTTAAATGAAGCTTAGTATTCAAGAAGCCAATGAATTGAACGAACTACTTATGAGTTGTACCAAGACAATAAATTGCATGGCATTGTTCATCCATCAAGTTAAAGATAAAGAGTTAAAGAATTTGATCACAAGTCACCTTTCCACTCATTTACAGGATTACAATATTAAGGTCGAATTCGCTTCTCTACCCAACGGATCCACGGATCAATTAAATTTCCCTCCATTAAAAACCACATCAGTATCTATGAACGCTACTAAAAAATATGAAGCCATACAACCTCAAACCAAATTATTCGAACTGGACGATCGGTCGATTGCTACGGCGTACTTACTCACTTTAAATCGTGCTGGTAAAGACAATGCATGGTCAACTTTTAATTGCTCTGTACCACAATTGCGTTCTTTTTTGGAAGATTCTTTCAAGATGTGTTCTCATCAGTCTTTCGAAGTGCTGGAGTATATGGTTCGTAAGGGATGGTATCAAAACCATGAAGCTCCAACCGAAATGTTACAAGCCATGGAACAGATCTATCAAAAAGCTCAGCCACTTGTTGCCGACCACCAGTAATGTTGCTTTTGCTAACAGAGTTTAAAAATGAGAATGCAATTAAGGACGCTCAGCGAATAAATGTACTACAACGATATTTAGCCGCGTTGATACAGAATTACTTAAAAGTGATAGCGGTCCAACAGTTCCAGATAGTTTTAGGCAAATAATCAAGTTGCTTAAAAAATGACTATAGAAACGAAGATTAGGAATGTTTCGTATTATGAGTTCAGCCAGTATTTAATGGTTGAACTCTTTTTCATTAAGGGGTTTAGTACGGGTAGCCGGGATAGAACGTCTTTGTCCGTGGAGCTTCAACCATTGTGCTAAACTGTTCACCCCTACTTGTAGAAATATGTTTGAGGCTGGTTGAGACATTGATCTCGAATAACAAGCTAAGCTATGACACTACAAGCGGGACTAAGGGCAGCCGGCAAATACATTCAAGCGAAGGTGATCTTATGAATCCTGTTGCTGGTCTAGATATTGCGAAAGGAGAAAGTCAGGGCCAGCCTTACGGCAAAAGCTTCACTGTTTATCATACTCAAGAAGGTTTGAAGGCCTTTCATTGAGGAAGCTACTAATAAACAACCGATGATGATTTCGAGTCTACAGGTCATTACTATCTCCCCCGTCACTAGGTTCCTAGAGGAACATAACTTCCTGTTTGTTGTGGTTGACTTCGAGCATCACAAGACAAGAGGCATTCAGCAACTATATCTCCGAAACTTGACGAGACAGCACTATACGTTCAACGGTCTATATATTCAAATCAAGTTGCAGTTCCAATCCTGATTCTGATCCAAATGAATGTTTCAGCATGATAATGCTCTGACTTCCCAACCCCAAAGTACTTTTTAAATAATCTTGAAAAATACGTACGTTCCATATAACTCAGCTTTAACGCAATCATTTCGATATTTGCGTAAAGCTTCGGACTTCGAATCAAAGATTTGCTCTACTTTATCCTCCATTAAACCTGCTTCAACTGCCTTGTTCACAGCTTCTTCGATCCAAGAAGACACTGTGCTTCCTCTGCCCAAACAGCCTTCTAAATTACTGTGAATGCAAAAAAAGCATACTTAATCAATGATAAATTCACTGATCCAGTATGCTTCAAGTATAATTTCATATTATTTATCGAATACTGCAATTTTAAACACTCTCCAACAACCGCCCATCCCGAAACCTCACAATCCGCTTCGCCTGCTGCGCAATTAATAAGTCATGGGTAATCAAAATAATCGTCCGACCTTGTGCATTTAATCTCTTAAAAATGTTTAAGATCTCCACACCTGTCTTCGAATCTAACGCTCCCGTAGGTTCATCCGCCAAAATAATCGGAGGATCACCTGCCAACGTTCGCGCAATAGCAACACGCTGCTGCTGCCCGCCAGATAACTCTGATGGAAAATGCTTCTTACGATCCAGCAAGTCCACCGATTCCAGTGCATGTAAAACGAGAGGCTCTCTTTCCTTTTTACTCATTCCCCGATAGATCAAAGGCAACTCCACATTCTCATAGGCACTTAATCTCGGCAGTAAGTTGAAGCTTTGAAAAACAAATCCAATCTTCTGATTACGAATCTCAGCAAGCTGAGAATCCTTAAGCACTTTTATTGCTTGACCATCTAGGTCATAAATTCCTTTATCAACAATATCCAAACACCCGATGATGTTCATCAGCGTGGATTTGCCGGAACCTGACGGTCCCATGATTGCTACGAACTCTCCATGATCAATATCTAACGAGACGTCATCTAACGCTCTAATGGTTTCCTCGCCCATCGTATAATATTTACTTGCATTCTCGATATGGATTAACGTCATAACCTTCACCTCCATTACTTGCACAGAGTCCAAATAAATGAAGTATCCGATTCGTAACCTTACCGCTTCGCCTTATAAAACTCATGATACAGCTTCATCAGCGCCCGCTTCTCAATCCGAGACACATAGGAGCGGCTAATGCCCAGCTCCTTCGCAATCTCCCGCTGCGTCCGCTCTTCCCCGCCAAGTTCCAGACCAAACCGGCCAACGACGACTTCCTTCTCGCGATCATCCAAGATTTCCAGATTGCGGTAAATTTTACTTTTTTCTATCTTCAACTGCACCTTATCCACGACATCATCCGCTTCTGTTCCGAGGATGTCGATCAACGTAATCTCGTTCCCCTCTTTGTCCGTTCCGATGGGATCATGCAAGGACACATCTTTACGCGTTTTCTTCAGCGAACGAAGATGCATCAATATCTCGTTCTCGATACAGCGAGCGGCGAATGTCGCGAGCTTCGTGCCTTTGTTCGGCGAAAACGACTCGATAGCTTTGATCAATCCAATCGTCCCGATCGAGATCAAATCCTCGAGATCTTCCCCTGTATTGTCGAATTTTTTGAGGTTGTGAACACGAAGCAACGTAATCTTGGTCCTCCAATAGTTTGTAGATAGTCTGATCATTGGCGCAAATGATTTATTTCAATCCTTTTGCTGAGGACCAGCATGAGGACCAGCAGAAATAATTCTCTTCTCACACATCGATAAATTACTCAAAATTTGTAAGTAAAAAATTTCACCTACTCCTAAGCAGCTTACTCATACGCCTTTTGGTCCTGCCAGTTGTCACGAGGACTGACATCTCTGTTACACTTTCTTTATCCTCCCTGTTCACATTCACGTAAATAACTTAAAAAAACAAAAAACAACCTCAGCAGGATGGTTCAGCAAAAGTTCATATTGTGACTCCTGTATTTATGAGAAGTATGAAAATTAAATCGATAATAAAGCTTACGTGCCAGAAGATGCTAACTCCATTTTGGCTTAACGCGACTGAACGATGCCAATTCGAAACGCTTGCCAGCAACTAATCGCATAGACGACCATTGCCGCAGCAAACCAAGCGCTAATCCCGAAACGAGCAATGATAACACCACCTACTAACGGACCTGACAAGCTGCCAAAGAACATCCACGAATTTACCATGGCAAACGTTTGTCCTTCCATCCCTTTACGAACCATACTCCTGACCTGGGCCTGGATGTTTGGCATCATGCCAGCAACGCACAACCCGAGGATAAATCGGCAAACAAGAATAACCGGATATATATGCGTTACTGCTTGCACGAAGCAAAGTAATACGGCAGTCCCCGTTGCCACTTTAAGAAGCAGAACTGGACCAACACGGTCAGAGAGCGAGCCTAGGAACGGTGAAAACACAATGACTGCGAATGAAGTCGCCGATAAAGTAACACCGAGGAGCCACTGTTCGTTCAAGAATGTGAAGGTATGCGTAGCCTGCATAACATAGTACGGCATGACGGGGTTCATTCCAACAAGTGCGAAATTAACGCATAACGCACTGAGCAGCAGAGATGGTAAGGGCTTCATTTTCCATATTTGCTTCCAGTCGGTTAGCATAGTGCTCCGATCCCTTGTCTTAACTATCGTGCTGCGGGGACCTTCTTTTACGAAAAGTAAAACGCATACGGCCGCTAGCAAAATAAATAGACTCATCGCTGGATACGCACTTTGCACCGATACAAAAGAAAGCAGAGATGAGGCTATAAGTGGGCCGATTAATGAGCCCGTCTCCCCCATCATCTGCATCGTCCCAGCTGAGACGCCAACCTTTCTTTCCGAAGCACCAATCAGTACAAGAACCATTGCGAACGGCAGTATTCCTGTAAAACAGCCTTGCACAAATCGCAACAGAGCTAGCTGCCATGGCTCATAAGCAAGTCGCATAAGCGCTGTGACTATGGCCATTCCGAAGCCAGACCAAAGCATAATGGGTTTACGTCCGTAACGGTCGCCAATGCGTCCGAGAAAAGGCATCGCAAGCATCATCGCAATAAAGTTTGCGGAGAATGCCGTTCCCGACCACAAATAGAGCGAATAACCGCTAACATGCCCCACATCATGCAGGAAGCTTGGCAGCAGCGGAATAAACATTCCATGTGCCGTTGATACAAGCAGTTGTACGGTAAGCAAAGCAGCGAACTGCCGATTCCAATGCCTCATGCAACTAGAAAGAACCTTCAATAATGCTCTCGTCTAGTGACCTACGGCCATTTGGCAGTTCACGCTCTTGCAGAGCTTCCGGCAGCGTTTCGCGCGGTCCACGATATCCAAGCGCAATAACTGCATGCAGCTCATAATTTGCAGGAACATGGAGCACCTCGCGCGCTTTGTCCTTGTCATATCCGCCTACAGCTCGTGTCGCTAGACCCAATAAATGCGCCTGAAAGGCAATCGACGCCCAAGCGGCACCGGCATCAAACGCGTGTGCGCCGTTCAATTCACCATCCTGACGAAGCTTGTTGGAGATGATAAGCAGCAAAACAGGTGCATCATCCGTCCACAAGCGATTATTCGGCTTAATAAACTCTTGGAACTTCAGCTTCTGTGACTCTGTTTTTGCAACGATAAACCTCCAAGGTTGCAGATTGCTTCCGGACGGCGCCCAACGGGCTGCTTCAAGAATCGTATAAATTGTCTCATCCGTAACCTCCTTTGGCTCGAATGCACGGGATGACCAGCGATTAAGAAAAATGGAGTGTACCGGATAATCAGCTTTCCGATTTTCTTCAACTTCTTGCGTAATTGCAGCTTGATAACCTGTTTGTATGGTTGTCGCCATGTTCATCGTTTTCCTTTCGTTACCACTGGTAACCAATTATTTTAAAATCCACTGATTCAGATCAAAATCTTTTCCCGCCAGCTTCTCTTCAACTAAGAATTTCTTCGTACCGTCAAGCAGTTTAACGCCATCGTCGGTAAACATCCTTGATTGTTGAAATTGGGGTGACTTTCTTGTTCAAGTCAGGTGTAAAGCCGTTAAGTTCGGTTTAACTGTTGTTTAAACCTCCGTTGTTTGTCAGACAGATTAGGTTTCTGAACAATGTTCGAATCGCCCACTGCCCATTATCCTTGTTGGCTCATAGCAATTCCCCCTTCGAACTAAATACCGGAACTGTCTACTAACTCCAGCTCTTCAATTTTTTCAAATTCACTAAGTACTTTTAAACGCAGTTCTTGAAACGATGTGGTTGTTTTTTCGGGGTATCGGCAAATCACTGGAGACTATATTCCGAATCTCGCCGGGACGCGGTTTGAGGATGACCACCCAATTGCCTAAATAGATGGCCTCATCGATGTCATGCGTCACAAAAATCATCGTCGTCTTATTTTTTTGCCAAATATCAATCAGCACTTCCTGCATGTGTGTTCTCGTAAAAGCATCCAAAGCCCCGAACGGTTCATCGAGCAGCAGGACCTTTGGATTTCGTAGTAACGCTCTGGCTATCGCCACACGCTGAGCCATCCCACCGGAAAGTTCTCTGGGGAATGATTTTTGGAATCCTTCTAATCGAACAAGCCCAATCAGTTCATCAACTTTCTTGCGGACTTCAGCATTTCTTAGCGAGAGGTCGGCAGCTATATTGTTTTCTACAGTCAGCCATGGAAATAATCGTGGTTCTTGGAAAATGAAACCCTTATCAATGCCCGGTCCCTTGATCAAATGTCCAATCCTGCAATAATTTTGAGTAATGTACTTTTGCCACAGCCGCTAGGACCAATGACTGTAATAAATTCTCCTTCTTTCACTTGCAATTGGATATTATGGAGCGCTTGAACAGACCCTTTGATTGACTGAAATGTTTTGTTTAAATTTTCGATTTTCAATAGTGGTTCGACCATAACATTCATCTCCTCTTTGAAATAAAAAAAGAGACACTCTTCTCTGGGTAGAGAAAAGAACGTCTCCGTGCAAACGGTAGTCACATTCCAAACATATAGAAAAATAGAATACCCATAACATAGTTAGTCAATGCGAATAATAAGAATAGTGATTTACTATTCATAGATTACCATCCTTTATTAAACTTCGTCAACGTTATTTTTAACTAATCCGATAGATATTATCAGAAAATCATTATTTACTCAACTTTAAATGTCTTACTTTGGCCCTTCGGATTTATGAATCCATATTGATCTGGATTAACCGTAAACCAGTCTGAGCACCATTCCCATGCATTTCCAATCACATTGTATAAGCCGTAACCATTCGGTGGGAATGACTTCGCTGGCGCCGTTCCGGCATAGCCGTCTGAAGCGTCGTTCTATATGGGAAGAGCCCCTGCCAAATGTTGCACATATGCTGTTGAACCGGCATCAACAGGTTTCCCCATGGATATGTTTTTTGCACCAAACCGCCTCTTGCGGTATATTCCCACTCTGCCTCCGTGGGCAATCGTTTCCCTGCCCACTTGCCATATGCAACCGCTGTTCAGCGAAAATAAAGTATTAGACTGGATGTATTGAATTCGTGCGGTTTTTCGAATTGCAAAACTGTCAGGCTCTGAAAAACAAGTATTAGACTGACCCCTAAAAACGGAACAGCAGCAGCCATGGACCAGAAAATAAAGTCCTAGACTGTCGCTTTTTCATTGAACTAACGTTCCCCGTCGTAATGCCCGGAGAAACCAAGGAGGCCGACGATCTTGGAATATAAGTTTAAAACATATTTCCAACGGCGCCCAGCACAGCACGACAGTATGGTTTTGCGAATGATCAAGTATGGATAAATGAAAAGAACTGGAGCTTATTGAGACCCCCATGAAAAGCTTTAATATCATCGTTGTGACATCTCTTTGTGAAACGTCTCATCCAACAACATGATTTCTGCTTTTTGATTTACGGCATGATTTCCAAGCTTAACATCAATGATAAAGTCATTACTCAACATCTGACGATAACGAGAAATAATATCGTTGTCTGGCAATTCTCCCATCACCTTCGTTTCGGGTGGGATTACCGGTATTCCAGCGTGTTCTACCAGTTGAATGTTTTGTTTAATATCAGCTGCGATCTTACATAGAATGCTTTCACTTTTTGCTGTCTCTACATCCACCATTCCATCTTCTGTGTAGAAATGCTTGTTGACGATAGCCAAGGCAGTATGAGAGATATGGAATGCCAATATGTTTTTTTGGATTTCATATTGCAAATCCACCGTTTCAAATATTTTGGCAAGATTTTTTACTCTTTCGGTTACCAGTCCATTTATTTCACCAAAAATGGTTCCTTGATGTTTTTCGGATCCGAATTGGGCGTATAGAACATCCTCTTTAATGTCTCCACCGGCACCCGGGAATCCTGGGAGTAACCGATCACCCACGATTTCAAGCCAGTGATCATATCCCATGGTGTTGGTCAAGGTGACTATGGTCTTGCTCTGATTACTCTTAATAACAGTTAAGGCAGATTCGGCCTGATCATATCGTACGGGAACAAAAATGTAATCGTAAACGTCATCATCTTCTAACTTATCTATCGTCTTGATCGGTATTTGCTTTATCGTTCCATTATCGTTGTATCGCAGTCCGTTCCTTTTCAGCTCATCCAATCTCTTTCCGCGTGCCAACACTGTTACGTCCAGTCCGTACTGTGCAAATCGGAGAGCGTAGACACTGCCAATCACACCAGCACCAAATACCAAGAGCCTATTTTGTTTAATGCCCATTATGATCCTTCCTTCAGCTAAATAGTCAGAGCTTGCTTAAGCAACACCTGCTGTTTAAAATATTATTACCGCACTCTTATGATTTCAACCAGCAGATGATGTGGAAAGTAGCTTAAACAACACTCTAGGATATTTGATGTTTAAGAAGGGATTTGATTTGGTGAATTTGCAGGATCCAAGGGTATTGCGTACACGACAGTTAATAAGGGAAGCATTCAGTGAATTGTTGCGGAGTAAAGGATTTGATGCAATATCCATAAAGGATATCGCTCAGAATGCTACGATTAACCGCGCTACCTTTTATGACCATTATGTAGATAAATATGCTTTGCTTGACGAGACAATTGAACAGGCTTTTCACGGGATGATCCCTGAAGAAGTGATGTTATCGAGGGAATTCACAGGAGAAATATGCGATCAATTGATCTTGATGACACATAGCTATATTGTAGACTTTTATCGAATATGCAGAATGGATTCCAAATCTATTGCTAAACTTGTCGATGAAAAAATAAAGAAAATGTTGGAGCAAACAATTGAGAGCATATTTTTAAAAGAAGAAAACCACCAATTACCAGCCTACGAATATATAAAGATCATTTCAGCCATGACAAGCTCAACGATCTATGGTGCTGCATATCGTTGGTTTACGGACGGGGAAAATGATCGAACTGATTTACTCGTAAAGATTGTTCGTCCTTATGTGATGAATGGTCTGGGTTTGTATCACAAGTGATGAATATTTAATCCAACGAACTCGATCCAATTGCTGTTCTTCCTCCAGCTCCTATGGGCCTGCTCGAGCCGCTGCTGTTAATCTTCCTGGGGTATTGCGGCGGCGTCGTGACCACGGCCGGGACTCCGCTCAAGCCCCTGCAGATCGTCATCCTGACCGTTAGCTTAATGAAAATTGCGGCAGTCTAATACTTTATTTTCTCAGTCTACAACTATATTTTCACGGTCTAACACTTTTATTTTCCAGTCCAATACTTTATTTTCTTAGGACAACCGCATCGTTCCAGGAAACATGGATCACGGGATGATCCCAGCGTTCCTCGATGGAAGAATCCCGTCCTTCTGGCTTACGCCAATCGGCTCCATTTATCGCGAGCCACCAAGGAACCCCATGTAAGCTGCGGGCATCCTCGCTCTTCGTTTTCACTGATACAAACAGATGGAATACGAACGACCAACCAAACCGTTCCGCTTCAGTCTGATACCCCGTATCTTGAATAAAATTAGCGAATTTCGCATTCGTTACTACGGTTTCATCGATATAAAATGGATGCAGCTCCACCTCACGCACAGGTCCTTCGCCATCCGCAGGAAAGCCTTCCTTATCATCAGTGCCCATCAAGAATTTTCCACCCTGTAGATAAACCATGCCTTCGGTTCCATTCCCCTGTTTCACCTTTACATCAGTTATCTGATCGGTTTCGGTCACCGATTGGATTTGCTCCCTAAATAAACCGAAACCCTGATTTAAGGATTTCGGTCTATTTAGCCCAAGTAGAATTTACTCAAATCTTCAGAGGTTATGGCTTTCTTTTATACGCATATGCAGTCCCATTATCGAACTGTTCCTGCCAATCCGGAGCGGCAATTCCTATAACGCTTCCTTTCAACAAAGGGTCCTTCGTACGGCTCATCCAAGCATCAACCTTAGACCTTAGCTCTATAAGAACTTTCGCATATGCTGGAAGGTTGGCAACGTTATATTTTTCAAACGGATCCTTCTCCAAATCGTACAATTCCTCCGAAACGTTAGGCGCATAATACTCATCTCTTACGACAACTCCCGAAAGGCTTCGATGTATATCCAGCGGCAAGTAAACTGCCGGGCCATCCTCAAAGTTACGGATATATTTAAATTTCTCTGTCCGTACACTCCGCATAGGGTGATATTGGTCATGCCAGGTGAGTTCTGAAAAGAAATGATCACGGGTTGTCAGACGGCTTTCCGCAGGTTCTAATAGGTTCAAAAAGCTGTTTCCATCAATCCCTTGAGGGACATCTGCTCCAATAAATTCGAGGAGAGTCGGCATTAAGTCTACGTTGCACAACAGTTGATCTACAACCTTACCTCCATCCATACGTCCAGGATAATACATGACTAGCGCTGTTTCCAATCCGGCATCCATCAAAGTACCTTTGGCTCTCGGGAAAGCGATACCGTGATCGGTTGTGTAGATAACAAGCGTATTTTGGCTAAGTCCGGTATTCTCCAAACTTTGTAAAATACGTCCAATGCTTTGGTCCAAAACCTTTACTGAGCCATGCAGCAGCGCAAAATCTTCCCTGATCTTCGGAGTATCAGGTAAATAGGGCGGAGGGACTACCTTGCTTATAGGATCAGCGATTTCCTCGTATTCGTCGAAATCTCGGTGTGTTTCAAAAAAGCCAACGGATGCAAAAAATGGCTTACCATCCGGATATGCAGCTTTTTCCTGTAAATATTCAGCAACTCTTTCCGCAACGTTAGGCCCTCTATCTCCCGGTACCGGCAGAACACGTTCGTAGCCTAATTTATAGGTGGAGGAAGTGAGCCTACTATCTGGTTCATCGATGGTTTCATGGCTAAAACCGATCAAAGCCGTTTCATACCCGTTTTTTTGAAGCTCTTTGGGCAGCGTGGCCACTTCAGGATTCATAGAAAATCCAAGGTGAGCCAAGCCCATCATGCCGTGGTTATGCGGATATAAGCCAGTCAGAATGCTTCCTCTGCTGGGACTGCATTGAGGAGCCGGGCAAAAATACTGGTCAAAGCGCACTCCCTTTTCAGCCATCGCATTCAGATTCGGAGTCTCAACTTGTTTCCCATAACAGCCTAAATATCTGCCTGTATCATGCGAGATCAGAAATAAAATATTCGGTTTATTCATCGCTTACTCTCCCTCTTGATTCCAAACTGCTATTCGTATTTTTACTCTTTTACTGCGCCAGAGGTCAATCCTGAGATAATCCGTCTTTGGAACAGCAGCACCAAGAAAACAATAGGAATTGTCACAGTGATCGCAGCGGCCGAGATTTCCCCCCAAGGAAAGGTGAATTCCCCTTGAAACATCGCAATGCCTACCGGTACGGTCATCATACTTTCCTTCGTATTGATCGTGAATGAAAAGAAAAATTCATGCCAAGCATCAACAAACACAATGATGGCAGTTGTAAACAGGCCAGGCGAGGCCAACGGCAGCAATACTTTCCTAAAGGATTGCAGGAGAGAAGCCCCATCAACTTTAGCCGCTTCTTCCAGTTCAATTGGAATTTTAGCGAAAAAAGAAGTCATATACCAAATCGATAACGGCAGCGCAAAAGTCGTATAGGGAATAATTAAGCCTAAGTACGAATTGCGTAAGCCCGTAGCTTGCATAAATAAAAAAATAGGCGAGATCGTAGCAATCTGTGGAAACATCGAAACCGCTAGAAGTATACCTAGGAACACTGATTTTCCAAAAAAATGAAGCCGGGCAATCGCATAAGCCGCAAAAGAAGCGATAAATAAACTATAGATCATCGTCATTGCAGCCACTGCAAAACTATTAAACAAATATCGGCCAAACGGATGATTCAAAAAGACACTTATATAGTTATCCAGCGTGTAGCCAGGTACGAACAGATCAAAGGCGTGCAAGCCGTATAAATACTGAGGTTGTTTCAATGAAGCTAAGAATACCCATAAAAATGGAAACATGATAACCACTACAAAAACCGTTAAGCCAGCATAAAAAGGAAGGCCCGCTTTTCTGACCATTGTTTGCTCTACCCCCTACGATTGCTGACTACGTCGCCACCCAATATTTTCACGTAAATTGTACAAATGATGGCAATGCAGATAAAGACAATGACGGCCAAGGCCGATCCTGCACCGAAATTTAACTCTGAGAACATGGTTTTATAGGCGTAAATGGACACTGATTCTGTAGAATTGGCTGGGCCGCCTCCCGTTAGTACATAAATGAGATCGAAGACACGGAACGCATCCAGTGTACGGAACATAAGTGCAACCAGGAACGTCGTTTTAATAGAAGGCAACGTAATATGAACGAACTGTTTCCACCTGGATGCTCCATCCATTTGTGCAGCTTCGTATAAGGAACCCGAAATTGTCTGAAGACCCGCAAGCAAAAGCAGCGCAACGAAGGGTGCTGTTTTCCACGTATCAGCTAGTACAATGGAGAATAATGCTCCCTGCTTTGTTGACAATAGCGTACTCATATCGGAAATAAAGCCAATTTCAGCCAAAAGCTTAGCTACGATGCCATTCTGTCCATCAAACAGGAAATGCCAAATCATCGCGGAAATCGCCGTTGGCGTAGCCCAAGGGATTAATACGGCTGCCCGTACAAGTCCTCTGCCTCGAAAGGAACGATTTATTAGAACGGCAATCAACAGGCCGAACAGCATCTCCATCGATACAGCATAGACTGTAAACAGCGATGTATTTCCGAGGGCATGCCACAAACGGGAATCGGTCATGAATCGTTTATAATGGTCCAAACCTACAAAGTTTGGCTCAATAAATGCGTCTTGGAGAGCACTTGTTAATCCGATTGCATCGTCTGGGCGTTGAAGAGCTCCAGCTCCCTTTAATTGAAGTAAACTTTGATGCAGCTCGTTCAGATCAGATTGAATCCGATCCGCCCTTTGATTACTCAGATCAATGAACTTCAATTTATCCGGTACAGGTTTGAAATCATATAAAAGTCTGTCTATTTCCTCGTACCGGGCACTCAGAGCAGTATCCGTCTCCAACTCATTCTTGATCTGTTCCGCCTTTTGTTTCAGTGGTTCTAATCGCGTTGTCATCCCTGCATTCACTGCGGCCTCTTTTTCAAGTGTTCTGAGCAAAATAGGGAATGTTTGTGTGTATTTCTCCATATCCAACGAGTACGTCGAGTGGATTTCACTTTTCGTCGGATCGTTCAGACGGATATCGTATAAACTGATCCACATCGTGCGTATTACAGGCCATATGGCAATTGCGCATATTAATACAGCGGCTGGCAAAATAAATAGATAAGCAAGTCTAGCTTCTCTGGTCATTTTGATATGTTTAAACATCCTTGGTCTCACCTGCCTTTACTCACAACATGCCGTATCGAAAGGAAAAGAAGGGCCAGCCTTGCAGCAAGACCCTTCTATTACTTTGGTTATCTTACTTATTAATGGCTTGCTTAATTTGACTTTCCAAATTAGTAAGGGTCTGTTCCGGTGTCTGCTCTCCCGTGATCGCTTTGGAAACTTCAATTTGAATCACACCGGAAATCTTTGCGTATTGAGGTGTAATCGTACGCGGTATTGCACTGCCAAGTCCGTTTACAAAATCACGGCTTGCAAATAACGGACTTGCCTTTTGCACATCAGCATCATCAAACAGCGGCAAATAGGTTGGCGTTTGCGTGCTGTTTACTGCGATAATCTTCTCCCCTTCGGGGCTTACCGCAAATTTCAAAAATTCCCATGCTTCCTTCGGATGCTTGGAGTATTTATTTATTGCTGCCAACCAACCGCCTAATGCAGCAGCCGAGCGAGCATCACCAGCTGGCAGAGGAGCAATGCCGACATTCCCTACAACTTTGGAAACCTTCGGATCGTTAGCTTGCGCGTAAAGCGCTGGCCAATGGCGAGCAAATACAGCACTCCCCTCAATAAAGGCATTTAACGTTTCTTTTTCAGTAAAAGTGTTCAAATTCGAAGGAACTGCTGGTGATTTAGCAATTTGAACTAGTTTTTTCAAAGCTTTAAGCGCCTCGGGACTATTGACAGATACATTTCCTTTTTCATCAATAATTTTCCCGCCATAGCTACTAACGAACTCGGTAAATCCAACAGCTAAACCTTCATATTGCTTTGCCTGAGTGACAAAGCCATATTTCGTGCCCCCCTGGCCCTTCAGCTGCTCAGCTTGCTTAAGCAAGTCGTCCCAAGTTTTGGGCACTTCTTTCACTAAATCTTTACGATAATATAGCAGCCCTGCATTGTTGTAACGGGGAAGCGCCCATTGCTGTCCATTAAAGTATCCGGCATCGATGCCGCCCTTTAAGTATTTACTTGTGTCAACATTATCGTCCTTAATTAAGCGATCAAGTGGAAGAATAAACCCCGCTTGCGCAAATTCTGCTGGCCATACAACATCCAGATTCACGACATCCACTTCAGCAGATTTTCCGCCTAATATGGTGACGAGTTGATCATGCATTTGGGAGGAATCATTTGGGAATTCACGGACTTCAACCTCAATATTCGGGTGTTTCGCTTGAAAAGCTGCCACAAGCTTCTTCGTTCCCTCCGTTTGATCCGCACCCTGACTGAATACGATTTTGACCTTTTCACTTGTCGGCTTTTGTGATTCTACTGCTTTTTGGCTTTCTTTCGGTTGTTCATTCGATGGCTGAACTTGTTTCTCAGCGGTTCCACTACTGCATGCGGCAAGCCCGGCAGTCATTGATAATAAAAGAGTAGTATGTATAACTTTTTTCAACATTTTTCATAGCCTCCTAATAGTTTGTTTCTTGATTCACTACTTCTGAAAAGCTTTTCAGAAATGACGAAGACTCACTCGCATGAATCTCCGAATCCTCACGCTAACGGTTTATTGCGTTAAGTCACGTACGGTTTCTCGTTCAACAATCCAATGAGCCATATAGGTTCGCAGTTCTTCTAAAGATTCACCATTAATCAAACGGTCAAGTTTGCGTACAGCTAGTTCTCCCATTTCATACAAAGGCTGTGCGACTGTTGTCAATTTAGGGAAACACATGCCCGCGATTCTCGTATTGTCAAAGCCAATAACTGAAATCTCATCAGGCACTTTAATCTTATGCTCATGAAAGTAAGATATGCACCCGAGTGCTCTCTCATCACTTGTGGCAAACAATGCCGTCATTTCCGGAAATTTCTTGTGCAGCCTTCTGACAGCTTCGTACCCATCATTAAAATGGTAGTTCCCATACTCGATACATCTCTCTGGGTCAAGATCAATACCATGCGTCCTCAATGCTCGAAGAAACCCTTGAATCCTCGGCAGCCCAGAGATTGGATCCAGCATAGACCCGCTGATCATACCGATTCGATGGTGCCCTTTGTGAATCAGATATTCTGCTGCATCGAAAGCAGCTTGCTCATCATTTACTTTCACTGAAGGAATATTATATTCCAAGCTATGGGTAGCAGCAAGAACAATGGGGACACCCAATTGCTTGAAGACTTCGTAGCTGTCAGGAAAGATAGGCTCACTGGTAAAAATGATTCCGTCGATCTGCTTTTCACTCAATACCTTTAAACTAGATTGCCTGCGATCTTGATTATTATCTGTATTGCAAATAATCAAATTATTGCCGCTCTCATGCGCGGCATCCTCCATACCTTTAATTAACTCGGCATAAAACAAGTTGGAAATATCAGGTATCAGCACGCCTAAAGTTTGCGTTCGCTTGTGAATTAATCCGCGGGCTAACGCATTTGGCGTGTAATTCAAACGTTCAATCGCCTCTAATATTTTATCGCGCTTGTCTCTTGTGACAATATCAGGATTATTCATGACTCTTGAAACGGTACTTATAGAAACGTTGGCCATTTTAGCTACATCTTTAATCGTTGATTTCATCTCATTCACCTGTCATTCTATTGTGAAAAGCTTTTCATATTCATCATATCAAAGCTATCCGGATTGTTCCACAACGAATCTCCAAGTGATAGTCATTAAGATAAAAGCAAATCTTATACCTAGTATTATACTCGGTTTAATATGTTTTTCAAGAGGTATGTAATAAATTTGTATATGACGTGTCTGCCGCACCTTTTATTAAATATTGTATTCCAATGAATCTTGAAGCTGACCAGAGGCTTCCTCAACCAGGCAACCTCTGGTCAACTTGCTTAGAATCAACCATCTTCATCATCAAGGCGGCTCCAAGAAGTGTAACACCAGTAATGAGAAAGACGAATTGGATACCGATCCAACCACCGAGCACACCGCCAAGCAAAGGACCAACCACAATACCGAACTGACTCGACGATTGGTTCAGGCTCACAGCCCTTCCGCGGAAATCCGCCTCTGTATATTTGACGATAAGCACATTCAACGCTGGGTAAACGGCTGCAAAAAACAGTCCATAACTGAAACGCAGGATGCCAAAGCCGACAAGGTGATGAACGCCGAGCTGCAGCAGATTGCCTATACCTCCACCTAATAACCCAAAGAAAAGTATTTTCTCATAGCCGATTCGACCGCCAATGATCCCCCAGCGAGGACCCATGATAACTGTGGCAACACCTACTGCTGAGAAAACAATGCCTGAGCTGAGCGAAGCGTTGTTTATACTGCCTCCAATTTGCCCCACATAGATCGTCAGCAGAGGCTCCAAAATCATGACCGAAGTCGAGACTAGTAATGTTAGCCCAAATATCCGCATCAATCGTGTGTTATCGGCAGCTTGTTTAAGATCCTTGATGACACTGGTACGAGCCCCATTTTGCCGCTCGTGGACCTCTTTAACACCCACTAGGACGATGAAAGCGGAAACTAACGTAATGATGCCCGATGCCACGAAACACGCCCGCAATCCCATCCAATGACTAAGAATACCTCCCGCGAGCGGTCCAAGAATTCCCCCGGCTGCTGACGCCGTTGATATGATGCCAAGTGCGTAACCAACGTGCTTCTCCGGTGTATTCGTGCCAACTAAAGCGATGGAAGCGGGACTAAAGCCTGCCATAAGTCCTTGAAAAATCCGAACAAGAATGAAAGTAAAAGGATCATGAACAAAAAAGTTGGCGAAATGTGCCACACTTAAACCAATGCCTGAGCGAACAAGCATAGGCTTCCGCCCATATTTATCGGCGAGCGATCCCCAAAAGGGCGCACACAAACCACTAATCAGAAAGCTGATCGAAATGGAAACGCCCGACCAAGCTTCCAGACCGCTTTGAATCCCTAGGTCATTTTGCAAAAAAATAGGAAAAAAGGGCACCGAAAGAGTAAAGGCCATGTGGTTAAAAAATAACCCCAGCCATAACATATAAAGATTGCGTTTCCAGTAGCGTTCCAAGCTGTCATCACCTTTTTCCGTTATTTTCGCGCTCTACCTTCGGCCCATTCTTTACTCTTAGTAATCAATTCTTGAAAAAGCTTTTGCGTCAATTCGTCAGTCTCAAACATCGATTCCGGATGCCATTGTACACCGACAGCAAATGTTAGACGCGGATTCTCAACCGCTTCCACCACGCCGTCCGGAGAGCTTGCGGCTACAACCAAATCAGTGCCAATTGTGCGAAGCGCCTGATGATGAAGACTGTTGACACGAACCTTATTTTGCCCAAAAATCCGCTCCAAATAGCTATTTGCAGTAATAGTGACTGAATGAGAATCCTTTTCTCTAGCTATTCCTCACTGCACATGCGCAAGCGAATCTGTAAATTGACTTGGCAGATCTTGATAGAGCGTGCCGCCTAGTGCTACATTCAGCACTTGCACACCACGGCAAATAGCCAACAGCGGTTTATCGGCTTCCAACGTATAACGTATGGCCTCCAGTTCAATGCGGTCGCGTTCAGGGAAGGTCGTGCCGAGCTCTGGAACCGGCTCCTCTCCATATGCGGAAGGATCTATATCCTCGCCCCCGGTGAAAATCACTCCGTCGCATAGATCGATTAATTGCTTGAACGTTTCCTCCGATGTAAGAGGAAGTACAATAGGCAGACCTCCGCTTGCATCGACGGATCGGTGGTAGTCCTTATGAACGTATGCGCCTTCGCTATATTCGTGCAGTTTGACAATCGTACTTGTTATTCCAATGGTAGGTTTCATTGCCTTCTCCTCTTCCTATGTTCCAAAAATGAGAAAACCCCATCCTTTGCAGCAAATGGATGGAGCTTCATCTTCTTGCTTATTGCCGGGAATCCAGCGCGTCACGCAAGCCATCCCCCACAAAATTAATCGCAAGCACGGTAATCAAAATCATGGCTCCCGGCGGGACCCAAAGCCAGGGCTGATCCGTCAGCACAGTCAAGGATTGTGCATCCGTCAGCATGTTGCCCCAGCTTGCCGTAGGCGGCTGGACACCCATCCCGAGGAAGCTGAGTCCAGCTTCGCTCATAATGGCCGAGGCAATGCCGAACGTTGCATTGACGATAATAGGGCCGATCGCATTCGGGAATATATGCTGAAACAAAATACGCGGTGTGCTCAGTCCGAGCGCCACACCCGCCTTGACATAATCGAGCTGCTTAATAGCTAGCACACTGCCCCGGACCAATCGTGCGACGCCCGGCCATGAGAACAGGGCAAGCACGAGTATGATGGTCGTCATATTCGAGCCAAGAACACTGATGATGACCAGGATGACCATCAGAAACGGAAAAGCCATGAACATGTCCGTAATCCGCATGACGGCCATATCCAGCCATCCACCGAAATAGGCGGAAACAATGCCAATCAACGTGCCGAAGGTCACATAAAGAGCTACTGTTACAAAACCGACAATCAGCGAAATTCTCGTTGCGTAAATGAGACGACTCACCACGTCCCGCCCGACCTGATCGGTTCCCAGCCAATGCTTAGCCGATGGCGCCGCAGAGAAGATGCCTGTTACCTCTTTTGGATCATTGGGGGCGAGCAGCGGAGCCAGAAGTGCAACAAGAATGAGCAGCACGGTGACGATCAGTCCCGTTAAGGCCAGCTTGTGCCGGATGAATCGGCTCCAGACCTGACGGATCACGTTATCTGCGGCATGGTCATCCAAGGTTTCGACGAAAGCCTGCTGCAAATGACCGTTGTTTAGTTGATATTCGGATAAGGCCACGCCTTTCACCTCTGGATTAGTTGTAGTTGATACGCGGATCTGCAGCCGAGTAGAGAAGGTCGGTGAGCAAATTCGTCACGAGCACGATAAAAGCAGCCACAAGATTCAATCCCATCAAGGTCGGATAATCTCTGGAGAGGATGGATTGAATGGTAAGTTGGCCAATACCGGGCCACTGAAAAATTTGCTCAATCAGGATGCTGCCTCCAAGCAGCAGCGGGATCTCCATCCCGACCACCGTAATGATCGGTATAAGCGCGTTACGCAGAGCATGCTTATTCGTCACAATGAACGGGTGAAGCCCTTTGGATTGAGCCGTGCGCAGGTAATCCTGCTTCAATACGTCGAGCATGCTGGCACGCACATACCTCACCTTTTTCCCCGCTATGACGATTCCCAGAATGAAAACCGGAAGAATCATATGGCTAATGCGATCCCAGACTCCACCTGGACCTCCAAGAGTGATCATCCCGCCTGTTGGCAGCCATTTGAACTGAACAGCAAACAAATAAATAAGACCAAGTCCTAGAAAAAACTGTGGAATGGACGTACCGATAAAGGACAATCCCGTCATGATATAGTCGAACTTTGTATTTTGCTTAACCGCGCTTATGATGCCAATAGGAATGGCAATGAAAAGTCCGAACAAAAGCGCAGTAGAAGCAAGCAGCAAAGTGGGGCCCAGTCTTTCACCAATCATCTTCGTCACTGGCGCATAGGAACTGAAGGAGTAGCCAAGCTGACCGTGGAACAAATTCAAGAGCCATTTGAAGTACTGAAGGAGAAATGGATCGTTAAGTCCGAGCAATTCCTTTCTCAAGTCCAACAGTTCCTTTGGCGTATTCGGATCGATGAACATCTCCACGGGGTTCCCCGGCGCTAATTTAATAATGAAGAAATTAATAATCGTGATTCCAAGTAACACGGGTATGGCAATAAGCACACGCCGAACGATGTAGTGAAGGATCGTAACTCCCCCTTCTCAAGCATTCTAGTTTATTGGAAAATGGCAAGCAACCCCATGTCCTCCGCCAGTAAGTGGCGGCTCCTCCTGCCGGCATCGCTCCTGCACGTAAGGGCAGCGGGTATGGAATCGGCACCCTTGCAGAGGATTAGCGGGACTCGGCACATCCCCTTGAATAATGATCCGCTTACTTGAACGCAGCGTCGGGTCAGGCGCAGGATAAGCACCCAGCAATATTTGTGTATACGGATGTTTCGGATGCTTGAATAGTTCTTCCTTATCTCCAATCTCAACGATTTTGCCCAAGTACATGACGGCGATCCGCGTACTGATATACTTGACGGCTCCGATACCATGAGCAATGAACAAATAGGTTAGGTTTAACTCTTTTTGTAAATCCGCTAGCAAATTAAGAATTTGCGCTTGGATGGAAACATCAAGTGCCGACACCGGTTCGTCGCACACGATCAGCTTGGGCTCGAAAGAAATAGCCCGCGCGATGCCAATACGTTGGCGCTGACCGCCGGAAAACTCATGCGGGTACCTATTTTTGTAGGCGCGAGGGAGACCGACCATATCTAGCAGCCGATCCACCTTGCCTTGCACTTCATTCCGCTGGACCAAGCGGTGCGCAATGAACGGTTCGGCTAAAATATCATTGATCCGTTTGCGTGGATTAAGCGACGAATACGGGTCTTGAAAGATGATTTGCAGCTTGGTGCGAATGGGCTTCAGTTCTTTTTGCGTACTGTGGGTGATGTCTTTGTTTTGGAAAAGGATACGCCCCTCAAACGGATTTTCAAGCCGTACAATCGAACGTCCGATTGTTGATTTGCCACAGCCTGATTCGCCGACAAGCCCGACAGTTTCGCCTTCGTAGATGTTCAGACTAATGTCGTCGACCGCTTTGACGTAACCGACAGTGCGCGACACGATGCCTTTTCTAATAGGATAATACGTTTTTAAACGATCGATTTGCAGCAGTGGCGGATTTATGGTCATATTCCGACCTCCTGAAGCTGGGGAAGTTTGGACAGCACTGCTTGCTCCTGGGTGACCCAGCATCTCACCTGATGATCAGGTCCTACGGCTTTGAGCATAGGCTGTTCTTGCCGGCAAAGCTCCGTCGCCCAGACGCAGCGGGTGTGAAAACGACAGCCTTTCGGCATACGCTGAATGGACGGGACGGCTCCGGGAATCGCTGTGAGACGATTGCTGTCTCCCTCTACTCGCGGTATGGAGTTCAGCAGTCCTTGCGTGTACGGATGCAGCGGTTCGCGAAATAACGTGAACACATCTGCCTTCTTCCACGATTTGACCCGCATACATAACAACGACTTTGTCTGCCATCTCTGCTACGACGCCCAGATCGTGCGTAATTAGCATAATCGCAGCGCCGCTTTCTTCACGAAGATCCTTCATCAGCTCCAGAATCTGCGCTTGGATCGTCACATCGAGTGCCGTCGTAGGTTCGTCGGCTATGAGCAGCTTCGGCTTACACGATAGCGCCATCGCAATCATGATGCGCTGGCGCATCCCGCCAGACAACGTATGGGGATATACGTTCATGATCGCTTCGGCCTGGGGAAGGCCGACCTTGCGCAGCATGTCGATTGCGTAAGCTTTCGCTTCCTTGCGTGACAGGCTCGTATGCTGCCGGATCGTCTCCAGCAATTGATTCCCAATCGTAAAGACAGGGTTTAGTGAGCTCATCGGCTCCTGAAAAATCATCGAGATGTCCTTGCCCCGTAAGCGGCGAAGCTCGGATTCAGACCATGTAACTAAATCAGAGCCATTGAAGCGGATTTCTCCCTGCTTGATTCGCCCATTCTGGCCAAGTAGTCTCATGATCGACAACGACGTTACGCTCTTGCCGCAGCCGGATTCGCCAACAATCCCGATCGTTTCTCCAGGTCTAAGCTTGAAACTAATCTCATCCACCGAAGTCACTTCTTCCTGCCCCGTCCAAAAGACGGTTTGAAGCCGGTCAACTTCCAGTAAATACGTCATGTTTTCACACCGTCTTTTCTATTGGAATGGGCAATGACAACGCATGGCGTGTGGGGATATCCCCACACCTAAACAAGAACTGGTGCCTGTACGTCATTGGGAATGGCCGGTATGTAAGGCTTGCCTTGCGTTGACCGGAGAAACTCAGCTCTCGCCTGCGACAGCAAGTTCCCACCGTCGGTCAATAGATCGTAAGTGGATAGTGCCAACAGCTTGGCGGCATGATGCATACCCTTCAGTCCGATTGGCGAGCCGAAAGCAGCAGTTGCCTGCCAGGTATGCACCTGAACGCCAAATGGCGCGCAGGTGGTCGTGATTTGCCCGATTGGCGTAATCCACGAGACATCGCCCACATCGGTTGAGCCGCCGCCCGTGATTTTGGTGGTTGGCTGGTAATTGACGAATGAGGTAGGCAGCAGGTCACTTTCTGCCAAGCCCAGCTCATGCCTCCGCTTCTCCGCGTACTGCTGCAAGGAAGGATCTAGCGATGCTGCCAGAGAAGCTGCCAATTTGTGATCTTCTTCCGTAAATACCAACGGTCCTGCTTCATCCTTTTGACTAAAAAGAAGCTCGTTCAGCGTATTGTTCACGTTAAGATCATAAGCGCCGGCTTTGATCTCCCAAGTTACCTCCGTTTCTGTCATGAGTGCCCCGCCCTGTGCAATCTTGATCAAGCGCTCAAGCAGTTCATCGACATGCGCCCGATTGGCTCCACGGAGGTAGTACCAGACACTAGCTTTATCAGGAACCACGTTGGGTGCAACCCCGCCATTCGTGATCGTATAATGAATACGGGAGCCGTCGACCACGTGCTCGCGCAAATAGTTCGCCCCGATATTCGTCAGTTCCACGGCATCCAGCGCACTGCGCCCCAAGTGCGGGGCTGCACCGGCGTGAGCCGCTCGGCCTTTGAAGAAAAACTCAACGGAAGTGAGTGCTGAACTTGGCATGTTCCATGGCGTATTGGAATTGCCGGGGTGCCACGTTAACGCAGCATCCAAATCATCGAATACACCCGCTCGAGCCATGAACGTTTTGCCGGAAAGCACTTCTTCTGCGGGGCAGCCGTAATAACGGATTGTTCCAGGCAATCGCTCCTCATCGATGCGCTGCTTGAGTGCGATGACCGCCTCTACGCCTGCCGTGCCGAGTAGATTGTGCCCGCAGCCGTGCCCGGGGCCGTTCGGCGTTACAGCATCTCGTACCGGGCTTACTTTCTGCGATAATCCCGGCAGAGCGTCGAACTCGCCCAAGATGCCGATAATCGGCTTGCCGGAGCCATACTCTGCCACGAATGCCGTCGGCACGCTTCCTACGCCGGAAACGACGGAAAACCCGGCCTCCTGCAGCACGGAGATTTGCAGCTTAGAGGCGAATGCTTCCGTGTACGCGACCTCGGGATGCTCCCATATTTGCAGCGCCTGATCTTCATAAGTCTTCTTGTTCTCGTCCAGCCATTCAACCAATTGCTTCTTCCCCATGGGCATTCACCTCTACATCTTTATTTCTTCAAATCCCATTGATTAATGTTGTTAAACATACCGATATCCAGAGGCTTGCCGACGAGTACGTTTTTCGATACGGCTAACAGTCGTTTCTCCGAATAAACAGCCAGTGAAGGAACATCTTGGTGCAGAATTTCCTGCAGCTTATTATAAATTTCATGGCGTTTCGCCGGATCCGACTCTGTCTCACCCTTCGTGATCAGTTCATCCGCCAACGGATTTTTGTACTTCGTAACGTTACTCGTATTGTCGCTTTTGAAACCCGTAAAATAGGAGCTCGGCTCAATATAGAAATCACGTGTAAAAATTGTAAGATCGTACTCGCCTTTACGAACCTTCTGAATTAACGTCGCGAAGTCAAATTTTTGCACCTCGATTTTCAACCCGACCGCCGTTAAATTTTGCACCAAAATATCTGCCGCCTGTTCACGGATTTTGTTGCCGACCGGAATCAGGAACTGGATCGGTTTACTCGCATCCCATTTCGCTTCCTGAAGGAGCTTCTTCGCCTTTTCCGGGTCATAAGTATATTTCGCAATGTCTTTGTTATAGTACGGATGGTAACTTGGGATGCCCCCATCGATGATTTCTCCCTGGCCTTTGAGCAGCTGCTCCACGATAAGCTGGCGGTTCAACGCATAAGCGATCGCCTGACGTACCTTCGGATCGCTAATTTTATCCGTATTAAAGAAAATCTCAGGCGGAACGGATGGATTGCCTGACGCCAAATCAACATTGGGGAAGCCTTTAACCTTCTCATAATCTGTAATTGGAATAAGTCCAACAGGTAAGGAATTCAGTTGAATTTCGCCCGTTTGCAGTTGTGCTACCAAGTTCGTCGCCGGCAGCACTTTGACGAAAATTCGGTCAAGCTTAGCCACATCCAGATAGTAATTCGTATTTTTCACCACTTCCGCATACTGTCCCTTTGCAAAATTAGCAAATTTGAACGCGCCTATCGTTACATCCGGTTTTTGGAAATAAGGATTTGTTGCAAGCTGCTCGGGAGTGATATCTTTCAGAATATGCTGCGGCAGGAAGAATACTTTCGTACCAAAGCGCTCTTTGAAAATAAGGGGGTCTACCGGCGTTTTCGTTTTCACTTCAAACGTTTTGTCGTCTACGATCTTCAGACCGCTAATCTCGGTCTTCCCTTCGTCTAATTTACCCGCTGCGTTCAAGCCCTCAATGAAATTCAGTTTGAAATTCGTCTCCACCTTAGGATGAAGTGCTGTCTTAAGCGTAAAAGCCACGTCTGCCGTTGTGAACGGCTTTCCGTCATTCCATTTTGCCGCAGGATTCAATTTCACTGTAAACGTCTGATTATCCTTCGTTTCAACAGATTGAGCCAGCTTAGGCAAGAACTCAAACTTTTCATTCAAGTCCAGCAGTGAGTCGTTAATCAGAGCAATCACATTATCCGAAGCCGAGTCGCCCTGATCGTTAATTTGGTTTAACGTAACAGGCGCATTAACGATTCCGATATAGACCGTTTTATCTCCTTGAGACTGAGGTGCTTCAGAAGCTTTTGTCTTCTCTGTCGCCGCTTGTGCCTGGGTCTGCGAAGAAGTGGGCGCCGAGCTCGGCGAGCCGCAAGCGGAGATAACCAGCATAAGTGCAGTAATCGCATAGAGCATCGTGTTGCGGTAATAATGTTTCATCGAATAGAACCCCTCCAAAATTTGATTATTCCTATAGATTAAGTGTGTTTTATGTCCCTAAATTTACCATTCGCATATTTGGATTGTCTAATAGATTTTTCCGATCGAAAAATGGGTGCTTTCTATCGAGAAACGATCGAAGATTGATTTGCTTAACTTATACCATCGAAAATGGAGTAACAGTTCCAATATTGGCTCACGCTTTTTGCCTCCAACAAATTCATAATTCCTTCTCATACAAGCTTCCTCGCCAGCTAATCCTTCCATTACTCAAGTCAAAGGTGCCTTTATAAGTAAAACCATGGCTACGATAAAATGTATTCAATACCTCATTGGCAGCCATGCAATCGAGTCTCAAATATCTTTTGTCTTTGGATTTCACATAGTCTTCGATCCATGCCAGAAAAAAACTACCAAATTCACGTCCTGCTTGAGTTCTGCGAACCGCAAACCGGTGCAAATATCCGGATTCCTCGTTATGTAAATCTCCCCATACGCTGGGGTCAGACCATTGTATGGCGAAGCTTCCCACATATTCATTTTTGTATTTGGCTAGAAATATTTGTCTATTCGTAAAATAGTCCAAAACAACATCTCGGTTAAAATGTTCAGGTCTCCATTGATCTATACCCTTGGACTGCATCCAATAAGCCGCTTCAAGCCATATCGACAACACCTCTTCAACTTGAGATGGGGACGCTTCATATATTTCTAAATCCTGTAACATGTTCTTCCTCCTCGTAGTTGACTAACAGCAAGTAATTATTAACTTCTCCTAGGATAAAAAAGAACCTCACAGCCAAAAGCTGCAAGGGATGTGTTACTTATTGGATGCCGACTGCGTTAAGCTGTACCGGTTTTGCGGTACCGGCAAATTCAAATGATCGCGAAGCGTATCACCTTCGTATTCGGTCCGGAATAATCCTTTCGCCTGCAAAAGAGGGACCACCAGATTCACAAAGTCTTCCAAGCTGCTCGGCAGAAGTGGTGACATCAGCATAAAGCCGTCTACTGCTCTTTCTATAAACCATCTTTCTAAATTTTTAGCTATTTTTTCAGGCGTACCGATAAAGTCGTTGACGGTATAAGAGCCAGTTAACAAAGAGTACAGTTCTCTAAGTGTAGGGTTTTCTTTGATAACGAAAGGACGAAATTTCTCATATTCGAATCGCACACCCGTCAGTTCGCCAAATCCAATATCGAGCGTTTTAGTTTCCAGCGTATGCTCACTCAAATCCAAGCCTCCAAAATAATCGGTTAGAAACTTTAAGCCTGTTTCGTCGGTTATTAAAGATTCCAAGTAGGCAAGTTTCTGCTGCGCGATCTCCTCGGTTTCCCCAATTATCGGAGAAATGCCCTGCAATATATGCACCTCATCCGGGGATCGGCCGAATGCGACGACTTTACTTTTGAATGAGCGGTAAAATTCTTGCGAATCCTCGAGACTATTTTTATGGGAAAAAATAACCTCCGCACTTCTCGCGGCAAACAGTTGTCCAGGCTCCGAAGATCCGGCTTGAACCAACACTGGATGGCCTTGTTTGGAGCGATGAATATTCAACGGCCCCTGCACCGAGAAAAACTCGCCTACATGGCCCAGCTTATGAAGCTTGCTGCGGTCAAAAAACAGCCCGCTTTCTTTGTCACGAATGAAGGCGTCATCCTCCCAGGAATCCCATAAGCCTTTGATCACATCAATAAACTCTTCGGCCCGTTTATATCGAAAGCTATGTTCAAAGTGCTCACTGCCATTGAAATTCAAAGCTGTATTCCCGGACAAATCTCTAGTCGTTACAATATTCCACCCTGCTCTGCCTTTGCTAATGTGATCGACGGACATGAGTTGACGCGCCAGATTAAAGGGCTCCACATAAGAGGTAGAGGCTGTTGCTACAACTCCGATCTTCGAAGTTGCCCCTGCTAACGCTGTAATTAAGGTAATAGGTTCAAAGCGGGTCAAAATATTCGGATGCGATTCTTCATTGATTGCCAGGCTATCCGCAATAAAAGCGATATCAAACTTCCCTCTCTCCGCAACTTGAGCCAGATGTTTGTAATAATCAATATCTATGCTGGCATCTGCCTGAGAATCAGGATGTCTCCAAGATGCAACATGCATGCCGGTTCCTACTAAATAGGCTGACAGTTTTATTTGTCTTTTACGAGCCATGAGGCTTCCTCCTTCAAATCCGAGTAAGACAATGAATTTAGTTTGCTTTAATTTACCATCCTCTCGATTAACCGTCAATCCCTTGATGGGATGCTTGAATTAACACACAAAGAAATTTTCTTGACACATTTTGGGGGATCATTTAAATTAAACTAATATAATCGGATTAATCGGAATTAAGGAGGGTCACAATGATCGTCATAAAAAACCTCAATAAAACTTACCGAACATCCAAATCAGTCTTCACTGCATTAGAAAATATCAACCTTGAAATCGAAAAAGGGGATGTTTTTGGCATTATCGGCTTTAGTGGTGCTGGTAAATCTACGCTAATTCGGTGTCTCAACCGGCTGGAGGAGCCTGATTCCGGGAGCATTGAGATCGAGGGCAAGGTCATTACGGATCTGTCAGAGAAAGATCTGCGCCTGGCCAGACTGAAAATCGGCATGATTTTTCAACAGTTTAATCTTCTTGATTCTAAGACTGTGTTTGAAAATGTTGCTTTTCCCTTAAAAGTTGCAGGACATCCTAAGAACTACATTCGCCAGCGTGTTAGTGAAATACTGGATCTTGTAGAGCTGGGCGACAAAGAGAATGCCCATCCATCGCAGTTGAGCGGAGGTCAGAAGCAGCGGGTTGGCATCGCCAGAGCTCTCGCTAATGAGCCAGACGTTCTACTCAGCGATGAAGCGACATCAGCGCTTGATCCTCAAACGACCTACTCGATTCTAGAATTGCTAAAAGACATCAATCGTAAGCTTAATTTGACAATTGTGCTAATCACACATGAACTCGATGTACTGCAGCACATTTGCAAAAACTTTGCCGTCATTGAGAAAGGCAAAATCGTTGAGCAAGGATACGTGGACAAATTTTTCCTACATCCAGAAAGCGACACTGCCAAAAAATTCGTAAGAATCACCGATTTCTACCGGAACCAGCATCAGGTCAAAGAAAGGGTGAGTGTCAGTATATGATTGACGAATTAATCGAGTTAATTTGGCCGGCTCTTTTAGAAACACTCTATATGCTGTTCTGGTCTTCCATTTTCGCATTGATTATTGGTTCTGCGCTTGGCGTCACTCTGGTTGTAACTGAGAAGGGCAGCATTCTCGAGGCAACGAAGCTCCATAAAGTCATTAGTATGGTCATAAACTGCATTCGCTCTATTCCTTCAATCATACTAATCGTCCTACTGCTGCCTTTATCGCGTTTGATCGTCGGAACTACTTTGGGGCCTACAGCCGCTATCGTGTCACTTTCGATCGGTATCGCGCCTTTCTTGGGAAGAATTATCGAAACATCGCTCAAGGAAGTTAACATAGGAAAAATAGAAGCGGCAAAGGCCGTTGGCGCTAGCCCTTTTATGATTATTTTCAGAGTGCTCATCCCTGAAGCCCTGCCAGCGCTTGTACGCGGTGTAACAATTGCCATTATCGCTATCACTGAGTTTACTGCCATTGCCGGAGCCATCGGAGCCGGAGGACTGGGAAGTTTGGCAATCCGCTTCGGTTACCAGAGATTTCGTGAAGACGTACTCATCGCAACAGTCATTATCATTATTCTTCTTGTGCAAATTTTTCAGTGGACGGGAGATTACATCTCCAGGTCCATTCATAAAAAACGCTTCAAGCTTGATTAAAGCAATTTCATTATTGTTCCCACGGTTTCATAGCATTACCAAATATACATAAAAGAAATAGGAGTGAGTTTTTCATGATTAAAAGAGGACTATTTTCTATCGTTTCATTATTCGTCGTTTTTAGTGTTATCCTTGCTGGATGCGGTGCAAAGAGCAGCACTGAACCATCAAGCAGCCCCAAAGCATCCACGGCAGCATCAACTGCAGCAGCCCAAAGCAGCGCTCCAACAGAAGCGCCAAAGAAAGAAGTCACTTTAACAATTGGATCCGCAGAAATCCCACACTCCGAAATCCTTAATTTCGTAAAGCCGAAGCTAAAGGAACAAGGTATAAACCTTGTAGTTAAAGTCACGGATGAAGGTCTGTTGAATCAGCTTCTTAAAGATAAGCAAATCGATGCAAACTACTTCCAACATGTGCCTTACTTCGATTCTGTCAAAACGGAAAAGGGCTTCGACTTTGTGAATCCGATCAAAGTTCACGTTGAACCAATCGGCTTCTACTCTACAAAACTCAAATCGAAGGATGAAATTAAAGACGGCGCGAAAATCGGAATTCCGAACAACCCATCCAACGAATATAGAGCGCTTGTGCTTCTACAACAGCAAGGTTTAATCAAGCTCAAAGACGGTTTAACCACATACCAAGCAACACCTAAAGACATTGTCAGCAATCCGAAAAACCTAAAGTTTGTGGAAGCAGAGGCCCCCACATTAGCTAGATCTTTACAAGATCTTGATGGTGCGGTTATCAATACGAACATTGTTATTGAAGCTAAAATTGATCCAAAAACAGCCTTGTTCAGAGAAGACGCAAACTCTCCTTACACCAACGTAATTACCGTTCGCAAAGGCGACGAAAACCGCGACGAAATCAAAAAACTGGGCGCTGCTCTGACCTCTCCTGAGGTGAAGAAGTTTATCCAAGACAAGTATGGAGTTGCGGTAGTTCCTGCATTCTAATTAACTAAACGTAAAAGAAATTGTCCTTCAAGCCGGTTAAACGGTTTGGAGGACGCTTTTTTCTTGTTTGATGATTTCAAGACATATTAACTCACCTCGAAGCTAATGTTCCCGCATTTAAACCTCGACTTCAGTAGCGCCCTTTGACACAATAAGACCTCCGTCGATACCTCTTTGGCTGCTGCATCAAGCCGTATAACCGCCTGCCTGTAAAGCGAGTGGCTCTCTTTCCTTTTTGTCATCCCTCGATAAATTAAAGGTAATTCCATATTTTCAAACGCACTTAATCTCAGCAGCAAGTTGAGAATCCTTAAGAAGGTTAATTGCTTTACCATCAAGGTTATAAGCATCTCTATCTGCAACATCCAAACAACCTATAATGTTCATTAGCGTGGATTTAACAGAACCAGACGGGTCCATGATGGCCACGAATTCTCCATTCTCTTGTCATCTTGGAAGAGCGAATCACCTGCTCCCACGAAGCAACGGTTTCATTCTCAAGCTTCAAGTCGCTAACAATTCCCGCAACATTCACTAGAATATGAATTTCTGAAAAAGCCTCAACAGCTTTGTTTACCAAAAGCTTTCATGATGCAGCTGATGTAACATCAAGCTGCATGGCAATCGCTTCACTGCCAAAACGATTGATTTCATCGCCCAACTGATGAACAGATTCTTGTGCACTATACGTCAAAACGACTTTCGCGCCTTCCCATGCAAATAGACTTGCCACAGCAGCACCTTCTCAGTTCGCCGCACCGGTAATGATGGCTACTTTTCCAGATAATCTTCCCATTCCGCACACTCCTGTCTTTCATATCGATGATCCAGTGAAATGACGCGCTCTTTTCTTCAAACCGTTACTTGAACCCTGTAAGAGCTATACCCCGGATAATTTGTTTCTGAAAAATGAAAAACGTGACGATAAGCGGAATGACAGATAAGGAGGCTCCCGTCATGATCAACACCCAGCTTGCGCTGTCTTTTAATTCACTGGAGAAATAAGAGATTCCTACCGGAATCGTCAAGTGTTCTGGGGTTTGCGTCACAATCAGCGGCCATATAAACGCATTCCAACTGCCTAGAAAAGATAATATGCACAGCGTGGCAAGCGCAGGCTTTACAAGTGGAACTGCTATACGAAGGAGAATGTTCCACTCATTCATTCCGTCAATTCTTGCAGCATCCAGTAGATCCTCCGGCAATGATTCCATGAACTGCTTCATAAGGAAGATACCGAATGCTGAGATTAGGCCCGGAAATAAAATACCTACATACGAGTCTACCCAGCCGAGCTTCACGGTAAGCAAATACCATGGTATGATAAGCATTTCGGTAGGGACCATTAATGTGCTCAGAATAGCAGCAAAAATAAGCTTCTTGCCTCTAAACGAAAATTTTGCCAGGACATACCCGATCACAGTATCAAAGAAACAGACGCTTATCGTTGTTATGAAAGCTATGATGACGCTGTTTAGCACCCATTGTGAGAAAGGTGTCCGGATAAACACTTCCACATAATTAGACAATGTTGCTTGTCTCGGTAATAGGTTTAGCGTGAAAGCATCAGCCGGAAATTTCAATGATGTTGCTATCATCCACACAAAAGGAAAGATCATCCCCAAGCTTCCAACTGCTAATAAAATCAACCGGAACGTTTTCAATATAACACCCCCGTTATCCTAACCATTCCGTCAATAGTCGATCTTTCTATTTAGTATCTTCATCTGCAGAAGTGTCAGTGACAGGATAATCACAAACAGGATAATCGTTGCTGCTGCTGCTTCCCCCATTTTAAAATGCTTAAATGCTAAATTGTAAATGTAAAGGACTAATGAAACGGTAGAGTTCAAGGGGCCACCGTTTGTCATGTTCAGAACTTGCGTGAACGATTGCAGAAAGCTTATACTCGCGATCACGACCGAAAAGACGATCACGGGATTCAGCAGCGGCAGCGTGATGTGCCACAATCTTTGCCATGAGTTGGCGCCATCAATGGCAGCCGCTTCCTCATAGGACTTCGGTATCGTCTCCAGCCCTGTCAGGAAAATGAGCATTTGAAACCCGACATTTTGCCAAATCATAACGGCAATAATGACGTAGATTCCCTGTGACGGAGACCCGAGAAATAGCTGCGGTTCGAACCCAAGCTTAATCAGCAGAGCGTTCACAATACCGTTCTTCATTAAAGTCCAACGAAATACCCAACTTACTGCCACAACGCTTGTCACATAAGGGATAAAATAAAGTGTACGAAAAAATCCTTTCAACCGATTCACCCGCTGCAGCAGGAGCGCAATCACGAGTCCGACCAGAAGCTGTGCAGGCACGCCAATGATGACATAATAGAGTGTATTTCGGATCGACGCGATAAAAACTTCATCTTGAAATAAATGAGCAAAATTGTGCAAACCGACGAAAGGTTTCTCTTCCGAAAGCATATCCCACTCCCTAAAACTAATGTTAAACGAGTATAGGATAGGTACGATCCGAATGCTTAGGAAAAAGAGAAGCGGAATTAGTAAGCAACTGTAGATGAACAAATATTTTTGCCTAACCATTACTTTTTGTCCTGCTTGGCCCAATACTCATCGAATAGCTTTTGAGTTTTCTTGACCAGATCGTTAAAAGCTTTTTCATACGGAACCTTGTTCAACACGACTTCATCGACGGCCTGGGTGAAATAATCTTTCTCGAGTTTCTCATCCACGAAGTAATGCGCATGTGCATAGGAAAGCTGGCTAATGAACGGTCCTAATTTCTCATCCTTCGTATATTTATCTTGGAGTGCTACTTCTTTTTTTGCCGGTAGCTCCCCTACCTTTTCCGCCCATTGCTCCTGAACTTCTTTACTTGTCAGGAACTGCAAGAACGCTGTAGCAGCCTCGAGCTTTTTGCCCTGCACATTTTTAGTAATCGCGTTCGCCCAGAACGAAACCTGAGTAGCTTTATCTTTATAGGAAGGCAGAGGCGCAATGGCATAATTAAGGTTCGGAGCGTCTTTTTTAATTCCTCCCAGCTGGAAGGAACCGTCGATGTTCATCGCTGCATAGCCGCCTTTGAAGGCCGTTATGTCATCATTGTAAAAGTCTTTGGTACCCACTTGATGAACAAGCGACAAGTCAATTAAATATTTGAATGCCTCTAACCCCGCAGGGGATTCATTCCATAGAATCTGACGACGGTCATCGCTGATATCTTTACCTCCGGCTTGGTAGATCAACGCATCCCGGAACCAATGGTGCAGCTGCGCTCCCGGCTGCCAAGCCATACCCTCAACGACGAATTGGCCATTCTTATCTTTTTCCGTTAACTTCTTCCCAGAAGTGATGAGCTCATCCCACGAAGCAGGCGGTTTACTCGGATCAAGCCCTGCTTTCGTAAATAGATCCTTGTTGTAGAACAACGCAAGTGTCCTGACCGCCGTCGGAATCGCAAAATATTTCCCATTTAGCTTCGCTGTTTCAACAAAAGGGAAAAACTCCGATTTAATTTTCTCTTCGGAGAATACACTATCCGGCAGAGGCTGCAAGAATCCCGATGAGACATATTTGGGCAGCCATCCATAATAGAGATTGATGACATCAGGTCCTTTGCCGGCTGGTACGAGCGTTGCTACTTTCTCGTTGTATTGATCATACGGAAAATTCGTCTGTTTCACCGTAATATTAGGATATTTTTTTTGAAAATCGTCGATTAATTTGGTAATGAGTTCCACCTTCGCTGGATACTGATACTGCCAGTATTCAATGGTCACTTTCTCATCATTACTTGCATTGGCCGTAACCGCTGCCTGAGGTGCGATCGTATTATTTGCAGATGGAGTCGGTACTGGTTTACTATCGCCTGCCGAGCATCCGGTTAATAGAACAATGAATCCTAACGATGAAACAGCAGCTCTTTTGGCCGTATGGTATGTGGTTGTCATGATCTTCTTTCCCCTCCACTTATAAGTGAATATGTACCCACTTGCAGTAACTTTCTTGCATTATTTCCGAAAATAAGTTCAATATCTGATTCATTGAACCGAAGATCTCTACAGACTCGAACCTGGTCCTGCAAATACCGGTATACGAATCCTCTAGGGAACGTGCTTGAATCTGTGCCAAAAATGATGCGTTCAGGTCCAATCAGTTCATACGTCTTGCGAAATAACGTCTCCAGCGTCAATTCATAAGGGCTCCACCGAATCCACTGATTAGATCCAGAAGTATCAATATATACATTCGGGCAGCTCCAACATAAGTGCAGCAGTTCCTGAAAATAACCGGCTCCAAAGTGCGGAATGATAAAAGGGATGTCTGGATATTCTCTGGCCACATTGAAAATCGCCAGCGGGTTGATGTTCAAATGCTGAACAATTCCGCCCGTGTGGCCTAATAGGCCAAAATGGATCAAGACCGGAAGCTTCCTCTCAGCCAGAAACCGCCATACCGGAATCAATCGGGGATCATGAAACGGAATCTCTACGAGCGGTCCGAATATCTTGTAGCCTTTCAAACCTAATGTATCAACAGCTCTTTGGAGCTCTTCCGCAGCATTCGGCTCTTCAATGGCATGATGGGCAAATCCTGTCACACGATCCGGATATTTACGAATTTGTGCGGCCAGATCATCGTTATTCCATGCCGTTAAGAAATTGATCCCGCCGATCGAATATCGATCCAATTCATCGATCCATCGATCAATGAGCGGGCGTTTAGCCTCCTCTTCATTGTCGGGCTGGGAAGGAAAATCCCAAGTCAAACGCATACGCTCGGATCGCTGCGCCTTGTGACGATCAATGAACTCATTGCGTGAAGCTAATGGCCATGGATAAGGTAAATGAGCATGAATATCAAAAACACGGAAACCATTTTTAAACACAGCCATCATCCTCCTTTTGTAATGTCTCCAAGAATATATAAAAAAATAGATGAGTTATCTCCTCTTTGCAGAAGAAAACTCATCTCCGGATGTCCGGTCAATTGATTGATTTATTATGCTAGTTTTGCAAGTTTATCGAGTGCGCGATCCACTATCTCATGTGAGTCGTATATCGCGCTTCTTTTACTAGCGAGCCATTCTTTTTCAAAGTCTATTCGCTGCGCTTGTCCAATCAATGCCCGTTCCACCTCTGATGGATTCGGCCCGCCGATAATCTTTCGGACGCTGATGAAATTCCTGGGATTCAAAGCAAGTTTTAGCCTTTCTTCACTAATTTCCAGCTTTCGTCCAATGACTTCAGATGCGGCATCGTTTAGCAGCTCTAGGGAAAGATAACGTTTGGAATTCCCGAATTCCAACGCTTTTCGTACCACACGGCTGACAATGGAATGTGCAGTTCGAAACGAAAGCTGCTCCTCACGTACTAACGTATCCGCAAGCTCGGTAACAGTGGAAAAGCTCTCCTCTGCTCTTGCCTCCAGCACTTCCTTATTAATCGTAAGAGTTGCGATGACATTAGCAAGCAACCGATAAATGGATTCAAGTACAGCAAGGCTTTTCCACGCGTAGGGCTGCATATCATCTTCGGTATCAACAATATCGCCAAACGGTGTATTATGAATCATAGTCAACACAGTCTGTGTGAGACCTACACAACTGGACAAAAGCGAGCGCATATGTTCAATAGATACAGGATTCCGCTTCTGCGGCATGATGGAGCTGATCTGCACATAGGGAGCCGCAACTTTCAGAACGGCAAATTCCTGCGTGCTCCAAAGCAGCAGTTCTTGTACGAAACGGCCTAGGTTTATTGCGGCAAGTTGAACACTTGTTGCGATTTCACCGACGTAGTCCGCTCCGCTAACCGCGTCGTAGGCATTTTCAATAAGCTCGTCAAATGCAAGTAATTCAGCCATACGCTCCCTGTTCACAGGGAATCCGGAAGTTGTAAGAGCTGCAGCTCCCATACTGCTGCGGTTGCAATTCGAATAGGCAGATTGCAGCCGACGGATATCCCGGCTAAGCGAGTCAGAAACTGCTGCTGTATAGTGACCTAGCGTCGTAGGCTGGGCTTGCTGTGTATGCGTATAGCCAATCATAATCGTATCGACGTGAGAACGTGCAAACTGCATCAAATTCTCCTCCAGAAATAGAGCGGATGCCAATGTATCCAGAAGCTTTTTCCTCAGCGTGAGTCGATAGATCGCTATTCCCATATCATTACGGCTTCGCCCTAGATGCAAATTACCAGCAGCTTCTCCAGCCAATAAGTGCAATTGCTGCTCGACCTCAAAAAACAGATCCTCGAATTCTCCCGTGTAAGAAGATTCCCGCAACCGGTTCACATCCATTGCCTTTAAGGAGACTGCAAGAGTATAGGCATCATGATCACTAATTAACGATTGCTCCCACAGCATAATAAGATGCGCTTTATTAATGTCCATCATGGGACTCAGCAATTCTTCCTTAGCATGGTCATATGCGGGACTTAACACAACTTCCGCATACGTTTTCCCAGGGAACTTATGGTCCTGATCTAACGTTGGAATAGGTACTTGATGAGGCATATTTTATATCAATCCTCCCTCTTGTCGGCTCCAACTCATTATTCCGATCCATAATGAAACAACAGAGGAAGCCCGCCGGTATGCATAAAGACCACCGCGTCATAATCACTTAGCTCTCCGGAACGCCCTTTATTTATTAGTGCTGCCATGGCTTTCCCCGTATAGACCGGGTCCAGAAAGATTCCTTCCGATTGAGCGGTTATACGGAGAGCCTCGCTGCCTTCCTTGGTCATTTTGGCATAGCCTTCTCCGATAAAACGGTCTTCAATCCAGATATGATCTGTGGTCACCGCAGCAGAAGAACCGGCAAGTTCTAAAGATTCGTTTACGAGCTGAACCGTCCTTTCTTTCTTGATCTCCGTTTTTCCACTAATACTTACCCCAAGAATGTCAATTTTAAATGGGAATGAAGTTAATATCGCTCCAGAAATTAATCCGGCAAACGTTCCGCAAGTCCCTGCTGCTACGGCTACAAGTACACGGCTTACATTCGGATCTAACTGCTCCAACTGACTTCCGAGCTCCTGCAGTGCCACGATATAACCTAACGTACCGAGCGCGTCAGTCCCGCCTTCGGGAATAATAAAAGCTTTTCCCCCTTCAATGGCAATATCTTGAGCAATCTCACGCATCTTATCATTCATATATGGTTGATTCGATTGACTGATGGGAGGTTCAACAAAAGTGATTTCCGCTTGTAAAATTTGATCCAATAACAGATTTCCGCTGGTGCGAGGCAGATCCGATTGACCATTTAAAACTAGGTGCACCTGCAAGCCGAGCTTTCTAGCGGCTGCGGCGGTCAAATGAGCGTGATTCGATTGGGCGGCGCCAGTCGTAATAATATGAGTCGCTTGTTCAGCAATAGCTCGACCCAAATGAAATTCGAGTTTTCTTGCTTTATTTCCACCGCCCCCTAGCCCGGATAAATCTTCCCTTTTCACGAGAATCCTGGTGCCCAATCGTTCAGATAACTGTCTTGCTTCCTGTAAGGGGGTAGGCCATTCTCCTAATTTGACACGGGGTAACAATTCTAAGTCTGTAGTCATGTCAAGTCCTCCTATTGGGCATTGAGCAGCTTGAACTCGGCCTGTTTATTTTCGGGTGTTTCTTCATCGAATAAACCGATGCTTAGATAGCGCTCGCCGGTGTCTGGTCCAAGAGCAACCACACGTTTGCCTTTGCCGAGCTTACGCGCTACCTGAATGGCTGCCCAGACTGCCGCCCCAGTTGAAGGGCCGGCAAGAATGCCCTCTTTACGTGCCAGATCCTTTGACGTTTGCCATGCGTTTTCGTCAGAAATATGGATAATATCTTCCAAAATTTTCGTATTAATAACTTCGGGAATTTGCGGCGGGCTAATCCCGTATATGTTATGCTCTCCAGGCTCTTCACCTTCAAGGACTTTAGAATTTTCAGCTTCAACGAGATATACCTTCACATCAGTCAATGTTTCTTTAAGTCGTTCACCGACACCCGTTATCGTACCGCCTGTTCCTGATGTAGCCACGAAGGCATCCAATCTTCCATCTGTTTGCTCCAAAATTTCCTCGGCTGTCGTCAACCGGTGAATCGCTGGATTGGCAGGATTCTCTGACTGCTTGGCGATAAAGCTGTTGGGCACTTCTTGATGAAGCTTCTCCACTCGCTCTTTCACTGCATTAATATCTTCATCTGCTCCGAAAGTGACGATTTTGGCACCGAACGCGTGCAGAAGGTCAAACCTCTCTTTATTGTATTTCTCACGGATAAAGATGATGCTCTTATAGCCAAGAACCGCCCCGATTGAAGCCAGTCCAATCCCTGTATTGCCGCTTGTAAGTTCGATAATCGTACCGCCGGGCTTTAACAGACCGTCTTTCTCGGCTTGCCGGATGATCCCGTACGCCGTACGATCCTTAACGCTCCCGCCAGGATTATACGATTCTAACTTTAGATAAATCTCTGCATCATCTTCACTTGCAAGATTATTAATACGCACCATCGGAGTTTGACCGATCAAATCGAGAATACTGTCACACAGCTTATTTCTATCTCCCACACTTATTTCCCCTTCCCAGTAGTAATTATCGACTTAACCGAGAATGGAACGGATAATTTCGATAATTGCAGTCTTTTCCTGCTCGCGAGCTTGTGGGCGTTGTTCTTTTAAATAATCGAACAACGATTTCCTTACGTCTTCATCCAACTCGGAAAGTGCCTTACCCCGTCCGTCCCATTCTGGATGAAGATTCCAAAAATCCTCTTTCCAACCGCTGCTTAGATCAGTTATTTGGTCGGGGCGTTCTATGAACAAGCCTAATTCCTCTCCCGCACCATTAAAAAACACATAGGTTGGAATATGATTTCGCCCATCTTCGTGCAGATAAGCGGCAGCAATATCTTGATTGTCTGGATCCCGCAGTAGAATGTGCAGCTTCAACTTACCCGTTTCGTGTTCGATTTTACCGAAAAGCGGTAAATTCGCAACAACATCTCCGCACCAGTCGTGGGCCAGCACCAAGACATTCACCTGCCCTGAAAGCCCCTCGAAATAAGCTAATTCTTGCTCGCTCAATGTGTACTGTTCGAAATTCAGTTGAAGTCTATCAACATTTACCTTTGCGCTGTTAATAAATTGCTGGTAAGTTAACGCTTCCTGAAAAGCCCGCTCCCTTCTTTCCTGCGAAATTCCTTTTGTTTTTTGAATGCTCATAATCGTCATCCCTCCATAAAAGTTTTTCATTCCCTCGGGACCACCATATAAAAAAAGAGACAAAACAAATGAATTGTTCGTCTCCGGTTGTCCGGTTCTATGCAGAAGTCCCCTTCATTTTGTTTTGCCGGGAACGTGCACCAAGTCCTTCTGATAGGCAAGCACAAGATCCCAATTTCCGCTGAAGATTGGAATACGGTAATATCCAACCCGTTCATAGAGCGCAGCCGCTTCCGGTTGTTTGGGGCCGGTCTGCAACTTAATGCTGCTGTAGCCAAATTCAATCGCCAAGCGATCAATCTCGGAAAGAATCGCTTGCGCCACTCCCTTACGTCGGTAATTGGCGCGAGTATACATCCGTTTGACTTCTACCGTAGAGTCATCCAATGGCCGTAACGCACCGCATCCAACTGGAATACTTTCAATTCGGGCGACCACAAAAGCAGCACGCGGCACTTCGACGTCAGATGGATTGAAGCCTGCGCTTCCATCAGAGTCATAGAGCACTCCCAGTTCCGTGCTGAGTTCCCAGATCAATTGCTCTGAGTCTCTGCTTCGAACATCCTCTGGAGCAGCTGTAATCTTCAAGATCATAGTTTCATCCCTCCAATATCCAATAATACATAGCGGTTATATCGGTATTGTCTATCTTGATAAATTTACCATCTCTATGAAAGAGCGTCTAATTGGTCTTTTCTATCCTAAAATTCAATATTTCTATTTAAATACCTCGGTATGCTCCCAATTGCCCCACTCGTCCCAAGCTCCTTCATAGGGTCGGATATCAGAATAGCCGATCAATCGCAAAATAAAATAGGTATGCGCACCTCGCTGATTCGACTGGCAATAAGGAACAATCGTTTGATCCGATCTTAGACCTATAGATTCGAACTCTTGCCTTAAAGTCGTATAATCCTTGAATCTTACAACACCGTTATCATCTGCCGGACCGAGCGCTTCTTTCCACTCTTTATGGATCGCTCCTGTGATATGACCCCCTCTACGATTGGTTCGCTGCTCCACTCCTGTATACTCTTCGACCGAGCGAACATCCAGCAGGATGCTATTCTCCAACCCCTCTTGAATTCTCTCTTTTATAACTACCAGCAGTGCATCTGTAGAAATGTTGATTGTGCCCTCTAACACAGTAGGTGTCTCCGTCGATAACTCTTTGCCTGCTGCAGCCCAAGCGGTATAACCGCCATTCAGCAATTTCACTTGATCCTTGAGTCCAAAATACTCCAGCACATAAAAGACGCGCGTCGCAAGAACTCCAATACCGTCATCGTATACCACAACGGTAGTCCCATCCCTTACTCCGCTTTTTTCCAACACACTTTTAACAACATCCGCGGAAACAAACGTATGGCGGGTACCATCTTTTAAATCTTTAGCATTAAGCTGGATTGCCCCTGGAATATGCCCGGCTTCATAACCTTGGGCTCTGGCATCCAAGAGGATAACATCGGAAGATTTTCTGTTTGCTTCTACCCAATGAACATCGACCAACAAGTGTCCATTCGGATAATTTGAAATGTTCGTGACAGTCATCGTTTAACCCCCAAAATAAGATACTTAAGAGTCAACTGAAACCCAGATTCTCACGCAAAGTCTGGCCGGTATAAGTCTCAGGGAACAACCCTCTACGCCGCAATTCGGGAACAACTAGATCAAGGAAATCCTCCACTCCACCGAATGCTAGCTGCGGCATGACGCTGAATCCATCTGCCGCACCGCTTTTGAACCAATCCTCCATGACATCGGAAACTTGCTCAGGGGTACCCGCTACACTAAGCTGACCATTTCCTACCCAATACTTTTCGAGAAATTCTCTTATCGTCAGCTTTTCTCTTTCTACAATTTTTTTTACCATTTGATAAAAGGTTTGGTATGCATTGACTTGGCTAGAATCGGGCAGCTCAGGAAATCGATCATCCAGCGAATAAACAGAATAGTCGATCCCCAACAAGTTAGAAAGTGACATCACCGATCGTTCGATTGAACCCAGCTGCCGCAGCTCACTTGCTTTCTCTTTCGCTTCCGCTTCCGTTCTACCGACAATAACAAGTAGACCGGGCAATACCTTGACGCTGTCAGGAGATCGTCCCGCTTTAGCCGTCCTCATTTTGATATCTTGGTAAAAGATCTTGGCATCCTCCAACGTATTTTGAACAGTAAAAATAAGTTCCGCATATTGAGCAGCCAAGTTCTTACCTTCGTCAGAAGCACCTGCTTGAACCAAGAGCGGCCTGCCTTGTGGAGGGCGCATAATATTTAATGCACCTTGTACGGAAAAATAGGCTCCATGATGATGGATATCATGAACCTTGTCGACTGCCGCATAAATTCCTGAAATTTTGTCCTGAACCAATGCGTCTTCTTCCCAACTATCCCACAATTTGAGGACAACCTCCGCGAATTCCTTAGCTCTCTCATAACGATGCGTATGGGTTGGGAGTTGCTGCAGACCAAAGTTAAAAGCCGTTCGTTCCACGCCCGTGGTCACCATGTTCCACCCGGCCCGCCCTCCGCTGATATGATCAAGTGAAGCAAATAGTCTTGCAGCATTATAAGGTTCATTAAAGCTCGTAGAGACTGTGGCAATCAAGCCGATCTTCTCGGTCACTGTGGCAATGGAGGATAACAAAGTCAACGGTTCAAAGCCAAAAATGGGGCCATATTGAACAGCCTTCGCCTCAATAGACAGACCATCTGCGATAAACAGTGTGTCAATTCGTGCAGCTTCCGCCTTTTGTGCCAATCGATGAAAATGCTTAATGGTATGAATCTCTTCCAGTTTCGTACTTGAATGACGCCAAGCTCCCCGATGGGAGCCCGCATTTTGTAACACAAGATTTAGAATCATTCGCCGGTTTAATCCACTCATCATCATCACCTCTGCAGCCAATTTCAAAATAATGGAACCCTGTATTTGTCCCCTTCTTCTGAATAGAGAATGGCTTCAGAACTATATAAATCAACTTGTACAAGAGGTTTTTGAATATTCCCCAAAGTTATCTTATTTGTCTTCAAAGCATGGAGTAAGGAAGGTAAGAGTTTGTGATCAGTGCCTATTAAATTCACGTTCACCAATTCTTGATTAAACATGATGTTTGTTTGGATCATATACGTTTCCTCCTCATAATAGTTCTCGACTGTTTTGTTCGGACCCATATGTAGAATTCTGCTCACCCATTTCATATCCACTCCTTTTTTGGAAATAAAAATAGCATGGATTCAATATCCATGCTTCCGGATGACCAGTCAGCTATTTAATTCCGATTAATTCTATGTGATTTATTTGTTTAATAAAGTTACCACTATTCTACATTATTGTCAACAGCGAAGTTTGACTTCGTTGTTTCCATATTAATTTGCGATATCAAAGTTGATCCTATCGTACAAAATGAATCCTTTCATACAAAAATGTGCGTACTATTCAAAAGAAATCGGGGTTGCTACACTATACAAAAATAAGAAAGTGAGGTGCAAGTAATATGTCGGAATATCGATTGACTTTGGAAAATAGGAGCATTGTATGGGGGGCTAGTATCGATATAGAACCGCTAATCGGCAAATTCTCTATCGATTCCATAAAGCAACAAGAAAACAAGAGGGTTGATTGGAATCTTCCCAGTGGCGTGTACCGCGCTAAGGATATTGTTATTGAATTAGATAAGCTTTTGGAGGCGATAATCGTTCAACTTGGAGAAATGGCTGATCCGGAGACGTTATTAGAAAACCTCCAGGCAAATCTGGCGATTTCCGGGAGAGAATCAGTTTTACCACTTGGCCCTCTGTCCTTTGAGGATAAGGCTGGAGCTGAGCTTACCTTACAAGCCAAACGTATAGGTGAGGGTTTAACGCATTGGGCCCGCGAGCTCAATTCGCAAAAAAGGTCACTCAAACAGTATGGGGAATCAGTTCTTAACGACTTGAAATTCAGAAGCCATTGTGATCATCACTTGTTGACACCAAAGGCAAACGCATTGCTCTTTGGACCCACAGGAGGTCCGGAGGTTATGCAGCTGTTTAATGAATTACTGCATCAATTCGTACTATTGAGAGATGCTCTTATCCCTTTTGATAACTGGGAGGAAGTGCCGATCGAAGTCAAGGAAAGCGAAAATGCTAAGGGCTTAAGATTTCTAGAGCAAGCCCGTACGGAATTTCTCACAGAATTGATGGTAAGAAAAATCTCGCATAAAGCACTGATCAAATATGCGCAAAGCGTATTAAGCTCTGGGTTGTCCACAGTAGGTTATGGTTTTCAATATCGATTGGGAACCATACTGCCAGCAAGCTTGGGAGCCTCAGTGGCGGTGGCTCCCAGATATCTTCTCCACTGGTATCCGGTGCAGACGGTTTTGAACGGGACCTCAGACGAGCCTGCTGCTGTTGCTTTCGACTATGAATATCATGATTATTATTCTGCACCTCGTAGTATGGCAGGCACGAGTAGCGCCATTCAGCTTGAATTCCGCAATCAAGAATTGGGGGACGCCAGTGAAGCTCAGATTATCGTAGGCGGCGATGGTTCTGATCGTATCGTTCTTCAAATCAGCTTGCAATTCGGTTCTGCTAATTATGTTGTTGACCTTGGTCAGGCTTTTAGAGGCCATCGATTTATGTATCGTCCGAAGACGACCTCCAAGCCGGATTCTGGAACAGTTCCAGTGAATCCAACGAGCATCAGTGAACACCATGCATGGGACATACTCCGTTTAGCGGGATTAGTAACGAACGACTCAGGAATTCATTTTATCACTGCCGGGGGAAACGACCTCGTGTTATGGGCTTTGCTTGGCAAGCTCTATCCCGAGAACGTGATTGTGCTTGACAGTGTGGAAGAGGATGAAATTGAAGCGGCCAAGATTTCAGGTAAGGGGTTCGGTACAAAGTTTTTAATTCGATGAACCCGAATTAAAAACTTTGACTCTCATGCGTGTTTATGATTCAAGTCCGATTCTTCAAGATGAAAGTGGTCAACATAAATGGTTCCAAATTCACAGAGCATTTTGAGCATAGGAAACATCTGACTCCCTAAATCAGATAGAAAGTATTCAACTTTTGGGGGCGCTACCGGATAAACTTTGCGAATGACCAGCCCGTCACGCTCAAGATCTCTTAATTGCATGGTGAGCATCCTTTGGGTCGCATCGGGCAACAGTCTTTGTAACTCATTAAACCGCAAAGGACCCCTTGATAAAAAGCTTAATATTGCTATTTTCCACTTACCGCTTACCAATCGAAGTACAATCTCAGAGGTACATCGGTAAGTGTTATTTTTAAAATGTATCATATAAACAACCTCGCTTCTTATTAATTTATTAATCCGATAGAAATAATGGTAATTATAACAAATGAACGGAGTGGTTACAAGAACGCTGCTGTTACACGACTCAAATCCGAGTTTATGTATTGTTTTAGAGTGTATTAAGCTACTTACTATCGCATTCAATTAAAGGTGGTTCGCATGACACTTGATCGACTTGACCGCATATTAGAAATCATTTCCTTTTCAATACTGCCCATGTTTAAAGGGACTATCTATTTTACGATTCCGTTGTCCATTGTTTCGTTTGCCCTAGGGTTATTTTTTGCTTTCTTCGTTGCGTTCGCGAGCTTATCGACGAAATCCTACTTACACAAGCCAGCGCGTATTTATGTTTGGATTATACGTTGCACGCCAGTTCTCGTTCAATTGTTTATTATTTTCTATGGGCTTCCGAGCATCGGAATTATCCTGTCGCCTTTTCTCAGCGTTGTTATCAGTTTAACAATCTCCGAAGCGGCTTACACTTCGGAAATCATCAGAGCCTCAATCCAGTCGATTCCTACAGGCCAGTGGAGAGCGGGATATGCCTTGGGCATGTCCCGAAGCCAGACTTTAACGAAAGTAATCCTTCCCCAGTCAATACGGGTTTGCATTCCGTCATTCGGCAACCAGTTTATCTCGTTATTCAAGACATCCTCTCTCGCTGCGCTTGTGACGATCCCAGACTTGTTCGGCGCAGCCAGGCTGATTGCGTCCTCCACCTTTGAACCGATGCTGCTCTATTTGATTGCAGGCTCCTTCTATCTTGTGCTGTGCTCTTTATTGACAATTGGCCAGAGCCGGATGGAAAAGAAATTTATACACATTAAATCTTAGTCAGAGGGGGGAGGCATCATGTTATTGACCATCGAACGCCTGCACAAACGTTTTGGAGATGTTGAGGTGCTTAAGGACATCCATTTTGAAATCAGGCAAGGTACGACGACAGTCATCATTGGACCATCAGGCTCCGGCAAGTCGACACTTTTAAACTGCATGAATTTATTGGAGCTTCCTTCGGAAGGTATAATCCGGCTGGACGAATACTCGCTTGATTTCTCGACACCTACGAAGCTTAGTCAGAGTACCATCCTAAACTTCCGTCAGCAGACGGGTATGGTGTTTCAAGGAAATCATTTATTTCCGCACATGACTGCACTGGAGAACGTGATGGTCGGCTCGTTAGTCGTTAGAAAACAGAACAAGGCTGATGTAATGGCCAGAGCCAGAATGTTATTGGAAAAGGTAGGATTGGGTCCGTATAAGGATCGTTATCCTCATCAATTGTCAGGAGGGCAGCAACAGCGGGTTGGCATAGCGAGAGCAATGTCGATGGAACCAAAGATTCTGCTGTTCGATGAGCCGACGTCCGCACTTGATCCGGAATTGGTTGACGAGGTGCTAGAAGTGATGAAAGATCTGACTCGCGAGGGGATGACTATCGTCATTGTGACCCATGAGATGGAGTTCGCAAGTCGGGTAGCAGACTGCGTCATCTTCATGAATCTTGGTTCAATTGAGGTAAGCGGATCACCCGCCGATATTTTTACCAATACTCGTAATGAGCGGCTTCAATACTTTGTAAAGCGCCTTTCGCCAGGGCTACTCCCTAACTTTTTAAATCTATGACATGGAAATTTAATGGGGCTAATATGAGCTGAGCAATTCATAGGAAGCACAATGAAATGGAGGATTGTAATTATATGAAAAAGATATACTCGACTATTCTATTTGTACTTTTGTTAATAGTAACAGCATGCAGCAATAACAGCGAAAGCGCGGTGAATGCGCTTGAAAAGCTGAAGCAGAAAGGAGAGATTGTCGTTGCGACGACCGGTACATATCCACCGTACTCTTTTCAAGACAGCAGTGGTCTGACGGGGTTCGATATCGATATTTCCAATGAAATCGGAAAACGCATTGGCATCAAAATCAAATTCTCCGTAGTCGAGTTCGCCGGTATGTTCTCTGGCCTTGACGCTGGACGATTCGACACAATTCCCCAATTGACCGCTACAGAGGAACGAAAGAAAAAATATGATTTTTCCAATCCATACCAGTTCTCCAATCTGACGCTAATTGTGTTGGAAGAAAATCAGGACATTAAGAGCTTCAAGGATTTGAATGGCAAGAAGACGAACGGATTGGCCGAGTCTGTGCAAGGAGCGCTCGCCCTTAAGTACGGCGCCATCTTGGTACCCGAGGTCAGCGAATCCGTTGAACTTCTGAAGACGAAACGTGTGGACGCTCTTATATATAACAATCTTTACTTTCTTGATTTGAAGAAGAATCGTCCCGATCTAAAAATAAAAATCATAGATCGATCCCAGGAGGTTGATACGGCTTCGTTTGCATTCACGAAAGGCAATGATGAAACAGTTAAGGCTTTCAATATAGCGCTTAATGACATGCATGCTGACGGTACGTTTGCCAAAATTTCAACCAAATGGTTCGGAGAGGACATTTCCAAAAGTACTAAGTAGTAGCATCTAAAAATAGTACAATAATAAAATTATCGATTGCACAGAGGACAGACGATGATTACATTCGTACTGTCCTTTTTGGTCTCTTCAATTGGTATTTTGTTGATCCATTCTTTTTGGGAATTCATTCTACTTCCCGAGAACTTACCCCTGACTCATAAAGACGAATGACTTCGCTTTTAATTGCTCCGTGTATTGGATAAATAATTGTCCCTTTTTTACCATGAAAAAATCCCCTTCGGTTAGCAGCTTTCAAGTCCATTGTACCAATGGACTTTTCTTCACTGTCAACTATAAGGGGATAATATCACCCAGGTTGTCTTTTTTCATTATGGCTTCCTCTACTCTTCCGTCCCCCCCAATTTGCGTGATACAAGCTCTGCCGAGACCATTACGGCTTTAATTGACTTCTTTTTAAGAACCTCATCAAAGCGATATTTCGGACCGGCAATCGACAAACTGGCAATTAATGTACCTCGGGAGTCAAAAACAGGTGCTCCGACAGCAAATACGTCCGGATCCGCCTCACCTTGACTTAACGCAAAGCCCTGCTCGCGAATTGCTCTCATATCCTCTAGTAATAACCTATGATCAGCTTCAATTGGCAGTTTTTCTAACACCGTTTGAATAACTTTTTCACTTTCATAAGCTAAAATAGCTTTGCTCGAAGCCCCCAAATGTAAGGGAAGTATTCGTCCGTTTTCGGTCGAATATTGAATAAGAGCCTTACTTTTAACATTTTGTATACAGATGGCATTCGTTCCTGAGCGAATAAATAACAGAGAAGTTTCATTCGTGTCTGCTGTCAATTCCTCCATAATCGGGAGCGAAAGCGGCACAAGCTCTCTATGTACCTGCTGACTCAAGCTTCTAGCAAGATCCAGAATTCGCATGCCTAGTCCAATCTGTCCTTTGCTCCTACGTTCAACGATACCGTTTTGCTCCAAGGTCTGTAGAAATCGGTACGTAGAGCTTTCCGGAATAGAAACCTTTTGGGCAATGTCGCTAACGGATAAAGATCCATCGGCTTCAGCAAGTGCAAATAAAATATCAAGTGCTCGGCTTAATGTTTGTGTTCCATTCATAGGTCGCACCTCGTAATTCGTACTCATACTCACCTCCTTTATATTCGTCTGCTCTTACCGAATTCCTTCAATACTCAACCACTAACATGGCAAATGATTGCCTAACTCTCGTTAATAATTTCCCGCTTTTCAATAGTTGATAGGCGGATTGAATATCAGCTGTTAAATTACGGTCTTTCGCTAAAAAAGGAACAACCGTACGAAATTCATCGTAAGCTGCTTGTGTACCTTGACCAAGCTTAACTCCCGCTCGCAAGTCAATAGCTTGCACGGCGTGCATAGCTTCAATGGCTACTATATAATACAGCCGATCTATGATTTCCCCCACTTTACTAACGACAAAAGGGGCATTGCTGCTATGATCCTCCATATCACCGGCCAACGAATAGTAGTCTGCCGAAGATGGATTGGATAAATGACGGATCTCCGCATCGAGAGCGGTAAAAGTTTTCTGAATCGTGCTAAATGCGATCGTGCTCTCATCGGGAGATAAAAAGCGGCTTAAACCCGTAAATGAAGGCGATCCGAGTTTTATTGTGCGGAAGCAAGCACTCTTGGATACGTGGCTGAGGGCGATGCCCAGCATTTCAAAGCCGAGCACCCATGCCAGAGGCTCGAAGTTCGCGCAGGAAACGATGCGATCTTCCTCCTCAAGCACACATGGGTTGTCATCGGATGCATTCAAATGAATATGCAGCGCGGCTTTCACAACCTGCAGGCCATCTAACGCTGCGCCGTGAATATGGCAGGCGCTGCGGAAGCTCAGCGGATCCTGAAGGCTAGCGGACTCCTTGTGCCAAAGTCCGCTATTTGTTAAAAATCGGCGAACCCGCTCCGCGCTGCTGCTTTGACCTGCATAAGGCCGATAGCGCTGGACACTCGGGTCCAGCGGCGTCACATGGCCTTGCAGCCCTTCAAGGGAGAGCGCGTAAACCAAATCAGCGAGCTCAAGAAGCTGCTCACAGGCATAGAGCACAAGCGCTCCCGTGCCTGCGGCGACCGCATTCGAGGAGACGATCGCCAGACCGTCTTTGGCTCCGAGGCGAACGGGCGTTAGCCCCGCCTGCGCTAACGCTGCAGCTGCGGAAGTGCGCGCACCGGCATACATCACGTCGCCTTCGCCGATGAAAGCGAGACCGAGATGCGACAGCAGCGTGATGTCGCCCGCGCCGACAGAGCCTCGAAGCGGCAGTAGCGGGTGAATGCCGGCATTCAAGAAATCGGCATATTGCTTTGCGATAGCCGGCGCTATGCCCGTTCGTCCGACGAGCAGGGAATTGAGACGTGCTAATAAGACGGCACGAACCTGCTCTTCAGACGCATACGGCTCTATGCCTGCAGCGTGCGCGTACAATAGGTTCCGGTTATACGTTTCGAATGCTTGGGCTTCGATTATTCGATCTTTATTGAGTCCAACACCGCGATTGAATCCATAAACAGGTTCGTCCAGTTCTGCTTTCTTCAGAACAAATCGGCGCGATTTTTCGAGCAGTTCCCAAGATGACTCATCAATTTCCACCTTCACTCTATGAACAGCAACTGCTTGTAAATCTTCGATAGTTAGACTTTTCCCGTCTAAAACAAGTGTATATTCCAGCTGATTCGTCATCTGCGTAATTCCCCCCTGCTGCTCTGGTCTACAAGTCTCTGTTACACGAGAATGCCATCTAATGCGTATTCAGCAAGCGAGATGCCAAGCGCCTTTTCAACTTCGGGATAGACCGTCGGATCTTTCACACTGGAGCTCAATGGGACATATTGTTTATTAATGGATAAAACAACGAGTTCGGCTCCAACCTCTACATGCCCCACACTTACAGGCAGACCCGTTTCAGCAGATAATGTTGTGATCACATCCGGATATGTGGTTAAACGTTTACCATCCTTGCCATCTACTGCCATATATTCGTTCATAACATGAAGGATTAACGTATCACCAGGCACTTCAACCTCGATTGTCCCGATATCGAAAGCGCCGGAATAATGGACATCGCGTTTAACAACGATGCCTTTACCGAGAATAGTCCCTTTTGTTTTACCTACAATGGTGTCAATCACATGATCCGCGCCCTTAGGCTGCGCAGCGATAATTGCTTTACCTAAATCAAGGGCAATGGAAATACCACCGATAGCGGCATGCTTCTTAATGTAAGAAGCGGGTAGCGGATGACGCGCCGATGCGATGAAGCCACCGGCTTGATCAGCCGCTGTGCGTAGAATGTTTGATGTCTTGGACGGAGAACCTTTGACGACGAGCTCCAGATAAGAACCCGTTTCCCGCTTGCCGCCAACAACAACTTGAATTGTTTCATAATCCTGCAGCGCAGCTAGTCCCATCGAACCCATTTTGCCTGTAGGATGAGCCCGAATATCGCCAGTAGCATCGACCACGACTAGATCGAGCAGCGCAGCAGGCAGCCAGCCATTAATCGTGCTTGACATCCCATTTTGCGGGGTCATCACGCCTATAACTTTGCCTTCATAGTTCTCCTGCAGCAGCTTCACGGCTTTAATGTAATCAGTTCCCAGCATCTGCCAATTAGTTCCAGCCGGAGCACCAATTGCTGTCGCTGTAATGACGATGGCATCATCTGGAAGTTCATCAACCGACACCAACTTTGGCTGACCAATGGATACGGCCGCATGTCCTATTTGCAGTCCATGATCGACCCAACCTCCGCCGCCGCAAGCGAAAACGGAGCCTCCTCTTACTGCTGCCCACACATCTTCTTCTGTTAATATACGCATTTCTATTCCTCCTAATGGTTATTTGAATGTATTGAGAAAGCTGCCATTAATTCGTTTTAATCCAGCGAATATCTTTGAGGCGCACTTCGTCTGCAGATTCTTCATAACCGGCATCCGCATAACGTAGAACCCCTAATCCCGTGTCATTATTCAATGTTGTTTCCAAGCGAATGTCGCTTTCGGTAGATCCGTCCGCTACCAACGTTACACCAGCGCTCGTCATATAACCGGCATAACCGCCTCCTCCCGAATGGATCGTCACCAAGTCGGCCATCGAGGAGCAATTCAGCATCGCATTCAAGAGCGGCCAGTCTGCAATCGCATCGCTGCCGTCCTTCATGCGCTCTGTCATAATATTCGGGTGTGTCATGGAAGCAGCATCAAGATGATCACGTGAGAAGGCAATTGGTCCTTGAAGTTTACCTTCCCGTACCATTTGGTTCACGGCTAGTGCGAGCTTCGTACGATCGCCATGCCCAAACCAACCGATTCGAGCTGGCAGTCCTTCTACGGGGACATGTTCACGCGCTAAGCGAATCCAATTCGCAATGACTTCGTTATCTGAGAAAGCTTCCAAAATAAATTCATCAATAGCGTGAATATCGCTTAGTTCTCCACTAAGAGCGACCCAACGAAATGGTCCAATCGCTCTTGCAAATAACGGCCGAAGGAAGGCCTCGGTGAAAATATCGATGTCGAAAGCGTTCTGGACGCCATACTCCTTCGCCTGTGAACGAATATTGTTCCCGTTGTCAAAAACGATAGCACCCCGTTTTTTCAACTCCAGCATCGCTTCAACTTCTACAGCGATTGATGCGCCTGCATCACGCTGCAGCTGCTCTGGATCGTTCGCCCTAGCTTCCTCCAGCTCTTCCACCCGATACCCGGACGGCACATAGCCATACACGAGATCGTGCGCGGACGTCTGGTCAGTCACAATATCTGGTGTGATCCCGCGACGTACAAGCTCTGGATAAATGTCAGACGCATTGCCGGTCAATCCTACGGAAACGGGATGTAGATTATCGACAGCTTCTTCAATCCACAATAGTGCCTCATCTAAGCTCCTCGTTTTACGCTGCAAATAGTTCGTTTGCAAGCGTCGATCTACTCGGTCTTCGGACACCTCGACGCATAGAATTGCAGCTCCTGCCAAGGTTCCTGCTAAAGGCTGAGCTCCTCCCATACCGCCTAAACCTGCGGTTAAAATGAATTTCCCCGCGAGACTACCATTGAAATGAAGTCTAGCAATGCTTTGGAAGATTTCATAGGTTCCTTGGATGACACCTTGAGACCCAATATATTGCCATGCTGCCGCTGTTAAGCCGCCCCAAATCAGCAATCCTTTTTCCTGCAAACGGTAGAAGTTCTCGCTTGTGGCCCAGCGCCCTACCAAATTACAATTCGCCATCACAATAAGGGGAGCAAAACGATGCGTTTTAAAAATACCGATCGGTTTGCCTGATTGAATGACTAAGGTTTCGTCCTCTTCCAATTCCTTAAGCGTTCTTACGATAGCGTGGTAAGACGGCCAATTTCTTGCTGCCTTTGCTAGAGCCGCATACACAATGAGCTCTTTTTGGTTCTCGCCATTTTCCAGCACATTCTCTAGCATTCGAAGCAATGCTTCCTGGCGCCAACCCTTACAACGAAGCTCAAGGCCTCTTGCCGCTGTTATTCGTTCCATGAACATCTTCCTTTCCAATATGCATAATTGTAACGAACCAATATTAGCTATCTAGCTTTTGGTCAAATGTAATAACAGATCGGATCAATGCCCAAACGCCAAGCGTTACGTCTTCATAGTCAGTCCACTCTTCCGGACAATGACTGCGTCCCTCCTTGCTTGGAACGAAAATCATCCCGATTGGAGCAATGCGGGACAACTGATTCCCATCATGTCCTGCTCCACTAGGTAAGCTGATCGTAGATGCCGTAGCTGAGCACGCTTCGCGAATGACTTGCTGCACTTCAACGTCAACACGGATTGGTTCTGACTTCGACAAGCTGTCGAAACTGATATGAACCCCTCGCACTTCTGCAATCTGATTCGCTTTTTCCCTATAGATAAGAAGCATTTGTTCGAGAATCTCAACGCTTAGCGATCTGATCTCCAACTCAAAAACAACCCTGCCTGGGATAACATTGGAAGCATTGGGCTCCACTTGCAGCCGTCCGATTGTCCCTACAACTGGGTCCGAATACGGTTGTCTCGCAATCGCTTCCAGTTCTAAAATGAGCTCTGAAGCGCTGGTCAACGCGTCCGATCGCATCGTCATTGGTGTCGTCCCTGCGTGATTTGGAACTCCCTCTACGATAATCCGATAGCGATGAATGCCCACTATGCCGGTAACGACGCCAAGTTTCATAGCGGATTGCTCCAGTACAGGCCCTTGTTCAATGTGTAGCTCCAGATATATGGCAACATCACCGGTTTTGCGAGAAAGTTGAGATATAAAATTAGGCTGACCGCCGGCCCAATGAATGGCTTCCTTTAGAACCAATCCGTTAGGATCTTGTCTTAGCAGCATTTCCTCGGATAAATTATTCACCATGGCCCTGCTGCCAATCGTCGATATACCAAACTCACTGGGCTCCTCGGCTGTGAAATCGACCACTTCTAGCGGATGCCTTAATCTGGTTCTCGACTCTTGTAGAACACGAACTAGCTCCAAGCTGGCCACTACACCGATGATTCCATCAAATCGACCTCCGCCTGTCACCGTATCCGTATGAGAACCAACGAGAATCGGCTTAAGGGATTCATCACTACCCGGCAAAGTGCCAATTAGATTGGATGCAGCATCGTATCTTACATCCATGCCTAAGTCCTGCATTTGCTGTTTCAGCCACACTCTTCCTTGTTCATACCAAGAAGTAAAGGGTCTTCGAGTCCAGCCGGGTTTATTAGGATCAACGAAAGTGGCGAGTTTTTGAATATCTTCGGCGATTCGTTCTTTGCTGGGTTGTGTAGGAAGCCGCTCTATCATAGGTAAACCTCCTTTTTCACGGCAGAGCCAGCGATAAATCGGCCAAAACCGGGCTTTACCTTTACTTCATACCCATCATAAACCGTTGTTCCACGTACAATGGTATGGACTACTTTCCCTTGAACCTCGCGCTGATGAAAAGGCGACAACTTCGAATGGGATCTAAAAGCATGCTCATCAATCTCCCACGTCTGGTCCGGATCAATCACGGTAAAATCCGCGTCATAGCCACTCTCAATTTTGCCTTTACCTTGAATTTGAAAGATTTCAGCAGGATGCTGCGACAGCCATTTGGCAAACACAACAGGAGATATCCCCCCTTTAATTACTGCCCATTCAAACAATAAGGGAACTATTATTTCCACCCCTGGCATGCCGGATGCTGCATCAAATATGTTCTGTTCTCCAATATCCTTCTTATCTGTTCCCCAAGGCGCATGATCAGAAGTAATTAGATCAATATGCCCTTGGAGCTGATGTTCCCACATTCCTTCCACATCTTCAGGCAGTCGCAGCGGAGGATTATTTTTCGCTTTAGGGCCATATCGCTCCAGATCATGAACATCTAAAAGCAAATAGGGATAGCATGTTTCGGCGGTCACATCAACTAGCATCTGCTTATATATCATAATAAGATCAATTGTTCTTGGATGGCTGACATGGACAATATGAAGCTTAACCCCCGTCCAATAAGCAAATTCCATGAGCTTCAATACCGCACTCGTCTCTGTGACCGGAGGTCTTGTTTCCATATGCGCTCTAGGATCAATTCGTCCTTCTTGCAGGTAAGATTCGGTAAGATTTTTGATGATTTCATCGTTTTCTGCATGGAACGCAGCTCTAAGGCCAGTTTGACGTATCAGCGCCATTGCTTTCATTATTTCTGAATCCGGTATCTGAGGAAAACGGTACGGATCGGTCTCAAACGTCGACATTTTAAAAGCAATGGCTCCCGCTTCCGCTAATGGAACAATCTGCTGAGTCCCACCTGTCTTCGCGATGGTTGCCCATAATCCAATGTCTATCAGCGCTTCTTGCTCTAACCTTTGAACTTTTTTCTGAAATTCAGTTACGTTATGAATCGGCTCAGGCAGATCATACGGCATATCTAGAATCGTCGTTAACCCACCAACCGCAGCCGAGGCCGAAGTCGTCACAAACCCTTCCAGCGGATTGCTGAAACAGTGTACATGAGCATCGATCATGCCTGGAAAGATGAGGCATTGGCCAAAATCTTGTACGCTTAATGCTTGCAGCTGACCTACGTCGGCAATTCTGTCAATTTTGCCTTCTTTGATACCAATTTCCCCATAGAAAACTTCATTTTCCAAAACGATATTGCCTCTTAGGATTAAATCAAGCATCATGCCATAACCTCTTCCATGTGGAGTAGATACTTCGATAGCTGTCTGGTTGTGTGTAAAGCTCAAAAGACAGACATGTACAAGATTTCACAGGTCTGTCCTTCTATTTAATTCCCTTCAAATTCCGACTCCAGCCGATTTCGCTTGACCTGCTTAACCAACGATCTATTGGAGGTAAATACACCTATCAAGATGCAAATCCCACCGCATATCTGAGTCAAATGAATGGCATCGCCAAGGAATAAATAACCGGTCAATATGGCAATGAATGGCGGTAAATTGTTAAATAGAGACGCTGTTCCTGGACCCACGATTGCTACGCCGCGAATCCACCATAATCCAGCCAAGACATTAAGAAGTCCGCCTGCTACAAGCAGTGACCACATAAAGAGATCTCCATGCATATCCAAATGTCCAAACCAATTCTCTCCCGCGACAAAAGGAGCCATCAGCACACCTCCAACCATCGTGGAATACAACGAGATTGAAAAAGGCGACATTCTCTTAGATAGATGCGGTGTAAACAACACACTGATTGAAAAACCAAGCATCGCAATAAGCAGATACCAATCACCTATCGAAACATGCAATGACAGACCGTTGAAACCAACTATCACCAAGACACCTAGAAAACCAAATAATGCTCCAGCAACCTTCATCCAACTAAATCTTGTTTTCAGAAAAATAACTTCCAAGAATAGTGTGGCTAAGGGTGCCACCGCATAAATCAAAGACGCATTAGCAGCTGTAGAAAATTGAAGACCAATAAAATATAAAGGCTGCTGAATCAATGTAAAAAAGACGGCAGATCCAAGGAGCAGCAGCCATTCCCTCCTTGTCGGATGCTGAATAACTTGAGTCCTAGATACAGCTAATAACAAAGTTCCTGTTACGCAGATTCGCAAGAAAGATAACAATACGGGTGAGAAAGCACGAAGCAAATAAGCGCTTAGTACATAAGTAACACCCCAAATCATGGCTACAGCGAATAACCCGGCGATCGCAGATTTATGCTCGGACATCATTCGCACTTCCTACTCTGTAAGATCTCATGAACTTTCATGAGTGAGTGCAATTTGCTTATAAGGAAGTCGGTCTTTTTCTTCCAAGGACCACTTCTCTCCATCAATCATTAACGCATCTACTTCTTCGTTATAGAAGCTTAGCAAGCCCGCTATTTCGTGAACCTCAGGTAGAGCTTCAGCGTAGCTCCAGACCACATCTTTGAACGTTCTCCCGCCAAGCGATGCTGACCAATATGAGGCTGTCCCTTTGTAAGGGCATCGCGTCACGCTATCCGAAGCGGTAAGTAGATCGAGTCTTATATCCACTTTGGGCAAATAGTACCGCGGAGTAAGTCCCGTTTCGTAGAGGATGACGGGACGTCGACTATCGGCAACAAGCTCGCCTCCCACGATCACCTGGATGTGTCGAGAACTCGGGATAGCGTCAATTCTGGAATATGGATCTCGCGCATGTACGAAAATCTCTTCTTCCTCCTCGAACCAAGCGTCAGCTTTCTTCCAAACGAAAGAGACATAGTCCTTCAAGAACCCGCTCTCTGAACTAGGATCTGAATAGCTCCAAGCAGCCCGTTCAATGGTTTGATCACCAATGTGAATATCCCAGTAATCTGCTTCTCCTTTGTTTGCATGATCTTCTCGATACGCCGCTAATGCAAGATGTTCGGTACGAACATCAGAGCGAGGGAAGTAATAAACCGGCAGCTTCCCTGTTTCTGTAACGACCAGAACTTGCTTGCTATCTGCAACCGTTACGCCCCTGAAGATAACCCGAATCCATCTCGGACTAATCTCAGCGCGAATCTGCCATCCCGTGCGGTTACCGTCTCTTAAAGACCACTGTGGGTCAACATGTGCCATTAAAATCCCTCTCCTTATACACGAACTGAATTGAATCGATTAGCAGGCCGTTGTAAATATAAATGATCTCGCAGCGTTCTTCCGGTGTATTCGGTACGGAACAACCCTCTGCGTTGCAGTTCTGGAATAACCAAATTCACAAAGTCATCAAGACTACCTGGTAAATGTGGGAAGGCAATATTAAAACCGTCGGCAGCACCATGAACAAACCATTCTTCGAGATGATCCGCGATTTGTTCCGGTGTTCCAGCAAAGCCTCTTTTGTTCGTAATTCGTTGGTACAGCTGACGAAGTGTTAACGGTTCTTGCTTCAGAAGCTCTCGAATACGCTCGAGACCACTCTTGCTTTGATTGAAATCATCAATCTCTGGCAAGAAAGGCAATGGTTCGTCTAAGGGGTAAGATGAAATGTCCTGCCCTAGATAGTGTGATAGCAAATCTAACCCCAACTGCTGAGGGGTTAGCTCCTCAATAATCGCTAACTGTTCTTTGGCTTCTGACTCCGTTCGCCCGATAATAGGCATAACCCCCGGCAGAATCTTCAATTCGTCTCGGTGCCTGTCGTATTTGGCCATCCTGCCTTTTATATCTTCATATAACCGCTGACCATCTTGAAGCGAACCGCCGGGAGCAAAGGTTGAGCCTGGCGCGAAGACAACTTCCGCTTTGGCAGCGGCAAGCTCCTTCCCTGCCTCCGAGGCACCCGCTTGAATCAGAACCGGGTGTCCCTGTGGCGGTCTTGTTACGTTCAATGGACCTCGAACAGAGAAGTCATTCCCTTTATAATCGAGATTATGCAGCTTATCTTTATCTGCGAAATACCCGCTAGCTTTGTCAAAAAGTAAAGCATCGTCTTCCCAGCTATCCCACAATCCTTGTGTCACATCGACAAACTCGCTGGCACGTTCATATCGCAAAGCATGCTGCAAATGCTTCTCTTTACCAAAGTTCCTAGCCTCTTCATCCGTCTGGGAAGTCACAATATTCCATGCTGCGCGACCATTGCTCAAATAATCCAGTGTAGCTAGCTTTCTTGCAATGTGATAAGGCTCGTTATAGGTAGTCGAAATTGTAGCAGCCAAACCGATATGCTCCGTCACGACTGACAACGCGGATAACAGTGAAAACGGCTCTGGCCGGATACTGTTAGAATGACTAATACCTGATTCAAACCGATCCCAGACATACAGCTCGTCGGCATAAAAGAACATATCAAACTTCCCGCGCTCTGCCGTCTGCACAATGCGTTTATAATAATTAAAATCGAGCAGTCCTTCAGCTTCAGCCTTCGGATGCCGCCAACTAGAGATATGTTCGCCAGCTGGAAAATACATCATCGCGCCAAGCGCCATTTGCCGTTTCACTTTACTCATATCTGTCATCCTCCTTGGATTCGAATTTATTTTTTGATTAAATCTTTGGAAAGCAACCATTCTTTGGCTACATCCAGCGCTGGTCTTTGTTTCAATTCAACTTCGCTGTTCAATTTCTGCATCTCTGCATCCGTAATTTTTCCAGCTAGCTTATTCAGGACAGTTTTCAGTTCAGGGTGATCTTTCAGGACAGCATCACGTACTAATGGAACCGCATAGTAGGGTAAGAACACATGTTTGTCATCTTCCAAAACAACAATAGGCTTCACCGTAATTTGGCTATCTGTCGTAAATAGAATCATCGAATCAATTAACTTCTGATCGATCGCTTGGTAAGCGAGACCCGGATTCTGAATCGTTTTAATCTCTTTGAACTTTGGATTGTACGTTTTTAGAATGGGTGGCCATGCATCTGGGCGGTTGATGAATTCTTCACTGGCTCCGAAGATGAGTTCGCCTGATTTCGCAGCAAGCTGCGACGTTGTTTTAATTCCAAATTTCTCTGCTTGTTCTTTACGTAAGCCAAAAGCGTAAGTATTATTGAAACCAATTGGATCAAGAACCGTGATCTGGTTTTTCTCTTTCAAGTCTTTTTTCACTTTGTCAAAAGCTTTTTGTGGGTCAAACTCCGCTTCAGCTTTGAGAATGTTGATCAGTGCTGTCCCCGTATATTCCACATAGGTATCCACTTTATTTTCTTTCACTGCGCTCCACAGGAGCGAGTTGTCTAATTTGGTAATATCCGTTTTAAGTTTTGTGTCATTTTCAATTAAAAGTTTAAACGCATTTGCCAAAATGTCAGATTCCGCAAATCCTTTGGTCGCGATTTTGATCGTATCCGAGGAGCTTGAGGCTGATTTGGAGCAGCCGGTAAGAGCCGCTGTTAAAGCGATTGCTAGCCCAATCGTTGCCGTTTTTTGAAGCCAATACCCTTGCTTTTTGCCTGATTGTTGTTTTAGGAATTTCATTGAAATGATCCCCTTTCGTTGTACCTGTTATATTTTTGTTTGGTGACGCAAGCCTTTCGGCGTTAACCAACGATTTAATCCCAGAAGTGATAAGTTAACGATAATAACTAGCAGAGACACCGGAATGGCGCCTTCCAAAATGGTGTTCGTGTTGATCATGGCAATCCCACGTGTAATGATGTCCCCCAAACCTCCTGCGGCTATATATGTTGCAATTGTAGCTAAGCTGATGGTTTGCACAGCCACTAAACGAACGCCTGCCATGATAAAGCTTCGCGCGATAGGCAATTGAACCATCCACAGAATTTGCCACCGAGTCATTCCCATCCCTGTACCTGCTTCAATCAACGATGGTGTCACACTAGAAACGCCTACATAGGTGTTTTGTAAAATAGGGAGCAAGGCGTACAAGGTCAAAGCGATTATCGCCGGCTTCGTACCAATGCCAACTAACGGGATCATAAATCCGAATAATGCTAGACTCGGAATCGTTTGTATCACGGAGACAACCGTGATTACCCCATTCGCTAATCGCTTGTGTGTCGTCAGATAAATGCCAAACGGTATGGCAATGAGGCAAGCAAGAATGACCGAAATGAGGGACAGCTCGATGTGCTCACCTGTTTTCTGCACAATCTTAGGCCAATCCGCTTGCACCGTATTCCAAAATTGATTCATGCAATCACCTCTTCCCTATCGAATGAATGGGCAATCGCTTTAATAAAGCTAGTTTGCGTTACCGCTCCAAGCAAGCGCTGCGCCTCGTCGACAACCGGAACGATGTGATAGTTATTCAAAAGGCTGAATACTTGAGCAATCGGTGAGTGTTCTCCGACACTAGGCACATCCGTTCGCATGATATCTTCCACTTTTGTTGTAGAAGCGTTCGTCACGCTAACTCGCTGACTGAGGTCATCAATGCCGACAATGCCAAGAAATTTATTCTCCGAACATGTCACGATGATGTCTCTCACTTGATTGTCTTGAAGCTGACGCAAAGCTTCCGAGATACCTACATGCGGTCTCATGGAGAGAATATTGTCCATCACACTGGCGACCGTACGTTCAGCCACCACGGGTTGAAATCTTTCCTGCCCTACGAATTCACGGACAAATGCGGTTGCAGGCTGTTTCAATAGCTCCTCTGGCGTTGCAGCCTGAACGACTTTGCCATCTTTGAGCAAAATAATTTGATCGGCGATCTTAAGCGCTTCATCGATGTCGTGTGTAACGAAGACAATGGTCTTTTTCACATGTTTATTGAGATGAATCAGCTCCTTCTGCAGTTGAACTCGGCTAATCGGATCTAATGCGCTAAAAGGCTCATCCATCAAAATGATGGAAGGATTTGCTGCAAGTGCCCGTGCCACACCTATACGCTGCTGCTGTCCTCCACTTAACTCGTGCGGGTATCTTTTGCGAAACAAGGAAGGCTCTAACCCGATGAGCTCGAGAAGTTCTTCCGTGCGAGCAACAAGCTGTTTCTTGGATTCACCTTTCAACCTGGGAACGATGGAGATATTCTCCTCAATGGTCATGTGCGGAAAAAGGCCGATCTGTTGGATCACATACCCGATACTCCTTCTTAGCTCTACCGGATCCAAAGCTCCAATATCCGTCCCCTCTAACAGTATTTGCCCCGCCTCTGGCTCGATCAAGCGATTGATCATTTTGAGAATAGTCGTTTTCCCGCATCCCGAAGGACCAATAATTGTCACGATTCGTTCCTTGGGAACCGATAGGTTGAAGTTCTCTAGGACGATACCCGCACCGTAATTTTTGCTTACCTGCTTGAATTCCAAAGCGATACCACTCATTCTGCTCCATCCTTTCATCAAAAATAAAAGGCCTCACTTTCCCCTTCAGGAAAATGAGACCTCCAATCGCATGGTTGATCCCTAATCATTATTAACATGTGATAACAAATAACTGTAATTCAATATTATTATGACTATTTCCACTTGTCAATCATTATTTATAGTAATCCTATCGGAATTAAATGATTTCAATATAAAAAAAGACTTCCTGTGACCAGGTCAGCCTTGATCAATCCTATTATTTTAGTTATTGAATGACAATATAAGATCAATTAGACTTCATTTGCATTAAAAAAATCAAGCGCAGAGCGGTACCATTGAGGCTCCGGCTCTTTTTCCCCATCTACGTAAACCGCGTCTACACGCTCATTGTAAAAGGAGTATAAGCCAGCGATTTTCGGGATTTCTGGAATCGGATTCTGATAACTCCACACTATGTTCTCGTATAATTGCCCCTCAATCGTAGCGTTCAAGTAAGAAGCCGTTCCTTTATACGGACAGCTCGTAAGCAGCGCCGATGCAGTCAATACTTCTTCCCGGATATCTTCCTTCGGTAAATAATAGCGAACAGGAACACCAGTCTCAAATACGATAACCGGACGTTTGCTATCAGCGACAGTAACACCGTTCAATACGATCTGTATATGGCGTGAACTGGCAATTGCGTCTACTCGTTTATAAGGATCACGCGGATGTACGAAGATCTCTTCTTCTTCCTCTAACCATTGATCAACTTTGTTCCAATAAAACGCATAATACCCACGAATTGCTTCACTCTCAGGAATCGGAGTCAAATAGCTCCAGACCGCATTCTCAATGACTCTGTCCCCCACCTGAATACTCCAATAAGAGGCATCCCCTTTCAGCGGGCAATGCGTACTGTGTGAACTTGGTATGAGCAAATCTTGACGAACATCAGATTCGGGGAAGTAATAGACAGGAAGATGGCCTCGCTCATGTAGCGTCAGTACACCCTTACTGTCTGCAATTGTTTCTCCACCAACTCGGACACGAACCCATCGTGGATTCGTTTCTACTTTAATGTTCTTCTTAGAAGTGTCTGACGTTTGGCACGATTGCTCTTCAATTGATGAACTACTCATTGTAATACCTCCTCAATTTATATCATAATTAGATAATGTATTATCATTATTAGATAATATCGTCATTTCTATAATTTGACAAGAATTATTCCGATTAAAACCATTGGAATTAAAAAAAATCCTGATTTCTTCAACGTCGGCAACCGGTGAATAACATATCCATTTTGCCTTTAAAACCAAATGAAACCATAATAAGATTTGCAAAACTATCTTTTATACTGAATATTTCTATATTACCTATTAAATTTTTTACTTCTTCACTCGTTGCATGACTGCTTGAAGTAAGCTATCGGGGTATAATTCGGGTGCTTTAGAAAGCAGTCCCCCTACACGTTCACTTGAAGTTTGAGTAAGTCCATGCAACTCACAAACAATCCCACCAAACAATATTATTTAAAACCGCAGTATCTACGTTATTCAATTTAATCCCCTTTTACTTCAAACTTTCTTGCGGTTGTCTTTACATGCTTATATTACTAAATGGCTGTTCGGAATCTTGGTAAAGTTTAAGTAAGTACCAAACTATCCTGCTGCCGGTTAGCAGAATAAGTCACCAGATTTATCACTGGTAGCCTGCTAGATCTTGTTATGAAGCTATCGTTCTCCGTTAGTTGAACGTTTTTTCACTTTAAGTTCTTAAATTTTTCTTCATCAGCTTTGTCGATAAATTTTATCTGATCAAAAGCAATAGTTTGTAGAGGCTTATCACCATCTGAAAAAATAATCTTTAGGATAATTCCAGCTTTGTTATCAAACCAAATAGTTAGCTTATTTCCCAGTTTCCCTTCTTTACGGTCTATAACTATAACTGTTGAATCACGATCAAGGAACTTTTCTTCAGCCTTTAACGTGGGTTGACCACTACTAATGGCATTGTGAATAAACATTTCTGGATTCAGTAATTCGTTTACACCACCGATAGGTAGAAGTAGTCCAAGTCCATTATCTGCTGGAGATGATTGACTTATTTCACCATCAGATCCTTTAATTTGAACATTTGTTCCGTCATTTATTGACTCTTCAAATCGATCCGGTGTTTTAGAATCTAATATGTGCTTCACATAGAATCGGCTAGGCTGTTCGATAACAAGTACAACTAGCTCCTTTTCTCCAGTAGGCTCAAATGTACTTATGATCTTTCCTTCTAAAGCTGAGTATTTATGATTCACATCCAGGAGTTTATTGATAATTGCTGAGATATCACTAACTTGTTCTTTTGTCTCACCAATTTGACCCGGATTATTGGGTTCAGCAGAAGTCAATAAATTTGGATTAGACTCTTTTATTATAGGTCCATCTTGTGTAGCCGTATCATTATTCTTTACGTCGCAACCTACCACCATTAAATAAATTATTATTGTGAGCAAAAACCACCTATGCTTCAATTGAACTTCCCTCCCCATATCACTATGTCTATATCTGATCTTCTCAGCATCCTCACTTAGTAAAAAGCAAAAAGTAACCATCGAAAAAAAATGATCTCTTCTTCAATAAGCATAAATTATCACTCTTCCTGCCTAAATTACAAATAATCCCAAATATTTAGACGTTGCAAATACATTGATAGTTGCGTAAAACTCCCGTACAGTTAAAAAAGTGGTAGCTTAAACTCAAGTTTCCACAACGCTCTACTGACTTTTAGTTCAAAGAAAAATCAAAAAGGAGCTGCTTCAATGCAGCTCCTGAACTCTAGTTATCCGTTAGCCATCCATGCCCCTCGCAGGGCACCACAGATGAATCAAAATTATATTCTTGGTCGACTACTTTCAGGGTAGTTCAATGTCTAAGAATTCTCTCTGTGATACGGTTCATCGTAATTTCTTAGCACAAAGTTCATTTTGACCATATATATCAGCATATAAAGACAAAACCACTCCTGCCAACGGAGTGGTTCTTTGGTAGAACTTGTCTTTTATCGTACTTTTTCTTTTCTACGCAAAAAATTAAAGTTAAACTCCCGTTTAACATTTTCATCCGATTTGATTTTTCCGAAATTGTTCATTGTACTTATCCGGAAGGAGATTAAAAAAATTGAAGAATGAATAAAGAAATCATATGTGTGATGCCAACCTTTAGCGTTGTAAAAATGAAGTTTTTCAAAAATAGGTTCTAAAATAAACGCACCTACCAAGCCAAAAACAATTGCTTTTATCAAGGGATTAATATTGGGTTTCAATTGAATAAAAAACATGACTGCTACAGGTAATAAGCACCAATCAAAAACAATATCCAACACAGGAAAAAAAGGAATTACTGTAAACGGGTATGACCATTTTCCTAACGATATAGCGATGCTCTCTATAACACAAGAGAGAAGCATAGAGGTAAAGCCTGCTAAAAGTAAACGACCCATGCTTTCTTTTTTTCCAAACGTAAACCAAATTGCCCACGGTATAATGATTAATGCAATTCCAAGCCATCATGTCCATGTAAATAAAAATGCGTTCTTTATTGCACTACTCATCAAACTATTTGCTTCATATATTTTTTGATATCCCTGCTCCGCTTGTTACAGTTGAACTCACTAGCTATGAATTAGAGAACTATTTTAATAAACTTAGTCAATTAAAACTAGAAATAAAATCCGCCAAAATATTTACCAAAAAAAGTAAAGGCACTAATAAATGAAACAAATCACATGGAATCCGGCTTGGGTGAATCCTTTCGAGTCTGCTTGGTCAATTTTCGAGAAAATCAAATATGCGAATGCTCTTACATCTCGTGATTTTTCAAATGAATATATTATTAAAATAATCAATAGGTCTTACAATGGTTTACATAAATATTTGTCGGAATTTAATAAGTATAACTTAGAGAATATAACTCAAGCCATTGGATTAAATCCCTATGAACATACAAATCTTTATATGAAGCAGCTTATTGGCATGTTCCCGAACCAAAAAGATGCTGCATTCCTCATTCGTCCTGATCACACCTTTTGCGAAGAATGTTTAAGTATGGGCCATCATAGTCTCTTTCACCAATTTGGCCTATTACATAAATGCCCCTATCACTTAAGTAATTTGAAGAATATTTGTAACAGCTGTGGCAAGAAAACACCATTTAACTCTCTAAATAAAAAGAGCAACGGCGGTTTTGAATGCAGTTGCTCAAATCACTTCGTAAGTATTAAATTCAATACACTTTCAGACTGGAAATCCAATCTACCAATAAAAGATGAATTACTATTAAAATGGCTTTCTATGAGTGCCAATGAATCTGCCAAATTCAGAAATACTTTTTTATATTTCCCGAGTTTAGCATCAGATCCAAATTCCATTATTTTTCTATTAAACTACTCTTTGCAAGATAACCCTACATTGACACAACTATAACAAAATAAAGTTTAGTTAATCTGTGACTCTGTCTCTTCCACCTAACAAGAAACAACTACAAAAAAGAGGAAATCTAGTCCCCCCTCTTTACTCTTAAATTGTGATAATAACCACTTACTTCTTAAAGACTGAGATACTAATTTTCAATTACCTCAACTCATAGCTAGAGGCAAATCCAGAACTATAATTACGTTGTACTTTTGTACCAGTAACTATCCAACTCTGATATATTGCGTACGCTCTCCAAATCTACTTTCCACCATTCCGGTCCCCATCACTGTCGACCAACATTTTAAGAGTTTGACAGATCCCGATTTCTCCTCACAGCTTCACTCACCCATTGAACAAAAAGTTTGACGCCGACAGTTAAAACCTCTTCGTTCACATCAAACAGCGGGTGATGCAACGGAAATACGGCTTCCTCGGTCTGATCTCCCATCCCAAGAAAGGCAAACGCTCCGGGTATCTTCTCCACATATAAAGCAAAGTCTTCCCCAGCCAAACTGGGCTTATCCAGCAATACGACTTGTTCTGCCCTTAACGCTTTTTTCCCTGCATGTAATGTCAGTTCTACAGCAGCCTCATGATTAATTAAGGGGGTTCCGAGCCGATATTGAGAAGAGTAACTTCCTCCGTACGCTTTGGCCACCGCCTCCGCCCGATTCTCCAATATTCGATGGACTTTGTCTACCATCGCCGAGCTTAAAACCCGAAAAGTACCACTTAACTTACTCTCCCCTGCAATGGCATTTATCGCTGTACCGGCATGCAAAGTGCCGAAACATAAAACGGATGTATCGAATGGATCCAGTTCTGTCGCAATCGCGTATTTAACATCCGTTACATACTGGGTGGCCATAGAGAGAGCATCCACCGCGAGATGAGGGGTGCTGTGGTGGCCGTTTACACCCTGAAAAGCGATATGAAAATGGGATGAAGCTGCCATAGCATGGCTCCGATGAATGCCTACCGTTCCTGCAGGGAGATCCGGCCATACATGAAGTGCGAAACAAATATCGGCATCTTCTAATATTCCGGCCTCAATCATATCCCTGCCACCGCTAATCATCCGTCCGTCAATCGGACTCGGAACTGCGCTTTCCTCAGCCGGTTGAAACACAAATTTAATGATTCCCGCTATTTGATCGGGGTATTGAACGATCGCTTTGGCAGCTCCAATAAGCATCGCCATATGCGCATCATGGCCACAGGCGTGCATGAATCCTTCGTGTTCCGAGCGAAAAGAATGATGATGGCCTTCCCTAATCGGAAGAGCGTCCATATCGGCCCGGAGAACGATCGTCGGACCGGGCTTGCCGCTGTTAAGGACACCAATCACGCCCATGCCAAAATGCTTGCCAACATGCGTATGAACTTCCAGCCCCAGTCCTCTCAAATAATCGGCTACTTTGGCGGAAGTGCGGGAAACCTCAAATAAAACCTCTGGAAAGCGGTGAAATTCCCTTCGGATGGCAATGATTTCCTCTTTTAATGAATCGACGTATTGAAGGATGTTGTCCGTCATCGTATTCCCCCTTTCTCTATGAAAAAGCCCTGCTTTACGCAAGGCCGAGTACTTAGTTTAGAGTCGTTAAGATTTTGCTATCATAGGTTATCCAATCTGACAAGCGATTCTCTCTAACTTGGCTTATCCACTGCGGATTAGACAAAAGTGACCTGCCGATCGCTACCAGATCTGCCTCTCCTTGCTCCAATATTTCTGCAAGGCGCTGGATTTGTTCCGGCTGCTGCCAAAAGTCTTGCTCCAAAGCAACAGATCCAACAGTGATCGTAGGGCGTCCCGTTAATTTCTTGGTCCAACCGGCTAGGTTCAATCGGGAATGCTCAAACTCCGGCTGCCAGAACTGGCGAGTGGAGGCGTGAAACACATCGACTCCTGCATCTACCAGCGGAGCAAGCAACTGTTCCAACTGCTCCGGAGTTTCGGCCAGCTTAGCTTCGTAGTGGTTCCCCTTCCATTGCGAGAAACGGAACAGAATAGGAAAGTCAGAACCGACAGCGTTGCGGCAAGCCTGAATAACCTCAGTTGCGAAGCGGGTACGTCTTCTTAAATCTCCTCCATACTTGTCTGTTCTCCGATTGGTTTGTTCCCAGAGAAACTGGTCGATCAAATAGCCGTGCGCACCATGAATTTCAATTCCATCAAAGCCAATTTGCTTTGCAGCGGCGGCAGCTTTTGCATAAGTGGACACCAAATCAGCTATTTCGCTCTCTGTAAGTGGTTCGTTAACCTTGTTGCCTTCGGCATTCAGACCCGAAGGACCAATCGGCAGCGCTTCTGGATTAGGTAAGCTACCAACTGTTCTTGCGGTCCCCAAATGCCATAACTGTGGAATGATTTTCCCCCCTCCTTCTCGGACAGCGGCAACGACCTTCGCCCACCCTGCAAGCGCTTCTTCACCGTGAATATGCGGCCAGTTCGGATTGGCCGCAGCAGCTGGATGATCGATAAGCGTTCCCTCCGTTATGATCAGCCCGACACCGCTTTCCGCATGTCGGCGATAATAAGCCGCAACATTTTCATCAGGAACCCCGTTTTGGGAAAAGCCTCTTGTCATCGGGGCCATGACAATGCGATTTTTTAAGGAAAGCTTGGGAATATCAAAGGACTTAAACAAGCCGTCTCGTACAGTTTCCAACAATTGATTTGCCATTTTTCATGATATCCTTTCAACGGTAAATGGTCTTGGCATTCATCATGAGCATGTAAGTCTAAATACTATAGCTATAATCGTTAATAAAACGGCGAAAAAACTGACGAGTGAGTGCTTCCTTTGGATGACTAAAAATCGTCTCAGGCGATCCTTCCTCAATGATTTCCCCATCCGTCATAAAAATCACGCGGTTCGCAACTTCCCGTGCAAAATTGAGCTCATGTGTAACAATCATCATTGTAATGCCTTCCTTGGCTATATTTCGAATAACAGTGAGCACCTCCCCAACTCGCTCGGGATCAAGTGCTGAGGTAGGCTCATCGAAAAGAATAATTTCTGGTTCCAAAACGAGTGCCCGAGCAATCCCTACACGCTGCTGCTGCCCCCCGGAAAGCTGACTTGGATATGAGTCCAGTTTATCTGCCAACCCTACTTTCTCCAATACAGCTTTAGCTTTTTCCTTCGCTGCGCTTTTGCTTTGTTTCTGCGCAACGATTAAACCTTCCATCACATTTTCCAATGCCGTCTTATGCCTAAACAGATTATAGTTCTGAAAAACCATGGCCGTTTTCCGGCGTAACTGAAGCACATCCCGCTTGTTTGGTTTGTCACAAGGAACCATCGTACTCCCGATTGTAACGACGCCCTCATCCGCCTTGTCCAAAAAATTAATGCAGCGAAGCAATGTGGATTTCCCTGAACCGCTCGGACCAAGAACCGCCATCACCTCTCCTGTCTGAACCAGTAGATCAATTCCCTTCAACACCTCAAGTTTGTTATATGATTTTTTTAAGTTTGCCAATTTGATCATACCACACCCCCTCCGCTGTAAGTCTTCCAATGCTTCTCCAGGACAGCTGCAAGTCGTTCTATGAGCAATGCGATTCCCCAGTAGATCAGCGCTGCGGCAGATAGCGGTTCAAGAAAGCTCCATCTTTGGCTCCCCACCATCATCGCGACCCCGTTGACCTCAAACAGAGAGACCAAATAAGCTAGAGAAGAACCGTGAAGGATCCCTATAACCAAGCTGCATATTCCTGGGAGGCTCGCGCCAAGTGCCTGCGGAAAAATCACACGATAAACTGCCTGAAAAGTCGTCATGCCAACCGAATAAGCTGCTTCCAGTTGCCCATCCGGCACCGCCAAAAAGCCGGACCGGATAATTTCAGACATATAGGCTCCGGCCGTAAGTGATAAAGCCGCCACAACCAACACGTACAATGAAACATCCTTGGAATAAATGCCCCAGTGATAATGGTTTGCCATTGCGTCCCAAATCGTAGGAAGACCTAGATATACGATGTACAAATGCAACACAAACAGGCGTTCCCCTGGTAAAAGAAACATAGAACTCAGCCAGCGGATAAAGAACTACTGTCTTCTTCAGACGAATCATGGCAACAGTCAACCCGATGATAAAACCGATCCCCACTGCCGTACAGGTAATATATAAGGTTAGTGGCAAGGCACCGATAATTTTATTTAATGCTTCCCAAAAAAATGATAAATCGAAAGTGATGGAGATCGCCTCCTGAATCTTCTGGCATAGCGGCTATTTATGGCTGTTTCTCATTTCTTCGCCGCGTACAGCTCTTGCAAGTACTTGCCCATCGTCTTGTCGATAGCCTTCATCCCTCCGACGCCAGCAATAGCATCCGCTTCTGAATTAAGCGGACTCTCAAACGATGTAATCACCTGAAATTTGGCTTTTGCTGCCTGACTCGGTGCCGGACAAAATCTATCGCCGATTTGGCAGGCATCAGCCGGACATAGCTCAAAACCTTCAGATGTATCAACACGAACGGCATACTAGAATTTCCCGTCCTACCCCTTGTGGTGGAGCCTGACTGATGTCAAGTATTCCATGATCGAGATGCCATAACTCATAAGGAATATTTTCTTCTTCCAATGCTAGCTTTAAGGGTTCAACCCAGCTGTCATTTTCATGTATGACAAATGCCTTTGTCATCTTTTTAGTCACTCCGCTTCGTGTAGACATTCGCTATTTTTCATGACTTTCCATCAATTGAAAATGCTTCAAGCACTTGTCATGACGCGTGAATATCGTTGTATTCTGCGCTCAATGCGCGTGAAGACATATTGAAGAATTAAACAAATAAAATAATAAATAATGGCCAAGCTGATATACACTTCAAGCAAACGATAAGATACGAGTCCGATCGCTTCCCCCCGCCCCATCATATCCATCATGCCTACAGAAAAAGCAAGTGAGGTGTCTTTCAGACTCGACACGACGACATTCGATAGATGTGGCATAGCTACACGAAAGGCTTGCGGAAATACGATGCGATAGAAGGTACTCCAGCCTGTCATACCAACAGATGCTGCCGCTTCAGACTGTCCGCGATCAACGCTATTGACCGAAAGCCGATAGATTTCAGCTAGCGAAGCTCCACTGTTTAGTCCGAATGTTAGAATTACAAAGATGGCAGGAGGGACCCTATCTAAATTAAGCCCGAAAGGTTTCATCAATTCGGGTAGGCCATAAAAAATCAGGATGAGTTGAATAATAATTGGCGTTCCTCGAAAAAAGGAAATGATAGCTGCACTCCAACCATTCGCAATCGGCCATTTATAAAGACGGGGGGCAGCCAAAATCGCCCCCACAATACTTCCAACAAACAGTGAACTAACGAGAATCACCAATGAAACTGACAAGTACTGCAACAAAATCAATAAGTACTTCCAAACCGATTGCCAATCAAACGCATTTCCCATTCATTCGACTCACCTTTTACATTATTGAAAATCCCTTTGCAACCATTCCTTCGACAATTTGTTCAGTGCTCCATCTTTCTTCATTGCCTTCAACGCCTCATCTACCGCATTGCTTACCTCTGACCCGTCCTCTTGGCGAAAGGCGAAATATACCCCAGATTCCGTGTGAAGATTCTCTCCCACCAGCTTCAATTGTGCATTTACATCACCATTCAAGCTTCCAGCCAGACCCGAATCGATTACCGTTGCATCAGCTCTTCCAGTTTTAAGTTGATTTACCGCATTCGTATAATCACCATATATCACTTTGATCGTACCTTTATATTCCTTATTGTATTTCTCGACAAGTGCGGCTGAACTAGAGGAAGCCGGGACAATAACCGTTTTTCCTTTCAAATCTTCAATGGAGTGAATACTGGTATTGGATTCATTGACAGCAACTAATAACTTTGACGAATCATAGTATTCTTTATTAAAAAGATATTTTGCTCTTCTTTCATCGTTTTGCTCTAGATGCATCGCTATAAAGTCAATTTTTCTGGCATCTAAACTTAAAAATAAATTTGGAAAGTCCATCGTTTCAAATTTAAATTCATATTGTGGTAATCGATTATCGATTTCACGTACAACCTCAACATCATACCCAGTCAGCTTACCTGAGTCGTTAAGAAAGGATACGTTTTTTACGACTGCTGCGGTACCCACTTTGATCACCTTCGGATTGTCTTTGTTCGTCGAAGATAAACCGTTGCCTATGGTAGACTCCTTATCTTTCGTTGCCCCGCATCCTGCAAGAGAGATGGCAAAAATAAGTGTAATTAATGAAATCAAAATATTTCTAAAATTAAAAGCTTTCATCTAAAATTACCCCCAGCGATTATTATGTTACATACCAGTTTAAACTTCGGTCTGATATCGATTTTGTGGAATAGGTAACCCCAGATTTCCACGGAATGTATCCGATTCATATTCCGTTCGAAATAAACCTCTCTGCTGCAAGATTGGTACAACAAGGTCTACGAATTCCTCAAAGGCGCCTTCTTCACTAGGGCTCACAATAAAACCGTCAGCGGCTCCGGTTTCAAACCATTTTTGAATTTCATCGGCAACCTTTTCCGGAGTTCCAATAAACGGATGGCGTGGGTGTGTCACATGCAGTGCGACTTCACGAAGAGTCCAGCCATTTTCTTTAGCTTCCCTCTGAAGGCGTTCTTTCCCCCCCTGAAATGCATTATTCCCTGCATCACCAATATCAGGGAACGGCTCATCTAACGGGAACGACGAGAAATCGAAATGATCAAGGAAACGCCCTAAATAGTTCAATGTATTTTCCGGACTGAGCAGCTCTCCGATCGCTCGGAATTTAGCATCCGCCTCTTCTTGTGTTTTGCCCAGAACGGGTGAAATGCTAGGCAGAATGGAAAGCGATTCGGGACTTCTTCCGAATTCAGATGCCCTTTTCTTCAAATCCTGATAATAATCTCTTGCATTCTCAATGGATACCAGGTTTGTGAAGACGCAATCAGCATGGGTCGAGGCGAATTTGCGACCGATAGAAGATGTTCCAGCTTGGAAGATCACTGGTTGGCCCTGACGGGATCTTGAAATATTTAAAGGTCCGTTCACCGAAAAATATTTACCTTTGTGATTTAACGTATGCAACTTGGCCGGATCAAAGAAGACTCCCTTTTCCTTGTCTCCAACAAATGCATCGTCCTCCCAAGAATCCCAAAGTCCCTTCAAAACCTCAAGATACTCTTCAGCAATATGGTAGCGATCATCATGCTCCGGATGTGCCTTGCCATAGTTCAAAGCAGAACCTTCCAGAGGCGAGGTCACAACATTCCAACCGGCACGGCCTTTGCTGATATGGTCGAGAGAAGCCAATTGTCTCGCAATGTTAAATGGTTCGCTATAAGAGGTGGAAATTGTGGCGACCAGACCTACATGTTTGGTCACCGCTGCTAATGCGGACAAAATCGTAAGCGGCTCAAAACGATTAAGAAAATGGGGTAACGATTTTTCATTAATAAACAAGCCATCTGCGACAAAAAGCAGATCAAACTTCCCCAACTCCGCCTTCTGTGCTTGACGAATGTAATGATCGATGTCTACGCTTGCTTTAATATTGGCTTGGGGTCTACGCCAAGCTACTTGGCTTGTTCCAACTCCGGCTAACCCTAATCCCAGTCTTAATTGTTTATTAGTTGTCATTTAGTTTTTCTCCTTCATTACTGTGTTCAATACCGGCAGACAGCCACTCATAGGCTTGAATCCTTTGTTCAAACTCATGTGCCGTTGGTAAAATCATTACTTCTTCAATGTTATGAAGTTGACTAATTGCTTGAATTTTACTTAAAACTGTCTCTTTAGTTCCATAAATGATGCTCGTCGGCGCGGCTTCAATCGTAAAGGGTTCATTTGCCTGTTCTCCTAGCCGTTGGGCAAGCTCCAACGAATATATGGCAAGCGATTTTCCGCTATCCAGGTGAACCTTATAGGTTACCTTTTCCCCAGCCAGACGTTTAGCTTCTTCTTCGGTCTCGGCGAAAAGAACCGATATCGCTAAAATCAATCCGGGTATTCTATCCTTAGCAAAATTGAACTTGGTCCTATATACTGACAAGGAATCCTTAAGTAATTGCTCATCTCCGTTAATGAAATGTGCATATACGTAAGGAAGCCCTTGTTCAGATGCCAGCTTCGCACTGGATTCGCCAGTTCCGAGCACATATAACTCAGGCGGGACGGATGGGACAGGTTGTGCACGTAGTCCTTCATTCTCCTGTGATAGTAAATATCGATCCAGATAATCAAGTTTCTCTGTAAAGGATACAGGCTCAGAATTGGTAGTTGCCAGCAAAGCACGCGTGGTAGTCGGCAACCCCCCTGGCCCCCTTCCGACACCAAGATCTACCCTGCCGGGAGCTAGAACAGACAACAGATTAAAATTTTCTGCGACCTTGAATGGACTATAGTGCTGGAGCATCACTCCACCTGAGCCTACACGTATTCGTTTTGTTTTTGAAATCAAATGGGAGATCAGCACCTCGGGAGAGGAACTGACTAAAACGTCTGATCCGTGATGCTCTGCGACCCAAAAACGATGAAATCCCAATTCGTCGGCTTTTTGCGCCAGTTTCACTGTATTCAGGATTCCAAGTACCGAGTCCTCTCCTTCATTGACAGGACTTCGATCCAACACACTTAATTTAATAGGCATCCCATTCACCTCATGTCTACATTTTCATAATTTTTTTTCGAGAATGACGGAATCCCCGTGTTCCCCTAATTCAAGCACTACTTCATAACCTCGTCTTTTGTACATGTCAACGAGCCAAGGATGGCGAGTCGAAGTGGACAAAGTAACCGAAGGTACTTGCCATTCTTCACGAACGATCGCCTCTACACCATCCAACAACCTTCCTCCTATTCCTTGTCCTCCATAAGTTGGATCCGTGGCAAACCACCAAATAAAAGGGTAGTCAAACGGATAATCTATTACTTTTCTAACCGAATCAGGTTGAGCAACCGATACCGTTGAAATGATAACACCATTAGAGAGCATCACATAACAATGACTGTTGATGATGTTGTTTTCAACCATCTTTAAGTCTGCTGAAGCAGCAGGAAAATTAAGCCCAAGTTCACGAATGAATGCATACGCTTGATGCGTTAATTCCAACACCCTAGGTGCATCAGAAAATGTAGCTAAACGGATCCCCTCTTGCATATACAACCGCCTTCATAATTTTATTAATCACATAGGTATAATCGGATTTAAGATGCGATGAGTGTAACTGATAAAGTTTCATCCAAGGCAAAAAAAAGAAACCTCCTCTTTTACAGTAGATAGTTTCCGTTGATACGGTCAACATAAGTGTATGATTTATTGGAATAAACTACTTCAGCTTTCTATCGCTAAAACTACTATAGTTACATCCAGCTAATTTGTCAATTCTTTTATTTACCTAATTAAATTCATTTTACTATTGAGAGGTCATTACATACCAAAAGCCCCATTTCCATTTTAGGATACAGGGCTGAATCTTACTTGTCGATGTCAGGTAAATTGTCATTCATCCGAAGTTCTGACTGCTGAACAGTATCCAATAATAAATCGGCAATTGTTGATTGGGACAAGTTCGTTTTCATTGCCTGCTCTGCCTCTTCATAAAATGACTCCAACGATGTCTGAATGTTTCCGCCGATCGGGCAAACAGGGTTTGGTGTACTGTGATGATACTCAAAAAGTTTTTTCTGTTCGACCGCTTCGTAAACATCCAAAAAAGTAATTTCTGCCGGTTCTTTTGCCAAGCACCATCCTGATCCTGTTCCATACCTTACTTGAACTAGTCCTGCACTGGATAAACTTGATAAAATTCTACGAATAAATACAGGATTCGTATTCACACTTTTTGCAATAAAATCCGAAGTCAGATATTTATGCATACGTTCAGAGGTATAAGATAATAGAGTCAAAATATGGAGTGCAACTGTATATCGACTTGCTATTGCCATTTAAATACTATCTCCTTAATTGAATTCTTCTTTAAACAAATATAACACACCGTGCAAAGAAAAAAACATCTTACATGAATTAAGCTTTTTCTATATCTTGGGGGCCAAGTGCAAATCAAGACAAATGAAAGATTTAAGGAAATAATCGTGGGAGCAACAAAGCGAAAGCCCAGCGGAATATTGACGGGTTTTCGCTTTGTTCGAGTAGAATTTATAAAATGAGAACTCTGCAGCCAAATGTGTTCTCATTGAAATAGACAAGGATTTATGCTCGGAGCTGGCTGATTAGTTAGTATAAATATTAACGGCAATATATGTGCCGATTGGGAATAGGTACCTTTTGCTTCTTTACTAGCTTTCAAACTACATTCCACATTTAGTGTTTAAAGTGTTTAAAATAATCCAGGATTCACTAATAACATCACATTATAAGCATTTTGTTTTTTACTTCTTCTAAATTGGATGCAGCCCTCCCCTCAGGGACAGGCTTATTATCCCGATTCAGCCAAATTGCTTTTATTCCAACGGATTCTGCATTTAACATCTCCAATTATAGAATCTCCAATATGGAATATGTAGCGTCAAGAATATGGTGCTACAAGATGTCAAGACAGTTTTTTCAGATTTTCAAGGTGTGAAAATATGCACAAAGTTATTTGATCTGCCCCAGACAAGCGTGGCAATCACTCATCTGAGGGTCAGCGCTGGCTTGTTCACTCATGCCATGGGGGCATGATGCAACAATATTCGGTTGATTTTATCTAATGCAACATATTTGGATTGATTAATGCAACTAATTTCGGTTGAACGGACAGATATATAGCGCACCAAACGCACGTTCGTATATCTATGGTCCTTTTTTCATAATTAAATGCACTTAATCTCGGCAGCAAGTTGAAGCTTTGAAAAACGAAACTAATCTTCTGATTACGAATCTCAGAAAGCTGAGAATCCTTAAGCACGTTTATCGCTTCACCATCTAGGTCATAAATACCTTTATCAACAATATCCAAACACCCGATGATGTTCATCAGTGTGGATTTACCGGAACCTGACGGACCCATGATGGCAACGAACTCACCATGATCAATATCTAAAGAGAAGTCATCTAATGCTTTTATCGTTTCCTCGCCCATCGTATAATACTTACTGGCATTTTCGATATGAATTAACGTCATAACCCTCACCTCCATTACTTGCACAAATTCCAAATAAATGAAGTATTTGATTTATAACTCTTACCGCTTCGCCTTATAAAACTCATGATAAAGCTTCATGAGTGCCCGCTTCTCAATCCGCGACACATAGGAGCGACTGATCCCGAGCTCCTTCGCAATCTCCCGCTGCGTCCGCTCTTCCCCGCCAAGCTCCAGCCCAAATCGCCCAACGACGACTTCCTTCTCGCGATCGTCCAAGATTTCCAAGTTCCGATAGATTTTGCTCTTCTCTATCTTGAGCTGAACCTTATCCACGACATCGTCCGCTTCCGTGCCCAGGATGTCGATTAAAGTTATCTCATTTCCCTCTTTGTCCGTTCCGATGGGATCATGCAAAGACACATCTTTGCGCGTTTTCTTCAACGAACGAAGATGCATAAGGATCTCGTTCTCGATACAGCGAGCCGCAAAAGTCGCGAGCTTCGTGCCCTTATTAGGCGAGAACGACTCGATCGCTTTTATCAATCCAATCGTCCCAATAGAGATCAAATCCTCGAGATCTTCCCCCGTATTGTCGAATTTTTTGACATTGTGAACAAGAACCGATGTAAAAGTTCAATGTCATTCCGGGCTACCTATGATTAGCATCTCCCCTAAATAAGCGACCCAGGATAAATAATCCAAAAAACAAAGCAGCGAAGTAATCGCCTCTTCGACGTCGTCGAGTTGACCGACGCGACCAAGAGCCATAGTTCCTGCGACGTGCTTGTTTATCTCAGATTATCGCGAAGTGCTCCATCGCTGAAATCAGTAGCGATGGCTCCTCGGGCAATGGCGTTGACAGGATCATAAACGTCAAAGGATGGCCAAATGGCTCTCCTGTACGACGGCTAACCACTGCCGTGCGATCAGTTCGTGGCCTGCCGCCGTCGGGTGCACCCCATCCCAGATCCAGTATGACGCATCGGCTCTCTTGCAGGCATCGTCAAACACAGCTTGTAGCGGTACGAAGACCGCGCCAAATTCGTCAGCGAGCTTTCGGACGGCTTCCTGGTACCGAGGCATTCGTTCCTGCCAAGCTTCCCATTTTGTCGCAATGGGGGCGACCTGGAGAATGAACGGCTCGCATAAGACCAAGCCCACAGCCGGGAGAACTTCTCTCGTTTCCTCCAACAGAAGACGGTAAGCACGCTCGAATCGATCGGTCGCACCTCCGGGCTCGCCGTTTACGATCCGCCAAGCATCATTGACTCCGATCAAAATACTGATCAAATCGGGCTTTAGACTGAATGTATCCTCATTCCATCGTGCATACAAATCCGATACCCGGTTCCCGCTGATCCCCCGATTGAGAAACAGCGGCCGGTTTTCTGCCAGTTCATAACCGAGCTTGCTTGCAATGATATAAGGGTAACCATGCCCCAATATATGATTAAGATCATCATTGCGTCCTCTGGCTCCATCCGTTATCGAATCACCTTGAAACAATATTCTTCTGAACTTCATCTTGTAACCTCCATTTACTTGGACTATTCGTCATGAAATCGGAATGTGGATAACTTTATTATGGAATCGACCCTTGTTTTGATCTGCATGGGCAAGTGATTGTTTAATGCTTAACGCACTTTCAATCGGTCATACACGTTATGATTAATCGTTACCTCGGCTTGTCGTGCCCACTCGCTTACCGTATCCTCGTACTTGCTGTCCAGATACTCCTCCCTCACATCATTCTTGACGGATTCGAAATCCTTGATTCCACGATCTTCTCTCTCCAAGAGCTTGATTAAATAATAAGCGCCGTCAAATTCGAAAATATCGCTCGTCTGTCCGCTGTCAAGCTTATCGGCTGTCTGTATAATTGTTCCGTAACGTTGGTAATCCGCTCGTTTAAATGTCCCGTCAAATGTTTGCTCATCGGCATCGATACGGAAGGACGCTACATTTTTCAATAGCGCGATCTCTTCGTTTAAGGTTTTGCCGCTTTTCAATTCACGCACGACTTGTTCCAGCCTTGACAATGCGGCTGTCTTTTTTCCTTCATCGATATTTCCTTTGCCGTCTGAGAAAAATAATCCCAGCTTTTGAAGCCGCACCGGTGCCGGATTCCTGAAAACGGTATTCTTGATTTGATCGTAGTAGTTTTGCAAGTCGCTATCTGTAATCTGCCAACTCTTTTCAGCCAAAGCTTTTTTCAGTTGTATCGCCATATTGCTTAGTACATATCCATAATACATTTGTTCTGTATACTGAGTCGGCCCGTAAATGATTTGTCCTTTGGCTAAAGCTGCGTTGCGCCGTTCATTTTCCTGTTTTAGCCTGGATAGAAACGCATCGTAAGAAGTATCATCGAGAATACCGTACTTCTTGGCCTCAATTTGCTGAACCTTCGCTTTGACAAGCTGATCCATTGCTTGCTGCTTCGCTTTATTCATAGGAACCTCGCCTCCGAATGAATCACTCCAAAAGGAGGGGGAATCCCCCGCGCCATATTTCTGTTTAAAATAGTCATACACCGAAGCCCTTTGCTGATCAAGAAAGAAGGCAAACTCCTTCTGCGATATGGGTTCTTGGTCAATAAATGCAACAGGCTGTTCATGCCCTGGCTTAAGCGCGACTTTCGTTATCCCTGCCCCGGTAAACGCAACAACCAATAGGAGCAAAACGCCCCACAGCAGCCTCTTTTTCATTATGTCTCCCCCATGTGCACAAAGTCTTATGGGGAATGACCCCAATTTCCGGACATTCCCCATAAGATCATTTCAGCCGGTTAGTTCTCGGTAATCACCACATCATCTGCATAAGCGGTGCCTGTTCCACTGCTTCTATAGAAGTAAATATTCGCGTTGGTGTTAGTTGCGCCAGTCGTGAACGTAACCGAACCCTGCGAATAGCTCGTGGTAGTAAAACTATAGAACGTTTCCGTGCCGCCATAGTTCTTGACGCCAATCGCTATAGTTTCGCCGGGGGTGATGACTTTCCCCCATCCGGTCATTGTGTACGTGGTGTTCGGTTTCACTAACACGTTCTGATTGACCCCTACATTGGACCCGACTAGCTTGACTGCATATAAGCCACTGTTAGCGTTGCCGTCGTTAACCACGCTTACGTTTGTGCCCGTCTTAGACCATGCGCATACATAGGCGCATGAGCCAAAATTGCCGGCCTCGAATCCAGGATTCATTACACCTGCAAGGGGGGGATTTCCGGCTATGACGGTGATATCGTCGCCGTAAGTGTCCCCGGTCCCATTGGTTTTCGTTAAGTAGAACGTAGCTGTCGTGTTGGTCGTACCCGTTGTAAATTTCACTGTGCCCATAGTATATCCCGTGCTGGTTATCGTGCTGGAAGTATCCGCGCCACCATAGCTGTTGACGCCAATAGCAACGCTATCTCCACCTGTGGTCACCTTTGCCCAACCCCTGAGTGTGTAGAGCGTATTAGGTTTCAGCCCTGTAATGGTTTGAGTGATGCTTGCCGTAGAACCGCTAAGTTTGGCGGCATAAGTGCCGCTGTGAGTATTTGTGTTCACGACAGTAGCCGAGGTGCCAGTCCATGATCCGAGAGAACCGCCCTCGAAACCTGCGTTAATGGCGTAGTTGTTCGTCGCTCCGCCTGGAATCAGAACGAAATCGTCTCCATAGGTGGTGCTGGTTCCGGAAACTTTCCAGATATAAATGTTCGCGCTCGTATTGGAAGAACCCGTTGTGAAAGTTACGGATACTTTCGTATAGCCTGTGCCGCTGATGGGTTGATAGGTTTCGGTGCCGCCAAAATTTTTGACGCCGATCGCTACGATATCCCCTGCGGTCGACACCTTCGCCCATCCGGAGAATGTATACGTCGTATTCGGTTTCAAGCCGCTCACCGTCTGGTTCACGCCGGTAGACGAGCCTGTCAACTTAACCGCATAAGAACCTGTATGCGCGTTGCCGTCATTAACCACTGTTCCGCCGGTGCTCCATGCCCCTAAGCTTCCCGATTCAAAGCCCGGGTTGGATGCCAGATTCGCATTGGCGATACCCGCACCGTTATAGGCTCCGATGTTCGGCGCCGCCGTAGCGGATACCGTATTGCCCCAGTAATCCAGTCCGCCATTGCTTGCAATCACAGCCCCTGTACCAATCGCCGGCGAACCTGTCAGCAATTGATAACCATCCACCGTATTTCTTCCGTCCCCTCCGCTTCCGGGGTTCACAAACATAGGATCGCCTGTCACTGCATGCGCATCCGTCGGCGCAGTAAAGCCGTAATACAAGTTCGAATCGTATACAAGGCCTGTTTTTTGTTCTAAGACCGATCCGGCCGCTCCAACGAAAATATTGTTGGAGACTGCAGCGTTATTGGTGAAATGAATGTTATTGAAGTCTAGGCCTTGGGTATTGTTGTTGGCAAATACCTGGTTCGGGCTGTAAAAGACGTTGTTGTATATCAACTGCCTATTACCATTTCCGCCTGCATTGATGAAGCGGCTGCTGCCCTGATTGATATTATAGCGAAGCACTTCGATAGTACTATTTGGTTGGTTGTCACATCTTGCGCAGTTGAGGAAAAATCCACCCGCATTGTCATGACTGTAGTTATACTGATAGGTGCATGTCCCGGACATCGCCCAATCGCAATCCCAAGCTTCGGAATCCTGCGTCTTCAGAATGCGGGCAGTTTCGTTGTATTGATAAGTAGGACTTTTGGCAGCGGCTGACCACATTTGAGCGATGGATCCGGAACTGGCTGCTTGGAAACCGGTGTCGTATGCCGAGTTATACTGAATCAATGGCGAATCCGCGGCGCCGACAAAGATGGCATCCGCTTGGGCACTTTGGATATTGTTGTTTTGCACGATCAAACTTTTTATATAGTTGTTCGTCAAGCCTCCATTACCCGCTGTTGACGATATTCCCATGCAGGTTACATCGTGCACGTTATTGGAATCGACGAGTACATTTTCAAAATGTCCTGTACCGGACTGGCTTATACCCGGAACCCGGACCAGAATGCCGGCAGACGAATACCTGCCTGTTGCGGCTCCATTCGATATTCCTTTCACATTATGCACGTTATTATTTTTTATCGTAATGCCATAATACGTGTTATTATCGGTAACCTCCGCCAAAATCCCGCTTCTTTGCGCTTCCAGCGAAGCATCGTTGGTGACTTCCAGATTTTGCACGGTCCAGTAGCTGACATTTAGCAGATAGACAGCTGCTTCTGTGCTCCCGCCGCCGTTGATGATTGGAGGGACTCCTGTTCCATAGGAGTCGATTATAATTGGAGAAGTGCTCGTACCGGAACCTGTCGGCGTCAGATTTCCTGAGCATGCGGTGCCTTTTTTCAAATAAATGGCGTCTCCAGGACCAAACCCTCCCGATTTATTGTTTGCGCTAACCAATGCATTCCATGGGCTAGCCATGGTGCCAGATCCGTTCACGGCTGCTGAACAATCGATGTAGTACCCTGTTCCGGCGGCATAAGCCGTCTGAGCGCCGCTTGGGATAAAGCCGACCGTCGGCGCAAACAATTGAAATGCGAGCAGCGCCAATGCGAAACAAACCGCGAGCCTTAACTTTAGCTTCAACATCCTTCATCTTCCTCCTTGTTGTCATTACGTTAATACCAAGTGCAACTGCCCATTCTAGATTCTTCCGACGTCCCCAAGATTGCGATGCAACTTACCGCGCATAATCGGAATGGCATTTCCACCTCCCTTCAGGGTCGAAATGCTTCAGCCCTTGATGGCTCCGCTTGTCAGCCCCGAGATAACGTAACGCTGCAAGAACATGTACATGATCAGAACGGGAAGCGAAACAAAGACCAGATCTGCGAATACATAGTTCCAGTTCGCCGAGTGCGTTCCGAAGAAGAGGAATGTAGTCATCACAAGGTTGTATTTAGCCTGCGAATTTAGAAAATAAACGGATGTACTGAAGTCGTTCCAAATAGCCAAAAACTGAATCACAATATTGGTCGCGGTAATAGGCATTAACAGCGGCAAGATAATCCGAAAAAAGAGCGCATAAGGCCCGCAGCCGTCCAACAGCGCGGACTCGTCGATTTCCCTCGGAATCGTTTTATAATAACCGGAATATAGAAAAACGCCAGTCGGAAGGCCGATCGCAATACTGACTAGAATCATCCCTTCCAAACCACCGGTTAAGTGCAAATTTTTCGCTAAGATATAGGTAGGGACCATGAATACGGGAATGACTAAGCCTAACATTAAGACGAGGTTCACCAATTCTGTAAACATGTTCTTTCTGCGCTGGATGACATAACCGGCCATCGCTGATAACAACACCAGCCCTGACACTGCTGCGAACGTAATCACGACACTATTTTTCAACGCCTGCAGGATCCGTGCTTCATGATAGACGGTAACGTAGTTTTCAATATGCCAAAGTTTCGGAAGGGATAACGACATTTCCGCTGCGCCTGCCGCATCCTTGAGCGAATTCAAAACCATCATATAGATGGGGATGATAATCAACAAACTCAGCAACACTGCTACAACCTCGACAACAAGATGGGGTAACGTTCGTTTCATTACATTTCCACCTCTCTTTTCCGCAAAGCATAATAGGTAGAGATGGAGACCAACGCTACCAGTAAAGCCAAAACAACACCGCCAGCGCTGGATTCCCCTAGGCGCCCTGATCCATAAGCTTTGTATATCCAGGTATTGATCACTTCGGTGGCCGTACCCGGTCCCCCGTTGGTTGTTACGACAATCATGTCGAAAACTTTTAAACCGCCAATGAGATTTAAGACGAGCACATTATTGATCGCCGGCATCAGAAGCGGCAAGGTGATATGCCAAAACTTCTGAAAAGCAGATGCACCAGCGACCTCCGCCGCTTCATAGAAGTCCTTGGAAATCGTCTGCATGCCTGCCAGCAGGATCACCATATTAAATCCAGTCCATTTCCAAATTTCTACGAAGGAAGCCCCGAATAGTGCTATATTCTTGTCATGCAGCCAATCCAATGCCAGACTTTGAAGACCGAGACCATTCAGCAATTTGTTGACTATTCCTGCCTCAGGATGAAGAAGCGCAACAAAAATCAAACCTACAGCAATATTGCTAAGAATGACCGGAGAAAAAATGACCGTCTGTAAATAATTCTTAGTCTTTAATTTTTGGTTAAGGAATACTGCTGCCATAATACCAAGACCAACCTTGAATAGCGTAGTAACTCCAGTAAAGACCAACGTATTCTTCACTACCTTGCTCAAATCTGGATCTTGGAAGAACGATTTAAAATTATCGAATCCCACCCAATGTGCCGTAAAGCCGTCCCAATTCGTGAAGGAATAGTAAAACCCTTGACAGGTGGGAACGATAAACATTACCAAAAAAATGAGGCATCCGGGAAGCAGCATAATATATGGATAATTTCGTAACAACGTTTTGCTCATGATTCTCTCCACTCTCTTTCTATAAAAAGGTCGATTCCTTTCGGAACCGACCTCCCATCATCATTGCTTCCAGTTTGGATCTGCTTTAGCCTTGGCGTCCTTGGCAGTCGCCGCGTCCATAGCTGGAAGGATTTGGTCAATCGTTTTGCCGCCGGTAAAGTAGTCCAGAATGGAATTATTTGTATCGCTCGAATCATATTTGGTCAGGTTGCCCCAGAAGGTGTCCGTGTTGCCTTGGTCTACATAAGCCTTGAGATCGCTTTGTGCAGGAAGCAGCGCGGAGGTAATCCCTTTTTGATACGGAATTCCACCTTGAGCGTCAAAGAACTTCTGCTGCGTGGACTGCGAAGTGAAGTAGTCGATGAACTTCTTCAACAATTCCTTATCCTTGAATTGATCCGTAACGGATAGGTTGAACGGGACAAAGAGGCTGAGCTTGTTGTTTCCGTCGAACGGCACACGGAACGCTCCGATATCGTTCGCTTTATCCGGGAACTTCTTCTTGATATCGTCCATAATCCACGTTGCGTTAATGGTCATCGCCGCCGTACCTTCAGCAATTGCCTTCTCGGAGCCGTCATAGGAGTCAGAAAGGTACGTTTTCTGAATATAACCTTTATCCAAGAGCTCTTTATGCTTTTGAATGGCATTCTTGAAACCGGAGAAATCAGTGTAATGCGCCTTGTTGGTATTGATTTTCGCAAAAATGTCATTCAGCGGTTGACTTTCCGTGAGCCAACCCTCATGGTCAAAGACGTTGACCGTCCACGAGTCTTTACCAGGCAAGTAGATCGGCGTGATACCCGCCGCTTTAATCTTATCGCTGTCAGCCAGGAATTCCGCATACGTTTTCGGGACGGCAAGGTTCAGCTTTTCGAACACTTTCTTATTGTAGAAGACACCGAGCAGGTTGATGCTGTCGAACGGAATCCCGTACACCTTGCCGCTGTCAGTATCCGTAAACTGGGGAGCTTTCATAATTGATTCCGGAATATTTTTCGTCCAATCGCCGCCTACTTCTTGGAAATGCCCAAGTCCACCGAGATTGCCTTTAATCCAGTTAACCCCGTAGTTGGGAACCAGCATCGGGAGCTCATTGGCCGCAGCGCGCGCCTTATAGAGTTCACTACCCTGTTGGCCGCCGGCGACCTTCTCGATATTCAGCTTGAATCCCAGTTTGTCGGCATTATCATTGATGTCCTTCTCGACGGCTTGGATGCCTGACTTATACCAATCCGTAAACATCAACATGGTAATTTCTTTCGGCGCCGCATTTCGTTTTGCCGCGTTTGTCCCGCTTGGACTTGCACTAGCTCCCGGACTGGACCCCCCTGTTCCGCAAGCAGTTAAAGAAATGCTGGCAAGAGAAACCGCCATAACAACGCTTAGTGCTCTCTTTTTCATTCTGTGACCTCCTCGTAATAAATAAGTTGTTTGCTTTACATTCTGAGTATAAGCCAATTCATGTCCGCAAATATTTCAAGATTCTCCGAATTACTATAAAAATATACGATCCAAGCTTTGTTCTACTAAATAATAAAAGAGAGGGCTTTCGCCCCCTCGTTTCCTTAATTCCAATTGCGATCACCCTTTGCATGCGCGGCCCAGGAAATTGCCGCATCCATCGCAGGCAAAATCTGATCGAGCTTCTTTCCGCCGGTAAAGTAGTCTAAGATATCATTAGTTGTATCATCAATATCATATATTTTGAGATTGGCCCAATAGCTTTCGGTATTGCCAGTATCGAGAAAGTGTTTGAGGTCCTCCTGCGCCGGAAGAAGCGCAGACGTTACACCCTTCTGGTAAGGGATGCCGCCTTGTGCGTTAAAGAATTTCCGCTGCGTCGTCTGCGATGTGAAATAATCGATAAAACTCTTCAAAAGCTCTTTATCTTGAAATTGATCGGTGACGGACAAGGAAAAAGGCACGAATAGACTGATCTTGCCATTACCGTCGAAAGGCACTCGGAAAGCTCCGATATCGCTCGCCTGATCCGAGAACTTGCGTTTGATCTCATCCATAATCCATGTGCAGTTAACCGTCATCGCAGCCGTCCCTTCGACAATGGCCCTTTGAGAACCATCATAAGTATCGGAAAGATACGTCTTCTGAATGTACCCCCTGTCCAGCAGTTCTTTATGCTTCTCTATAGCAAACTTATAGCCCGAGAAATCCACGTAATGTGCTTTGTTGGTATTGATATCGGTAAAAATGTCACTCAGCGGCCGCTTTTCGGTCAGCCAGCCCTCATGGTCAAAAATGTTGACCGTCCACGTATCTTTAGCAGGCAGATAGATCGGCGTATTCCCTGCCGCTTTAATCTTCTCGCAGTCATCCGGTACGGCAAGGTTCAGTTTAGCGAACACTTTTTTATTGTAGAAGATACCGAGCAGGTTCATGCTGTCAAACGGTATCCCGTACACCTTGCCGCTTTCGATATCTGTAAACATCGGCGCTTTCATAATCGCATCAGGAATATTCTTCGTCCAGTCGCCGTCAATCGCCTGAAAATGCTGCAGACCGCCAAGATTTGCTTTCGACCAACTTACGCCATAGGTGGCGATCAGCATTGGCAGCTCACCCGCCGCAGCGCGCGCCCTGTATAGATTCTCGCCGCCTGTGATTGTTTCTATATGAAGTTTAAACCCCAGCTTTTCTGCGTGTTCGTTGATATCTTGTTCAATGGCTTGCATACCTTGCTTGTACCAGTCCGTAAACATCAGCATGCTGATTTCTTTTACATCGGCTGAACTTCCGCTTGCATCACTATTGCCGAATAGAGCTTTGTTAGCGTTTTCTTTACATGCGGTAAGCAGCAAACACACGATCGAAACAAGTAAGAACATCCTCTGTACCGCTTTCTTCTTTCCGCCCCCTAAGCGTCATGCCTTAGAAATTCTTTTGGCGTCATGCCGGTTTTCTTTTTGAAAACTTGAAGAAAATAAGTATATGAATTAAAACCGCATTGCTGGGATACTTGTTTCAGATCCATCTTCCCTTCGGCAAGCAGCAGCTTCGCCTTGTTTACCCGTAAATCGCTGATAAACTCAGTCAGACTGATGCCCATTTCTTCCTTGAACTGCGAGCTCAAATAATTATTGCTGATGGCAATCGCACTCGCAACGTCGGAAAGTGAAATGTCCTCACAATAATGGTGATTGATGTAATGGACGGCTTGTTGGATGGAAATCGACAAGTTTTCGTTTTTCTTGCATGCCAGCATCGTTAACAGCCGATCAAACACGGTACAAATCCAGGCTTTGATTTCATTCAAGGTTTCCAGCCGGGCCAAAACCTCGTGCGGAACCTCGCCCTGATCGTAAAGTTCAGCCATGTCCAAGTGATATTCTTTGCAAAGGCGGTTAATGGTGCTAATCAATTCGCTGAACACCATTTTTGCCCTCACCGGACTTGCCATATTCCCTTTTATTTGGGAAAAGATGCGTTCCAGAATTTCCGATACGTCATCACGATTGAGCGATTTCACGCTTGCAATCAGTCTCAGTTCATCGTTAGGATCGAGACTGAGCATAGGACTGGTGTTGAATTTAGCTGCTCCGCCTCGAACGACACTGCTCTTTCCCAGATAAAATTTTTCCCGCAGCGCTTCGACGGCCTGCTCGTAACTTTTTCCCACCTCAAGGATGGAGACGCACGGCTTCCCTATGGCAAAGCTTGCCGAAACCTTGACGAATTTCTTGAGACAGACACTGGAACGGTCAATGATTCCCTGTATGAATTGATCGATAAATGCCTTACTCTTCGTGTTGGTAAAAGAAAGCAGCAGAATGAATTTTCCGTTGCCTAAATGACTAATAATCCCTTTATCGTATTCCTGCAATATTTCTTCCACAATGTTCGTAATCGCAAACTGAAGAATCGATTCCTCCTTCAATCCCCTGCTGGCGACAATTTCTTGGAAGCCGTCGATTTCCATCACTACAGGCTGCACGTGCTTGGTATCCAATCTCATCTGCAGAAGACGCAGGTGTTCCTCCGCTTCTTCCGATTTGACGTATCCGCTTAACAACTGGATCACAAACTTTTCTCTTAACGCATGCAGTTGGTCTGCACGTGGACGGATTTGGCCCGGCTCCCGCAGCTTGCTTCGAGCCTCGATGACTTGCGCCTTCGCCCGATCCAGCGTTTCCAGCAGCATCGAGGCGTTCAGACGATGCTTTAATAAGTAATCAACAGCGCCATTTCGCAAAGCTCCGCGTACCAATTCAAACTCATCATAGTTGCTTAGCATAATGATTGGAATATCGGGATATCGCCGATTTTTCTCGCTGGATAACGCCACCCCATCCATTTCGGGCATCCGAATATCCGAGATCACGATATCTACGGCGCCTTCTTCCAAGAATTGAAGTGCTTCTCTCCCGTTCGACGCTTCCCCGGCAAGCGTGTATCCATGCTCCTCCCATTTCACCAACAGTTTCAAGTGGGTTCTTGATAAAAGCTCATCATCTACGAGCAGCACGCTATACAATGACTGCACTCTCCTCAGTGGAAATAATGGGAATGGCGATCTCCACGATCGTAAATAGGTTAATCTCGCTTGATATGGTAACACCATAAGGTTCGCCGTAGGAAATCGCAAGCCTAGATGCCACGTTGCGAATGCCCAGTCCTCCTTGACGGCCCGCGAGCACATCATCTATTTGTTCTTGAGACATACCTATACCATCATCCTGGATTTTGAAAACAATCGTATCTTCATGGCGATACCCCTTGATCAGAATGAACCCGGGGCCTTTCTTCTTCCCGATGCCGTGAATCAAACTGTTTTCCACAAAGGGCTGGAGCACCAACTTGGGAATGAGATGCGAGAGAATATCATCGCTGATCATGAATCGATACGTAAACTTGTTGGAGTATTTATATTCCTGAATATTTAAGTAGCTTTGCAAGAACTCCATTTCTTCTTCGACCGTGTTATAAAGTTTCTCCTGCATGTTAATGTGCATAATTCGAGACAAGGATTCCGCTACGTCATGGATGTTATCGGCGCCATGATAAACCGATAAAAACTTGATTGTATTTAGAGTGTTGTACAGAAAGTGCGGGTTGATTTGGGCTTGCAGTGCACGAATCTCGGCTTTCCGTTTCTCTTGTTCACGAAGCTTGATGTTCGTAATGAGCTCTTGAATCCGCTCAACCATCAAGTTAAACTGTCTGGACAATTGACCAATTTCATCGCTGGAGTTCGTATCCAGACGGACAAGCAATTGATTCCCGTCAAACATTTTGATGGCTCTGCTGAGACGCAGAATCGGCTTCGTCAAGACGGAGGTCACGACGATGGAAATACCTGCAGCGACAATGCAAAATAGCAGGGAAAGAAGCAGTGAAGTGTTCCGAGTCTGGCTAAACTGGTTAAGCAGCGTTTGTTTGGGAATGACGCCCACGATTAACCAGTCCGTAGTCGGCATGTAGCGGTATACAATAAACATATCTTTTCCGTTAATCTTCTTATAATAGTATCCTTCATTACTTTTCATGTCTGGGGTTAACTGCGCAAATTGCTTGGAGGTGATCCCGCTATCAAGCGAATTATAGACTGTCTCGCCGGAACCGCGTACCGCTACGAGCATGCTAACATCGTGCATATTGCTGGAGAAAATATCGCGAAGCAGATCACTCCTGACATCGGCAATCACAAAGCCCAATACCAGGTTCTGATCCCGGACTGACCGTGCAATGGACATAACCCTATCGTCTCTGAACGAAGTGACATAAGGCTGAGAAGAATTATAATGCGGCTGAATAAATGCGATTTCTCCGGACGGATTTACGATTTTTGAAAACCAACTCTGCTTCTTCAGATAGTCAAAAGAGATCGTATTTCCATTTGAATACGTTTGTCCATCCAAGCCGGCAATCATAATGTCATTTAGATAGTGCTTGTAGACAAACATGTTTCCTAAATACTGCGATGCTTGGCGAGTCTGCTGCAGATATTGGTATCCATCCAGTCCTTTGTTGTTTGCTAAGAGATCGACCACGTATTTATCACTGCTCGCAATACTGACAAGTGCGTAAATATCCTTTAAAGCTACCGTCAAGCTATCCCCTGACATCTTAAGCATATCGCTAATATAGTTATTGGCCGAATGCTCCACTTCATTTTCCGTTCGCGTGTCCCAAAAGAAGATAATCGCCGTACTTAAGACAAAAGTCAAGATCAGATTCACAAAGACAAACTTATATTTTATGCTATTATATTTTTCGAATTTCCTTTTCATCCTCCTCCCCCCTCTTGAAAGACAACCTCGGGAGTGCAAGCAGACATAAAAAGAATAAGTGCAAGCATGAGGGGAAATTTTGTCCACCGTTTGTTCAAGATGTATTCAGCTCCTTAGCCGTGCTGCTATACTGCTATCGGACAACAATTAACGTTTCCATTGATGAATATAACGAGGATTTGCGCGGAATTCTTCACATGGAAACGGTAACAAGTTGTCCGTTAGCAGTACATTTAAGTACATAGAAAGGACAAAGTTCCTTTCACTTACATATATAAAGAATTTTCCGTTATAACGCATACCCTTCCAACCAATATTATTCGACATAATGTTACAATACCCTTTTGGGTTGTGGTGCAAAGCTCTAATTCATGATAATATCATTGAAATTAAGTCATGAGAGTGGGACATTTACTTTGGAAACGGGATTAGATTTATTTAAGTGGAAGCAGTATGAATCGGAGGTTATCTTGCTAACAGTAAGATCGCTCATACAACGATCATGCGATGGGTTCATCAGTTTGGGCCGGAACTAGACAAGCGAATTCGTCTCTATTTAAAGCCGACTAATGATTCCTTTCGGACGGATGAGACCTACATTAAAGTCAATGGACAATGGAAATATCTTTACAGAGCGTTGGATTCAAACGGCAATACGATTGATTTCATGTTGTCTGAAAATCGAGATGCTCCTGCGGCCAAACGATTTTTCAAGAAGGTGTTGATTTCACCACACAATCAATCGCCACGCGTGATCACTGTCGATAAAAACCCAGCGTAACCTGCCGCAGTCCAGCAATTGAAGGACGAGAAAGTTATGAATCAAGAAACGTTACTCCGACAACAGAAATATCTCAACAATATTATTGAACAAGATCACCGATTCATAAAGAAAATCATAAAACCAATGTTGGGATTCAAGTCTTTCAAAACTGCCGAAAAAACTATCGCGGGAATCGAAGTCATGCACATGATAAGGAAAGGACAGGTCGAATGCAATCATTCGTCTGTCCTCTCTGCAGTTGAATTAATCAAAAAATTGTTTGGTTTGACAGCATAGTCAACCAACAATAAGGCGGCTATCTTTGTGTTGCCCTTCCATCCANTAAGTCTTTCAAAACTGCCGAAAAAACTATCGCGGGAATCGAAGTCATGCACATGATAAGGAAAGGACAGGTCGAATGCAATCATTCGTCTGTCCTCTCTGCAGTTGAATTAATCAAAAAATTGTTTGGTTTGACAGCATAGTCAACCAACAATAAGGCGGCTATCTTTGATTAATTTCAATAGTTGCACCAAAACCTTGTTTGAGACCGATTCCCCCTTGAACTTTTGGCGAACCTATCAGGTCATTCTTCATACGCTGTGCTACCATCCTTAGCAAAGGAAAAACTGCTGTATTCTTTAGCATTTTCATTTAAGTCTATATATACTGTGTGCTCTTCATCTTCAATTCGAAATAGTGGAATGAGCATAGATTCATTTCCTTGATTGTCTGCTGCATAAAACTCTAATTTATCACTGTCACGTTTTAAAATTTTGTCATTGATATTCAAATTCGAAATATCATTAAAACTCATCCCCCCCCCAACCTGAGCGAGCAATATGCTGCCATACATCACAGCTGCCACGTTTTCAGTGCCCTTAAGAGGAACTAAATGCAATACCGAGTCAATTTCAATTTCAATCCTGTCCTTATTATGAAAAACTCGCTCTATTACAATGAACCTGTCCTGTTTCTTCAGCTCAATTAACTCAGAATTAATTTTCACGGATTTAACCGATTCTTCTTTTACCAGTAGTTTAATTTCTTTCGGCTCTTTAACATCAAATTCGAGAATCGAATGAGAACTATCAGGAAATTCTGAAATTTGAGTGATCTTGGCATTCATTTCAGTCCACACCACGGAGGAAGAAATAAAAGCATTAAGCAATAGCGAGTTATCACTTTTAAACCATATATTTTTCTGAAGTTCACTCATAGCTTCAATCCCAGAAGCCGTACAACACCAGAAGGAATCGTATAAGCCGCTGAATTTCTTTGAAACACAATTTCCCATAGGCTGATGGTACTGTGATAGTCCTGTCATTTGACTTGCGCTGTTTAAAATAGCGTTATACTTCAATGTTTCCATGTGATGTAGATAATCCACGGAATCTGACCATTCAAACAACCCCTGAAGAATCCTTTCCGTATTGTGTGCACAACAGCTCTCGCTTTCACCTCCGGTCAACGCTTCTCCTAATTCGCCATAGCCTCCCCAATGCTCCGATTTTTCAGAAACTCCTCCTTTGATAAAAGTAGTAGCCCGAGAACTGTTGTTGCCATTTGCAAATGTCCTTCCAAGTAAGTAATTATAGAAATGCAAAGCTGCTCGTTTATACTTTTCCTCACCACTAATATTAAATCTATGCATTGCCGCAATTATCATGGGAAGGTGCGTGTTGGCATGCAAATCTTCAAGCACATCCTTGCCCGTTGCAAGATGTTCAAGAAAATAATCTCTGTCAAAAATCTTAGCTAGTGCAAGCAGTTTGTCATCTCCTGTTAGGGTGAACAACGTATAGATAACATCGCCAATACCGCCGAACTCATTTACAGGGTTGACTTTGGTACAACGTAGAATGCCGTCTATTTTCCAGAAGGGAAGTTTCTCAAATCGTTCATGAATGTAATAAGCCAAATTCACAGCAAGGTTAAGGGATTTCGAATTTCCTAGATAGATATAACAGTCCACTAGACCCTGCATAATTTTGTGTAGCGTATAGTAAGGTGCCCATACATTACGATTTTCCTCGAATTCCAACACATCAAGCTTATCTTCTTCAAAAGCACTCAGATATCCGTTTGGTTTTGCACACATTTCCATCGTGTCAACAATCGCATTAGCTCTAAGTTTCAATTCTTCATCCTTGTCAGCAAATGCAAATTTCGAACAAGCCGAAAGAAAATGTCCTACAAAATGCCCACGGAGGCCACATTCAACATCTTCCCAACCGCCTAAAGGAATTGCATTTGATGAAATCCCCGCATTAATTTTAAACGTATGCATAAGTCTATCCAGGTCAAATTCAATTACATACTTTTTCACTAAATCTCTACGATATGCAAAATATTTGTCTGTTAACGTTACTTCATTTAAGTTGAAATTGCGAAACATAATAAACACCTCAGTATCATTTTTTTTGAAAACTTACATCTGTTTGATATCTGTATTTTATAACTTCTAATCCTAACTTTGAATTCATTCACTTTGGATTACATATATTATATTTGGTTTTAAACTTGTAGACAGTTATCAGGTATTATCATATAGTTAAGTCATATAACTTCTTAATTAATAAGGAGATTTGCTATGTCAATCAACATTGAAATGCGTCTTGATAGTATAATAAAAATACAGGATTTGGGTTTCCATAAAATCAACAATGAATATACCCACCCGAATCGAACACTAGATTGGAATGTTTTTTTATATGTTGCCAGTGGTGAGATGGAAGTTTGGGAAGGTGACACGGAGTATGTTATTAAGAAAGGTGAATATCTTTTTTTGAAAAGTGGTTTGCATCATTGGGGAGAACCTAAAACGCCCGCGGGTACCTCGTGGTATTGGATTCATTTCTTCAGCGATAATAGTATGGTGGACTGTCAGGAGCTAAATATTAACCTTAATTCTTACCAATCGCTTTCGCTAACTCAAGATGAATATGATAAATATATTCAATTACCCAAACACGGGATGACCTCTAACGGTTTAAAATTCGAAGCTAGATTAGATTCTTTCATTCAACTATCTAAGTCATCGAATCCTTTCCGTGCTGTTAGCCTCAGTATGCAAACTATGGAGCTTTTTTTTGAACTCTATAATGACTTCTTAATTACATATCCACTTACAAAATCAGATCGTACAGTGCAGAGGCTTATTGACTATCTTGAACAAAAGGAATCCTATAGTCTTGACTCTGAAAAGATTTCTGCCAATCTCGATATGAACTACAGTTACTTATGTGAAGTATTTAAATCGAAGACGGGGAACACCATTCAAATGTTTAATTCGCAGGTTTTTATGGATAAAGCAGTAGAAATGATGAGAAATTCAAATATGAATATATCCGAAATCAGTGAAATATTAGGCTTTAAAAACCCCTTTTATTTTAGCCGAGTTTTCCGAAAGGTTCATGGCATCTCGCCCTCGGACTACATGAGCAGAATTTATAGAACGAACAAATAATGACACTGTGCAATATAACATGTTATTCAGAATATGGTGATTTTCATTTGAAAAGAAAATTTATTGAAAACAAATTTTTCTTCAAAATTCTTATTACTTATTGTGTGATCATCATAACAGGACTATCTCTCATGTCTTACTACATTATTTCAAATATGATGAATAAACTAATCGAGTCAGAATCGAAATACGCAAATGAGTTGCTTGAAAAAACCAAATTTTATAACGAAAATATGTTTCAGGATATTAATGGAGTTTTTTACCATTTTTACACCGACAACTATTACAGCAGCAGCATCGTCGATATTTTAAGTAATCAATCCCCTATTCCCAAATCCGAGGAACGGAAAATTATTGATAGCCTTCAAACGATTGGCAGAGCACATTCCTTTATTGCCGACATACTCATACTCGATTATCAGCATCAGAAAGTATTTTTCTATTCAAATGAAAGCATTGTATGTCTATATGTCTAAATTATAATTTGAAGGGTAACTACGATGATACGGTTCATTTCCAAGATAAGTGTGCCTATTTTAAAGCTTTAAATACCATTGTTAAGTACGAGCTTGCGTTAAGCTTGTTGAACACACATAATAAAATTAAAGGGCTGCTTGAAATCTTCTTACGAAACAATTTAAAGAATCTGCAAAGGGGGGATTGGTCAAGTGGAGCTCCCAAAAGTTAATGTCGAAAATATGAACGTTAAGATTTCGTTAGGCGGTTTATTGTTAAACGTCTTGTATATCAGATTCGGGGTCTTTTATCAATCCTTTCTCGAACACAGCCATAGCATGAAAAGCTACGAACTGCATTATATTCCTCAGGGACAGGGAATCTTGGTAGCAAACGGCCGAAATTATCCGATACATCCTGGCACTCTTTATATGACTGGCCCAGATATTGCGCACGAGCAAAAGACGGTTCTCTCCGACCCTATGGCGGAATACTGCATATGCTTTGAAGTGTTGGCCAATAACATTAACGATGATCCGGATCTTTCCTCTATAGCAAACCAATTCGTTCAAACTACTTTTTGGTTCGGTCAGGACAAGCAGAATTTGTTGCCATTGTTCGAGCAACTCTCCTATGAAATAACCAATCAATATATCGGCTACTACCTGACGGTTCAACATATTATCGAGCAGATCGTCATCAAGCTGGTCAGAAACTACACAAATAATGTTCTGACCTCCTCTGCTATGCCGCTTAAAACCTTAGACGACGAGAGAGTCGTTATCATTGAAAATAGTTTTTTATACAACTATGATGATTTAACTATACAGAAGCTCGCTCAAAAACTGGGACTAAGTGTGAGACAGACGGAGAGAACCATTCAACAGTATTATGGCCAATCGTTTACACAAAAAAAGACCCAATCAAGAATGACAGCTGCCGTTCACCTTCTTACTACAACCTCAATGACCATTAGTGAAATAGCGCGACATGTCGGTTTTTCTTCATTGGAACATTTTTGTACTGCTTTTAAGAAATACTACAATACCTCGGCAGGTGAGTTTCGCTCCTTGCGCAGGCCCTTTGATCACAATGTGACCTGTCATTGAAGACAAACGGTGAAAAAGTGTACAACTCGAACATCGCATCAATTGGACAAAATAAATACAACTGTAACGTCTATGCCAGAATTCAGCGTTAAGCGAATATGTTTACCAAATTCATCGTCAAGCGCCTCTACTTCTTGGGCGTTAACCATTGCTTTTGTCCAAGGAATACCCACTTTTACTTTTACTTCATTTTGATTTACAACTGATTTTAATGTAACACATGCAATGTTAGTGTCCCAAAATAACCCACTAACCTCTACCCGGGTCCTTGCCATTAATCCTTTTATTGACCCCGATTTCCATTCAGAGGGTAGCGCCGGAAGTATTTCAATTTCACCTGTATTGGAAAATAGCAGCGCTTCATTTACTGCCCCCACAGTACCAAATAATGTATCCGTACAATAGCAGTCGTTTCTTCTGTTTGTGTCATGGTCTGTCATCAAGGAAGTGTAATAACCGGAATCCATCATCATCGGCAGAAGGGACGAGACGACCCCGTCGCCGTTTTTTAACCTGGCATAGACCAGCGCCTTATGCATCCAGCCGTGCCCCGCCGTCGCATCTCCTGTATTGTATTTATTTCTGTTTTCAACCGCGATAATTGCTGCTTCCGTCAACTCCGTATTGTTCTGCGTTTCGTAAGCAGGCCATGCCGGATAGAGATGGCTTAAATGGCGGTGGTTGTTGTTTTCCGTATATTCACTCATCGCCCATTCGCGTAAAGCGCCGTCTTTGTCAACCTTATAATCCGGCATTAGTCCTAACAATACTTCCCATTTGGTGACAGCAGTTTCATATCCGTCGCGCTTTACTGCTTTTTCCATGGATATGACCATATGCAGTCCATCCCGCGCTGCAGCAATATCCATCGTGGCATTTGCCGTAATCGTACTGTTGTAACCGATCGGGTTATTCTCTGGAGAGTAGGTAGGGATAAGCAAATATTTCTCGCCTGGATTTAACGCAGTTTTGCCTTTCTCATAGCACGCATTACCGTTTATATCCGTATAGTATTCCGGCGTACATAGCTGCTCCCAGAAATTAGCCTGCTTTGTCAGCAGCGGAAGTAAAATATCCTTTTCCAAATCTAGAAATCCATTTTCGATCAATTGACTGAACTCTTCATCCGTCAGCCCACCGTCCTTTATACTGAGAAGCGGTTTCAGATCATGAATTCTCATGTTGTCTTTGATCGGAATCTGCCCATTGCCGTAACACTGCCAATACTCGAAGATCGGGAGCAGACACCAGCTCGCTCCAGCATTCCAATATTCAAACGGATAGTCATTGTCGTATTCCACATGCATTGCCCTGTCGATGTCCGAGTTTACCGACACCTGCAGGGCATCATGCATCCCATAGGCCATTCGCGCATTGTATTCGAAGTCGGGCGTGTTTCTCAAAAAGAAAGTGATGTATCCAAGCTGCGCTTGCGTGAAATGGCCTGTATTCATCGGAGAAACCTGTAAATTCACATTGGCGTCAAGCGTATAGATACCTCGCCAGCCAGGATTCCACTCCCCGGTCCACATCCCATACAAGCGCGGAGCGCTTGAACCGCTGCAGCATAGTAAGGCATATCGTCCTTGGTTGTACACCTGCTCCATAAAAGCATGATTGATTCTAGTTTTTGATGCCTTTTGTGCGTTGATTAGCGTTACGTTGTCAGCGCTCTTGTCATCCTCGTCGCCTGTAAGAGTAAATTGTGCAGCGTTAAATTCTGCGGAATGCTTTAGGACGTGAGGCGTGAGTGCAGCTTGATAATCGAATTTACCATAGGCATCTTTATATTTTTCAGCGACCGCATTCGTGTTCTGAAATAAATTGTCTACGATAGCGTATTGCGTCATTCCGGCAAAATCTTCGATTTTGCCCATATCAAATGTCCTGTTCGATTGCGTAATTAAATATACGGCGTCGGCGTCGATCACTTGGATCGCAGGATTCTGTTCCATTCCTACATTCATCGGTTCATTCGTGTCAGCGAGCAGTACTCTCTTCTTGGTTCCATTAACAACTATAATCTGCGTCAGACCTGCATACCCACCATTGCTCAGCTCGCTGTCCTGATAGGATGGGTAATGGGCAACCTGCGCGATATATGCCGCACTCGGTTCCACGAGCTTTTTGTATTGAAGCGCCGTTAGCTCAGACATACCATCCCTCGATTTGTACATGCTCGAAATGTCATCAATGGAGATGATCATGTTGATCTTAGCGCCTTCACAGGATTGTGAGATCTTCGTAATCGAAACATTGTCTTCTCTGGATGTAAACGAGGTTCGGATCCACTCGCCAAATTCATCGGTGTATCGTACTCCGGTTTCGGCCGTTTCATAATTCGTCCATCTCTCATAATCAGACACGGCTCCCTTATCAGTCACGCCTAATCTGAGCTGGTGTCCCGGATGATAACTATAAAAATAGGTTCTTACCCTCGTTTTACCGTCCGGAAAAGTAATCTTCCATTGATCGTTTTGTTTAAAAACATTCCATCTGGCATCAGCAAGCTGCCCCGTTAATTCTCCTGGAATCGCTCTTGGATCTCGAGACGGATAGTTGAACCACATATTTTGAAAAATAAAGCTGTCCGTATAAGGCGATCCTGACGTGATATACCCATTTTCGCCATTTCCACTAATCATGCCTTCCCGCCACGCCAATCCGGGATTTGTTGCTGCCACCTCTTTATAGGTGTTAGCGTAATTGCCTTTTTCGTACATTCGTGTAATTTCCGACATTTTAGTCATACTATCCCCTCCTGATCTGTTTGCTATGGTATTTATTATATCTGGCAGGGGAAGGTTCATGAATCGTTCAGAGCGACGTAAAAGAAAGCAAATATGTCGCAATTTAGCAGACAGTGGGGGTAGCGCCACACGTTCTCCTTTAATTTTTGAGGAAGAACGCCGACATCAGCTACTTAGGTTACCTACGTTTACGTCAAGGAGACTAAGAGACTACGAGACTTCCCTCGTTTATCTGCACATTCTATTCCATCCATCCTGATCCTAATCACGTCGATGAGCCTGGAAGGTCATATCCCTTTGTTTGTTTACCTGCAAGATATACATATTTGCATAAGTTTCCCCGTTTGTTTGGCGGGTCACCCAACATCGCCGCCACCTCTGGTTCACCGCTTTCCGGGCTGGATTTTACCTGCCCTTAGGATTCCCTCTTACGAGAGACACCCTGCCAATCCTAACCCCGCTGGATTAGGAGACCTCTACTTCGGCTGCGGCACTTTAAAGGGTAAAGTTTACCGAGTGGATTTGAACCACTTAGATTGTGCGACTGTGAGGTGCATAAAAAAACCGGAACCCCTTATTCGGAGTTCCGGCCTTATAAACACTAAACAACTTCATTCAACCGCCCATCCCGAAACCGCACAATCCGCTTCGCCTGCTGGGCAATAAATAAGTCATGCGTAATCAAAATAATCGTCCGACCCTGTGCATTTAATCTCTTTAAAATGTTTAAAATCTCCACACCCGTCTTAGAATCCAGCGCACCTGTAGGCTCATCCGCCAAGATGATCGGAGGATCTCCTGCCAACGATCGCGCAATCGCAACACGCTGCTGCTGTCCACCAGATAACTCTGATGGAAAATGCTTCTTACGATCCAGCAAGTCCACCGATTCTAGTGCATGTAAAACGAGCGGCTCTCTTTCCTTTTTACTCATTCCCCGATAGATCAAAGGCAACTCCACATTCTCATAGGCATTTAATCTCGGCAGCAGATTGAAACTCTGAAAAACAAATCCAATCTTCTGATTACGAATATCTGCAAGCTGAGAATCCTTAAGCACGTTTATTGCTTGACCATCTAGGTCATAGATACCTTTATCTACAACATCCAAACACCCGATGATGTTCATCAGCGTTGATTTGCCGGAACCTGACGGTCCCATAATAGCCACGTACTCTCCATGATCAATATCTAACGAGACATCATCTAATGCTTTAATCGTTTCCTCGCCCATCATATAATACTTACTGGCATTTTCGATATGAATTAATGTCATACACTTCACCTCCGTGACTTGCACAGGTCCCAAATAAATGAAGTATGCGATTCATTATCTTTACCGCTTCGCCTTATAAAACTCATGATACAGCTTCATCAGCGCCCGCTTCTCAATCCTCGACACATAGGAGCGGCTGATGCCGAGCTCCTTCGCAATCTCCCGCTGCGTCCGCTCTTCCCCGCCAAGCTCCAGCCCAAACCGGCCAACGACGACTTCCTTCTCCCGATCATCCAAGATCTCTAAGTTCCGATATATTTTACTTTTCTCTATCTTGAGCTGCACCTTATCCACGACATCGTCCGCTTCCGTCCCGAGGATGTCGATCAACGTAATTTCGTTCCCCTCTTTGTCCGTTCCGATGGGATCATGCAAGGACACATCTTTGCGCGTTTTCTTCAATGAGCGAAGATGCATCAAGATCTCGTTCTCAATGCAGCGAGCCGCAAACGTCGCGAGCTTGGTCCCTTTGTTCGGCGAAAACGACTCAATCGCCTTAATTAATCCAATCGTACCGATCGAGATCAAATCCTCCAGATCTTCTCCTGTATTGTCGAATTTTTTCACAATATGCGCAACGAGTCTTAAATTATGTTCAATTAACTTATTACGGGAGTTGTCGTTCCCCTCAGCCATTAAGCGTAAGTGCTTTTCTTCTTCTTCCTCTGTGAGAGGTTGTGGAAACGCATTATTTTTGACGTAGGACACAAGTAGCGTTAGCTGCTTGATCAACAAAGCAATTGTACCAAACAATCCAGGCATTCCAGCTACCCCCTTGAGCGTATTGCGGAGCATGACTGCTTCGGTAGCCTCCGCTTAGAGATTACTATTAGTCTATGTGGGGGAATGCCTAGAAGTGCACGTACACAAAAGTTTACCTATTCACTCCGATACTTCAAAAAGTGAAAAAGCCATTCAAAGTTAAATGACTTTGAATGGCTCAGGTTATATCGTATTCTTACCCTCACGGTATTCGGTAGGAGTTCGATTCGTAAGCGTTTTAAACACGCGATTGAAGTGCCGAATATTCGTAAAGCCCGTTGAATCCGAGATCACTTGAATTTTCTCATCCGAGTAGAGCAGCATCGTTTTCGCTTTTTCAATTCGTTTTTCCGTAAGAAAATCGATAAAAGACTGACCTTGCTTGCTTTTAAATAAGCTGCTTAGATAGGACGGACTCAGATAAACGATTTCTGCCATCATGTTTAGGGTAATCGATTCTGCATAGTGTTCTTCGACATAGCGCACAACCAATTCAACTGGACTAGTTACAAACTTTTTCTTGCGATTCGCCATGCAAACACTTAAATCACCTAACAGTTTCTGGCAGCGTTCGATCAATTCTTTACTGGACGAAATGGAGTAAATATCCATCAACACTTGCTTCACATCAGTAGCCTGCAGCCACTGTTTAACCACAGCCAAATTGACAGCCTGTTCGTAGAAGTGAAGCAGCATTTTGCATATTTGCTGTTGAATGATTTCGGGGTCATGCCATTGTTGGCAAAGCTTGGTTACAAATTGACTAGCTTGGTATTGTACATTAACCAAATCGCCTTCTTGGACAAACTGATTGAGCAGGTTCCAATCGGAGGAATGCCATTCGAACTTCTCCATCTTCATCTCGGCGATGGTCTCGCTAGAAAGCAAGCGATCTCCGCCAATAACCAATCGGTACAATAAAGCTAATCCCGCTTCCTTGTAGGATTTAGAAATCGACTCCAAGTCCTTAGCAGGACTGCCTAGTCCAAACGTGATTGTAAAATTGGATTGCCCGCGAATTTCTTTGCGGATCCGGTTTGTTAGTTTCTCTATTTCTGCATACGAGGATTCTCCTTCCTCATGATTGATTAAAGCGACAACCTCGTTATCATGTAAAATAAAGACATGCCCAAGTAAGGATTTGTCGATGCTCTCCTGAATAAATTGCTGCATGTAGACGGTAAACAAAGATGGATTCATTTGGTAATATCTTTCATCCGTTACTGAGTCTCGATCAAGCTTAGCAACCAAGCAGCTGGTATTAGGATGTGGAAATAGAATGCCTACATTCTCAAGCAGCTCAGTCTCTGCATGATGAATGCTCCCCGTTAGTAGACCTGCTAATACATGGTGACGCATTTGATTCTGTACTTGTCTATCTTTGGCATTGACTTTATTTTGCTGCTTTTCTAGCGCCAACTCTTCCTGCAGCTTGCCAAGTAAATCATATAACTCTTCTCTTTCAAAAGGTTTCATTAAGTAGTCTTTTGCCCCTAATCTTAGGGATTCACGAGCGTATTGGAAATCGTTATACCCGCTCATCACAACACAAGCAATCTGCGGGTAACGTTCTTTCACAATATATTGCAGCTGGATACCGTCCATCCGTGGCATTTTGATATCTGTAATAATCAAATCGGGCTGCAGTTCTTCTATTTTTTCTAAGGCTTCCGCGCCATCCATAGCTTCCGCAATAACAATCCATTCAGATTGCATCTCTGCAATCATTAGCCGAATACCTTTACGAAAAATCGTTTCGTCATCTACGATTAGTATATTAGGCATCCATTTTACCCCCTTCAAGATGATCTTCTATGAGCGGTAAAGTAAGGAAAATGGTTGTTCCTTGTTTAAGGCTGCTCTCTATCTTAATGCCATACTGATTACCATAGCGCAAAGCAATTCTTCGGTGTACATTCATTAAACCATGACCGCCTGTGCCTTCCTCAGCTGAGGCAAAATCGAATTTTTTATCAAGTAAATTTTGCAATTGAACCGCGCTCATACCTGCTCCATCATCTTGAATGGTGATCAGCATATGATCTTCCTGTTTCTTTCCTGTAAGAATAATGTTGCCATATCCATTCCCCTTATCAATGCCGTGCACAATACTATTCTCAACGATCGGCTGTAAAATAAACCGAATTACGGAATAGGAGAGCAGCTCCGGCTCAATATTTACGTGGAACTGAATTTTATCCTCAAAACGGATTTGCTGGATAGCCATATAGCCTTTCACATGGTCTAGTTCCAAATTAAGCGGTACTTGGCTTTTGTGACTATTGATGCTGTAACGCAGCAGCTTGCTTAAGTTATTGGTCATTTTAACCACTTCTCGGTTGCCTTGTATTTCTGCGTACATGCTGATCGAACCTAACGTATTATACAAAAAATGCGGATTAATTTGGCTCTGCAAAGCAGATATTTGCGCATTCTTCTCTCTAATTTCCGATTCATAGAGACGATAACCTAAGTCACTGAGCTTTGACACCATGATATTAAAAGATTGACTTAGCTGCCCAATCTCATCACGGCTGCTGATGGGAATCGATACATGTAAGTCTCCGACAACAACCTTTTTCATTAAATTGCGCAATTCACTAATCGGATTCGTAATGCGCAAGGCGAAAATAGTGAAAATGATGAATGCAAGGAGCAAGCAAACAGCTCCGATCAGGATAATATAGTTCTTCACATAAACGGTATCCTGAAGCAGAGTGGCAAGCGGTACCATTTCGATCATCGTCCAGCCCGTAAAGGGTGAAGTATAGTAGGATAACAGCTCCGTATCCTTGTCTTGCTTATAAACAACAGTTCCCGCACCTTTATATGGCAGCAATTTATCGGAATCAATCCAATATTCCATGCTTTTATAGATCATCGATCCCTCACTATCGACGATCATAATGTTCTTCTTATCGTTGGAAATAGCTTCAATTTTGTTGCGAATAACGTTTTTATCCACATCCAGCACCAAATAGCCTAAAACCTTCCCCGTGTCTACACTGCGTATTTTTCTGGCAAAGGAATACACCTGGTTATTTGTATCTAAACCATTTTTGTTGAAAGTACCGATATAAACGACTTTTCCCGTCTTGGATACTTTTTCATACCAAGGTTCATCTTCTACACGTTTTAGCGAATAATTAGCTTGCTCCTCCAACATGGCCGTGTAAGTACCGCCAGAGACTCTATACAGGGTTAGACCTGAAATATCCACTCTTCCATTAGCAAAAACACGCTTCGTAAAATCCTCGATTGTTACCCTTTCGTTAAACGAAAGATTTGCATTCGAGCCGCCAGCTTCCATATATTTCAGTATTTGCTGTGATTGGTAAGGCAGCAAGGTTAACAAATTGAGTTCATTCATATAGGTATCAATATTAGCTGTTAATTCCTTCACCACGTCCATCTGATATTTGCCGGTGTTTTTTTGAATAGATGCTGAATAGCTCGTATAAGTCAAATAACTGGCAATACCAAGCGGAACGGCAATAAGAATAAAGCTAATAATAATGAGCTTTGCAGCAATAGGCAGATTTTTGATCCACTGCAATCTATTTCGGAGCTGTATTCTGCTGAATCTGAAGATTGGTATTAATGATCTTTTGCGCATTATGCAGCACCTCTTGTGGTGTTGTCTGTCCCACCATCATCTTTTCAAACTCACGCACAAGTTCATCATTAATCGTTCCCTGTCGCGGTTGATTCGGAAAATATGTCACATCATCCGCCGAGCTGGCATAGTCCGGACGATATTTAAGCTGCTGAAACTCCTTTGATTCTACAGCTTTCTTAACAGCCGGGATATGACCGGCTTTCGCCCAGCTTGCACCGTGAGCCGCTACCCAATTGGCAAATTTAAGGGCTGCGATCTGCTTTTGCTTATCCGGCTTCTCATGATAGGGAAGAGAAAACGTGTGAGAGTCTCCCCAAACCGCTGGATGATCGTAGATTTGAGGTATTTTGGTGACACCAAAATTCAAATCTGCAGCTTTTTCAAAAGTACCCGTTGCCCATACGCCTGTAATTAAAATGGCTGCATTGCCTTTAGCAAAGGTTTGAACTGTATCGTTAATATTAGGATGGATGAGCTTACTGCTATAAAGAGAATTCACAAATTTCAAGGATTGCAGTGCAGAAGGATTATCAATGGCTGCCGCTTTTCCATCGTCGGTATAGAATCGTCCACCATCCATATTCATCTGATTATAGAAAGAATACCATAACCAGAAGGAGTCAATTCGCACATTCGGCTCGGCCAGAGGAGATATATGTTCCGGTACACTCGCACGGATTTTTTGCAAAAATTGAATAAACCCCTCTTCGCCATTGGATAAGATAGGCTTTTCTTTCTCATCTAGAAGGCCGGCTTGCTTCAGCCAAGTTTTGTTATAGTACATGACTTCCAGATGCGTATCTAGCGGAATTCCCAGATGCTTATCTTCGGCAATCGTGCTTTTCAAAATCGTCGGATTAAAATCGTTCCAATTAACGCCAGCCTCGACTGCCAGTTCATTCAAATCTGTCAGGAAGCCCGCTGGCGCATATTGGGAATACTTGGCTGAGTGTACAATCGCGATATCAGGCGCTTCTTCTGTCACGATTGCCGTTGAGAGCTTGGGGTAATAATCTCCTGAATTATTATTAATCTGTTCTATTTTAACGTAATCTTTATTCTCATTATTATATTGCTGGATTAATTCCGCCATAAATTGTCCATCGCCTCCGCTAAACGGAGACCAAAAGGTGATTCTCAGCTTATTAGAGCTGGCTTCTTCTGTATGGATGTTCGGCTGTTGACTGCAGCTTATTGTGAATGAACTCATTAGGATAAGGAGTAATGTGGCGCTTAATCTTGATCGTTGCTTACCGCTCACTTGAATCCCCCGATTTAAAATATAGTATCTCTTAATTATACAAAGTAGGATAGATGAATCCAATGACCTAATTACTCCAGTAATGGACATATTTTTAGATCGATATGAATGGCAAAGGCTATCCCTAAGGTCATTGACCTTGAGGACAGCCTTGTTTTATCAAATTCTATTCACCGCTAGGCACCGCAATTGGAATGCCTTCCGCAATCGGAGTTCCAAGATTAGGCGATCCATCCGGATTCCACCCAAAAGGCTGCATGCGTACGTTGCGATTCCAGCCAGAGCCTTGCGTTTTCGCACCATGATACAGAATCCAGTCCTCTTTCCCATCTGGTGATTTCACAAAAGAGTTATGACCAGGTCCGAATACCTGATCTGTTTTTGAAAATACGGCTTTCTCATGTTTTTTCCATGAGGCAGGATTCAACAAGTCACTTTTCATCTGTGTGCTCAGCATCCCTAAACAATAGTCATCTGTCCAGCTGCCGCTTGCCGAATAAATAACAAAAACTTGATCCTTATGCATCAATACCTGAGGACCTTCATTAATCGTAGGATTCCCGACCAACTCCCAGTCATAGGTGGGTCTTGAGATTTCTACTGGTTTTCCGCTAATCGTGTACGGATTGCTCATCGGTGCAATGTACAAATGTTGACTCACATTCACCGTACCTTCCCAGCCCGACCAAATGAAATATAACGATCCATCCTCTTTTTGCAGCGTTGTTCCATCGATAGCCCATCTGCCCGAAGTGTCCATCATTCCCCTGTCTATATATTTCCCTAGTGGATCCTCTGTCTCTGATTCAAGCACGAACATCCGATGGTTCTCATTCTGACCGTCATCTGCTGCATAGTAGATAACCCATTTTCCTTTGAGAAAATGTAATTCAGGTGCCCAAATGTTTGAAGTATTAGGTCCTGAAACAGGTGGAAACCAGACGTCTTTATATTCAGCATTTGAAAGCCCTGTTAACGTTTGCGACTTCCATATTCGAATTGAGTTTCCCGTTGTATGCGTGTAATAATAGGTCCCATCCTTCGAAGTGACCCATGGATCGGCTCCGTTGTCTAGTATGGGATTCGTAAATGTTTTCGCTTCCTTGGATGGCGATACCGTACTTTTGGTTTCCTTCACAGCTTCCTCTACAACCCCTTTCGAACATCCCGCCAATAGCAGGATACAACCTAGTAAAGTAATCAACATGCGCATATGACAAACCACCTTTGACAGCGTTCCTTTTTACTGTTTAACTCCTGTGGCTGTAATAGATTGAATGAATTGCTTCTGACCAATTATAAATATAATTAGTGTTGGGATCGTTGATAATGTGGCTAACGCCATTAATTTACCATAGGAAGCCGTAAAGCTTCCGGTTGCCATAACGGCAACTCCTGCTGTAAGTGTTCGCATTCCCAAGTCTGTAACTGTGAAGAACGGCCACACGTAATCATTGAAAACATTCATAAAGGTGAAAATAGCAAGTGTTGTAACAATTGAAACGGAAGAAGGCAGCAGTACGGACGTGAAAACGTGCCATTTATTAGCCCCGTCGATTCTAGCAGCTTCAATAATTTCATGTGGAAAGGATTGAAAAAATTGAATTAACAAAAATACACCGAGAGCTCCGCCGGAATACGGCAAAATGAGTACATAATACGTATTGATCAAATTCAAATTACTGAAACTCAAATATTGAGGCAGGAAGGAAATAATCCCTGGGACCATTAATGAGCCAATGAATAAAGCAAACAATGTTTTTTTGAAAGGAATATCGAGCTTGGTTAACGCATAAGCGGCCATAGTATCCAGCAATAGAACCAAGACCGTTGCGGCAAAGCCTACGAAAAATGAATTAAAAATCCAGCGAAAGATCGGAACCTCAACATCTCCGCCTACAAAAATCGTATGGAAATTATCCCATGTAAATTCTTTAGGCAGCAAATGAAACACGGGCGCCATCACTTCAGCATCAGTTTTAAATGAATTTGAAAACATCCATAGCATTGGAAGGATAAAAACAATGCCTAGCAGCGAAGCCAACAGCACATAAAAAATCTTCGAAGGTTTCATCGTCCTCTACTCCTTTCTATTTGTGACTTTAAATTGAATAATAGAAACAACCATAATCATTAATCCCATCAAAATAGCCATGGCAGAAGCAGAACCAATTTCTCTGGCTGTGTAAGCCGTTTGCAGAATACCTATTAATAAAACCTTCGTCTCTTCAACCTTATCCCCCATCATTAGATTGGGCTGGGCGAAGACATTATAGGATGCAATGGTCGAAGTAATGAGTACAAAGATAATTACGGGTCTAATAAACGGGACTGTAATGCTTTTAAGTCTGTCCCAGCCATTCGCTCCATCTATTTTTGCTGCTTCATAAAGATCCTCAGGTACACCATTTAGTGCATTTACAAAGATAATCATATTGAAGCCAATGGTCCACCAAAGCGTAGCAATAACTAATGCGAACCATACGAAGGGGCTATCCAGCAGCCATGGAACCGGGTCGAACTCACGAATTCCCAGCTTTGCTATAAACATATTGATAAATCCGCCGGTAACATCGAACATTCGCTTCCAAATTACGGCCATTACCGTTGCCGAAACCGCATAGGGAATAAAATAAATCGACCGAAAAAGTGACCGGAGTTTTGCGGGAAGTGCATTTAGCAGCAAAGCAAAGCCTAAGCCTACAATAACTAAAAATGGAACCGAAAAGACGACAAACTTCAAAGTCGCTTTCATCCCAATGAAGAAGAGGTCATTAGGTTGCGTACCCTTCGTAAAAATTTGCTTATAATTATCTAATCCTACAAACGGATGTACAGGATCCAGTAAATTATATTGCTTTAAACTAATGATAAAGCCATAAATGATTGGAAAGAGCGTAAACGCTAAAAAGGCTAGAAAATACGGCAATATGAATAAGCTTGAAGTCAGCTTTGATTTCCAATTGGATGTTGTTGACAACGAATTCCCTCCTATACTTAGAATTGAAGACGGGTAAACGATACCCGCCTTCCTTCCTTTCACTATGAATTACTTTTTCATCGCTTGTGTAGATTTGGCTGCTGCATCATCGAGCGCAGCTTTCGGATCCTTTTTACCTTGCAAAGCATTCGCTAACTCTGTCCAAATACTGTCAGAAATTGGGCCCCAATTTAATACTTTAGGAGCAAATTGAACATAATCAAATTCCTTAGCAACTTCTGTTTGTTGCTGTGTCATTGCTTTAAACGCAGCGCTGTCACGTACGACTTTCGAAGCAACCGCTTGACCGGACTCTGCCCAATCAATCGAATTGGCTGATACGAATTTCAAGAAATCACCTGCACCGGCAAGAACATTGGCATCAGTAGTTGATTTAGGAATGACGAAGTTATGTGATCCGCCGAAAACGGCTTGTTTAACTGTTCCTAGTTGTGGAACGGGTGCAACACCATAGTTGATCTTGGCTTTGTCGAAAGCATCCTTGGACCAAGGACCATTGAAGTGCATAGCGCTTTTCCCTTGTTGGAACAAGTTAAAGTCACCATCTTGCGCAACAGTAGGAGGGGATACTTTCATCTCCGTTAAGCTTCTCATAAATGTAACGGCTTCAACACCTGCTGGTGAGTTATATGCGATATTTCCTTTATCATCTAAAAAGCTTCCGCCGTTTTGGAATAGGATCGTTGGGAACAAGAAATTTTGAATCCAGAAGGTCGGCATTGCCGCTCCCCAAACACCTTTGGAAGGGTCAGTTAGCTTTTTCGCTGCATCTACAAATTCTTGCCGGTTTGTTGGGGGCGCTTTAATTCCCGCAGCTGCGAACAAATCTTTGTTGTAGTACATAATCAATGGATGAACATCAAGTGGAATGCTGTACCATTTGCCATCCTTTGTTGAATAATCCACGGTTGCCGCAGGGAAGTTGCTTTTTTCAACACCAACGGATTTTGCTACTTCGTCCAATGGCTGCAGCAAATCTTTAGCAATATACGTAGGCGTTTGGTCAAGATGCATGATCGCTACATCCGGAACACCTTTTTTCGTTGCAATCGCAGTATCCAGCAGCTTATAGTAATCGCCGTTCGGCTGAATCGTCATTTTCACGGTATATTTTTCTTGTGATTTATTGTAATTGTCGACGATTTTTTTCATAAATGGACCATCATTACCTGAGAATGGCGTCCAGAAGTTCACGGTAACTTTTTCCGCGCTTTTCGCAGGTTCAGGCGCTTTAGTAGCTGCCGCGGAAGCTGCAGGTGTTGCCGCAGCTGGTGACGAAGTTGCCGTTTTAGCTGAAGAACAACCTGATAGCACCATTGCCAAGGATAGCCCGGCTAAACCCATCATTTGATAACTTTTCATCTTAACCATGTATATAATCTCCCTTCAATTTGAACACAGAATAATGGACTCCCCGTACCACTAGAACGTTTACGCTAACCTTACAATCGCTTATCCTTCATCACCCCGTTGCTCAATTGTTTACCACAACCTAACTATAATAACTTTGCGAAAACGTTACCATGACGATATTCAAGGACCATTGGACATATTTTCAGATAAGACGCACATGTGAGAAAAGGAGCTGCCCTTCAGGTCTTGATGACCTTCGGGGCAGCTCCTTTATTGATTCCTTCCTCATCTATACATTGCGCGGCGATTACGGACCAACCAATACATCCTGTATGAATTTCTCCAACACGGCAACATCGGTTATATTCTTATTGCAAGCCTCGCTGTTCACACACAAGTAATTGCCAATTGCTCTGTAGTAATCAGGCGTAGCGCTTGCCGGCTTCCATTTGGTCACCGCCGTAAATAACGCAACCTCTTCATGCCGATTACATACGAAGCAAACGCCTTTCTTATTCGTCGGCGTATATTTCCCTTCTATTCCAACGAGTTTCCCATTCAGATGATAAACGAGGAACAATTTATTCGTCGCGATATCGATCCAGCCGAGATACGTCACGTATCGATAGTCGATGGCCGTTAAGTCGGGCACCTTCAATTTTTTGATTTTGGGAAAAAGCTTCTTCAGCTGATTTTCCGTCACGTGCGCAAATTCCGCCAAATAAGGCTCCAAGGAACGCAAATAGCGCTGGAACTCTTCTGCTGTTTGCAGTAACGTTATATTCCCCAGTGCTTGCTTTTGCAGCTCATTCGCATCCGGGAACACCTCGTTCAGTTTGGCTTGCGCGTTATATCGCACCGACTCTACCACTTTCCGATCGGAAACGGAGTTACAAGTACTTTGCAGCAGACCGACCTGCTTCTTGATATCATTATATTGATGGTTTCTAATGAATGGTTGATTCATTGCTTTTCAGCCCCTTATTTTTGATAAAAACAAAATAAGTTGCAAAGCCCCATTACTAGAAACGATTTAAGCTTTCTTGGGCGATCACGACTCCAATCACCCCATGCAAAGATCGCCCTAATGAAAGGCTTTGCATGAGTCGTTACTTATTCCGGCAAATTGATTTGCCATATTTACCGCCTCCCTTGTAAGAACTATTATAAGGTAGGTCCTTCATTAGCTGCAAGATATACACTGCTTGAGGCTTATCAACATGTCACTCTATATATACCCTAGCAAAGGCTCAGCCAACCGAAACTTATACTCCTGATGAAACTTCTGCCGCCGATCAGGCTGCACATAATCATCCACGTAATGCATTAGAATCATCTTCGCTTGAATGCTTTCTGGCAGCGTCAGCAGTTCCTCAAGTGACGTATGCGACGGCAGCTGATCATCTTGCATATGACATTCGTGATAAATGGTTTGCACCTCATCAGCGATACTCCGAATGTAGCTTTCATCCAACCTAGTATCCCCGCTAAAGTAGAAGTACGGCTTGCATAGAAGGCCGTAACTAAGCATGTCTGGCACATGCAAGGTAGGGACAAGTTCGAATTCCACACCCGCTACCGTAAACTTATTTTCCACACATTCGACGTCAAAATAGTCCTCAAACACACGCTTGCCCCGCGTTGTCAGCTCCAATCCGTGGCGCAAGATTTGCCACAAATCGTTTTTTAAACCGGTAGGTACATAAAGCTTCGGCTTCACTCTGCCTGGGTACACCCGGTGATACAAAGCGAGTTTCTGCAAGCCATTCACGTGATCCTCATGCAGATGAGTGATCAAAATATGCTCGATCTGATTGAGCTTCATTCCCAATTGATGCAGCCCAAGATGATTAGACTCAGGGAAATCTATACATAAATTCGTATCTGCAAAAGTAAGAAGAGCACTATTATGCCCTTGCTCGATACTAAAACCGTCTCCGCAACCCAGAAATGTTACTTTCATAAATACCTCCATTATACGTGTGTATTCTATGTATTTTTATACTATGATAGTTGATAAGATATGGCCATTTTTAGGAGGATAATATGAATAGACCACATAAACCAAAACCGAAAATCCACCTTCGCTCCTCGATCTCTATCCTAATGATTTCCTTAATAATTGTACTACTTACGGATAGCGTATTCTACTATTATACGAAGAGAATGCTAACATCTGAGCTTGAAACCAAGCTGCAGCTTATCGCCGATAACGTCGCCATCTCCATTAAACATTCCAAAACAGGTGAGAAATATGTTGAAAATCTAATCGGTCAAAATCTGCGTACAGCTTCCTTAGCAGCACAATACCGACTCGATCCTGACATTGAGAAAGTAACGAATGAAGAGCTTACCGTTCTCAGTAAGGAGTTAATGATCGATCATATTACGTTAATGAAACGAAGCGGTGATGACATTATTGGCTACAAATCCTCCGAGCCCAAGGAAATTAATATGAGTACCAAAACGTGGAGCCGAGATTGGTTTCAAGCGTTCAATCAGCTTCTGGACACCAAAGAAACGAAAGTACAAAGCGGCCAAGCGCTGCCTCATTATTGGTCAGGACCCATGAATACGTCCATGACGAGTCCTCAATTTGTTGACAAATGGGGCTATTATTACGATGGCCGCACGAATTATATTCTCGATCCCTACGTGCATGATACGTTCTTCCGAGATTATCAACGGGAAACGGGTGTGGATGCTGTTATTAATGAAATGATTCATGGCTATTCCAACAATGGCGCCAAAGAAATTGCCGTATACAATCCACCGATCTTCCTGAAGCAGCAGGAACAGTATAAAAAGGAAGGCTACACTTGGTTCACAGATCGGGAGATATTGTTCGGTTCCTACACGATGAAAGATAATCGGGATCAAGAGATGGTGCAAGCCGTCATGCAATCGAAGCAAACAAAGCAGCTTATCACCACGATCGATGGGAAAACTTATCTCAAAATGTTCATTCCGCTTCAACTGGATTCTCCTGTTGTTATCGGTTTGACAGCCGATTATGAAACCGTACAACAATCAATTCAACAACAGCAAGTGAACCTGCTCATTCTGATCGGATCAACTGCACTAATCGCATTCATTCTAGTTATCCTGAGCATCCGCTTCATCAATCGGAATCGTGAAGCGACCGCGGAAAGCATCCAAGAAGTTTATGTGGATCATATCGGCTCTCTGTTCCGTTCCATGAAGGAACAGCGCCATGATTTCAATAATCATGTGGCTACGATACATTCTCTCGTTCATTTGAAAGAATATACGGAATTAGATCGTTACACCACCGAGATTATTGGTGAAACGACCGCTTTGAATGACATTATTCAAATTAACGTGCCCGCTTTGTGCGCGATTGTACAATCTAAGGTTATACAGGCCGTCGAGCGCAAAATTACATTCATTCATGAAGTCGGTAATTTAAATCAGATCAACCTTGGAGCTGTCAAAGCGACAGATCTCGTTCGAATCATCAGCAATTTAATCGATAATGCGTTTGATGCTGTTACTATTTCCAAAAAGGCAGAGGACAAAGAAGTCCGCTTAATTGGTGTGTTGGAAGGAAATTTACTTACATTCAAGGTGATCAACAATGGAGACCCTATCCCAAGCGATCGTCTAAAAAGTATATTCGAGCCTGGCTTCTCTACGAAACAAGAATCCGGACTCCACGCCGGCTTAGGTTTGAGCATTGTCAAAAAATTAGTGGATAAGTATAACGGAACCGTTCAAGTCAGCAGTTCAGAAACCGAAACCAGCTTTACGATTTCCATTGTTGTATAAAGATTTACACGAACATTATCCGATTGACATCATTTAATGTTCGTATTATGATAATCAAGGCAGTAAGTAATAGCCACATACGCATAAATCGTTCGTATATCCTTGAGGATTGGCTTAAGGGTCTCTAGAGGGAGCCATAACTTCCTAGCTACGACGGGTACTTGCTTTCGCATACCCGTGTGGCTGGGTTTTTTTGTGTCCAAAATTGAATGATCCAGAGGAGATTGCAATGAAAACTTATGATTTTATCGTTGTTGGTGCAGGACCTGCCGGTATTTTTGCCTGTTATGAAATGACACTGCTTCACCCTAACGCTAAAGTATTGCTCATAGACAAAGGCCATGATATTTACCACCGCAGTTGTCCGATCCTGGAAAGTAAAATCAAACTGTGTCCTCCCCCAGCAGGCAAAAAGGACTTCTCAGGCTGTCTTCCTGCCTGTTCCATCACGGCTGGCTTTGGAGGCGCCGGCGCTTATAGCGACGGCAAATTCAACATCACCACCGAATTCGGCGGCTGGATGACGGATTATTTGGCACCAACCAAAGTAATCGATCTGATTCGTTATGTGGATGGTATTAATCTACAGCATGGTGCAACCGAGAATATTACGGATCCTACGACAGAGGCCGTAAAAGATATAGAACAGCGCTCCTATGCTGCAGGCTTAAAGCTGCTTCGCGCTCAGGTTAGACATCTGGGAACCGAGCAAAACTTGATGATTTTGAAATCCATCTATGAACATTTGAAAACACGTATCGATATGCAGTTCAAAGCTGAAGTTGAAGATATCCTAACTTTCAAACGGGAGGACAAGCATGTCATCCAAGGCATTCGTATGAAGGATGGCACTGAAATTCATAGTAAACAAGTGATGTTAGCTCCAGGTAGAGACGGTTCTGCATGGTTAACCCAAGTACTTAAAAAGCGCCGACTTAAAATGTATAACAATCAAGTCGACGTAGGCGTCCGCGTAGAAACGTCGGATGTCGTTATGCGCGAAATCAACGAGCATCTTTATGAAGGTAAGTTCATTTATAATACATCGGTGGGTACACGAGTACGTACATTTTGCAGCAATCCATCCGGTCATGTTGTGGTCGAGAATCACAGCGGCGTCATGGCAGCGAACGGACACTCTTACAAGGATCCAGCCCTAGGCTCCAGTAATACGAACTTCGCCCTGCTCGTTTCTCATAAATTCACTGAGCCTTTCGATAAGCCGAATGAATATGCGCGGGAAATATGTAAACATGCGAATGACTTATCCAGCGGCGGTGTTATCGTGCAGAAATATGGAGACATCATGCGCGGACGCAGGTCAACGGCTGATCGGATTCGCGAAGGCTTCCTTGAGCCGACATTATCAGAAGCTGTTCCTGGTGATCTAGGACTTGTTCTTCCATACAACACCATGAAAAGTTTAATTGAAATGATTCAAGCGCTTGAGAAGGTAACGCCAGGCATCGCTTCTGAGCATACTCTTTTCTATGGTGTTGAAGCGAAATTCTATTCCGCTCGACCTAAACTTAGTGCAAGTTTCGAAACCGAGATACAAGGCTTGTTCTGCGGCGGTGACGGGGCAGGAATTACAAGAGGTTTGGCCCAAGCTGGGGCTGCAGGCGTCTGGGTAGCTCGCAACGTAGTCGTCTAATTATTTCCGGGGAAATACGATTTAATTCGTCAAAATCTGCTGTTAACTATCGGATCTAACTCATGAGAGTTAGATCTTTTGGTATCTAACGTTTAAAACTACTTTAAATCTCTTATAAAATATGGTAAGATGAAAACGTTCTCAATGTAAGCGTTATCATTTTAAAAGGGGGATTACAAAATGAATGTAGCGCTCGAAACTAGAAACACCTATGAAGATTTCGCACTGGAGAAGGATATTATGTACTTCCGTGTCGGAGAACATGGGCTCGTCTCTTTCCATGGGAAAAACTATCACATTAAAAAACGCATGACCACTGAGCAAATTCAAGAAATTACTACAAACAGCTCCTTTTTCAAGGTCAATACGGATTGCTATGTGAATACAAGGAAGATTCTACAGATTCAGGATGGCAAAGTATTTTTCGAAATCAAGGGTGCTGATTCCAAATTCGCATCGATTACGAAGCTTCGCCAATTCCGACTGAAAGAAATCGTGCAGCAGCACAAAACGGAAGCCGCTGCAGGTGAATCAGCAAAATAAAGAAACCTTCCTTAAGGCCAGCATTATAATAAACTACAGCGCCGCGAGGTTATACAGAAAAGGAGCTAACGAGAATCCTCGCTAGCTCCTTTTTGGTCGAATCCTATGATATTTTTGCGAGTGTTTCTTGTTGATGCTCACGGATAAGAAAGCGTATGTAGTCGACTGTTGTATCTTTCACCTTTTTGGCTTCTTCCAAAGTCGCGAAGCTGTACTCAGCATGATCTGTGCTTTCGTACTTCTTCAGCTCTTCATAGTTCATTCCAAGTGTGGAGAAGTTATAAACCAGTTCGTAGGGTGTCTTAATATCCACATTTTTCACGAAAATATCTTTGGAAAAGAATGAGCCTTGTTTCTCCACTTTAAAAATCACACGAAACGGCTTGTCTTTATCCGACACAAAGCACTTGATAACAACGTCGATTTCCATCGTTTTATAATCCACAGCGTTCGTAGGTTCCTGCTTTGGTGTATGCATCCATTTTTTCAAAAAGCCCAGCACAAGATTCCCTCCCCAATAACGACATGAATATAACTCATATTGTATCGGATACACCAACAATTGACAATCCAAAAAATGGTTATTTTTGCTATAAAAAATAACATTTCCTCTCATTTATGAGGCAGTTCCTATCTCTTCTAGTGATTTTCCAGCAGATTTCTTCCTATAATTCCAAATAATAATCAGACAAAGCACACCAGTTAACACTCCGCAACAGACGAAAGCCCCATTTGCACCATATCGATCTGCAACAAAACCAGCAAAAATACTTCCTATCGGCGTGGAGCCCGCAAATACAAGTGAATACACACTCATTACGCGCGCGCGATACTCTTCTTTGGCATGCATCTGAAGAGAAGAATTACTATTTGTTGCAAATATGATGTTGAAAAATCCAGTTAAAGCTAACAATCCACCACAGACCCAAACGGAGGTACTCAGTCCATTTAAGACCAAACAAACCGCAACTACTAAGCTAGCTACAATACTTAATTTCAGCATTGGCCCTTGCTTACTGCGAAATGACATCGTAAGTGCCCCCACGAAAGAACCCACTCCCAGACATGACATTAACGTGCCATACGTCGTCTCTCCCATGTGCAGCACACTTTTAGTAAAAACCGGAATGAGTACATTAAAGTTAAAAGCAAGTGTCCCGATCACCGTTACGAGAAGCACAGTCTGTGCTAGTAAGGGATCCCTCGCAATATAGACAATTCCATCTTTAATTTCCTTCATTATTCCATCGCGTGAGTTTTTCTTCCTAACATAAGGTGCTGCTTGAATATGAAACAATCCATACAGAACAGCTAGGAAGCTAACCCCATTGAGCAAGAAACACCAACCAGCACCCAGCCAAGCCATCATCACCGCACCAATCGCAGGCCCAACGATTCTTGCCATGTTAAATGTCGTTGAATTAAGAGCTATGGCATTCATAAGATCTTCTTTTCCCACAATTTCTATATTAAACGACTGTCTTGTTGGCATATCCAGCGTGTTATTAAGTCCAAGCAGCAGCGCTAGCACAATAATGTAGCTGTACTTTACCGTATCCGTCAAGACGAGTATAGCTAACGTAAAGGCTAGAATCATCGCGACCGTTTGGGTAACAAGCAGGATGTTCTTCTTTGGAAACTTATCGACAATAATGCCTGCAAACAAGGAAAATAAAAGGATGGGGAGGAACTGACATGCTGCAACAATGCCAAGCTTAAGAGGCGAGCCAGTGATCGTCAGAACGAGCCAAGACTGCCCAATATTTTGCATCCATGTTCCAATGAGCGATACGCACTGACCTAACCAAAGATACCGATAATTACGATGCGTTAAAGCATGAAAATGCTTATCGACAAACAGTGAACCTGCAAGCTTCATATTCATGACTTCACCTGCTCCTCTGCGAAACGGGACGCATTATCTCCCATTTTCTCCAAAATCGTCAAAGCCATTTGTTTCTCCTCATCTGTTAAACCATACGTAAGACGTTCTCGCCAATCTGTTAGGACCTTCCGCACATCACCCTTAATCAACAGCGCCTTCTCCGTTAGATGAACTTCGTTGCATCTCTTATCTTTTTTACTGACCGTGCGGGTTATGTAGCCTTGCTCTTCTAACTTTTTAAGCGCTTTTGCTGTCGTACCTTTATCAATCTTCAAATAATCCGCCAACTCTTCTTGCGTAAGACCATCTTCTTTATACAGCGCGTTGATGAAAATATGCTGTCCTCTGCCGATGTCGTATTTCTTCAAATGCTCGCCAATATACATCTGTCCGTAACGGTAAATGAGTGAGACCCACCTTGGTATCGAATTTCTATTTTCGATCATAAAAACATGTCTCCTTCGTTTGAGCTGTAGTAATCTTCCGAATCGTTGCACTTGCTACTGTTTTATCATACGCCTGATTAGTTGCATGTGCAACTAATTTTCTTGCCTAATTTATGACCAAAGATAAGAGCGATATTACGGGCAGGAGCAACACCTAACACCTAACACCTAACACCCAACACCCAACACCTAACACCTAACACCCAACACCCAACACCCAACACCTAACACCTAACACCTAACACCTAACACCCAACACCTAACACCTAACACCCACACCTAACACCGACACCTAACACCGACACCTACAAAAATATAGCTTACTTTGCTGCGGCTGCTTACTAAATTTGCTGCTATATCAGTGAGTTTAGATGGAGTAGGAACTTCTGTGGCATTAAGCATGTTTTTCATCGTTAACAAGACTTGAATTCATTTTTCCATGCGTTTAACGATGAAAAACATCGTCTCAGACTATCTCTTTGGTCAAAAAATGTAAAACCGCCATCTTTAATGATGTTTTTCATCACTATGAGGGCAAAATTGGTCTTCTACCTCACTGTAGCGATGAAAATCATCGCTACAGTGAGGTAGAGAAGTCCCGATCCTGGGCGTTCAGCAATCTCCGAGCTTAAGGCAGTATTAAAGAAGGATAAGTGAAGCGAGGAATGAAGCAAATAAGAATAGGCTCGGAAAACGAGCCTATTCTACCGTTGACTGAGATAGGCCCATTTTCCAAGCCTATCGTATGCGAAAACCCTAGCAAGTCAGGAATTGGCCACCTGCCAACAAGACAAAAAAGAGCAAACACCCAACAGCCTACGCTGTATGGGTACTCGCTCTTAATATCCTAAAGAAACTTGATGCAAACCGGCCGCGATACCGCTACCGTTTGCCCTGTTTCACGCAGCATTCCAGTTTCCGCATCGATGCGGAATACTGTAATGCTGTTCGAATCCTGGTTCGCCGCGAGGAGGAACTCCCCCTGCGGTGACAGGGCAAAGTTCCGCGGCGTCCGCCCGAGCGTCGCCTGCCAACCCACGACCGACAGCGTGCCGCTTTGTCGGTCAACTTCATAAACCGCGATACTATCGTGTCCGCGGTTAGATGCATACACATAGCGGCCACCCTCGGAGAGATGGATGTCCGCGCATGTGCTCTCGCCGCTAAAGCCTTCCGGCAGCGTCGAAATGCTCTGGAGAGCGGTCAGAACTCCCGCGTCGGCCTCATAGCCCAGCACGGTAACCGTGCTGTCCAGCTCATTGATCGCGTACACGTACCGACTGTCCGCGCTATAAACCAAATGCCGCGGGCCTGCGCCCGGCTTCATCGCCGCATCGCCATGCGGCAGAAGCAAGCCGCTCTCCGCGTCGATGCTGCTAACCACCATCCGATCAAGGCCCAGATCGGCTGAAATCGCATACCGATTGTTCGGTGCCGGAACAATCGAGTGTGCATGCGGAGCCTCTTGGCGATCCGCACGCGGCCCTAATGGGCCTTCATGCTTCACCAACTGCGCATGCTCGCCAAGCCGCCCGTCCGCTTCTATCGGATAAACAGTGACGCTGCCGCTTGAATAATTCGCTACATACACTGTTCGGTTAGTCTGGTCCAAGCTGATATAACAAGGAGCAGCTCCGTCCGTAGGCTGCTGATTCAACTTCTTCAGCCTCCCGGTGCCGGCTTCTATCGCACAAGCTGCCGCGGAGCCTCCAAAACGACCGTTGTACGTTGCTGTCTCACTCACCGCATACAATATCGTCCGCGCATCATTCAGTGCAAGGAAGGAGGCATTCGGTAAATCCGTATACGATTCCACCAACCTCATTTCTCCGCTCAAAGGATTGAACGCATACAATGAAATCCCATTTGCATTGCGCTCATCTGTATAGGAACCCACATAGACATACAATTCTTTCTGTTCTCCTACTGACATTAGCAACCAGCCTCCACGATAGCGATTTCTGCTATAAATAGTGTCACTTCTATTGTACTCATTTCCTACTTCATCTCATAATCCTGCTTTCTTGACTTTACTACCCACCCGCATCTTACGCCAAACCGCAGTGATCACCATAGCAATCACCGCCCCATACAAAGCAAGCTCCATATCGTGGTGCGTATCCCAGGGATCACCTTGTGTTCCGAGGAACAACGTCCCAATCTCAGGAGCCACAAGCAGCGCCACCCACATTTCAATAAGCTCATAAAAAGCCCCCATTGCCAACACGATGACACAAGTAATCACATAAAGCCATTTACTGCCTAGCCGCGTCCATGCACTCATCGCTTCCCGAATCGGATAGGCAAGGAGCAATCCAAAGCTGAAATGAACCAAACGGTCATAATGATCACGTTCCGTATGAAGAATTAGCTTCAACCAAACATCCACCCAATTCTCGTTATACGAATAATGAGCCCCAAATGTATGCAGCAACAGGAACAAAGCAATCCATGCATAAGACAGATTTGTAAATGAAAAAAACTTATACGTACTTACAAGTCCAATTAGCGCTGCCCATATCAGCAGATTTTCCAGAACCCAGTCATACCTGCTGTAAGGCTCCACCGCCAGCCAAATCCATATCCCTACATACAGAACGATCATCATTTGCAAAAACCAGTTTTTAGTGAATGAAATGGTTTGCATGGCTTAGTCCCCCTTGTTATTTCTATAAACTCAGGTTACCTCGCCACTATCTTTTCCAAAAGTACTAACTTCAACTAGTACCTTTTTAAGACGTATTGAACAAGTCATACTTCACTTCAGAGAAGTTATGAATCATTTGCTCCTCCGCAGCTATGTTTCCAGTTCTTTTATCAACAACCTTGCGCCAAATTTCATTTTCACGATAGTTCCGGCCCTCTTTCTCAAGAAAACGGTGGTTTCTCTCCTCGATATGATAGGCATGCGGTAAAAGCACGTCACAATGTACAGACCCTTTCAAATGCTCATCCGTCAGCCACAACCGGAACTGGAAAGTATGCTGGGTAGCATTATAAATGCGCAGGTCGATATAATTGTAAAATACACTCGCTCCGCTCCCAAAAGGTAGAACCCGATGATCATCCGGAAATGGATCAAAGCTGTGGTGATGCCGCTCCACGACTTGAAGTGGGGTATGCAAAGCCATCCAAAAGAGCAAATTGCCCAACTGGCATATCCCGCCTCCAACACCACGTTTCACACCGCCTTGCGATAACAGCAGGCCTTCTATGTAGCCTTTAGCCGACGTCGTTTTCCCAACTAATTTCCAGAAGGAAAAGGTTTCACCTGGTCGAATCACAATGCCATCCATACGTCCAACGCTGATCCGAAGATTTGTAATTTTGTTTTCTTGTAAAATAGGATCAGAAGAACCGAGCTTTCTTCGCAGTAAGGATTGGTGCTTTTTGCAAGTATAGGGAAGCGCATGGACAACTCTATGCTTAGCGTAGGTAATCGATGGATTCAAATTCTTGAAGTGCCGTTTAAGTCTCAACTGGGCAATTCGCAAGCGATAAAGCACGGGAAACAAGCTTAGTAACTTTTGCTTCATCCTATTCACCTTCCTTTTTCAACCAAAATAGGTTCATCCTGCAAGCTAATAAATCTCTAATTAAGATGTTCCATCCATCGATTTGGTTCAATGACTTAAGGCGTAATTTCCTAAGGACGAAGCTCGTAAAAGATCGGCGTTACCTCACTACCCTCATATACATGCAAAATATGGTTCTTATATTCCTTCATCTCAGCTAACGTCGCGATCAAGAAAGCGTGAGAGGCATTTCCTTTCTCTACCTCTGTCTCTGTCTCTGTCTCTGTCTCTGTCTCTATCCCAAATCCAGTCTCAGCCCTTGTCTCTTCCACTTTCTCTGCGTTGGTCCCCCCATCTCTTACCTCTTCCAAAGTAACATAAGCAAACCGCCCCCAAGGCGCAGCAGTAAGTCCAACTTGCGGATCAATCCAATAACGAATCTGGAGTCCGTAAAACCAAGCCATCTTCAAGGCCTGCTCGGCAAAAGCCCCTGTTCCATACAGGTGAATGGCACATGCCCCATCCTCTTTTACCCTTTGAATCGTCTCAAACAGCATCACCTGGGGACCAAACCCATCTTGAAGCCGCAAATAGTATGTATATAAATAATACGGAAATCGTCTAGTCACAAGGCCCTGCGGCCAATTCGCATTCAAAATCGACGGCCCATAGTTACAGGAATTCAAAAATGCTTCCGGCCCCTGCTCGAACCATTCCTCGGCCACATCTTCACAAATCGGTGCAATGTACTCGGTACAGAAATTGTCCTGATGCGTTAAATCCCCCAGCAACCGCGCTTCGTCTGGTCTCGGCATATCGAGAACACGGTGCAGCGGCTTGCTCCACTCCACAGGCTGTAAGGATGCGCGCTGCAATCGCCCCTCTTTCTGCTGCAGCAGATAGGCATAATAACCTTGGAACGCCAAAGCACCTTCTTGGCATGCCCGTTTCATCGCATACTCTTCTTCTGTACGTTTCAGTTCTGCCGTAATCGGTCCAATTTGACCGAACTCACCTTCAGCATAACGCAGCGTCGAACCGAAATCGCCCATCATGAGCTCCTCCAAAAAAGCCGGCGTCCTTGCGATGCGTCTCCCCTCATCACTTCCCCCGCTACCCGAACGCAGCATACTACGGATATCCATACCGCGCATGCTCAGTTCATCCAGCCGATTAGCGCCAACAGCAAGCAAATGCGTCATTTGTGGCTTATGTCCAGCTAAGCTTACGATTTTTTCTAATGATTTTTGTATGGTTCCATGAAAGCCAATATCGACCGTTACCAACCGTTCAGGCGAACCAAACTCTTGCTTCAAATAACTTACAAAAAGCTGCCTATGCCGCTGCACAGACGCCATAATCTTAGTTTGTATAGGTGCACTTCGTAGAAAACCCACAACTTGATCGTAGATCGAGCTTCCATTTTCGCCAACCATATACTTGCAATTTTCAATTCTTTCCTCCAAAAACGCTTCAAAATGAACGCCTTCCTCGCTGATATCGAGTACCTCGAGTAGCTCGCCTATTTCCAAACCGTGAATACCTAGCAAAAGCGCGAGCTCATCATCACCAAAGCTCTCCAGTCCTGCCAAAAAAGTAGCTTGTCTGGAAACATAGATCGGCTTAATCTGAAGGTCAACACCTCGAATACGCGCAGCATTTTCAAGCATCGGCGCTAACAAATAAGCTTCTCTCATTAGTGGATGAACAGTCTGGATGCCCTCATCCACGCATTGATCAATGACCCATTCACACAGGGCTTGCAAGAACGGTCCTATTACACTGGTACCTATCTTATAAAAAAAACGATCCAGCTCCCCCATTCCAACCGTCATATCCGAGGCTTCAGCTAACTTGCGCAGGGATTTCCATTCCGGCAGTACATGTCCATGTCTAACAAATTCCCAGTGCTGCAAGCTCTCGAAATGCTCAGGAACGACATGGTAGTGAATGCTCCTTATTTCTTCTTTGGAGGCACCTTCCACATCTGCGGCTATATTGTCGCCAATATGTACAATAGCGTGACTCGCGATCTTAGGGTAAAGTTCCTTCAACCTGGCGAATAAATGCCCCGATGACTTCCCTTCATGTTCCTCTGAAGAAACAAGCAGCGTATCCACACTTGATAAATCTAGACCTGCTGATGAAAGAATCCAACGCAGCTGCGCTGAGGATAAATACATATCCGATAACAGCGCTACCGGAATCTGTTTGCTTTTACAAGCAGCTAACAATGACGCCACATGTGGGTTCACATAGCAAACTTCCGCCTCGATCTGGACTTCTATCTGAACCATCTTATCCCTGTTGTAGATTCCTTCCGGCATCTCAGCATAAATGAGTTCCAAAGTGACCTCGCCAAAGCCCGTTGCGGCAGTTTGCCGATCACGAGCTTTGTTCTCAGCGCGAATCCGCATCTCTTTGTAAGCAGCTGGCGTTATGGATGCCTTCAGGCAGCCAATACGGTGAGCTTTTTCAGCAACCAGAACAAAAACATCAGAGGGATTCGCACATGTACGAAATAATAGTGTATCGAAAATATCCAAACTGAGCAGCTCAATCGCGTCGATTTCGCCAATCAAGCTGCTTAGAAAGCGATCTTTTTTCCACAAATGAAGATCAGTAAAGCTTATATTTGTATGCGGTACCTCCAGCATTAGGAACCTCCTTAATTATTCTTTGTAACTTATATTTGAGAAGTACACCGAAATTGAGGTAAGCTTAAAACACCATAATTCGGAGGTGCGCTTTTTCATGTCATTTCAGCCATTAGTATCCATTATTATCCCTACGTATAATCGCCAAATTGAACTCGCTGAGCTCGCAGAATCATTATACCGCCAAACGTACAAAAACCTGCAAATTATCATCGTTAACGATTGCGGCCTCTCCGTCGATTTCATTCAGGAATTATACCCGGAACTGGCTATTCAAATCATCAATATGCCGCAAAACTTGAAGCATGTTCATGCGCGCAACCGCGGATTGCAAGAGGTGAAAGGCGATTACATCATGCTTTGTGATGACGACGATCTGCTGCTTCCGATCCATATCGAGCGCATGCTGCAAGAAATTGAAGGCTTTGACCTCGTCTATCCGGATGTAGAAATTTTCGATTATGTTTATGAAAATAACGCCCGTTCCATCACAGATCGGTTCGTTTTTGCTTATGAATTCGATGTGCCTGCGATGCGCAGGTTTTCGACCTTCTTTTCTTCCGGCTGTATATTTCGACCCGAGGTTATCAATGCTCTTGGCTCTTTTGACACGGACGTATTTCATTATTGGGACTGGGATTTCTTCTTACGGGCAGCTGAACAATTCCGCGTGAAACGTGCGCCAATCGCCAGTGTACTCTATGCATTTTCGCAGCAAGGCAGCAGCAATATGTCGGGTCAATTAGACAATATGCGCCCCTTTTTGGACATGCTCTCAGCCAAGCATCAACTTGGTGAATTGCCAACGAAAAATTTCTTCCTCCTGCTGGAAGAACCGGAAGTAAAAGCGCGCCAAGCAGTGACTGAAATCATCTGGGATGGGAAACCGATACGTTCTCGTCTATCCAAATAAGCTTTTGGCATAAAAGCTTCGAAACTCGCTTGGCGTCATTCCTTCATGTTCTTGAAACCGCTGGTTGAAATAACTCGCGCTGGCATAACCTGATTCCTTGGCGATGTCTTTGATCGGCCAGTTCTCCTTCTCAATTAAACGCTGCTTAGCAAATTGAATGCGGCAAAGTGTAATGAAGGAGAGTGGCGTCATAGACATGGCTTTACGAAACAATTTGCAGAAATAGTACGTACTTACGCCTGTGAGCTCCGCCCATTCTTCCAAGATGAACGGTTCACAGGCTTTTTGCTGCATGGAGGGAAGCAAGGCGAGAATGCGATCCACGGATTCCATCCCGCGATTTCCCGTTAAAGGTGCCGCATAGCTTATGAATTCGCACAATATCTTATACGTCAGCGTCGAGAGATTCGTTGTCCGAAGAATGCTATTCGTCTCTGCCTCCAGCAGAAGCTCGTGAAACGCTTCTTCAAGCTCATTCCAACGCTTTAACGTCCACAAGGTACGTAGAAATCCTCGTTCCAGCATAAACTCCTTGATATGATTTCCATAAAAATGAAACCACCGGACATCCCAAGGATCTTCCTTCGAGCTGTAGTATTTTTGTTCTTGGTACGGAAAATACAGAAAAGCATCCCCTTTTTGAATAGGATACTGTTCCCCCTCAATTTCCACGTACCCTTTACCTGAAACGATGAAATGCAAGCTAAATGTCTCGCACAACCCTTCAGGTCGATAGACAGAATGATTGGAGAGATCCTGATACCAGCCAACAGATTCTGGAAAAATGAAATGAGAAGATTGCTGCAATCTTGGCAGCATGACATGCCTTTGCATCTTTACGCCTCCTCTTCTAAATGACAATATTCCGATACTGGGTGCAATATATTATCATATTCATTTTAAATAACTCGTTTTATAATAACAATATACCGTTATCAAATATTTTACAAAAGGAGAAGTGCTGTAATGACAAAGCTTCGTTGGGGGATTTTAGGTTGCGCCAATATAGCCATAAGGGCTTGTATTCCTGGTATCAAGCAGTCTCAAACTGGAATTGTAAGCGCTATTGCCAGCCGCAATTTACAGAAGTCACAGGAAACTGCGGCTAAGCTTGATATTCCTAAGGCTTATGGCAGTTATGAAGAATTGATCGAGGATCCAGATATTGATGCCTTGTACATACCGCTTCCGAACCATCTGCACAAAGAGTGGACGATTCGCGCTGCCCAGGCTGGAAAGCATGTACTTTGCGAGAAGCCAGCTTCTCTTACTTCAGATGATGTTCAAGAAATGGTCACGGCATGCGAACAATCAGGGGTGCTTTTTGCCGAAGCCTTCATGTATAGACACCACCCGCGGTACGAGCGGATCAAAGCTATTATGGACTCCGGTGAAATCGGTGATATTCGCGGCATTCATGGAGTTTTTACCTTCAGTAATCCGGGAGATAGCAAAAATGTTCGCTTCGTACGCGAATGGGGAGGCGGCGCGCTCTATGACGTAGGCTGTTACCCATTAAGTGCAGCTAGAATGCTGTTAGGCAGAGAACCTGAGGCTGTAACCACCCATGCTTTCTTCTCACCTGAGCATGATAACGTCGATATGATGATGTCCGGCTTAGTTGAATTTAGCGGCAATGTCGCGCTAACCTTTGACTGCGGGATGTGGGCGGCTTTCAGAAATAATATTGAAGTGCTAGGCACACTGGGGCGCATTGAAATCCCTTCGGCTTTTATAACGCCAACTGAAGAATCTGGTCACTTTAAAGTATTTGTTGGAAATGAACAACGTGATGAAGAGGTTCCGTTCCTGAACCAATATTCCCTGCAAGCTGACGACATGGCTTATACTGCTTGGGGTGAGAAAGCTCCTCGCTTCCCAGCGAGTGATGCTGTTAGCAATATGAAAGTGATTGATGCGTGTCTGAAGTCAGCTAGAGAGCGTTCTAGAATTGTGATTAATCAATAATCATTCATACAAAGAAAGCAGGGATGATGTCATATGAAGCACATTCAAATTAAAGGATTAGATAAACCCGTATCTAAACTGATCATGGGATCGGACTTTTTTAGACTGGACAATGGTCAAGAAGTCAACGATATCCTTGGACATTATTTATCTATTGGCGGAAACACGATTGACACTGCCTTCATCTATTGCGGCGGCCAGAGCGAGCAAGCGCTTGGGATTTGGCTGGATGAAATGGGCAATCGCGATGATATCAATATCTTTACCAAGGGTGCACATCATGATGCTAACGGGCCCCGAGTGAATCCGGAAGCGATTCGCAGTGACCTGTTCACAAGTCTTGAGAGACTGCGCACTGACTATATTGATCTCTATGCGCTTCATCGCGATGACCCGGCAACACCTGTCGGTGTTATCCTCGAAGCACTGAATGAACATGTGGAAGCTGGAAGAATCCGCGCCTTTGGCGGGTCCAACTGGACACATGAACGTCTGCAAGAAGCAGCTGATTATGCCGAGCAGCATGGTCTAATTGGCTTCAGCTTTAGCAGCCCTAACCTTAGCCTCGCCAAAGCGAACGAGCCATTCTGGGCCGGCTGCGTCTCAACCGATGAAGAGGCGCTGCGCTGGCACAAAGCCAAGCAGTTTCCGCTGCTGTCCTGGTCTTCGCAGGCACGCGGATTTTTCACTGGACGGTTCACACCAGAGAACCGCGAAAACGCCGACCTCGTCCGTGTCTTCTACAGCGACGAGAACTGGACGCGGCTGCGCCGCGCCGAACAGCTGGCACAGGAAAAAGGCGTCAGCGCTATCCAAATCGCGCTCGCCTATGTGCTGAGCCAGCCGTTCCCGGCCTGCGCGCTCATTGGCCCGCGCAGCGAAGCCGAAATGCACTCATGCCGTGACGGCGCGCAGCTTGTGCTGACTCCGCAGGAGCTGGCATGGCTTGATCTGACCGCAGCTACTGTGTAGCAGCTGCGCACCTTTGCGGCACCGCTTGTGTGCCGCTTGAAGCCCTCTCCCCCGGCCGATATATGGCCGGGGGCTTTGTGTGTTTTATGTATGTACCCACATAATGGATATCAGCCGCTAGCCCCTCCAGACTCTCAAACTATTCACTTTCCACTTCCGCTACCCCACCCATGACAACCAAACTACCCACTACAAGCTACTTTAACGCTATAAATCATCGCTACCGCAGCAAATTTCGCACTCCCACTCGCTTTAGCGATGTAAATCATCGTTAACACAACCCATGACAATCAAACTATCCACTGCAAGCTACTTTAACGCTATAAATCATCGCTACCACAGCAAATTTCGCACTCCCACTCACTTTAGCGATGTAAATCATCGTTAACACAACCCATAACAATCAAACTATCCACTGCAAGCTACTTTAACGCTATAAATCATCGCTACCGCAGCAAATTTCGTACTCCCACTTACTTTAGCGATGTAAATCATCGTTAAAGTAACCCATGATAACCAAACTACCCACTGCAAGCTACTTTAACACTATAAATCATCGCTACCGCAGCAAATTTCGCACTCCCACTCACTTTAGCGATGTAATTCAACGTTAACGCAACGCATGACAACCATAATACCCACTGCAAGCTACTTTAACGCTATAAATCATCGCTACCGAGCAAATTTCGTACTCCCACTTACTTTAGCGATGTAAATCATCGTTAAAGAAACCCATGATAACCAAACTACCCACTTCAAGCTACTTTAACACTATAAATCATCGCTATCGCAGCAAATTTCGCACTCCCACTCACTTTAGCGATGTAAATCATCGCTAAAGTAAAACATGACAACCGAACTACACACTTCCAGCTACATTAACGCTATAAATCATCGCTACTGCAGCAAATTTCGCACTCCCACTCACTTTAGCGATGTAAATTATCGTTAACACAACCCATGACAATCAAACTACCCACTGCAAGCTACTTTAACGCTATAAATCATCACTACCGCAGCATATTTCGCACTCCCACTCACTTTAGCGATGTAAATCATCGCTAAAGTAACACATGACAAAACAACTACTCAAATAAGAGTCTCGGGGACTCTTATTTGAGTAGATTGAGCTTAAATTGGATTAATTCTGAGCAAATAAGAGCCTCTAGAGACTGCTATTTTTGCTTTTCTTGCACTTTCCACTCAAATAAGAGTCTCTGAAAACTCTTATTTAGCAAATTGAGCTCAAATTGGATTGAATCCGAGCAAATAAGAGCCTCTAGAGACTGCTAATTTTGCTATTCTGGCACTTTCCAATCAAATAAGAGTCTCTGAAAACTCTTATTTAGCAAATTGAGCTCAAATTGGATTAATTCTGAGCAGATAAGAGCCTCTAGAGACTGCTATTATTACAATTCTGGCACTTTCTACTCAAATATGAGCCTCTAGAGACTGCTATTAATGCTGTTCTGGCGCATTACGCTCCGCGCCTCCAATCTTCGACGCCATCCGATGGACGGCTTATCCATTGAATGATAAGATATAAGTAAGCGTTATCTACAGGAAGAATAAGGATCTGCTTTTAGGAGGTACCATGGGAAAGACAGACATTCGCCGCGATGCGATTATGCAAGCCATTAAAGATAAAGGCTCCATTGCCTTGACCGATATCGTCAAGCAGTTTGCTGTATCGGAAGCAACGGCTAGACGGGATCTTGAGATACTCGAACAAGAAAAGCGCTGCATCCGCACCTTTGGAGGCGCCGTGCTTGAAAGCTTGAAGGTCGAAGTCCCTTTTTTCAACAAAATGGACCTCTACACGGATGAGAAAAAAGAAATCGCCGACAAGGCGCTGCGCTATATTGAAGATGGCGATATTATCGGTTTAACCGGTGGAACGACAACGACATTTATCGCTAAAAAACTTAACCAATTCAAGAACCTAACCGTTATCACGAATGCGGTGAATATCGCCTATGAACTGATCGGAACGCCAGGGCTTCAGCTCATTCTAACGGGTGGAGTGATTCGCACCCAAACCTTCGAGCTGTCGGGACCACTCGCCAATGCAACGTTAGAAAATCTCAGCATTCGCAAAACTTTCATGGGTGTGGATGGTGTCTCGTTATCCCGCGGTATGATGATTTATAATGAGCTGGAAGCCGAGACCAATCGGCGCATGATGAAGCAGTCCATGGAAACTTACCTCGTTGCCGATCATTCCAAGTTCAGCAGAAGCTCCCTATTTGTGATAGGAGAAGTCCAAGAGACCATTGGGATTATAAGCGATTCAGCTATAACACCAGAAATGAAGCTTGCTTTCAAAGAAGCCGGAGCGCCATTTCTATAAAGAAATAAAAACGGAGCATCTTGGGATCATTCCTCCCGTAATGCTCCGTTTCTCTTTTAACAGCAGCGATTAATTTTGCCGCTTTCATAACGTTCATGAAGGGAAAGCATGTAAAACTCCTTTTCCGTCAATGGTGTCTCATTGGGATGATGATCCTGTTGATGCTTCAAGTATCTTTCATAGTCCGGGATATTGAAAATGACCTTGATTGTGGTGCTGACCTTGTTTGTAAAGCTTGTTATTTTTTTCATGGCATCAGGCTCCAAATGTGGATTGTACAAAAGGCGCTTCATTCAAGTGAGGTTTCTGCTTTTGAATCAAGATATTGTACCAAACCCGTAAAGAGATGATGATCATTAGAATGACTACAATACCGAAGAAGATCGTCAGCCCTGCATCGATATAGTTATTCGTCACAATCTGATGCATGACATCCATGTTCTTAGCAGGTGCGATGATTTGACCTTTGTCAATTCCTGCTTGGTATTTCTTCGCTGCCGCTATAAATCCTATTGCTGCATTATCCGAGAAAGCTTTTTGGAAGCCGGCGGTCAATGTCGTCACGGAGAGGAACGCAAAGGGAAGGATACCTACCCAAGCGTACCGGGCTTTGCCCATTTTAACTATAATCGTTACGGCTACGGCTAAGGCGATGGCAGCTAGCATTTGATTCGCGATTCCAAATAAAGCCCATAAGGAATTGATACCTCCGAACGGATCAATCGCCCCTTGATACAAGAAGTATCCCCAAGCCGAGCAAACAAGCAGCGAAGCAATGAAATTGTATTTGAAATCTTTCGTTTGGCCAAATGGCTTGTAGAAGTTACCTATCAAATCCTGCAGCATAAAACGTCCAACGCGCGTTCCAGCATCCACAGCTGTTAAGATAAAGACAGCTTCAAATAATATAGCGAAATGGTACCAGAATGCTTTGGCTCCATTTAGGAATGTTGAAAAAATCTCAGCCATACCTACGGCAAGCGTTGGTGCCCCGCCTGTTCTCGAAAGAATCGTTTTTTCACCGATTGCTTTTGCTGTGCTTGTAATCTGATCAGGAGTCAACGTGAAGCCCCATGATGAGATTTTGGCCGCGACGGCAGCCGGATCTGTTCCAATCGCAGCAGGTGAAGAGTTCATCGCGAAGTAAATTCCGGGCTCTAAGGAGCACGCAGCGATCAGTGCCATAACAGCGACGAAGGATTCTGCAGCCATACCAGCAAATCCGATAAAAGGGGCATGACTTTCTCTATCGATCATTTTCGGAGTCGTACCGGAAGAAATCAAAGAATGGAATCCGGAAACTGCGCCGCAAGCTATCGTAATGAATAAGAACGGGAATAAATTGCCGGAAAATACAGGACCTGTTCCATCAATAAATTTGGTCACAGCCGGCATTTTTAGATCCGGTAAAAGGACCATGATGCCGCCAGCAAGTAAGATGATAACACCGATTTTCAGAAAAGAGCTCAAATAGTCACGCGGTGCAAGAAGGACCCAAACCGGCAAAATGGAAGCTATTAGGCCATAAACGACCATTAAAATGGCGATTTGTGGAGCTGTGAAGGTAAACATTTGGGACAGCATGGGACTCTCCGCTACATACTGTCCTGACCATAAAGCAATCATCAATAAGACAAAACCAATGATGGAGCCCTCGATTACTTTACCAGGTCGAATATAACGCATATAAAAGCCCATAAATATGGCAATCGGCATGGTCATGGCAATCGTAAACAAGCCCCATGGTGATTCTGCTAGCGCTTTCACTACGACGAGCCCAAGAACAGCAACGATAATAATGAGGATCGCTAACGTTGCAATGGACGCTAACGTACCGCTGAATCGACCGACTTCGTCTTTGGCCATTTGACCCAGTGACTTTCCATCCCGACGCATGGATCCGACAAGGGTCACAAAGTCTTGTACGCAGCCAGCAAGAACGGCCCCGATAATAATCCAGAGAATGCTGGGTAAATACCCCATTTGCGCAGCTAATATCGGACCAACTAGCGGTCCTGCTCCAGCGATGGCCGCGAAATGGTGGCCAAAGAGAACATATTTATTCGTCGGGACGAAATCTTTGGAATCGTTATGAACATGTGCTGGGGTTGCCCGTTTGTCATTTAACTCGTAAATTTTCTTAGCAATGAACCGACTGTAAAAACGATAACCAAAAGCATACGTACAGATCGCCGCAATGATTAACCACACGGCCGAAATCTTCTCGCCACTCGAAAGCGCGAGCATAGCAAAACCTGCTGCACCTAGTGCCGCAATCGCTCCCCATATCACATACGAAGTAAACTTGTTTTTCAATGCCATCACTCCTAGTAAGTGTTTTTTCTTCAATTGACTCTTGGTTGATAACGCTTACAAGGAGTATAGCTTGTTTGGATTCCGAGTGAAACATCTGGAGCGCATCATGCCATAATGGGGCCTTATGATGTTAAATTTCGAGTTTCAAACGCAGCAGTTTCACATAATTTCGACTAACAGGTATGCTGCTTCGCAGCGCATCATCCATCCTCAGATTGTAGGCTCCGTTCACCCAGGTCTTCATCTCAACAATCGATGCCAGGTTGACAAGATAGCTTTTGTGGCAGCGAAAAAAACCAAATGGCTCCAGCTTTTGTTCCAGCTCTGCTAATGTATAGGAAACGTTATAGGTTTTATCGTGAAGATGAACCTGTACATGTTTGATTTCTTTGCTAATATACGTGATGTCTTTTGGGGGCACATAGATAATGCCATCATCCAATTCTAGTGCTAGCTTTGCACTGGTCATTCCAGTAGAAGGTTGGAACAAGGCGTCCTGTCCACTCTGTATTCGAATTTTACGCAGCTCTCGGAAGACGATAGCTAAATCTTCTTCGTCGTACGGCTTGAGCATATAGTGAAAAGCACGAAGCTTAAATGCATGGACGGCATATTGATCGTACGCAGTGGAGAACACTATCTTCACCTGCGGATTGATCTCTCCTACGATTTCTGCCACTTGAAGCCCGCTAAGATCCGGCATGTTCATATCGAGAAATAAGACATCCGGCGCTTGTTCTTTTACCTTCTTAATTGCATCCATTCCGCTGGTCGCCGGTGTCACCTTTTCTACATCTTCGCATTGCTCTAAGAGATATACTAATTCTTCCCTTGCCGGCGCTTCATCATCTGCGATCACGATATTCCAACCCACCAACCATCACCTCACCCAGAATCTAATTTTTGTACCTTCACCTGGCTTGCTCTCGATTTCAAGCGGATGCTCTCTTCCGTAATGGTAATTTAGACGCTGTTCAATATTTCGCAAAGCCATACCTGCGTGTTCCCCATGACTGTGAAGCCGGACAGTTTCTAGGCCAACACCATTGTCCTCGACGGTAATCCGCGCATGCAGCTTTCCGTCGTTTAGCTCCTCCTTCACAGCAAGCTTGATAACTCCGATTCCCTTTCTATTATTGATCCCGTGAACAATGGCGTTCTCGACAAGAGGTTGAATTGTAAACGGAGGTATCTGATGATCCAGTAACCTTTCATCAATATCAGCATAAAATTCCAGTTGATCCCCAAGACGTGATTTAATCAAACTGAGGTAAGACATGACCAATTCGTATTCGTCACGTATCGTGATCATGCGTTGGTTACCATGGCTCATGTTTTTACGTAAAAATTTAGATAAATGCATCACCATCTGACGGGCTTCTTCCGGCTTAGTGCGAATAAACGATTTGACTGTATTCAGCACATTAAACAGGAAGTGAGGATTCATCTGCGCCTGCAGCGAACGAATCTCCGCATCGGCCAGCAGCTGCGACTGTCTCTCGGACTCGACAAATGCATACTGCTGAGAAAGCAGACCAGCAAGCGAGGACAACATTCGTCTGCGAGATGGATTATCATCCTGCTCTCGTTCGAAATACAAGCGAAATTGCCCAATCGGATGCTGATTCGGAATATGAATGGACAGGTCGATCCAATGCTTTGTTTTTCTTCCCTCCGCTACCCATGCCGAGCCGTTCTTGCTGAAAAATGCACCGACTGCCTTCATCTCCTCATTCAAAACCTTCGCAATTTCACGTACCGCCTTCTCGAATTCCAATCGCCAAAGCGGCATCGTCATATCCGCGATTTGCAGTGCTTTGTGAGCATGCTCTGCGCCGATGCGATCCTCTTCGCGCTCCATCGTATTGTACAGCACGAAGTAAAGGGCTACCCCAATGCTGTTAGCAAGTGTCTGAGGTAAACCTATGAGCGAAACCAGGTTTAAAGCGTCCCCCCAGGGCTTAGCGAGTGCAAGAATGAGTGCCATTTGCAGCGCTTCAGCCATGAAGCCTACAAGAAACGCGAGTTGAATGGACGCCACCTTGCGGAAACGTTTCTTGAACGCATTGCGGCAGAGTCCAGCCAAGACACCTTGCAGAATAGGCGCAATCATACAGGCTACGGCTACGAATCCACCCAAGCTGTATCGATGAAGGCCGGCCGCTACACCAACGATGAGCCCGCTTTTCACACCGCCAAGTAAGCCCGCAATGACGACGCCAACGGTTCGTGCATTGGCAATGGCCGCTGTTGGGGAAACTTCACCGATCCATGGAGCCGGTCGATACGTATAGTCGGAAACCGTCACACCAGAGTAGGTGGCGAGAATCGCATAAGCAGTGAAAAAGAAAAGAAAACGCCACTGATAGGTCCTGTTACCTTGATAGCTCATATAACTTCGCATCCAACGGCTCCGAGAAAAGGCAAATGCAAGCGCTATCAGGAATCCAACCCTTTCAATCATATCGACGAACAACTGAAGCATCGTTCACACACCTTTTAATATCTTTTAAAGTAATCCTAGCAGAAATCGGGTGTCCTTGCAGTAAATTTAAACCTTATTACCCCTACTCCAACTATTCCCACGTGTAATCCTCAACCTTTCTTAATTCATTGATTGTAAACGTAAAAAGACCCGAGAGAAACCACTTTTTTCAAAGTGTCCATCTTCCGGGTCTTTGCTCGGTTTGTAGAAAACATGGTCTTTATTCCGTGCACTCCCGAATATCGGGAGGGTTAATACATCACTCACTACTAGCTTGCGGCACCACATTTTGCTTATATTTCAACGAAGGCACCATAATGAAGACCCCAACTAAAAATAAAGCAGCACTCACTAGATAAATCGTTTCAAGCGAGAAGGAAGCCTTAATACTTCCGGCCAAACTCATCGTGATGACCATAGCTCCCATAAACAAAGGATTTAGAATACCATTCACGCGACCCACGAATGATTCCTCTGTGTTGCCAAGAATCATCGTATTGATACCAATTTGGATAGCGGGCATGACGAGACCGGACAGGAATTGCATAACAAGTGCTACCCATAACAGATGTGTCATACCAATGACTGCAAACGCCACGACACTTACGGACATCCCGAGTATAAGCAGCGCTTGCGACGACATTTTTTTGGAAAAGCCCATCGTCACGCCTCCGCCGATAATCATCGCGACACCGTTTGTGGCCATAAACCATTGCAAGTTCTCTTTAGGCAAGCCTAGATTTTCTGTAACCAGAAAGATGCCAAGCGGACTGATTAGTCCAATAGCAAGACCGGCAACGGCAAAGCAGCCTCCCAATGTGACTAGCATTTTATTCTTCAGCACATAGCGGAAGCCTTCGCCCATCTCAGCAAAAATATGCGTGGAGGGTCCTGCTGATCCTTTTTCAGCTTTACGGTCAGATGGTAGAAACGTTAGTACAAGAGCTGAAAGCAAGAAGCAAACTCCCATAATCGCTATCGCGACTTCGATTCCAAAGGTATAGTACACGAAAGTCCCCATAATTGGGCCCAAAATCATAAAGATAGCCATCATCGATTGAAACAATGACATCCCCATTTGCATTTGAGATTCGTGCACATGAACCTTGAACAGTTTCATCCCGGACGGTTGAGAGAATTGAGACAGAATGGACGACACTAATGTGGCAAAAAAGATCGCCTTCCATGAACCATAATACAGGGTAACCATAATGACAAACACCGAGGCAGCGCTGAGAATATCGCACCAGACCATCGTAAGCTTAGGTCTCCATCGATCCGCAAAGGCACCGCCAATGAAAGAGAAAATAAATATCGGTGCAAACTCGGCAACGGAAATCAAAGAAACCGAGTAAGGATCGTTATTCGTCATGTCAGTAACATAGAGGAGAATCGCGAAGTTACGAATCCAAATCCCGATTTGGAGGAAAAGACCCGATAACATAATGGACTGCACGAAACGATTGGCAAAGAAAGAACGCATCGTTGGCGCAGAATTAGATACAGCTTGTGACATAGAAAAAAACACCCCTTCGTCAATAGATTGGTCATTAAAACGTCAACTGCATTCCGACGTAACCGGAACCAAGAATGTTTCATGAACCTCATCAAATGTAACGAAAAAGGTGCCTAACGTCTAGTGCAATTTGTCATATGACCGGTCATAAATTGAAATGACTTAGCGTCCATCCCTCGACATGAGCAGTGCCGCGCCTACAGCTCCTGCGGAGGAACCAAGAGCGGATGTTACGAATCGGACCGGGCTAAGAATCGAAGGCAGGCAGCGATCCTCGATGACTTCACGCATCGGACCTAGAAGCGGCTCGCCGATGTGCGAAGCTCCGCCGCCAAGGATGACCACCTGCGGATTGAGCAGGTGGAGGATGCTCACGAGCCCGATGCCGAGGGCTCGTCCCGCTTCACGCAGGATGCCGCTCGCATCGGCATCCCCTTCCGCGGCTGCGGCCGCGACTAACCGCGCATCAACGCGGTCTGGGTCGCCTCCCGCAAGCCTCGTAAGGGCGCCGGCAGCGTCGCCGTCGCCTCCCGCAACGCGGCGCACGTGCTCAGCGCCGCGGCGGCCTATGGCAGTGCCTGACGCGTAGAGCTCCAGGCACCCCACATTCCCGCAGAGGCAGCGCGGCCCATTTCCATCTATGGAAATGTGGCCGAGCTCCCCTGCGTTATGGTTGACTCCGGCGATCAAGCGGCCGCCGGAGATGATGCCCCCGCCGATCCCCGTGGAGATCGTCACGAAGATACAGTCCGGCGCGCCCTCGCCCGCGCCGGCCAGCCATTCGCCGACCGCTGCGGCGGTGGCGTCGTTCTCGAGCCGGACCTCGCAAGCGAAGCGGTCCGACAACACGGCGGCGACGGCAACGTCGCGCCAGCCGAGATTCGTGGCGAAGGTGACGACACCGTTCGCCGTATCAAGCGTGCCCGCGGTGGCGACGCCAATACCGCGGAGAGCGCTGCGGCTGCCGGGCACAGCCGCAAGAATCCCCTCGATCAGGTTACCCAGTCGATCGAGTACAGCTACCTCACCCTGCTGCGCAAGGGTGGGGATCTCTTCTCTTGCGATGATGCTGCCATCGAACGCAACCAAGGCGGCCAACATCTTCGTGCCTCCCAGATCTACCCCAACAAAATATTCTCGAACGAAGACATCTTGTTCTTCTCCGATGTTGCTGTTATCCTTTACAAAAACATCCTGCTTATTGTCTTGCTCCAATGTCATCTCTTTTTCCCCTTTCCCCATCAGTCCAGTCTCCAACCAAGCGGATACTCCTCCGACAATGTCACAGGCAGCCTTCCAACCGCTTTCTCTTTCCCAAGTAGCACATTCGCCAGAGAAAACATCGCAAGCGGACGGTTTTCATAACAAGCATAATAAGTCTTTACCTCAGGAAATTCAAGTAAATCATAAGGATTTCTCCCGGCAGCCACGATAACATGCGGCTCTTTCCTTTGAACTAATTCTTTAACCAACCTGGTTTGTCCTGCTGAGAATGTTGCATTATATGTGACAATGACAATTTGCTGGTTACCCTCACAAGCTTCCAGAACCGATGCTATCTCCGTATCCGAAGGATATAGCCCCAAGTAAACCTCCTTAATAGGCTTTCCGGCTATCTCAGATAAGACATTGCCCAGTGTACCGCTCCGTTCCACAACTTCATCAATCTCAGTTCCCGTTTGTACTTCCGTCCAAATGACCAAGGTTAGCTCGTTCAGATCAAGCACTTTGCCTACTTCATCCTTAACCCGTGTAATACTTTTACGGCTCAATTCTTTGGCGAGCAGTTGATGCTCGGGTGTAGAGATAGGTTCGGTCGGGATGGGTTCTAACGTATCATATCGAATCTCTCGCTTATATTTATAGGTCATAATCCGCAGCACGGACTCATCAATTCGCGACTCCGGAATCCGTCCACTTTCCACCGCAGCAATAACCGCTTCAATGGCAGACACTTGACGATCCAGTGAATGACTAACCAGAATAAGATCCGAACCAGCCTCAATGGCACGAACAGCGCCTTCCGCCACACCAATCCCTTCTGAGATCGCCTTCATCTCCAGGCAGTCTGTTACAATTAACCCTTTGAAACGAAGCTTCTCACGAAGCAGCTCCGTTAAAATGCGATAAGACAACGTCGATGGAACGCCATTCTCTTCTAGTGCCGCGAAGACAACATGTGCCGTCATAATCGCGTCTACACCCCCTTCAATCGCTTTAATGAAAGGGGCTAGCTCAAGCTCCATCAATCGCTCCATACTATGCGGAACAACGGGAAGATCATGATGAGAATCCTCTGACGTATCACCGTGCCCTGGGAAATGCTTGACTGTGGCTATAACACCCATATCCTGCAAGCCTTTCACCGCATGTGTGCCCATATCACCCACTAGCGCAGCTGTTTCACCATAAGAGCGTACGCCGATAACAGGGTTTAATCGATTATTATTGATATCTAAACAAGGGGCAAAGTTCATGTTCACGCCCATTTGGCGTAGTTCTTTACCCATCACTTTTGAACTGGCATAAACACCTGCTGGCGCAAAAGCAGCCCCTAAAGCCATGTTCCCCGGCAGCAGAGTTGCTCCTTTTTCAATACGGGAAACCATACCTCCCTCTTGATCTACGGCTATGAATAACGGCTGTCCGCCGCTGCGGAGACTCATCGCTTGCAATTCGGCTGACAAATGAGCCAATTGGTGTGCATCTTTTACATTTCGACGAAAATAGATGACTCCGCCAATTCCGTATTTCTCAATTAATAGGGTAATGGACGCATTTGGTTCCAAAGATTCAAAACCGCAAATAAACATTTGACCCACTTTTTGACGCAAGGTTAAAGGATGTTGGTTATTGCGCGATGAAGATGACATGAATACACGCTCCTTGAATGAGTGAGTTAAGATTTAATGCTTTCAATGATACGTTTCTGCAAAATAAAATAGATCAGCACGACGGGAATAACACTAAACATAATTGCCGCACAGAGCGAACCGTAGTTCATATTCAATTGGTCGTAAAAGGCTACCATGCTCACAGGAAGCGTCCTAAACTTTTCCTTCGCTAGAAACAGATTGGCCATCATAAACTCATTCCAATTGCTGAGGAAATTGAGCATAAAAACCGTGACGAGTGAAGGAATCGTAATTGGCATAATGACTCGCCACAAAAGTCCATAGATCGATAATCCATCCATGATTCCCGCTTCTTCTAACTCACTCGGTATGGATTTCAAAAATGCACTAAAAATAAACACAGTCAAAGGTAAACCCATCGTTATATAGGGCAGGATTAAGGCTAGCGGTGTATTGTATAAGTGCATGCTGCGAAGCAGCATATATAAAGGAACAAGCAAGGAACCCGCGGGAACTAGCAATGCGAGCATTAATATACGCTGCAAGAACTTGCTTAATCGTGGGAATTCCATTCGAGTTATGGCGTACGCCGTTGCCGTACCAAGAAACAGAGTTGCCATGGCGGATATCACAGAAATCACCAAACTATTCGTAAAATAGTGACTTACATGGGCTCCAGTCCAGGCATTCCAATAATTCGAAAAGGAGAGTTGTTCTGGAAGGGACCACGGCGAGGCAATGATTTCTTTATTTGTTTTAAAAGAGGAGTTCAATACCCAAAGAAGAGGAAACAAAATAACGCTTATGTACAGCATGAGAACAACATGCAGGAAAACACGGCGATAGGGAATTCCCTTCAATATTGCACCTCCTCCTGCTTCCTTATGAACCAGCCAAACAAGGAAGTTAACATGCCGGTTAAAAGGAGAATAAGTACGGCAATACCGTTTGCATACCCATATTCACCAATGCGATAAGCTTTTTTATACATATACGTGGCCATCACTTCTGTAATCCCATACGGATTGCCGCCAGTCATCACAAAGACAATATCTAAAGCCTTCATAGCTCCAGTAATCGATAGCAAAATCATGACCATGATAACAGGACGCAGCATCGGAAGCGTAATCGACCAAGCCTCACGCAGGCTTGTCGCCCCATCTAACTCAGCGGCTTCCAAGATATTTTTGGGGATCCCATAGATCGCCGATAAAACCAGCACGACATAGAATCCAACCCATTGCCATGCGTTGGTAACAAGCACAGAGAGCATCGCTGTCGCTTCCTCTGCTAACCAAACGTGCTGCCAAGTTATTAACCCTACAGCTTCTAATGCTTGATTGAGCAGCCCCGCCTGTGGGTGATAGATGAACCCCCATAATACGCCGACCACAGCTGTAGAAAGAACTGTCGGGAGGAAAATCATCGTTTTGTAGAAGCTAGTCCATCGCCTAACTTTGCTTACCAGCAGGGCTAAACCGAGTATAAAGGGGATTTGCAATCCAACAGAAAAACCAATGAAATACAGATTATTCCGCACAGCCATCCAGAAATATTTGTCCTGAAAAGCAGTAACGAAATTATCCAAGCCATTAAATCTCGCCGGCGATACTCCGTTCCACTCCGTGAAACCGTAGCGCAGCGACATGATCATGGGATATAGGAAAAAGATCACGAATAGCAGCAGTGTCGGTAACGTAAAAAGCGCATAAGCAAAAGGGTTTCTTCCTATCTTATTCATGTCTCATCCTACTATTTCGTATGGGTTTCTTCCTTGTTCGAAGCCTCTTGCTGCTTCTGTATGTCTGCCATTAAGGTGGCTGGGTCAGTTCTTCCGCCTATTAATTCTTGCATACCGCGCTCCAATTTTTCTCGAACTTTCGTTTGAATGCGTGAGTCGAATGCGGGGAAAGCACCTTTACTGCTTGCAAATACATTCAAAATTTCCGTTATGAGCGGGTTTACATTGCTCGTATCCTGCAGCTTCATGGCAGGTGGCATACCTTCTTCGACAAGCTGTCTTTTTTGCATGGATTCGTTATACATTTGCCTGATAAACTCCTTGATGGCCACCAGCTGATCTGGCGTCACTTTTTTAGAGAATCCATAGGCATTAGACCATCCTCCATTGATATAACCATCTCCTGGCCCCCCCATATCTGGGAAACTCATGAAGCCTACATCCTTTACGATGGATGACTTCTCAGGGTCAAGCAGCGGCGTATTCGCCCAACTGCCATCGAACATGAATGCCGCTTCACCGCTGCTAAATTTATTTTGTTGCTCGGCATAGGCCAGTGCTAAGCTGCCTTCTTGGAGATACCCCTTTTGAATCAACGTATGATATTTCTCAAAAGCATCCACAACATCCAGATCTGTCCATCGCTTGCTTCCATCCAATAAGCCCTGAATAGAATCTGGCCCTGCCGTACGTACCCACATCGTATTGCTCATCATGTTAATGACCCATGAATCTTTAGCCGCCATTGCAAAAGGCGTTATTCTTTGAGCTTTTAGTATCGCGGCAGCAGCGAGCAGTTCCTCCCACGTTTGAGGTGGTTTTATGTGATGATCCGCCAAAATCCTTTTGTTATAGTACAAGCCCTCGACGTACCCTGCCATAGGAATGCCATAAATTTTACCGTTAACCGTAAACTCCTCGAAGCTATAAAACTTATTGATTAATCCAAGCTCATTCAGTATTGGCGTAAGATCAAGCAGCCTGCCCGCTTTGACGTAATCCTTCGTATCCGTTCCGCCAAACAAGTCGAATATTTCCGGTGGATTCCCAGCTGCCATCTCCGCTCTCAGCTTTTCGAAGCGATTGACCTTATCCTCTACTCCATCTAATGTAATCGATAAGCCTGGCACCTTCGACTCCGTTGCTTTCACTACATCCTGCAGCATTGCGAAGCGCTTCTTCTGCGTATCTTTCACCTGCGTATGACGAAGTGTCAGTAGGATTGGCTCTCCTTTGGTCCCCGCGGGGTCGGGAGTCTCGCCAGCATGAAGGTTTTGTTCATTGTTCGAAGTTAAGCTGTTGCAAGCAGACACGATGAACGTTATAGCCACTATCGCTGCTACCGAAATCAACGTTCCTTTTCTCATCTTTATTGATCTCCTTTTTGCTTGCCATCTAAGTATAAAATAATGGTTGTTTGTCCTAAAGACCCACAAATTCCTAATAAAGGGGCAAAATCCTCTACTTAGCTTCTTTGCGCTTTTCACGAAACTCCGATGGAATCTCGCCGGTAAACTTTTGAAATACTTTGGTAAAATATCGCCGTTCGATGTATCCTACTGATTTTCCGATGTCCGTAATACTTTTATCACTATGGAGCAGCATCGATTTCGCCAATTCCATCCGATGTTTCGTGACATATTCAACGAAGGTTTCTCCAAAATGCTGCTTAAATAATAAACTAAAATAACTGGAGCTAATCCCTAGGGTACTCGCTATATCCTCGATCCCGAAATCATTTGAATAGTGAGTTCTTATGTATTCCTTCGCCGCTGTCATAAGCAGCTCGCTGTTTTTCTTCTTATTCGACCCTTCCAGCCCAATTGCTACAAGCTGTACCATAACCTGAAGCAAATGTTGAATGCTCTCGCTCTTGTCCAGCTGACACCAGATCTGTTCTTCCTCCTGATAATCAAGGGAATTCATTTCTCGCAGTTCGCGGAGTAGATGAAGAATAAGGAAATGCAGCATCTGATAGGCCCTGGCAAAAGAGCTGTCAGACAAACCTTCAAGCAGTAATCTCAAGCGCTTTAAGGCATCCTCCGTTTTGAGACGGTTTAGCTGTTTAAGTCCTGTTACAATTTCTTCTACCAAATACCATAAGGAGATGTTCGCATCAGCGGGCTCTTTGGACTCTTTATACAACAGCACGGATTCCTGCTTCCCCAGATTAAGCTGCATGAATCGCTGAAGCTTCCGATAGGCCTCAGAGAGCTGACGGAGTCCAACAGCTGCCGGGAAGATGCCGACACTAATGTCTAATTTAACCGATTGGGAAACGTTATGCTGAAGTTGAGCTGCTATTTCATTTAACTTCACCAATGCGGCGCTTTCGCCCTTATCGTCCCATTGTATGATGACACACCACTCGCCTTCGCGGATCTGGAGTACCGTAAACTTCAATTTTTCATCCGCTAACGAATCTTGCAATACATTTCGTACCGCGAAATTCCATAGCTTCCGCTCCTGCTCCGTCCAAGGCAGTGATTTCTGTGAGTAATCATCGACATCGATCATCGCAAATAAATAGGTCAACATTTCAAGGTCCATATCATCAATCGGAAGCAGCGTCTTCGGCGTAATTTCCGTATAATTCATCAAAACGTCCTGCAGGATCTTCTCATAGGCCAAATTTTTCATTTTGCCCCACTTTTGCTGCTCCTCTTGCTCACTTCGCTTCTTAACCCTGATTTCATTCGCCAACTTGCTTATAGAATTCTCTAACTCTTCATAGTTAATAGGCTTCAGTATATAATCGCTCACGCCAACTCGCATCAACGTGCGTACATATTCGAAATCCTGATAACCCGTCACCATAAGCACCGTACAATCGTAATTAATATCACGCAGCTTCTGAACGAACGTAATGCCATCCATTAGCGGCATACGAATATCACTCATAACCAGATCCGGTATATGCTGGCAGCTAAGCTCCAGTGCTTCCACTCCGTTTTTGGCCGTTCCAACGATATCAATCCCTAGTTCATTCCAAGGAATAACCGCCTGCAAATTACGCAAAATGTTAGGCTCATCATCTGCCAATATCGCTTTTAGCCTCATAAGCCTTCCCCCTTATTTTTTGGGATCAATATCTTCATCGTCGTACCGTGACCTTCTTGACTGCAGATGAACATGCCATAATGAGCGCCATATTGGATCCTTATACGATCAGCTACATTGCTGACACCAAGTCCTCTTCGCTCTTCATTCGCGCCCAATATTTCGTGAAATGGCGTCTCTAGCTCTGTTTTATAATGAAATTTAGCTAATTTCTCCGCACTTATACCGACGCCGTTATCCGTGACATAAAGAGCAATCCGTTCTCCTTCATCCACAACCTTTATGGCGATCATGCCCATATAAGCAATAGGTTCAAAACCATGCTGCAAACTATTCTCTACCAATGGTTGAAGAGTAAGCTTGAGAATGCAATAATCCAACAGCTCAGGCGGAGCTTGAATGTCATATTGAAATTGATCTTCAAAGCGGAATTCCTGAATTTCGAGGTAGCTTTTCAGATGCTCAAGCTCTTGCTTTAGTGAAATTTCTTCTCTATTTTCCATTCCAATCCGTAACAGATTCCCAAGTCGATACACCATTTGGCTGACTTTCTTCCCTTGGTTTTGGATCGCTAACACATTGATGGATTCCAGTGTATTAAAAAGAAAATGCGGCTTGATCTGGGCTTGCAGCAGCATAAGCTCAGCCTTATTTTTACGGTCCTGCTGACGTTTGACTTCTTCCAGAAGATCCTCTACACGTACAACCAAGCTGTTGAATCCTCTCGCGAGAGCGGAGGTTTCATCCTTACCGCTTTCCTCCATGCGAGTCGTCAAATCGCCGCGTTCAACCTTTTTCATTGAGGAAAGCATTCGTAGAATCAACTGAACAATTCGTCTTACGAAAACCAGATTGTACACAAGTGCAAAAAATAAACAGACGAACGTAATCCCAGCGACCAGCTTCATAATCGTCTCAATTTCCCCAGCCACATACTTCCATGAGGTGATCGACACAACACTCCAATCCTGAACACCCATCTGATTAATATTTAAATGATAGAGGGAAATTAAGCTTTTTTCATTTTGAAAATTAGCCTGGAAACTGTTATTGTTTAGCTGCAAATCCAATTTTCCAGGCAGCAGCTGCAGCACATTGGCACCTTCTAAATTTTGCTTATTATCATAAAAAATTAGTCCGCTTTTGTTGACGAGTAAATAACGCTTGGAGCTTTCCTCATTCGTATTGAATGATTTGAAAATTTGATCAAGCTCATTGAATTTGAACTTCAGCAGCATGAACCCCAGGTTGTCCATCGTCCAGAAATCTTTGACCAATCTCGCTTGATAGAATTCCCCGCGGCCCGTCCCGAACTCCTTATATTCGGAAGGTCCAATCCAGAGTGGACTTCCGTTCAATTCCTGTATGTGCTGGAATGCGGTACTTTGCGTCAGCGCTGTCCACGGCAAAGCGCTTCCACCCCCGCGCCCCGCACTAAACGATTTGCCGGCATTATTATAAATCGCGACGGATTGCACAGGTGAATAGGTCAATATGGAGCCGCGCAGCAAGGTATCAAAGGTATTCAAGTCATAAGACGAGAGCGTGTTTTCATTCGGCTTCACCTCATCGATCGTTCGATAAATCCCTTGAATGCTCTCTTTTACCATCCAAAAGTCCGAAAAATAATTGGCTTCCTTGAACATGTAATAAATATTACGAGAAATCGCCTGTAAAGTGACCTCGGTTAAATCGCCGTACTTTTTCTCAATTAGCTGCTGAGATACCGTATAAACAGCGGAACCTAGTACGAACAAAGGAATAATAATGAACATTAAAAAACCGATAAACACTTTTTTGTTCAAATTCATCGACGAGGCAGACTCCTTCCAAACCGAATCAGGCACCATCCTAGTGTTGGCGCCATTACACTGCTTACTATTGATTATAAATGCCCCGCATTTTATGCTCCTAGGGATAGGTTTGGATGCTATAGGGATAAAATCCTCTACTCATTTAATAAATGGATCTCAGGTTCCACGATGACCTCAACATTTCCTTTTAAAGCTTTACTGATCATACAAGTCTGCTCAGCACGATAGGTCGCTTTGCTTATTTTATCCGTAATCTCTTGTGAAGTATGAGCTGGGATACTGATTCGCGGTCGGTGAATAATTTTATCCACCTTCATCGCCGGACTGTTATGGACGAATATCTCTGAGTTTAGCTCGATTGTTATAATGCCTTGACGCTTCAGCAGCATGCCGAGTGTGATTAAATAGCAGGTCGCTGCCGCGCCAAGCAGCATCTCCTCCGGATTCGTCCCTATGCCAGGACCATCTAATTGGCTTGGCACTGAGATCGCCGAGACTAGGTTACCTGCTCGGATGTGACCTGTGCCGTCTAAGCCTCCGGACCACTGCGCTTTTAGTTCAAAACGATGCTCGCTCATAGGTTTTTGCGCCTCACTTTCATCTATTCCTTCGTGTCTGAGTTTATTGCCGTTGAAGAATTTTGCGCTTGCGTGGCCTTCGACTGACTTTCTTCCCCGCTGCTGCTTATATGTAGACCAATAACCCCTAAGATGATGAGAACAATAGAAAGCACCTTCAGAGTGGAAACCGATTCATTGAACCACCAGATGCCGATAATCGTGATGAGTGCTGTTCCCACACCAGACCATATGGCGTAAGCCAAACTGACATCGAGCTGCTTTAGAGCCAGCGTCAATAAGGTGAAACATAGAATATAGCAGATGCCCATAACAATAGCCGGACCAATTCTTGTAAAGCCAGACGACATCTTCATAGCCGTCGTTCCCACGGTTTCAAATAGTATGGCCAGCAGTAAAAAAGTCCAATTCATATTCCAAATCATCGCAATCATCCTTTACGTATAAACTGTTAATTATAATTGTAAAGGAATGCATTGGGTTTCACCAGTAAGCAAAAAATCGCTCTCACTCCTGGTGTCAGGACGGGAACGATTTTATTTTTTGGCAATAGAAAAAGGCCATCCTTATCCCTAAATTAGATAAAAACAGCCTTATACTTGCTATCATTGATATCTATGAAAATGCATAATTCATGTGTTGGAATCAAAACAATGAAAGCCCTACCTCTCTTCCATCCTTGCGGCTCCAATGACCGCGCCAGTACGAATTGCTTAACAAACACCTGCTGCCGAAACACTTGACGTAGCCTCGGGTTTACCATAAATGAGCTGATTTTTACTGCACATTGGGAGAAAAACAAACAAGGAGAGGGGGTTACTTTCTTCTCGCTAATCGTTCGTGTGGGGTAAATGAGGTTTGGTTTTAAGTGTTTATATGGTTCATTTCAATCAATTCATAAATTATATATGGAATTAAGTGAAATGTCAACATCTAAATATTCATATTTTTCAACATTTTTTCTTTTAGCATTCGTACACGCCTCTCCACGGGGATACGCTTTTGCTTAGCCCATCAAAATGCAAACCCTAACTTCACCATCAAACAAGTTAACCTAAACTCACAATCACAGCATATAACCTAACTTCACAATCAAAGCATATAGCCTAACTTCACAATCAAAGCATGAAACCTGACTTCACCACTTAAAACGTGAAAGCCTAACCTCACACTTAAGACAGAGTTACCTGAGCCATCGGCCAACGTAAATTCTAAAGTTTAAGGCTGCTACTATCTCTTTAAAGAGTCTTATGATATTATCTGTTTAAGTAAGCAGACAGGGAATACATAGAACAATTGGTTACACAAGACTCATTCACTTACACACTAATATACGGCTGTGAAGCACACGCCGCTTTTCAAGTTCAGCACTTCGCTGATCTCGAGAAGCGGCTTATTTATTTCTTTGGGAGGTTATTTAATGAACGAACTTATGTACACTGCACATAAAAATTACCTATCTCACCATCTAGCCATCAGAAAAGGGGAACGGTTGCGAAGGCTCCAAGAAGGGCATGGCCATGCGGAAAAAGCATTTCTTCATCAGGTTTGGTGGCCAGCATTCGGTAACTTCAACGACCTGCACCCCGAATATGAAGTAAAAGACTTTCGCGATGGCACCCGATTCCTCGACTTCGCTTTTCTACGTCAATCCCTCAAACTAGCCATCGAAATTGATGGTTATGGTACACATTCTTCCCAAATAAGCCGCACTCAATTTGCCGACCAATGCAATCGCCAAAACCACCTCATTATCGATGGATGGAAGATTCTACGCTTCTCATACGATGATGTCAAAGATCGCCCCCGTATGTGTGAGCAAACCCTGCAGCAGTTTATGGGTCGATACCTTGGCGGGACGTCACCACAAAAATTCAGGATGAATTACATTGAAAAAGAAGTGTTTCGGTTTGCTCTTACACTAAGTAGATCATTTACACCTCAAGATGTATGCGATGTTCTTTCCATAAAAAACAAAAGGCCCGGCTGATTTTGAAAGATATGCTAGAAAAAGAATTGATCCAAGTCGCAGGTAAAGGAACACAGCGAATTCGTACTTACTGTCTTACGCCCTCAGTGCTTCAAAACTCACATACTTTTAATTAACTCCTGCTTTAACCATGTTTTTCATCGCTATGGAGTCACTTTCTCGCACTTCCCTCACTTTAACGATGAAATTCATCGTTTCAGCACGCTTCTCGGAGGTTCCGGACGTATTCTCTTGATTTAAGCATGTTTTTCACCGCTATGGAGTCACTTACTCGCGCTTCCCTCACTTTAACGTGAAATTCATCGTCTCAGCAGACATTCGGCTGATTCTGGTCGAAATCTCTTACTTTAAGCATGTTTTTCATCGCTATGGAGTCACTTTCTCGCGCTTCCCTCACTTTAACGATGAAATTCATCGTCTCAGCAAGCTTCACGGAGGTTCCGGACGTATTCTCTTACTTTAAGCATGTTTTTCATCGCTATGSAGTCACTTTCTCGCGCTTCCCTCACTTTAACGATGAAATTCATCGTCTCAGCACGCTTCTCGGACGTTCCGGACGTATTCTCTTACTTTAAGCATGTTTTTCATCGCTATGGAGTCACTTTCTCGCGCTTCCCTCACTTTAACGATGAAATTCATCGTCTCAACACGTTTCTCGGAGGTTCCGGACGTATTCTCTTACTTTAACCATGTTTTTCATCGCTATGCAGTCACTTTCTCGCGCTTCCCTCACTTTAACGATGAAATTCATTGTCTCAGCACGCTTCTCGGAGGTTCCGGACGAAACCTTACCTAAGGTAAAAAAAAAGCAAAAAGACACGGGGATACCGTTCCTTTTTGCTTTACATTTATAACATATGACCACAGTTCTCGATTGGTTCTAGCGTTTATTAGGCTCAAATTCTTTTAACAAAAAGCCGATTTATTTGATTTATAACTTGGGGATATATATCTTTTCCCAAAACACGTCTATACTGTAAAATCCCCTTAATGCAGGCCAAAATGGTCAGAGCCAGTGATTCAATATCCTCAGAATCTTGAACAAAATCTTCATTTATTCCCTCTTGAAGGATTGTAATCAGCAGGGATACCTCAAGTTGACTAACCGCTTGTACCTTTTGTTGAAGGACATCTGGTAGAGATTCGAAATCAGTTTGAAAAGATGAAATTGGGCATATTTCATTGCAGCCTATTTTTTCAGTTCGGTAAGCAATGTAGTGTTTCAGCTTTTCTTCAGCAGTTCCTGAAGAGTTTACTATATTTTGAAGACTATTTAGTATCCGTTCTAACACGGCAATTCCTAAATCCTCCTTTTTTTCAAAATGATAATGAATACTTGCCTTGGTTACGCCCAGTTGTTTCGAAAAATCATCATAACTAATGGCAACATAACCTTTTTCTCGGATGAGTTTAAGCGCCAGATCAACGATTTGTGTTTTTCTATTTTCCATAAGGATATATTAAATTAACTAGTAGGTAAGTGTCAAATGTTTGGAAAAAAGATGAATTGACACTTATTTACTAGTAAGTTAACATATGATTATTGAATTTTAAAAAATAAAGGAGGGTTATCTATTCTTCATGCGTGGGTCCGCACAGATCTAATAGTTGATCATTAAAAGGAAAGGTTTGAAATAGATGCTGAAAGAACAAAAGGTCTCCAAATTACATTACGGTTGGATTGTCATCTTTATTGTGTTCTTAACGTTGTTAGTTTCCGCGGGCATCAGCTCTTTTCCGAGTGTTTTAATACAATCTCTGGAGAAAGAATATGGCTGGAATCGCGCAGCAATATCCGGGGTTATCTCTATCCGCATTCTATTGTACGGCTTAATAGGACCCTTCTCGGCCGCTATGTTGGCCAAATTCGGTATTCGCCGAATGATGGTATCTGCCATTATTTTAATGCTCATTAGCTTAGGATTGACTCCATTTATTAAGGAAATTTGGCAGCTTATGCTGCTATGGGGCGTCCTAGGTGGTCTCAGTACAGGTGCATTGGCCAATGTTTTGGGTATAACTGTTGCGAATCGTTGGTTCGTTAAGCATAAAGGATTAGTCATAGGCTTGCTAACGGCAAGCGCCGCGACAGGCCAACTGCTTTTCCTACCTTTGCTAGCTAAAATAACAAGTGAAAACGGCTGGCGATATGCCGTTTACTTGATAATGGCTGCTCTGATTCTGCTTGTACCTATTATCGCAATCTGGATGAGAAATCATCCTTATGATGTAGGGGTTGCCCCTCTCGGCAGCACAGAAATCACCAAACCAATTCCTTTCCAAGGGAATCTGTTTCTTACACCGATACGCACACTAGTCGCAGCCATGCGAAATGGAACGTTCTGGCTTCTTGCAGGAACCTTTTTCTTTTGCGGCTTCTCTACAAATGGCTTAATTGGCACACATTTAATTCCTGCATGTGGAGATTATAATATTCCAATCATAGCAGCTGCAGGACTGCTTGCATTAATGGGAGTGTTCGATCTCGTGGGCACTACGATGTCAGGTTGGTTATCAGACCGATTCGATAGCAGATGGTTGCTTTTCTGGTATTATGGCCTTCGAGGGTTATCGCTTATCTTTCTTCCCTACGCGCTTGGAACTGGGGTTACGCAGCTTACGATTTTCGCTGTCTTCTACGGGTTAGACTGGATTGCCACTGTACCTCCTACCGCAAAACTCACCTCTGATACATTTGGTCGGGAGAAAGCGGGAATGATTTTCGGTTGGATCTTAGTGGCACACCAAGCAGGCGCATCCTTCGCAGCCTATGGCGCTGGATTCATGCGCGATTTGCTTGGCAGTTATACCGTACCGTTCGTAGCTGCTGGTTTCGTCTGCCTGATTGCAGCGATCATAGCATTGAAAATTCGCAATAGCAAAACAGTGGCAGCTGCCGTTTAATAGTCATTTCTTTTGCCCATAACAGACTAGCTGAAGCCTGGTCGCCAGAATGGCTGGCTGCCTCAAGAAGACGCCGGGCCTAATAAGTTCAATTGGTCTGTTCACATTCTTCTCCAAATCAAAAAATCCAAAAAAAGCTGACCTCGTCCATCTTTGAATGGGTTAAGGTCAGCTTATTTATGTTGCAGCTTATCGTCCTTTTGGGCTATACCGCGAGATCTTTCTACACCGTAAATTTCTGCAAGGAAATTTGTAATTCCTCGGCTAGTCCTGCCAAGGATTTGGCGGAATTCTCAATTTCCTCGGTCGTCGACATTTGTTGTTGGCTGGCAGCCGATGTCTCTTGACTGACGGAAATCCCTGTTTCCGAAACAGCACTCACGATACCCATTACTTGTTCTATGCGTAAATTAGCATCAACAAGTTGGTGAATATTCGTGTTCACACTTTCCACTTTCGCATTCACTTTCTCAACGGATGATTCGATATGGACGAAGGATTCTTGCGCCTTCCCCGAAATCGATAATCCAACTTCCACTTTGCCTGCTCCGGCATGCATGGAGCTTACAGCGTGATTGATTTGTCTTTGAATCGTGGAAACAAGCTGTGTTATGTTGCGTGCGGAGGAAGATGATTGCTCAGCAAGCTTACGCACTTCTCCTGCTACAACCGCGAACCCGCGACCCGCTTCTCCAGCACGAGCTGCTTCAATAGCAGCATTCAAAGAGAGCAGATTTGTTTGAGTAGAAATTTCGTTGATCACATTGACAATCTCACCGATTTTGTGCGCATTTTTACCTAATGCCTCAATCACATCGTTTACTTCGCGAACAGCATCGGAGATTTCTGTCATTTGACCAGCAATTGAGACAACGGATTGTTTGCCGTTTTGTGCTGCTTGAGTTGCTTGTTCTGCTAGCTCAGCAACCTCTTGGGCTGACTCATCAATGAGCTTCGTACTTGTAAGCATTTGCTGAACAGCCTCGTTCGCTTGATTCACGCCAGCAAACTGCTTATCGAAATCTTCGGATAGCTTCTGACTGGATGTCGCTACCTGCTTCGCAGCGAGGGAGCTTTGCTCCGAACTCGCTAGAAGTTCTTCTGAACTCGCCGAGAGTGTCAACGCATTGTCAGCGATCTGTTTGACTAAGCTGCGCAGACTTTCGGTCATGACATTAAAGGAGCCGGTCAATTTACCAACCTCATCCTCATAAGGGTAGTCACCTTTTACAGAGAGATCACCTCTCGCCGCTTTCTCCATATGATCCTGTAATCTGCGAATTGGCACCGTAATAATCATATTTAAAGCTAGTGCATTTGCTGTCATTACGATGATTGCGATAACAATGGTAAGGATAATGACCCAGTGTGACGTCTTTGAGTCTGCACTGCTTGAGCGCTGAAATTGTTCTGCAGCAAACTCTTTGAGCAGTACCAATTTGTCCAGTGCTTCAATCGTTTTATCACCTTGAGGTGAAACCTCATTGTTATACACTTGATAGGCTACTTGATTATTTTGGGTCGCATGTTCAATCGTTCTGACGATAACATCGCGGTACTTCAGATTCAGTTCCTCAAAGCTTTTAAAAGCGTCAGTTTCCTCTTGATTTAAGGCAATTCCCTCTATTTTAGTAACCAGTTCTTTATTCTTGGCACTGTTTTCATCTAATTTCACTTTTAATTTGACCTTGTATTTCACATCAGTCGAAAGCATCATCTCTAGCAGATTGGCTTCGGTTTCATTAAAATTTGATTTCAGTTGATTAATCCATTTGACAGATAGCAGACTTTCCTCGTACATTCTAGTAGAATTACTAGACATCTTATCCATATAATAATAACCCGTAATACCTACAATTAGTAGGAATAAAATAGCGATAGCGTTCATAAGCAGCAGTTTAAAGCGTAGTTTAAGGTTTCGAAGGATGGACAGGTTAGCTCTCATATTTCTTACGTTCTTCAAGTTGCTCACTTTCAATTTCGTTTTGAATTTCAAAGTCTCCCGTTCTCCTCCCGAGTGATAGATCTTGTAGTCATGATGTGATAAAACCTTACACGAAATATTTTTAATTAACCTACGGTTTATTCTACAAAACAGCGTTCACGATGTAAAGACAAAATTAGGTAAAAAGTATCATAAATCAAGAAATTACGCATACAATTTATTCCATTTTCATGATAGTTCGGAGGTATTTAAAATGAAGTTGATCGGAATTATCGTGAATCCTCTTTCGGGGGATGGTAGAGGAGCTAGCATTTGGAAAGAAATTGAGACTTATTTACAGTTAAATCATATCTCTTATATGGTAAAAATAACAACAAAGGCAGGAGAAGCCACGGAACACGCCATCACACTTGTTCAAGAAAACCGTGTCGATAAGCTGATCGTGATCGGCGGGGATGGAACGATTCATGAGGCTGCCGGAGGGTTATGGCACATACAAAAGACCGGGCTAAACTGTCCACTTGCGGTCATCCCTGCGGGAACAGGTAACGATTTCTCCAAGGCTTACGGCATTCCTACTCATTCGATACAAGCACTAGAAGCCGCCATATCGGAGACTAAGAAAGTTCAAATTGATCTTCTGCGTACTAAGAACGGAATGATTGCTGTGAATAGCATTGGGGCAGGTTTCGATGGTATGGTGGCTAAATTGACAAACGAGGCTAGCTACAAAAAATTTCTCAATCGCATTGGACTCGGTAAGCTGTCCTACTTGATCTCGATCCTTAGAGTGTTCGCCACTTATCAACCCTGCACAGCTTGGTTAGAAGTTGACGGCACGGTTCATGAATTGCCTGACATGTGGTTGGCAGCTGTCGCCAATATTCCCTTTTACGGTGGCTCCATACAAATATGCCCTGCTGCCTCTCCTCACGACGGCATAGCCGATATTGTCGTGATTCAAAGCAGAGGGCGATTCCGACTGCTGCCTATTCTTTTCACCGTTTATCAAGGCAAGCATATTCAACATCCCGCAGTTTCTTTCTATAAAGGGACGTCGATTTCACTTCGTACCCAAATTTCTTTACTCGTCCAAGCGGACGGGGAATTCGCCGGATCAACACCGCTCCAAGTCGAGATTGTACCCTCTGCCTTAACCGTTATCGGGTCATCTCTGTATGAAGGTTAACTACACGACTATTTTCAATCGTTGACGCTGTATAATCAGGTATCCTACGAAGCCAGCTAGTATAACGGCAATTCCCGTGATCGAGATATCTGGTGATAAACCATCCTTGGATATTTGTGTATATATGCCTACACCTGCGAGCATCATAGAATTTTCGAGGAAATTTTGAACAGCGATTGTTTTTCCAGCCCCTACCATTATCTGTCCTTTATCTTGCAGCACGGTATTCATCGGTACGATAAATACGCCGCCGCTGAAGCCTATGAGAAGCAGAAGACCTATGGTCACATATAAGTTAGAAATAAGCGGGAATAACAATATGCTGATGATCATAACAATCCCAAAAACATAGGAATTATAATATTTGCGTGCCGGAATCAATTTGGGCGTCATAAGTGCGCCAACCATAATGCCTATGCCCGTTACGGCAACGAGCATCGAAATCTGATCGACAGACTGTATGCCTAAATGTGCCGGTACCCATGCGATAATCGCAAGTCGGACGACGGAGGAAGTCATCCAGAATGAGCCCGTACCTACCAGAGAAAAGCGAGTCGTGCGATCTTTTAACAAGAGCATCATATCCGTTAGGAATGCCTTGGCCTCTTTGACGTAACGTATACTCGAATTGCCTGAAATTCTAGGAATTTGCAGCGTTAAAAGTAATGAAATCAAGTATAGCGCGAAGCAAGCAATAATAGAGCCAGTAAGCGAGATTTTGGCCAAAACTCCGCCACACACAGAACCAATAAGAATAGCCATAATCGTATAGCCCTCAATCCGTGCATTGGCTCTCAGCAGTTCGCTTTCCGAATGCGTAAGCGAGGGCAGGATACCATATTTGGCAGGTGAATAGACCGCGGCTCCTATCCCGACAATTCCGTAGCTGACAGCAGGATCAAGATGCAGGAACAGAGCTATAATTCCAATGGCTTTAATAGCATTTCCGACGAGAAGGACCTGGGATTTCGCATTCTTATCTGCAAAAGCCCCAACGAACGGAGCGAAAATGACGAAGGCAATAAGAAAGCAGGCTTGCACAACGCCAATATAGTAATCAGGGAATGCATTTTGTTTAATGATCGCCAGAGTAATGAAGAGAATCATATTATCGGCAAAAGCGGAAAGAAATTGCGTCACATACAGTGTCTGAAGTGGATTCATTTTCATAACAATTCGCTCCCTTTAGGTTTCATGGTCATCCTTTAGCGCCGATCGTTTGAGCGTCACATAGTCTACTTTCCCGCTTCCTAGAAGTGGCAATTTTTCGGTATAACGAAGCTCCGAAGGCATGTAAAATGAGGGATGACCCTGCTGTTTCATCGACTCTCTGATTTGTTGAAGCTGAAGATCGGGGATATTATGATACACAACAATCCGCTCCCCTTTTCGCGCATCAGGCACACTAACCGCGGCACATATCGCTTGAGGCGGCATGCTTGCAGTCACAAGCTCCTCCACCATCGGCAGTGACACTTTCTCCCCTCCAATTTTGGCAAAAGACTGCAGCCTTGCTTGAATCGAGATATACCCTTGATCATCCATTTGAACAACATCTCCGCAGCTATACCACTCTGGGCAAGGGACGAAGCCTTGACCATGAATGAGATAACCTTTCATCACATTCGGCCCCTTCACCAACAAGTTACCGCCAAGCTCAATGCCTTCCACCTTTTCCAAACGGTAATCAATACCTGGCAGCATTCGCCCCACTGTACCTTTCTTTGCGTACATAGGTGTGTTAAGCGAAATGACGGGCGCTGTCTCCGTTGTGCCATACCCCTCCAGAATACGAATCCCGAATTTATCAGACCAGGTTTGACGTACTTCCTCCTTCAACTTCTCAGCACCAGCCACGACATATTTCAGCGAGTGGGCAAAATCATACGGATGCGCGGTTCTTGCATAAGCCGATAGAAAAGTTGAAGTCCCAAATAGAATCGTAATATTGCGATCGTAGACTAGCTCCGGAATGACTTTATAATGTAAGGGATTAGGGTAAAGTACTACTTTCATACCGGAAAGGATGGGCAGCATCGTTCCTGCGGTTAGTCCAAAGGAGTGAAACATCGGCATCGCGCCAAGTACAATATCCGACCCGTTAAAGGCAATTACAGCCTTGGCTTGCTGAATATTAGCAAATACATTGCGGTGAGTGAGGACGACCCCCTTCGGTTTACTCTCACTTCCTGATGTAAAAAGAACAACCTCGTTTTTTCCGGAACCAACAGGTCCCTTTACTTTCCGTATATAGTGAAAAATCCCGACACATTTATGTTTAAAATTGATCCTTTGTTTAACATCTTCAAGATATACAATCTTGAAAGCACCGTTAGCAGTCTCGATAAAATCAGCAAGTCCCGCTTTGTCGACGAACGCTTTGGACGTAATAATCGTCTTCACAGCGGCTGTTTCGCAAGCATCCAGCATCGTCTGCTTACCAGCCGAATAATTCAATACCGCCGGTGTTACTCCTAATCGGAATAATGAAAATAAAGTGACTACATGTGCCGCAGCATTAGGCAGTAAAACTGCGGCACGGTTTTGTTCCTTAAGAAGCTGCTTTAGAAGCCCCGCCATCGTATACGTTGTGAGCAGTAATTTGCGGTAGGTTAATGCGGAATCACTTATGATATCTTCACAAATTACCGTAGAATTGCCATGAAGTTTGGCAGCTATCAGCATCTCGTTGAATAAATTAATTTCAGGCTTCATTCGACTTTCCAGCAAATGATTCTGCATGCGGCTGCGAATGATATCCGTTGCCCGCTCCTTCTGAATTCGCCTCGAGATATGTTCACTCATGGGCACTTGAAAAGCTTCACCAAACGTGATGCTCACTGCCGGAAACCAGAACTGCTTCAATTTGCCGCGAAGATAAGATAATTTCGAATGCTCTAGTCCATTAATCGCTATTGGCAGCATGCGGGCCTGTGATCTCAGTGCAATGTAACCAATCCCACCATACACTTTCATCATGCCACCGGTTGTTGTGATTCGTCCTTCTGGAAAAACAACAAGCGGTGTTCCGTTTTGAACTGTTCTGAGCATCGTTCGTACCGAGTAGGGATTCAAAGGATCTACCGCGATATTCGCCCGAAAAAGGAGCAGCCAAGCAAACCGCTTTGCAATCTTGGTGTTAACAACAAATGCCACATCCTTCGGCAGTATCAGCGCTAAAAGAACAGCATCCAGTAAAGATACGTGATTAGGAATAAGCACCGTTTTCTCCGTCAAATCGAGCCGCTCCATCCCCCTAACTTTGACCTTAAAGCTTGCCATCAAAACTGGACGCAATAGGGGAAGTAACAGCTTTAACAGAGCAACAAACAACCATTTGATCATTGGAACTCCTCCTAAGAGCTTTGCTTTAGCAAAGCTATCTTCGTAAGCATGGGCTGAGCTTTGCTTTAGCAAAGCTCTCTTCGTAGGCATCGGCTGAGCTTTGCTTGTGCTAAACTGGATTTGTACGCATAAGCTTTTGGGCTTCTCTTAATACCTGATCATAATTCCATTGTATGCATCTGCCTGGAATCTGATAGTACTAACTTTGCGTAGTACCCGCTCTTGGAGGATTTAATTTCAATGCGTTAACGTCTTGAAGATGAGGCGTTATTTGCTTATATCCATGCAAACTTCGCTTCTTGGAAGGAACGAAGCTCTATTATAGATCAAATCCCTTGTTATGCGGAACGTCAGTTCGCTATTTGTGTATTAATAGCCGTTTTCCGGCTCGAAAAGGAACGACGATTCGCTATTTCCCCTTTTTCCGCTTGATTGAACAGGTTTTGAGCAAAATAACGGCCTGTCGTTCCGCAAGTTGGTTGTTTTCGTCAAAAACATCAAAATAGCGAACCCTCGTTCCTCTAATTGTAGCAAAAATCAACTTCTCAGCTCACTTCCCCCAACCTCACCACCGCTCCCGCTTACTTTAGGCTCGGATTCCGTGCTTATCTTAACCAACTCTAGCCGAAAGCTTGAAAACCGAGCCTATCGCCAAAAAACATCAAAATAGCGAATGGGAGTTCCTATAATAAACGATCTCAATAATAAAAGACCCATGCATCCAACTATGCATAGGTCTCTCTAACAACTTTTTAATTTCCATTAGGGACGTCACTGGTAATCGCCAAAGTATTTCCCTCTGTATCGCGGAAGAAAGCCATCCAAATATCGAAGCTTCCCATATTAGCTACCACATGCGGCTCACTAATAAAGGACACACCTCGTTCTAGAAAAGCCTCATAGACCTGCTTAATGTCCCCAACCTTATAATAAATGACAGACCCAGGAAGATTAAATTCAGGATTTTCAGGAAGGCTTAGCATCAATCGAATGCCATTGCAATCAAAAAAAGCCATTTGAGAAGCTTGAAACAAAAACTTCATGCCTAATGTGTCGCGGTAAAAAGCAACAGCTCTAGGAATGTCAGCTGCATTTACGGAGATTTGCCCAATTTGAGTTAAGCTGTTTTCGCTCATACGTTTCCCCTTCCAAACTATGATACCCATATTCTACCATACTACTGGTTCAATAGCTCCCTAAGTCTAGATGGGTAATCGGTAATTATTCCGGAAACACCTGAAGCAATCATCCTATGATAATCGCCCAAGTCATTTACCGTATAAGGATAAATAGCAAGCCCAGAGGCTACTGCCGCTGCAACATCTTCTTGTTCTATGCAGTGGTGATGAGGATGTAACGAAAATACATCTACACCCATTTGCCCTGCATAAGCAGTATGGTCAATAAGGTTTGCTGCGTACAACAAACCTACCTTCACCCCAGACTCGGCCTGCTTAATTCGGCGAATCACTTTGTGATCGAAAGAAGAAATGACCACATCTTCCATTCTTCTGCTTTCACGCAAAAATGTTAGAAGCGACTTCTCCATTCGCCCTTCATAAGCATGCTTCACTTCCACATTAATGAAGAACCCTCGCGGCAATAAATCGAATACTTCACACAGAAGCGGTAACCGTTCCCCCGTGAACGCCTCTGAAAACCAAGCCCCAGCATCCAACGACTTCAATTCACTCCAACTGTGATCACAAATAAGTCCGGAACCATTCGTCGTACGATCCAATGTAGCATCATGACAGACGACAATCTCTCCATCTTTCGTTATATGTACATCTAGTTCGATGCCTTCTGCCCCTTGCTCCAAAGCCAATGCAAAAGAAGCTAGCGTATTCTCCGGCGCTTCCCCAGCGGCTCCGCGATGTCCAATTACAATCGGTTTATGCTTGTTCATTGTTAATACTCCCAACGTGTAAGCTTCGTCTACTATGCTCAAATTATAGATGAAATGACTTGCCCTTGCCCAGTATTTATTCGTAAAGGTTACGTAAATATGTTGGAAAAATACACAATAAGTTAATCTCTATTTAACACGGGTCAAATAAAGCATCGTTAAGCTAATAACATAGTACTAGTCTAATAACGTTCGTGAAGGAGCGCCACATGAATACGATGGATAGAGATTTACCGCTTTCAACAACCAAGCCAAAAGTAAAAGTGCAGCAACCTCCCCGCGCGCTTCTCAATCAGAAATTGGCGGAAACGCTGCTTGGTTATGTTTTCTTAGTCCCTTCGCTTTTGCTGTTTGCTATTTTTCTTTTTTACCCCTTGCTTCAAACCTTTTATTTGAGTTTTCACGAGACGGATCCGCGAGGAAGAGTTGCTTCTTACGTTGGTTTCGATAACTTCATTGCTATCTTCACTTCCGAGCGATTCTATAAAAGTTTGGAAGTCACAGGTCTTTTTACACTTCTTACCGTGCCAACCGGTATTGTTCTTGCTCTTTTGCTTGCCGCACTTACACATAATCACTTGAAAGGTATGCGAATCTTCCAATTCATCTTCTCGCTGCCTGTTGTTCTGTCCGTAGGAACCTCTGCAGTGATCTGGATGATGTTATTTCACCCAAGTGTCGGCATGTTGAATTATTTGCTGAGCATTGTCGGCTTAGAGCCAGTGGCTTGGTTAACAGATCCAAGTTGGGCACTGCTTTCCGTTTCTATGATGACGGTCTGGATGAATCTTGGCTTTACTTACATCGTTCTTCTAAGTGGCCTACAAGGAATTCCAGAAGAGATCTATGATAGCGCCAAAATCGACGGATCAGGTCCACTCCGTACCTTTATCCAAATCATATTCCCCTTGCTTTCACCGACGGTGTTCTTCGTCACCATTGTGTCGATTATAGGTGCATTTCAGTCCTTCGGACAGATTCACATTTTGACCAAAGGCGGTCCTGTTAATTCCACAGATGTCCTTGTATACAGCTTGTATCAGGATGCTTTCATTAACTTCCGATTCGGGACGGGTAGTGCTCAAGCCCTTGTCCTGTTCACTATCATCCTTATTTTCACCGTTGTGCAATTTAAAGTTTTTGAAAGGAATGTGCATTATCAATGACCCATCGATTACTAAATACCTTCGTTTATGTTCTGCTTGTCATATTCGCTGCACTCGTTCTGTATCCTATTTTCTATACGTTTACCGCAGCATTCATGACACCTGAGGAAGCTTCGGCCTATCCGCCCCGCTTCTGGCCGAGCAGCTTTTATATGGGCAGTATAGTCGCCGTGTTCCAACTAGTCCCCATTGGCAAATTTATTGCCAACAGTTTAGTCGTCTCGATCATCATTACGGCTGGACAGCTCATTACATCCAGCATGGCCGCTTATGCTTTTGCAAATATTCGATTCAAGGGTAAAGCCGCCATCTTCGCGATATTCATGGCTACCATGATGATTCCTTGGGAAGTCACCATCATTCCAAACTATTTGACGGTCAAAAAATGGGACTGGCTCGATAGCATTCAGGGCTTAACCGTTCCATTCCTGGCTACTGCTTTCGGCACGTTCTTGCTGCGCCAATTTTTCTTACAACTGCCTAAGGAGCTGTTCGAAGCAGCGCGTATTGATGGTTGTGGGCACTTCCGCTGCTTTTTCCGAATTGTGCTTCCCCTAGGTCGCCCTGCACTTGCAACACTAGCCGTCTATGCATTCCTTAGCTCGTGGAACAGTTACTTATGGCCGCTTCTCATCACGAACAGCGAGGCAATGCGAACGGTTCAAATTGGCATCGCCATGCTCCAATTCGAAGAATTAACCGTTTGGAACTTGGTCTTAGCAGGTGTAACTATCGTCTTGCTGCCTTCACTATTGCTTTTAGTACTCGGGTTGAAGCAGCTCGTTCGAGGGCTTACTGCTGGTGCTGTGAAAGGCTAGTCCCCATGTGTGATGGCTGCTCTGTTCAGCAATAAGCTGACCCAGATTTCCATAAATATAAAATAAAGAAACCAAAGGGAGAGAACCTAAAAAAAATGAAGACATTGAAAATGAGAAGTACATCTATCGCTTTAACAGCACTCATGGTGCTGCTGACTAGCGCTTGCGGCAAGGCTGAACCGACGACATCAGGCAGTACAGCAGATATCAAATCATCCGCTTCTCCTGCTGCCGCAGAAACGAAAAAATCGGCTGAACCGGTTAAAGTAATCTGGTGGCACTCGATGAGCGGTGAGCTCGGCAAAGCCGTAGATAAACTTGTTGCAGACTTCAACGCTACCCAAAAAGATGTGCAAGTTGAAGCTGTTTTTCAAGGCACATATGATGAAAGCTTAAATAAAATGAAAGCTTCTATGGATAGCAAAAGCGGTCCTTCTCTTATTCAAGTATACGAAATCGGCTCCCGTTTCATGATCGACTCCAAGGCCATTACGCCAGTCCAAAAGTATGTCGATGCTGATAAATTCGATCTCTCCCAACTAGAAGATAACATTCTAAATTACTATAAATTCGATGGCAAACTGTATTCCATGCCTTTCAACACTTCGAATCCGATCCTTTATTACAACAAAGATATGTTTAAAGCTGCCGGTCTAGATCCTGAAAAGCCGCCAACAACATTTGAAGATGTTGCCAAAGCTTCTCAAGCATTAACCAAAGACGGTAAAGCTGGCGCATCCTTTGCCATCTACGGTTGGTTCATGGAGCAATTCTTTGCTGGACAAGGTGCCGAATACCTTAACAATGGTAACGGTCGTACGGCCGCAGCTACGGAATCCATGGTTAATAGTGAGTCAGGCGTGAAGACTTTGACGTGGTGGAAGCAAATGGTCGACAGCAAAACAGCTACGAACCTAGGACGCAAGACAGATGATACGAAGAAAGCGTTCTTGGCTGGCCAAGTCGCTATGACTTTAGATTCCACAGCCTCACTACGCGGAATCGTGAGCGGTGCTGACGGTAAATTCCAAGTTGGAACCAGCACCCTGCCTAAACCAGCTGATGCGAAGGATGGCGGTGTTGTTGTCGGAGGTGCAAGTCTCTACATCCTAAACAACAAATCCGAAGCTGAGCAAAAAGGCGCATGGGAGTTCATTAAATTTCTGACAACCCCACAAACACAAGCTTGGTGGCACGTCAACACCGGCTACTTCCCAATTACGAAGAAAGCTTACGACGAGCAGCTGGTGAAGGATAACCTTGCCAAATATCCGCAATTCCAAACCGCAATTGATCAACTGCACAATACAAAAGCAAATAAAGCCACACAAGGGGCTGTAATGGGTGTATTTCCAGAAGCACGGCAGCTTGTAGAAACAGCTGTCGAAGAAGCTCTAACAGGTAAGAAGGCGCCGAAGGAAGCGCTGGATGCTGCTGCGAAGAGCATCACGGAGAAAATTGGCGCTTATAATAAGACAGTAAAATAATTGGAATTGGAACAACCTGTAGAAAAAGCACTTTGGGAGCTAACTGGCGTCGGTAATCCACCGACGCCAGTTTTTAATTTCTTATGTGAACGATCTTGTTATTCGTACAAACTCCCATGTTGTCGAATTTATACCTCCGATGAAATTGATGCAGCACCATACTCCCAGTACTTCTACTCCTTACTTATTGTGAGATAAACCTAGCCTGAGGCTAGGTTCTCTACAATTGTATACTCGGGGATGAATAAGCCAGCAAATTGTGCTTATTCCCGCGAACTTCGATGCATCTCGTGAGATAAGACCACAGAGCGTACTTATCTCTTGCATGTCCTTACTTTCAGAACGAATTAATTCACATTAAGCAACTGTACCTTGCTTATTCCTTCAAATCAGGATCAATTTGAATAAATAAGCAACCTCAGCTTACTTATTTTCCCAACCAAACAACATGGAAGGCTCCCTTATCGAAGACTTGGGGGATAGATACTCTCAGCACGTTTAACAGTTAGATCTTAGTCTCTTTTAAACAAATATAACTATAACTTAAACTTATGTATCAAGCGCTGCAAACTTTCAGCCATACCAGACAGATGTGAGGCAGATGAGGAAATACCTTCCATGGAAACCAACTGCAGATCTGATGCGCTGGCTACAGACTGGGTATTATCATTAGCATTTCTGGCAATCGATGCAGTTGAGATAATAGATGCAGTGATTTGCTCGGATGAGGCGGCCATTTGCTCTGAGATCGCTGAAATCTCTTGAATTTCGTTGTTGATATGCTGAATAGAATCGAGTATGGAACCGAACTTTTCACTAGTCGTTTCAGCCACTGAGATACCTACCGTAACTTCACGAGTAACGGATTGTATCGCTTCTACAGCATGCCTTGTTTCTGTTTGAATTTCATGGATTAACGCAGCAATTTCGTTAGCGGATGAACTGGATTGTGCAGATAATTTTTTCACTTCATTCGCGACAACCGCAAACCCTCTACCTCCTGCCCCCGCTCTTGCTGCTTCAATGGAAGCATTCAGTGCCAATAAGTTTGTCTGAGTTGCAATGTCAGATATCATCGATATAATCGCACCAATTTCTTCCGATCGCTGCCCCAGCCGACCAACAAAGTCTGCCGTTGTAGTTGCTGAATCTTTGATTAGACCCATTTGAGCAACGACTTGACGGATAGCTTCATTTCCTTGCTCGGCCTGCGTCGAGGTTTCAACGGACTTTTCCGAAACGACAGATGACGTTTCTGCAATTCGTCCGATTCCTATTGCCATTTCTTCCATGGCTTTTGCTGCTTCTTCCGTACTAATGAGCTGATCAGATGCCCCTCCAGCAACTTCTTGAACGGCAGCAGCAACTTGTCTCGAAGAAGCGGCTGTTTGATTAGCACTTGCTGCAAGCTCTTCGGATAAAGCAGCGACTTGAGCGGAGGTTGTTGCCGTTTGCTGCAGAGTTTCCCTCAAATGAACAACCATGTCGTTTGCTGCTTTGGCCAATTGCCCCAACTCATCCTTGCTTCTTACTTTTAATGGCTGGACATCTAGTTCTCCTTTGGCTACTTGAACGATATGGGAAGTAACCTTATGTAAGGTTTTGGAAACTAGCAGATGAACACTTACAATGACTGCTGCCGCTGTAACCAAGCTAAAGATCAATAATAAAGTTAGACCCGTCTTCGCGGAAGAAAAAGCATCGATGGCTTCATTAGTCGCATGGACGGCCTCGCCTTTATTATATATTTTCATTTTGTCAAAGATAGCCTGTACCGTCACATTCAGCTCTTCCGCTTGTGCGAGCAATTGCGCAGCCTTCGCGCTATTTTTAGATTGACTTGCTTCTAAAGTCTGCTTATTGACGTCTTTAAATTCGTTCCACTTGCCTTTAAATTCAGCCAGATTTTTGCGATCTTCCTCCATAACAGCCTTTTTTTCATACTCCGCCAATTTCTGATCGATTTTTCGGTATACGAGAGCAATACTGCTTTCCTGTCTGTCTTTACCGGTCTTAAGCGTCTCATCTAGATGCATGACGGTCAACCGCATGACATGCTCCACCTCGAAATTCAACTCATTGATTAACTCTACGCCAGGCAAAGTGACAGCCGTTATGGAATCAATCCGTTCCTTCATGATATTCATTCGATTGATTGAAAATATCGCCATGATAAGCATTAACACAAAAATGATGGCAATTCCGAGCATGATTTTTTTTCCGACAGATAATCTCATATATCAACTACCTTCTATTCAAATGGCTGCTCACTCTATTCAAATTGAATCCATATCCCTGTCTTATCATCCGATACCTTGAAACGAGGGTAACGCAGGCAATCCTTATCATCTAATTCAAGATTGAACAACCAATCCGCATAACCAGCCAATGTGCTATTTGTAATAGAAGTAGTCAACTCCTGAATGACGTCAATCGGCTCTCCTCCACGTTCTGTATGCGGGAAAAGACCGTCGGTAACAAGCAGCAAGGACTTCAACTGAATGCGGTTGATTCTACCGTATTCGATGAATTCGGCCAGATGCGGTTCACCGCTCATCACGGAGTAGCCGGCCATCGTATTCATCTTCGATTTATTTTGCAAAATGATCGGTTTAACGAGTTCCCAAAGGTCCTCTCTCTTCACAATGCCCTTCTCGATGCCTTGCTCCCAAATGCGTTTGGATTCAAGATCGATATGTGCGACCTGATCACGCGAAATCGTCCGAAGCGACCCGTCCTGATAAACAGCCACGATCATACAATCTCCAACCTGTGCATAATCGATATAATTATCCTCAATTCGGATAAGAGCGAGCGAACTCGTCCACAAAGCACCTTTATCTGATGTATGGATCCCGGCTGCTTCCATTTTCTCCCTCAACCGGATATTAGCTTGAACAACCAGCTGCTTGAGATCCAAATCAGCGACATCCTCCGCTTGAAGCGACTCCAAATACTGTTTGATCACTTGCGAGGCCAAGTACCCCCCCGTTTCGTTGTTAGGACCACGAAACGGATGCAGAGAAGTTGCACCGTCCAGTACCCCAAATAAATGTAACTGTTCATTGTCAACAAGTGCATCTTCATTCCATTCACCGCTGCCCGGTAAGGATATTTTTTCTACATGCATAGTTGTACGCCACCTTCATCTCATGTCTGTATATTCTTCGTCTATTTGCGAAGCCAAGTCTCGTATTCATCCTCAAAATGCTTTTCCTTCGTATCGTTTGGTTCTTGTTCTAATTGCTCCAGCATGGATTGGGTGTAGCTCCACCGTTCGAAATCCATCTTTGCGGGCCTCTTGACCGAGAACATCCGCACCGAATCAAGAATCATCTTTTGACTCGCATTCCACTGTCCTTCTTCTTGCAGCTTTAGTAGAACATCGGACCGCGAAGGAATTAAACCATTGCTGCGCAATAAAGCATTTTGCGTGTTCTCATTGATCATATAGGAAATAAAGCTGTTAGCCGCTTTCACTTTAGTTGGTGTTGAATTTAAAACAATCATCCCATCAACGCTAGGCACAATTCCCTGTTGCTCCAGCCCAGGCAGCAACTGAGCATTATATTGGAACTTACCGCCAATATATCGTTCTACCGTCATCAGTTGTTCAGAAGTACTTAGGAATAAACCGATTTTTCCATTAATAAAATCACTTGCAGCCCGACGGTGAGTGAGCGGCTTCATAATGTTCAAACTATGAACCCACTCTCCCCACATGGATATAGCAGAGTCGAACTTACCATATTCCTCGGTTTCGCCATGGCTTTCCTTTACGTTTAAGCTCTCCAGATACCAAGGCAATTCCTTGTCGATGGCAATTCCCCAATGCCCTTTGATACCTCCGTCGTTCCCAATCAAGTTTGTTTCCATTGCAGCATTCGACACTTCATTCCATCCAGTAAACGAGCCCTTCTGAGAGTTCTTTAACAGTTCCTCTCGGTAATATAGCATCGGTATGCTCCCACCGATCGGCACTGCCCAATCCAGGTCTGAATAATGAAAAGGCTCGGTAAACGCAGGCTGCAGCTTCTTCCATTCCGGAATGGATAGATTATCTACGGGAAGCACCGCACCTGCATCCACTAACTGGGTAATCCCATAATAACTTTTAATTTCAGCGAGCTGTGGCGCCGCATTAGCGGATATTGCCGCCATCAACTCTGTAAATAAATGATCACTTGAGCGGAAGTATCTCACATCCACATCAATGTTCGGATAAGTTTGATGAAACTCATTAATAGAGGTTTCCAAGTCTTGACTGTAAACCCAGATGGATAAAGCCGTTCCACGAACAGATTCTTCGTTTGTTTTAGTCGATTTCTTATAATTAAACATAAAAGAGGTTGCAATGATAAGGATCAGTTGTAATGCTATGCCCCAAATTATCCATTTATTTAGCTTCATGGTTCCTCCCGGTAAAAGCTCATCATGACAATCATTTTCATTGTAGCACGACAAGTTTCCGAAATCATGAGCCTTCATGAAAGACGTTTCTCACTCAAGCCGTTACAACTGCAGCCCCTTCTTGCTAAGCTTATTAGCTATGATCAAGGAAATTAACGTCGTGAGTGAAAGGATTGAGGCAAGAGCTGCACCTGTACCGTAGTTAGCTGTAAATACCTCGCTGTAGATCGTCACGGTAATGGTTGCTGTCGCCCCGTAATAAAGAACAATCGTAGAACTTAATTCATTAATGGTCGTGACCCAGCTCAGAATCGCTCCGGACAAAACACCGGGTGCCATCAAACGTCCCGTTGTCTTGAAGAATGTCTTCATAGGCGGTACGCCAAGGCTGATCGAAGCTTCCTCTACGCTGCGATCCAATTGATACAAGATCGCCGTACTGGAACGTATCGTGTATGGCAGCTTGCGCACCACATAAGCGATGACCAGAATGACCCATGTCCCCGTCAGCACTACAGGAGGCTTATTAAAAGCAATGATCATGCTGATCCCCAGAACTGTTCCCGGCATGACATAAGGTATCATGATCAAGGAATCGAGCATCGCCGTCAACTTCGATTTCCTGCGAACCAACACGTAGGCAACTAACATCCCCATTACTACCATGATCACGATGGATATTAAGGAGTAGGTGTACGTATTCAAGATCGCCTTGGGTACGCGGAACAAAATTTCTTTATAACTATCTAAACTAAATCCATTTTGAAATACCGGTCCCTTTGTCTTGATGAACGAGGTCACAATGACTGTCGCCTGAGGAATAATCGATACACATGCGACCAACAAAGCAAAGCCAGTAAACAGCCATTTCTTCAGCGGCCCCAGTATTTCTACTTTCGGTGTCCGCATACCCGTCATCGTATAATTTTTGCGGGAGACAAAGTATCGTTGAAGAAACAAAATACTCGTAGAACAAATGATAAGGATTACGCTTAACGTACTAGCCATGGCGGGGTTTCCACCCATCTCACTGATGAACTGCTCATAGGCTAAGATTGGCAATACCTTGAAACCTTGGCCAAGCAGCATCGGCGTGCCAAAATCTGCAAACGACGCCATAAACACCATTAAAGCGCCAGCTGAAAGTGTAGGAAAAATCAACGGAATCGTAACCGTACGCAGCCTGTGGAAGCTTGAACGTCCCAAGCTTTCTGCCGCTTCTTCGAGCGAAGTGTCAATCGTTTTCAGTGCACCAGAAACATATAAATAAATATGCGGATAGAACTGAAGTGTAAAGACGAATACAATACCTTTCCATCCGTAAATAGAGGAGAATGGAATCCCAATATCATGCAGGAATCGTGTTAGAAAACCGTTATTCCCTAACATCAAAATCCAAGAATACGCTCCGATAAAAGGAGGGGAAAGCAAGGACATAATTACAAGAATTTGAATAATGCCTTTAAATTTCACATTGTAGCGAGTTGTGATATACGCGAGTGGAACACCTATTAGGATAGAGAACACCGTTGTAAGTACGGATACCTTCAAACTGTTCCATAGGGCACTGTAATAATACTTCAGCTTGATGAAATTCGCGTAATTGGCTAACGAGAACATCCCTTGGTCATTAAAAAAACTGTTGAACAGCAAGGAGAATAAAGGGTATACGATAAAAGCGAATAGAAAGAGATACACAAACAATGTCACCCAAGACCAGAAGTCCCATTGTTTGAAGGAGAACCACCGGCTTCTCTTAACGGCTTGCACGGTAGACCGCCTCCTTGCCGCTTTCATCAAACATCGTTGCTTTATCTAACTGTAAATTCACATAAACAACCTGTTTCACTTTACGCAGCTGATGAGGTTCTACAGCATGCTCTTGAATGTCAATCACAAAACCATTTGGAAGCTCAATTAAATAGCTAACTTTTTCACCAAGAAAAGTAACGGACTCGACCGTACCTCGAATCAAATTCTCGCCTGTGTTCTCGGATTCAAGCCGAATACGCTCGGGACGCAGCGAAAACAGCGATTTCCCTTCGTATGGCTTCAAGAGCGGCAGTCGGAAAGACGTTCCAAGCAGTTGAATCTCAGCTTCACCTTGATCGCTTTTACTGCCTCGGCACTCGGCCTCGATAAAGTTCGATGTACCGATAAAGTTAGCTACAAATTGGTTTGCCGGATAAGCATAGATGTCCTCTGGAGGCGCAATTTGTTGAATGATACCTTCACTCATTACGGCAATGCGATCGGAAACAGCCAAAGCTTCTTCCTGATCATGCGTCACGTAAATCGTTGTGATGTTCAGTTCCTTTTGCAGTCGCCGGATGTCCGATCTCATCTTGATGCGTAACTTGGCGTCGAGGTTGGACAAAGGCTCGTCCATTAACAGCAAGCCTGGACGAATAACGATAGCCCGTGCCAATGCAATACGCTGCTGCTGACCGCCGCTCATATTAGAAGGAACACGATCTCGCAAGTGCTGCAGCTGAACCATCTCCAACGCTTCCATTACGCGCTGTTCCGTTTCTTTCTTATTCACATTCCGAGCCTTTAATCCATAAGCCACATTTTCAAACACGGTCATATGTGGAAAAATCGCATAGTTTTGAAAAACCATTCCAATGTTTCTTTCATGTGTCGGCACATCATTAATCTTACGATCGCCGAAGTAAATATCGCCTTCTTCTTGACGATAGAAACCAGCAATTGTCCGCAGCAGCGTTGTTTTTCCGCATCCGCTGGGTCCGAGTAAGGTGAAGAATTCCCCTTCTTGGATGGTTAAATGAGCATCATTGACCGCCTTGGCGGTTCCGAAATATTTGGTCACGTGGTCAAAGACGATTTTTTGCATGTTATTTACCTCCGATGTCTAAGAAAAAGGTGCCTAGACCATTAAAGTAAGGCACCGCTCATTTGATCAATTCATTATTCTTGTCCGGATACAATTTTGCCAAAACGTTTAATATTTTCGTCTTTCTTGCTGGAAGCCCAATCAAAATCATAGTCGACGAGCTTGATATCCTTGGCTTGTGCGATACCTTGAATCACTTCTGCATCCTTACGAACGGAACGGCGTTTGAATTCCTTTTGAATGAGAGACTGCACGTCTTTACTAACTAGGAAATCGATAAATTTCTTCGCATCTTCCATATTTTTAGCACCCTTGATGATTGCTGCTCCATCAGGTACAGCTGAAGTTCCTTCGGTAGGATAAATAATGCCGACTTTGGCGCCGCCTTCCACATAACGATACGCTGCTTCCTCAAGCGTAACTCCAAGCGCAAATTCTTTGTCAGCTACCCCTTTATATACCTGGCCAGAGCCTGACAATACTTTACCATCCAGGTTGGTTACAAACTTCTTAATAAAACCCCAACCTTGGTCTTTTCCGTTTGCTGTCAGCATGGTGATTAATTGCGTATAGGAAGAACCGGACTTTGCAGGATCCGCATAGGCAATCTTCCCTTTCCATTTCGGATCCAGTAGATCTGTCCAACCCTTTGGCTCCTCGCCTGCTTTAACCAGCTCTTTATTGTACATGATGATCATTGGCAGTGCGGCAAATGGTGTCCACACATTGTTTTTGTCTACATATTGCGAAGAAATATTGTCATATTCCTTTGTTTTGTAAGGTTCAAAATATTTTTTGTAGGCTTCAAGTGAATCAGCTCCTCCAGCCCAAAATACATCGCCCAGCGGATTGGTTGCCTCGGCTTGTACACGCTTCAGGAGGTCTCCTGTACCACCGGAAATCAACTGTACCTCAATGCCTGTACGATCCTGAAACTCCTTAATAATCGGGTTATTAAGCTCTGCTGCATTCGGGGAATACAAGGTAAGCTTACCACCCGTTTTTGATGAGGGTTGACTAGTCGCAGGTTGTCCAGAAGATTCGGCCGGTTTCGCCGTTGGGGTCTCTTTTGCACCGCATCCGATCAGAGAACCGACAAGCAGCAGGGATAAAAGACTCGTTAGTGATTTTTTCATTTTGTTAACCCTCCATATGATTTGTGTCTTTATCTTTCTAGTTTTACTATACGTTCAGATGAAAGCACTCTCAATGTGACGAATTTTCGTATTTGTTGAAATTTTTGCTCAAAATAAAAACTCCACCAAGTCATGAAGTGGAGAATTCCTATTATGCCTATAGCGGAAGGCTCTCAATCCCGAGCCGTTTACGAAACTCTGTAGGAGTTTCCCCTGTATACTTGCGAAATAGTTGGCTGAAATATCGCGGATCCTGGTAACCGACTTGTACGGATACCTCATAAATTTTAAGACGGGGATTCGTCAGAAGCTCCTTTGCTTGTTGTACTCGAATCAAAGTCACATATTCAAGAAAGCTGGTTCCAACCTGCTTTTTAAACAGTCTACTGAAGTAGCTTTCACTCATATGATAGCGCTCTGCGATACCTTGCAGAGATATATCTTCAGCGTAATGCTTTCGGATAAACTGCTCGATCTCTTCAAACCCGCTCTTCTTTTGAGGATCGGATTGCTCCGTACATTGCCGGTTCCACTCAAATAACGTTTCGTTTAAGCGAATCAGCCATTGTTCAAGCGAGTCATCCACTCGTTCAGCTGATGTTAGGAGTAACCCGCTATCGATGACGATGTTATGCAATTCGTTATCTCTCAGCAGGAGGGAATTTAACGTTACGATAAATTCGAAAAAGCTTCTTCTTGCCGTAAGTCCATCTTCATAGAGGTGTATGAGATGCGAATACCACAACCGAGTGTGGACTTCGATGGATGAAGGACTTCCCCATTTGACCAATTCGATCAATTCCTTCAGCATGGTGTGATTTACACTTACCGTTTCTTGCTGCCGTTCGATATCTTCAAACCATATCAATTTCTCGCCACCTAAAAAGACAGTTTGATACAAGGCACGCATGGCTTGAATATAGGCAGCCGGAATCAAATCGATCGTTGCAAACGAATGGCTGACCGTTAGAACGCATCTTTGCGCAAAGGAAGATAATAACAACATTAGGTTATCAAATAAGACGGCCAGATTATCTCGTTCAACTTGACGATTGACCAGAAGCGCATAACGCGTCTCGTTTATTCGTACCAAAGTAAGGGTGGACAGTTCTTTAATCCGTTCCTTGATCTGATCACGGAGATGGCTGCTATCCGTCCCCATATCTTTAAGACCGTCCATTTGCAGCAATAAAACGCGATATGGAGGGATAACAACTCCGTCTTCTTTGTTTTCTATCCCTGTGCCAAACTCTACAAACCATTCTTTTTCAAGCGTTCCCGCATAATCCAGCATAAGATCATAGAGAACCTTTTCTTCAATCAGCGGCTGCTCCCATCCATACTTAAGCTTCAATCGCTCCTGCTGTGATTGCAATCGGCGTTCCTCATCAAGCTTGGATGTAATGCGTCCAATAACTTGGATGAGCTCGTCCGGATTGGTAGGCTTAAGCACAAAATCAGCAGCCCCCAGCTTAACTGCCTTCTGGGCATATATAAAATCATCGAAACCTGTCAGAAATACAATTTTCACTTGTGGCAGCATCTCCGCCACTTTCTCAGCAAGCTGAATGCCGTCCATTGCAGGCATCCGAATATCCGTCAGCAGGATGTCTGGCGGGTTAGCTATAACTCCTTCTAAACCTGCTTGTCCATCCCTTGCTTCGCCAATCACGGTACAGCGCATTTCTTCCCAAGGAATTGTCAATTTCAGCCCTTGCAAGACGAGCCACTCATCCTCCACTATGAATAGTTTATACACGATGATCCTCTCCTGAGCGCATAATGGGAATTTCGATAAGAATAGTCGTTCCTTGCATGATCTCACTCTCGATTTCAAAGCGATAGTTCGAGCCGAAGTATAGCTGAAGCCGTTTGATCGAGTTTTCCAGTCCAATACCTGTATTCTGCTCACTATCCGATACGTATTTGCCGCTAAGAATACGTTCCACCATTTCTGATGACATACCTACACCGTTGTCTCGGATTTCGAAGCGTACACATTCCCGGCTCCGCCATCCCCTAATGGAAAGCAGCCCTTTTCCCGGTTTGATCTCTAATCCATGTGTGATGGCATTTTCGACGATCGGTTGAATCAACAGTTTGAGCGTATATAAGGACTCGATTTCTTCATCAATATGAATCTCGACTTCCAACTTGTCCCCATAGCGCATCTGTTGAATGATTAGAAAATTGCGGATTTGATGCATATCTTCCTTTACTTGGATGAAGGGTTGACCTTTGCGGATACTAAACCGCAGCAACTCTCCAAGCGAAATAACCGTTTGACTAATATCCGTCATTTTATGAATTCGTGCCATCCAATTGATCGAATCCAGAGCATTATAGAGAAAATGCGGGTTGAATTGAGCATGAATCGCCTTGATCTCTGCTTCCTTCAACATCAATTGCTTCTTGTAGACCTCATCGATCAACTGCTTGATCCGCTGTACCATTTTATTAAAACTGAGACCTAACTGCCCGACCTCATCCCTATATTTGGAAGAAAATGCAACGTCCATGTTGCCGTTTTCCACCAGATACATCAGTGATTTCAGCTTCCGCAGCGGATTCGTAATCGTCACCGATAACACATAGGCAACCCAGCAGGACACAACACCGAACAAGATCATAATAAATAACATCAAATTTCGGATGCTGATGCTTTCCTTTGTCAAAACGGCAACTGGCACAATACTAACCAGCTTGAATCCCGTAATCTCAGAAGTATCGTAAATGACCATAACAGGGGCAGAACCTTTGCTGGGTGGTTCGAAAAATCCTTTGTTACCTGATAATACTTTATCTAAATAAGGTTCGTTTAACTTCGTGCCCACGATATGCTTGGAAGGCGTACTCGAAATGACATACCCATTTCGATCCAACAGCAGCATTTGTCCGCCAGGCTGTAAATGGGCCTTATTATACTTGTCAGCCAAAGCGTTCTCCATAATATCCACGATCATGAAACCGAGCGGTTTGTTCGTTTCAATCTTCTTCAGCAGCCTGCCGCTGCTTAACACAATGCCGAAGTCCTCTGTCTTCTTCATGCTGTAATGCGTATCCCATATGATATTGCCGCCTGCCAGCCGCATTTTACGAAACAATCCCCAATTCAGGTTATAATCGTCGTACTGACTAGGAAGAAGGTTGCCTGTAAAATAACGATCCCCGTTCTCCCCAAGCAGGTAGATGGCGATATTCCAGTTTTTGAAACCCAGGAAGGTATCGAGAATATCATTGACCCTCTTCTCATCCTGCTGCTTCTCCGCTAATGTTCTGCCCTGATCTTTAGACAGTATATCTTGTATTTCTCTATTACTATAAATGTACATGGTCAACTGTTCGATATCTTTAACGAAATAATTCAAGCTGTAATTCACTTGAGACAAGCTTTCAAGAATCGTCTTGCTCACTTGCGTTTGTACGACCTGTGACGATTTGTAATAGGAGAAAGTTCCCAGAATGGATAAGGGAATTATAGCCAACGGAAGGAATAGGATAATGAGCTTTTTCTGAAGGCTTGTTCCAAGTAAATAGTTCTGTACTCGATTTCGAAAATTGGACATAACCTCACTCCCTCCGTTTATTTCAATCGTCATTATCTTTATCTAATGAATTCTCTTCAATGACAAGAGTACAGGACAATAGTATGAACTTCAACCCCTACATGAAAAACGGAACGACTGGAAACTCACCAAAATGATTGACCTTTTCTACAAATAAGCTTATACTTCTACTCAATATACATACTTGATCGTGCCTATGATGAGATTCCAACTCGGAGGCGTTTTCGCCAAGAACAACCCTTTGCGCTCAGCAAAGTGAGTCATTCTAAGTTAACCGGCACCGCCCGTTACCGCGGAACCAAGTGGAGAAGCATTCACCAGAATGTTTCTTAAATTGGGTGGCACCGCGAGCAAACGCTCCTCGTCCCAATCGGATGAGGGCGTTTTTTGTGTTTTTTTCGGGGCCCCCGCAAAGTAATTGGTATATGCTTCGAAGGGTACACATCACTTTGTGGGGTAATTGCGTTCGTTTTACCACATTCATACGGGAGGTAATTAGAAATGACGAAACGACGGTACAATTTTAACCCAGGACCCGCTGCACTGCCTTTGGAGGTACTTGAAGAGGCACAAGAGCAATTTGTGGACTATCAAGGGACAGGTATTTCACTGCTTGAAATGTCTCACCGAAGCCAAACGGTTGAGGATCTGAATCAGGAAACCCAACAGCTTCTTCTGAAACTACTTGGCCTGCCTAGCGGGTATGAGGTGCTTTTTATGGGTGGTGGGGCGAGCACACAGTTCGCTCTCCTTCCGTTAAACTTTTTAAACACGAATCAGACGGCCAACTATGCATTGACGGGGAGCTTTTCGGAAAAAGCTTATAAAGAGGCTTCTTTTGTTGGCCACACACGTGTAGTAGCAAGCTCCAAAGACCAGCATTGGCGTAGTATTCCTGAGTTATCTGCAGCCCAACTAGCACCTGATTCAGCATACATTCACATCACTATGAATAACACGATTGAAGGTTCCCGTTACAATGAAATTCCAGAGGTGGGCAGCACGCCCCTCGTAGCCGATTTAACGAGTGAAATCCTCGGCAGAAAGCTGGATCTAGAGCGGTTTTCGATGATTTATGCCGGCGCTCAGAAAAATCTGGGACCAGCAGGCGTTACAGTTGCCATCATCCGCGAAGACTGGCTGGAGAAAGCTTCCAAGAAGATCCCTGAGATCATGCGCTATGAAACATTCGCCAAAAACAAGTCACTGTTCAATACGCCGCCTGTTCACGCCATTTACATGATGAATTTAGTGCTAAAATGGGCAGTGAACAAAGGCGGCGTAGAGCAATTAGAACAACTTAATCGCATAAAGTCTGGCCTAATTTATGATGTTATTGATCATAGCGGCGGATTCTACAACGGAATTATCGAAGTTAGCGATCGCTCGCATATGAATATCACTTGGCGTATGGCGAATGAAGAAATCGAGCGTCAGTTTATCAAAGAATCAGAGGCTAACGGCTTTGAAGGTTTGGCCGGTCATCGAAGTGTAGGGGGTCTGCGCGCTTCGGCATACAATGCTGTTCCATTTGAAGCCTGTCAGGCTTTAGCTGATTTCATGGTAGATTTTGCACGAGGAAATGGTTAAATGATAAAGAAATGAGGAGGTTCAATGGAAAACGCACTCGCTAAGAAGCTACGTTTAGGAAGTTGTAAACGAGCACTCATCATGAACGCGCCGGAGGGTTATCTTGATATGCTGAATCCCCTCCCTGAAGGCGTTCTGCTGACGGACCGATTAGAAGGCACTGAGGCTTATGACTTTGTCCAAGTATTCGTCCATACGCTTACTGAGGTCCAGCAGCTGGCTCCCAAAGCCATTGAGGCCGTAACACCTGAGGGTATGTTATGGATTAACTATCCCAAAGGAACCTCTAAAATAAAAACGGACATTAATCGCGACTCTGGCTGGCAAACGGTCACCGATTTGCATTTTGAAGGCGTTAGTCTGGTGTCCATTGACGAGACGTGGTCAGCTATGCGGTTTCGCCCTATCGGCCTCGTGAAGACGCCGCGCAGCGAACGATTAGCTGACCGGGCAAATGTTAAAGCAGAATCAGCCCCCGGTGAGAAAGTGGTTATTGTACCGGATGATCTCGCAGAAACTTTTCGCGTGAATCCTTCGGCTGCTGATTTCTTTGCAACGCTTTCCTACAGCAACCGCAAGGAATACGCGCAGTGGATTACGGAAGCCAAACGTGAGGAAACACGCAGCACGCGAGTCGTCAAGACGGTAGAGAAGCTGCAGCAGGGTATCAAAAATCCTAGATTCAAAGAATAAAAAAAGAGTCCCGTAGAGCGGCAAATGCCAAACTCTCGGGACTTTTTATCTAAAGGTGTGGAAACTAAAGGAATAAAGCTAATTATTTACCAAGTTGGTGAATCGGGTGACCAAGCGCACCTTCCGCGGCATCCATGATCATTTCTGTCAATGTTGGATGTGCATGAATCGTAAGTGCGATGTCCTCCAAGTTAGCGCCCATCTCAACGGCAAGAGCAAGCTCACCGATCAAGTTAGATGCTTCCGGACCAACGATTTGACCACCAAGCAGTTGGCCTGTTTCTTTGTCGCCGACAAGCTTCACAAAACCTTGACCTGCATTCAAAGAGTTAGCGCGACCGTTAGCGGCATAAGGGAATTTACCAATTGTAACATTGATGCCTTGTGCTTTGGCTTCTGTTTCACTTAGACCTACGCCAGCAATTTCCGGATCCGAGAATACAACAGCAGGCATTGCTTTGTAATCTACGATGCTGGAGTGACCTGCGATCACCTCAGCAGCCACTTTAGCTTCATAGGAAGCTTTGTGTGCCAATGAAAGACCAGGTACAACATCACCAATCGCGAAGATATGCGGAATGCTCGTTCTGCCTTGGTTATCCACTTCAATCAAACCGCGGTCCGTCATTTTCAAGTTGATGAGATCAAGACCAAGCTCGCCATCTGTATTCGGACGACGACCAACGGTGACTAATACGTAATCCGCTGTTACTTGCTTCTCTTCGCCTTTTACAGTGAACGTGACAGTAACGTCGTTTTCTGTCTTTGTGCATGATTGTGCCAAAGCTTCAGTATGAACCTCTACGCCAACTTTATCCAGACTGCGTGCAACAAGCTTCGTAAATTCTTTCTCGAAGCCTGGAAGCACATGATCGGAGCCTTCAAGCACGGTTACTTTTGTACCGAACTTCGCATACGTTTGACCTAGCTCAATTCCGATGTAGCCGCCGCCGATAACGACCATGCTTTTCGGAATTTCAGGCAAGTTCAACGCTTCCGTGGAAGAAATGATTCTTCCGCCGTAAGGGAATGCTTTCAGCTCGATCGGACGGGAACCCGTCGCGATAATGCAGTGCTTGAAGCGGTAGCGAGGAGCTTCTGCATCATTGAACACACGTGCTTCATGCTCATTGATGAACATCACTTCGCCTTGGAACGTTTGAATCTTGTTGCCTTTGAGCAGCGCGCCAACGCCGCCCGTTTGTTTGGCAACAATGCTGTTTTTCCATGCTTGTACCTTTGCAAAGTCCACTTTCACGTTCTCTACAGAGATACCCATGCTGTCAGCGTGCTGAGCATGCTCATACGTGTGAGCAGCGGAGATCAAAGCTTTGGATGGGATACAGCCGCGGTTCAAGCACACGCCGCCCCATTCCGCTTTATCAACAATCAGAACGCTTTGACCAAGCTGAGCAGCACGGATGGCCGCTACGTAACCGCCGGGACCTGCACCAATGACCAACAAATCAATATCTAAAGAAGCATCTCCTACTACCATATTGTTACACCTCCAAGACGAGAAGCTCTGGATCAGCCAGAAGCTGTTTGATGTAGTTCAGGAAGCTTTGTGCTGTCGCTCCATCCACGATACGGTGGTCGAAGCTCAAGGAAAGCGCCATTACCGATGCTGCAACGATTTGTCCATTTTTCACAACTGGTTTCTCTGTGATACGGCCTGCACCCAGGATCGCAACTTCAGGGAAGTTGATAACCGGTGTGAAGAACATACCGCCTACGGAACCGATGTTCGTAATGGAGATCGTGCCGCCTTTCATTTCGTTCGGAGCCAATTTGCCTTCGCGTCCGCGAACGGCCAGATCTTTAATCGAAGAAGCGATCGACCATATATTCTTGCGGTCTGCATCATGGATAACAGGAACGAGCAATCCGTTATCTGTATCTGTTGCAATTCCGATATTGTAGTACTTTTTGTAGACGATTTCTTGTTTCTCTTCGTCGATCATCGCATTGAGCGCTGGGAATTGGCGACAAGCCGCAACCAATGCTTTTACGATGAAAGGCAGGTAAGTCAGCTTCACGCCTTTTTTCTCGGCGAGTGGCTTCGTGCGCTCACGCAGTGCGACAAGTGCCGATACGTCGATTTCGTCCATCAATGTCACGTGCGGAGCCGTGTACACGGATTTAACCATAGCGTTCGCGATAATTTTACGGATTCCTTTGAACGGAACCCGTTCTTCGACGCGATCGCCTACGACAACCTGCTGCGCAGCCACTGATGACGGTGTCGTTCCGCCAGCTGCTACTGATGACGCAGCTGGTTCTGCTGCTTCCGGAGCCGCGGCAGCGCCGTCATCAGTGTTAAAGCCGAGCACGTCCTCGCGTGTTACGCGGCCGTGCTTACCTGTAGGCGTCACCTCTGCGAGTGTGATGCCTTGCTCTCTTGCGAGCTTGCGTACGCTTGGCGTCGCAAGCACTTCGCGGCCTGCGCCAGCGCTTGGCGCGGCTGCTGCTGGAGCAGCAACTGCAGGCGCTGCTGTAGGTGCCGGTGCTGCCGCCGCTGGGGCAGCAGTTGGAACCGCTGCAGCTGCAGTCGCAGCATGGCTGTCGGTCTTATGATGCATGGATTCAGCAGGCAGTTCGCCTGTCACTTCAATTGTCATAACGAGCTCGCCAATATTACAAACTTGTCCTTCCTTTACGGCAACGGAAACGACTTTACCTTCAACCGGACAAGGAACTTCAACTACTGCTTTATCATTCTGTACTTCCATAAGAATCGATTCGTCTGTTACGGTGTCACCCGCTTTAACCAACAGCTTTACGATCTCGCCTTCATGAATGCCTTCACCAAGCTCTGGAAACTTGTATTCAAACAAAGCCACGTGCACAACCTCCTATTACCTTCGACTGTGATTAGAATTCGAGTACTTGATTAATGCCTGCAATGACACTTGCTGGACTAGGCAACCAAGCGTCTTCGATTTGAGCGAACGGATAGATTGTATCTGGCGGTGCAATACGCAAGACTGGAGCTTCCAGATGCAGGATCGCTTTTTCATTAATCTGTGCAATAACCTCTGCCGCTACACCGGATGTTTTTTGTGCTTCTTGTACGATAATCGCACGGTTTGTTTTCTTGATCGAAGCTACAATTGTTTCGATATCAAGAGGAATCAGTGTACGCAAGTCGATAACTTCAACTTTCACACCTTGTGTTTTCTCGATCTCTTCCGCTGCTTTCACAGATGTGTGAACCATAGCGCCGTAAGTAATAACCGTCACATCTGAGCCCTCGCGAACAACATTTGCTTTACCAAGCTCAATGGTATATTCGCCTTCTGGTACTTCTGCGCGGAATGCACGGTATAAGTTCAGATGCTCCATGAAGAAGACAGGGTCATTATCGCGAATCGCGGAAATGAGCAGTCCCTTCGCATCGTAAGGGTTGGAAGGAACAACAACTTTAATACCTGGCGTTTGAACAAGCAAACCTTCGAGTGCATCCGTGTGAAGCTCAGCCGCTTTAACACCGCCACCAAAAGGTGTACGGAATACGATTGGAGCGTTGTAACGGCCGCCGGAACGGTAACGCATACGAGCTGCTTGCACGCAAATTTGGTCCAGCGCTTCATAAATAAAACCTACGAATTGAATTTCTGCAATCGGACGAAAGCCTTGAACTCCTAGACCAACCGCAAGTCCGCCGATAGCTGATTCAGCAAGAGGCGTATCGAATACGCGCTCTTCGCCGAATTCTTTCTGTAAACCTTCCGTAGCACGGAATACGCCACCAACATGGCCAACGTCTTCGCCGAACAAAATTACATTAGGATCTCTTTCCAGTTCAACGCGCATTGCGTCTTTTATCGCTTGAATCATCGTCATTTGTGCCATGACTTCTCCGTGCCTCCTAATTGTTTTCGTGAGAAAACTTGCTTCGTAAGCTTAAGCTGAGTTTTTCGCTAGAAAAACTGGCATCGTAAGCCTGATTTATTTAAACGCTTGCTTCTGTTCTTCGAGATGTGCCGGTGTTACTTCGAACATAGAGTCAATTAGGCCTGGAACCGTCATTTTCTCTGTTTCTTCCGCTTTTTTGATATGTTCAGCAACCGTTGCTTTCGCTTCTTCTTTCACTTGAGCTTCTTCTTCTTCGCTCCAAAGACCTTTTTTAGTCAAGAACAGACGCATGCGCGTAAGCGGATCCTTAGGCTCCCAGTCACTCTCTTCATCTTTGGTTCGGTATTTCGTCGTATCATCCGCCAAGGAATGCGGACGGTAACGGTAAGTTAATGCTTCAATCAACGTAGCGCCTTCGCCTCTGCGTCCTCTTTCAGCAGCTTCGGTAACAGCTTGAACAACAGCCAATACGTCCATTCCGTCAACTTGCACGCCTTTGATACCGGCAGCAAGTGCTTTATGCGCCACAGAAAGCGCACCTGTTTGCTTCGAATAAGGAGTCGTAATTGCATAACCGTTGTTTTGTACAAAATAAATGACAGGCAGCTTGAATGCTCCTGCAAAGTTCATGCCTTCGTAGAAATCGCCCTCGGAGCTTCCTCCGTCGCCTGTGTACGTAATCGCAACACGCGGTTGGTTACGTTTCTTGAATGCCATAGCTACACCGGTAGCATGCAAAATTTGAGCTCCGATGATGATTTGCGGCATAAGCACGTGTACATCCTGCGGAATTTGTCCGCCATGCTGATGACCGCGGGAATACAAAAATGCTTGATAAAGCGGAAGTCCGTGCCAAACGAGCTGCGGCATATCGCGGTAACCCGGGCAAATGAAATCGTCTTTATTTAATGCAAATTCACTACCGATCATCGAAGCTTCTTGTCCGGATACCGGAGCATAGAAACCAAGACGTCCTTGGCGACCAAGATTAACTGCTCTTTCGTCCCATACGCGGGTGAATACCATTCTTCTCATTAGTTCTTTCAATTGGTCGTCACTAAGTTTAGGCATTTTGTCGGAATTAACAATGGTGCCATCTGGAGCTAGAACCTGTAAAGGCTCAACCTTCTCTGTGGTCACTTCATAATTCGCTTGGCTGACAAGTGGCTTACTCATACCATTTCACCTCTTATATGATTTTGATGCCTGCTAGCTTCACTTCTGTTATAGTATTATTATAAACCTGTTTTTGTGAATTGTACACCAGCATCCCTGTGGTATATGACCTTTTTTCAACAGAGTGAATAGTACAGTTCCCGAAAATATATAATACAGTTAACACAAAATTTACAACTGCTATAATACACATTACCCTCTAAACGACAAGCTTACACTTGCTACATGAAATTAGGTCTAAGAGAAAGTTAAAGGAGCACAACCATGTCGGATGACTCTCGCTTTTATAAAAGAACGATTGTGAAAGATGAACTCACCTCTGTCCTTCTCGGAGAAAATCGCACCCTGCGCATTTATCTCCCTCCCGGATACAACGAACTGCTCTCCTATCCGGTCATTTATTGCCAAGATGGTGAGCAATTCTTTAATTTCGGCCGAATTGCGACTACGATCACACGCTGTATTCTAGATGAAGGCTTAGAGCCCGCCATTGTTGTCGGTGTGGATGTGAATAATAGTAACCGCACTTCGGAATATGCGCCTGAGGGTGAACGCCATGATGTGTACTGCCGTTTTTTCGCAGAGGAACTCCTCCCTTATGTAGAAAGCCGATATCCGATTCGATCCGAACGGAACGAACGCATTGTGGCGGGTGATTCCCTTGGTGGGACCGTGTCCTTGCATCTCGCCTTAGATTATCCTAGCCTTTTTTGCCGTGTTATATCCTTATCGGGCGCATTTTTCGACATTACCAGAGAACGTATCAAGGCAGAGGACGACTTATCGTGGCTGGAGCTGTATATGTTAATTGGCTTGGATGAGACAGATGTAAAAACGGAACGAGGGACTTTTGATTTCGTAAGAGAAAACCGTCTAGCCAAAACTGAGATGGAAAATAAAAATGTTACCCTTCACTATATCGAGAAGCCTGGGAAACATTTATGGGGATTTTGGCAAGGAGAGTTGGACGCGGCCCTGCATTATTTTCTAGCATGATAACGTTAAAAAAGCGGTCCACTTTCCGTCTCCTGACGCAAGTTGGGCCGCATTTATTTATACTTTAATCGCATAACGCTGCTTCAAAAGCTCCATCATACCCTGTATCTGATCTTCACTCGGATAGCCCGGGATATCCCTAGGACTCTGTACTTTTACTCCTTTTGCGACCATCACCTGTACCAAATTGTCTGTGAAACGCGTTGCACTTAACTCTATATGTAAACATTCCGATAAACTCGCCATACTTCCTGGCGCCACTGCCGGATAGTCGTTTGGTGATGCAGAACCCGCCGCGCGCTCGTAAAAGCTTCTTGCCAAAGATGCTTTTGCTTCGCCCAAACCTTCCACGATAATGAATGCTTGAACCGATAAGGCATGCTGTTGTCTGCGCTGTGCAATGCCGCAAAACTTACGTCCACCAACACTCAGATCGAATTCCCCCGGACAAAATGAACCCATCACTTCACCCTGATCGATACGGTTGGTTATTGTACTCATGACATCTCTTATCAAAGCTACCATTAAATCGAAATCCTTGCGATGCTCCATGTCACCCGCACTTTTCGGTAACAACAGGGATACATTCACGACGCCCAAATCGAGAGGCACTGCTGCACCTCCAGAGTTTCTTACAGCCGTATCAAAGCCTTGACTTAGCAGCCAATCGTTAGCTTCGGCCGCATTTGGTAGGCGACTATCTCTCAGTCCCATCACAAAGGCTCGTGGGTGCCTCCATACGTGCAGAATCGGCGGTGCTGTTTTACCTATTGCTCGACATAAAAGTTCTTCCAGAGCAAAAGCATATAAAATCGGTTGCGCTGCAGTTTCACCGGATCGATCATGAATGACCAATGAAGAGGGTAGTTCTAAAGTCGTCATTTGCTTAATCTCCTGAGCCTACGATTTGTATCCATGTACAGAATTGTAAGCGATACAAGCCTTTGCTGCAATAAAGAGCATGTACAAAAAGAGAAACATTTTTCCTGAAAAATGGATATACAGCAAGTTTCCGTCAGAACTTGTCAAAAAACATCAAAATTTTGGAAAGAAATCAAAGGAATTTTAAGTTTTCTGTCGAAATAAAAATAAACCCAAATTTTTAATTAAGTAGGCGAGATCCTTGAATGTAATTGACGACTTACTACTCAATATACTAGCATTAACACTCCCCATCTTGCTTCGTCATATTTTAGTGTTGGATCGACCCGGTCCCTTCCGCTTTAATGTTTCAAATCGAGCATTTATTGGGCTCATTTGTTCACTAGCAGCCATATTCAGCATGTCTCATCCCTTTTTCACAACAACAGGCAACAATTTTGATCTGCGCACAATCCCCGTACTGATTGCTTTCCTTTATGGCGGCATACGTTCAGGACTGGTAGTCTCCGCAATTATTCTAGCCTATAGCTACTATGTCGACGGTTCTGATTTTTTATGGATTGTTACGTTGTCCGCTCTGCTTGTACCCTTCATCTTAGCTTTCATTGCACTTAGCAATTGGAAGCACCTTACCCCCAAAGTGATGTTTCCAAGTCTTCTTGCTTTTATTAGTGCTCTAGCAACCTTCTGTATGACGATGCTTTATCGCATAGTTTCGAATGTACCCGTGGATAAAAGCTTTCTACTATATGGCTTAATGTTCTGTATGGTTCAAATGCTGACGATGTGGATGTTAACCTATTTAATTGTTCGTATTAGTGAAAATGTAGCGATGCGCCAAGAAGTCCAGCGTTCCGAAAAGCTGAATGTGTTAAGCGAATTAGCTGCTTCTGTCGCCCATGAAATTCGCAACCCCATGACAGTTGCCCGCGGCTTTATGCAAATACTTAGCCAGTCTGAAGTGACAGAAGAGAAGAAACGCATCTATACGACCATGGTTATTGAAGAAATCGACCGAGCACAAAGCATTATAACGGATTACTTATCCTTCGCTAAACCGCAAGCCGAGAAGCTTGAAAAGGTGGATGTGTCCACCTTATCTCTCAAATTAAGCAATCTCATAAATCCTTACGCGTCAATGCGCGGTGTAGAAATTCTTATCGATATGGAGTCTTCTCTTATGGTAAATGCCAACAGCGAGAAAATGATTCAATGCTTAGTTAATTTAACGAAAAACGGCATCGAGGCTATGCCCAGCGGAGGTACTCTGCAAATAACAGGCTTCAAGAAAAACGCTAAGGTTATTTTACAAATTAAAGATAACGGTGTTGGCATGACTCCAGAGCAGGTGAACCGTCTCGGAACACCCTTTTATTCTACGAAAAATAAAGGCACCGGTCTTGGCATGATGGTCTCCTATAGAATCATCAAAACATTTGGCGGACTCATTGAAGTAACAAGCCAGCCAGACCAGGGAACCTGCTTCACGATTTCATTACCTGCCGTCTGAATCACTTGCCAAAATATCCATAATCCCTTTGAACAACGGAATGGACTTATTGCTCTCGGTTGGATCCATGTTCTTAACAACAACAGAAACGGCATATTTCGGTGAATCAACAGGTCCATAACCAATAAACCACTGATTCACCTTTTCTTGCTTGCCTGTCTCAATTTGTGCCGTACCGGATTTCCCAGCCAGCTTCCATTTGGCATCCTTTAAGCCTTGTCCTGTTCCTTCGGTTACCACTTCCCTCATCCAGTTTACTAATGTACGACTGGTTGCTGCTGAAACCCGCCCCGCCTCAGAATCTAATAATTGAACTGGAAATTTCTCCATCACACGATCCGTCTGATAACGAATTTCTTGTACTACTCTTGGTGAATAGCCCTTTCCACCATGCAGCAAGGTAACGACCATATTAGACGCCTGCAAAGGGGTCATCCTGACATCTCTTTGGCCAATGGCCGTTTGCATCAGCACTCCCTCATCGTTATGCGGGGTATGGGCTCCAAATAGCTGTCCTTGCTCCTCCGTATCCAATTGATGGAGGATTTGTTCGCTATCCGTCTTCCCCGTCCAGCCCACTTCATCCAATACACCAAGCTTATGTGCATAGCTTTCCAACTCAGCAGGTGTCAACCGCTGCATTACTCTGGCAAAGACAATATTGCAGGATTGCGCATAGCCCTGCTCTAAAGTTAATGGCCCATGTCCGTCTCTTCTCCAGCACGTAAAGCCATATTTCCCAAGAGCGCCTTCACAATTGAAAGTTTCTTTGGGATCAACGATTCCTTTATCCAATGCGGCTGCGGCTACAACTGTTTTGAAAATCGAGCCAGGCGCTGTGGCCTTGAGCGCATAATTGCTCCAGTTATTGCTAGCCAGATCGACTTCTGTCTGATCAAAGTTAGGTCTGCTCGCCATCGCGACGATATCGCCTTGTGCCACTTCCTGAACAACAGCTGCACCTTCACGAATATTTAGCTTATCCATTAGGTTTTCAATTCGTTGCTGCACGCTTAAATCCAGTGTTGTCACTAATTTGACTGGATAGAAGGTATTATCGGGTGCAATCATTCGGGCATCTAGGCCAGCTAGCGGTCTTTTTCCTGCGTCTGTAAAATAAGAGATTGACGTCTCACCAATGCCTCGAAGCCACAGATCGAACGTTTTCTCCAGTCCTGCACCTCCGATTTTCGAGGTTAGCGCAACCTTTCCTTTCTCCAGATCAGCACCGTAGATACTCATCACTCTATCCGGATTTTGCCCAATAAACCCGATCAATTGGCGAGCTGTCATGCCTGACGGATAGCGATCTTCCATCTTCACGACTTTCAAAAAGGGCAAGCCGAGGGCATTAATTTGCTCCTCCTGTTGATCGCTTAACATGACTGGTTTCCCACCCTCAGCAGTGCGCCACACTTGCGGCTCTTTCAAATCACGAGAGAATGCAAGCCATTGAACCGTATTCGTCCTCAAAATGCTAGCGAGCTGGTTTATTTGCTGAGGATTACCTTGATAGTCGCTATTAATAGGAAACGCCACTAGAGCTTTAATGATTTTCCCCGTCATCGGCTTTAAATCACGGCCTAAGATTTCTCCACGGCCGCTTTCCAACACAAGGGCCCGCTGCCTTTGTACGACTGAGTTTTTGACCAAATTAACCCCTCGTGAGGAGTAACTTTCCGTCGTGGCAATTTGTATCCAAAAAAGCTTGCCAACGATCCCTATAAACAAGAGTAAGATCGTGAGCAGAACAAGAAAGATTCGGCGTTTCTCTAAAGACGATAATGGTTTAATCCTCATGCTCCTGACTCCTTCTAACTAACGATAACTGCTGTTGCTTTCAGTATCGTCATTCCTGCTCATGGTCAAACTGCCCGCTCCACGTTAATGCTCAATAAAAAAATCCACCCTCCTAAATGGAGAGTGGACAACGTATTCTATGATACTTATACTTCGAATTTGGATAAAGTGTCGTTAAGCGATTTGGACAACTGATCCAGCTTGTCCGATAGTTTGACTAAACCGTCGCTGATGCTAAGCTGTTCTGAGCTCAAAGATGCAACTTCTTCCGATGTAGCTAGAGATTCCTCCGCTACCGCGCTTACATTCGTCATTGCATCGGAAAGTACAACTTGTGATTGCTCCAATGTGGAGATCGAATCACTTACCGTGCTTAGTTGCGTAATGAATCCACCCATGTGGTTCGTTACTTGTTTGAAGATGGTGTCGGCTTCTTTAACAGCTAATATTTGTTCTTGGAAAATTGGTGTAGCCGTCGAAAGCACTTTCACCGTCTCATCGATTTCTTTCGTGATGGTTTCTGTAATTTGACCTACGACATCAATAGATTGTCTGGATTGATCCGCTAGTTTTCGAATCTCATCTGCAACCACCATGAAGCCTTTACCAGCTGCACCGGCGCGTGCGGCCTCAATTGTCGCATTCAAAGACAAAATATTCGTTTGCTTCGTCATATTATTCAGAACATCCAGGATCTTACGAATCGAACGAGTACTGTCTTTCAAATTATCGACTTTATCAACCATCGAGCGGATCATTTCCTCCGTCAGGTTCGTTTTCGAAATAAGTTCAGTCATATACTTCGTTCCTTGCTCGCTGGAGCTTTGAACATCAGCAGCAGCTGTTCCCATCTCGAGGTTCGCTTCGATGACCTGCTTCATTTGCTCGCCAATATGATAAGTCAACTCATTGCCTCTCTCAGACTCCGTCGCCAATCCTCCAGCACCATTGGAAATCTCATCCGTCGCCACTGCAATTTCTCTTGCAGCTGTAGCCGTTACCTTAGAGGAATTCGTTAATTCTTGTGCTGTTTCGAAAACAGCTTGGGCAGAAGTACTTGTTTGTTGAACCAAGGTTGTAATCTGCTGCATCATCAAATCAAAGCTGGCACCTAGTTGTCCAATTTCATCTTGCGTTTTGTAGTTCGCACGCACGGTAAGCTTTCCTTTAGCACCTTGCTGCATCAAATTACGAAGATTAATCAGAGGACGTCCGATCATTCTAGCTACGAATAATCCGATTAGTACAGCAGCAATAGCCGCGAACAAGGCGATTAGAAGTGTATAATTGAAGATTTTCTTAGCATCCTTCACAAGTGAGCTCACAGGTATATCGCCAACTAGATTCCAGCCGGATACAGCTGATTTATAATAAGCAACCAAGTGATCGTCTTTTGTTGTAAAAGAACCGTGTTCTTCATCTAACTGTTCTTTCGTTAATTTGACGGCAGAATCTTTTTCTAATTCCGAGATTTCTTTATTAGCTATGTATTTATTTTCTGCATTCGTAATGACAACCTTACTATCATCACCTAATGACATTCCAGTTAGCTCTTTTGTTAGAAGATCTGTATTAAGCTCAATCAGAAGAATGGCTGATGTGGAATTCGTAAGTGTATTTCTCATCACACGACCAATGGCAAATGTATTGGACGAGCTGCTGGAATACCCTTTGACCCTACTATCTAACCAAGTCACTTTTCCACCGTTCTCAACAATCTTCTTAAACCAATCATTAGTGCTTGAATTGTCGCTAAATGCAGTTCCTCCAGAACCGGTAATGACAATCAGTTTACCATCAGGTTTGTAAAGATGAAGCGTTTTAATTGCTTTGTTCGAGAAAGTCACCACATTCAATTTCTCTGTCAATTGACGAGTAACGTCAAGAGCTTCGTAAGAGGATGGATCTAAGGTAGGAATTGACCCAAGCAAATCCTGCAGTTCCTTGTTAAGCATAATTTGCAGAGATACTTCATCAAAAGTTTGATAAAGGAAATCTAATTTTTGCCCCGCCTGCGTTACGGTTTGAAGACTGGATTCAGACACTTTATTCTTAATCACATTTTTCGATACCGAGTAAGAAATCAGACCCACAGTGATGACGAAAAAAAGAATGCTTACAAAAAACATTAAAAACAGCTTCATACCTACGGATTTTACGGGGTTTTCTACCTTGACTTGTTTCATTTCTTTAAAAGCAATCGAACCCATTTGTTTAGATTTCTTGCTTGCCACGCCAACAATACGCCCCCATGGAACATTACGAATTGCTTGAACTACTTTGTCTAAAATACTTTGAAGTTTCTCTTTCATTTTGTTCACCGCCATTAGTTTCTACTTCCTACGAATACCATACTTTTGAACTAGAATGTAAAGGGTTCACTTTACGTTTTTTAATAATTTCGACATAGTTTACCATTATCCTTCAAAATCCGATCTAAAATAATAAAAAAGAAACTTCCTCCAATATAACTGAGTCTGGAGGAAGTTTCCATGGTACTATTTTCCTGTTTTCTTTCGCATCATATCCCATTTTTTTACAGGTTTGTCCGTTTGTAATTTAACCAATTGAAGCGGATGTCTAGCTGCATCTAATTCTTGGCCATCTTCATTGCGTATAATGCCAACCTTTTGCTTAAAATGCGTACCATCCGGCCCGAAAAATTCAATTTCTTGGCCAGGCTTGAAATGATTTCTTTGTTGTATGAGCGCCGTGCCCGATTCAGCATCATACCCCATAACTAGACCAACAAAATCAAATCCAACGACTTTATCTTCTGGCTCAAAAATATGATCCTCATGCCCAGGCGCCTCATAGAAGAAGCCGGAGTTCAAAGGTCGGTTTGCCGCTTTATATATTTCATCCTGCCATACAGGGTTGACCTCGAAATGCTCCGGATCGGCAAAGTAAGCATCAATCGCTTGGCGGTAAGCATTAACAACCGTAGCCACATAATGAATGCTCTTCATCCTGCCCTCAATCTTGAAGCTGTCTACGCCCGATTCGATCATCTCAGCAATATGTTCAATCATGCTCAGATCCTTCGATCCCATTGTGAAAGCATCATCCTCATCGCCAAACATTGGCAAATCCGTGGCCAAAGGAGCAGAAAGAGGTTGATCCTTGGCAAATAAATCGTACTTCCAACGACATGATTGCGAGCAGCCGCCACGATTCGAATCTCGGTCTGTGAAATGATTAGAAAGCACGCATCTGCCCGAGTACGAGCTGCACATAGCCCCATGTATGAAGGCTTCAATCTCTACATCGACATGAGCTTTAATCTCATCGATTTCTTCCATGCTGACTTCGCGGGCTAGAACAACTCGCTCAATACCCTGGTCTTTCCAAAACTTCACGGTTTGCCAGTTCATCACAGATTGCTGTGTGCTCACATGAACTTCCAGCTTTGGAGCTACTCTTCTGCATGTCTCCATAATAATTGGATCAGCTGCAATAATAGCAGAAATCCCAACCTCTTGAAGTCCTCTCAAATAATCATCAAGGCCTTCTATATCCTCATTATGAGCGTAAATATTCGTTGCTACGAATACTTTTGCCCCATATTGATTGGCAAACTCTACGGCTTCGCGCATTTCCTCCAGTGAAAAGTTATCCGCGTTTGATCGGAGACCATACTTCTGACCACCGATGTAAACCGCATCCGCTCCGTAATGAATCGCAAATTTTAGCTTCTCTAAATTGCCTGCCGGAGCCAGTAATTCCGGCTTGTTAAGCCTAACACGCTTTCCTCTAGCTCGGGCTTCTATGGCTGTCGTCATCACGATAACGCACCTTCTTTCATCTATCAATATACCTGTTCTTTGTAGAAAAACCCATATGACAATTCACGTTCAGGATCTTGCAGCTTAACGATCACATCCAACCATTCCTGTTGAAAGCTATATCCCTCAGGATCAGCTGCATAAGCATCGATTACAGCCCGATAGCTTCTCACAACTGTTTCGTTATACAGAGCAGATTTCAAAAGACCTTCGATTTTCAAGCTATCTATTTGACCGTCCATAAGCTCGGGTAAATTTTCCAACATACATATATCTTCGGAACTCATGATGTGCGTGCCATTACTATCTTCGTATACAGGGTAACGCTGATCACGTCGTTCATGTTCAATGAGAAAAAGCCCCCGCTCCAAGGAACGATCCTGAATAGCTGCATCTTTTCCTTGGTGCTCGATATAATTCTTCACTAGCTCACGCTTAGAGTGATAAATATTGGTGATGCCATGTACTTGTACTTCAACAGCCAACTCGGCATGCTCTTTAAAAGCCAAAACCTGCTCCATATTCAGTTCTCTAGCCAGGACCACACGGGTAGCTCCTTGCTTAGCCCAATAGTTCGCAGTCGCGTAATTAGTTGAGGTCATCTCTGCATTCCAGTGTAGCGCTAGCGGCTCAGGTAAGCTACGGACAGTCATAAGTACCGCGGGATCACCGAAAATGACAGCATCCACACCGTATTCCTGTAATTTAGCTAAATAATCAAACAGCCCTTCAAGGGCATTATTGTCGAAAATATTGTTTACAGCAACATATACTTTAGCCTTCTGTTCATGTGCCCAGGACACAGCTTCCTGCATCTCATCCAGTTTCACTTCTCCCGGCAGACGCATGCCGTAGCGCGCTTCGCCAATAATAACCGCATCTGCGCCTGCTTCGATCAATCTTTTCAGTTCTGCCACAGTGCTGCAGCTTACTACTAACTCTGGTTTTTTCAATTGCTTACCCTACCTTCTGTCAGCTTCCTATCATAAGTTCGTACTACTAATTCGCAGCCTTCTTACTTTCTGCAATATTCTTCTTATGCTCTTCAAAAGTTTCTGCGAATAAATGCCCTTTGGTCCCATCCTTCTTTGTTACGTAAAATAAATACTTCGTCTCTTCCGGATAAATAGCAGCTTTCATCGAGGCTAAGCTCGGACTCGCGATCGGTCCCGGCGGTAAACCTGTGTTTAGATACGTATTATAAGGACTTTGTATTTGTAGATCCTTCTCCAGCAATCTTTCTTTGGACTTATCGAATAAATATTGCACGGTTGCATCAATTTGCAGGGGCATATTCTTCTTCAACCGGTTCTGGATAACGCCGGAAACAAGTGCACGCTCTTCGTTTACAACCACTTCACGTTCAATTAAAGAGGCAATCGTCAACATCTGGTGTACGTTAAGTCCGCGCTCCTTCAGCTTGTCCTTCCAGTCTGGTGGAAGTGTCGCCAGCTTCTTATCCAGCTGCTGCAGTGTTCGCTCAATGAAATCTTGTTCCGTGGAGTCCTTCTTAAACTCATACGTTTCTGGGAACAGATACCCTTCGAGACGGTGCTTGATGCTTTTATTATCAGGAATCGTTGCGATCGTATCCCCCTTCAACCCAGCTGGAGCATCCGCCATCTGTAGAAAAACTTCCTTTTTCCAAGGAGTCTGCTCACCTAATTTCGCTGCAATCTGATCAATGGTATAGCCCTCAGGGATCGTAATACGAATGACTTCTTCCTTCACGGTCTCCCCTTTATTCAGCTTATTAATCATTTCTTCGAATGTCATGCCCGGTTTCATACTGTACTCGCCTGCTTGAAGTTTGGAGCCCTGTTTCTTCACCTTTAAATAATACGTAAAAACCGAAGAATTTTTAATAAGTCCCTTCATTTCAAGCTCCTTAGCGATTTGCAAAGACCCGGCGCCTTGCGGGATTGAAACCCTTACTTCTTGCTCTGTAGCAGCTACAGGCTGAAGAGCACTCGCGATATACAATCCGATGCCGCCTGCAGTTCCAATGATAATGAGAAGCAATAATCCAATGACAAGAAGGATGAGCTTAAGCTTACTTCGTCTAGGCTTATTCTGTTCATTCTCTTGTTCAAGCATGTTGTTCACAAAAATCCTCCTAAGAGTTTTGCTTTAGCAAAACTGACTTCGTAAGCATTGGCTTTAGAGTTTTCGTAAGAAAACTGACTTCGTAAGCATTTGTATACCCCAAAGCAAACAAAAACGAGCGGATGCGCTCCGCTCGGTTGTATGCTTCTTACAATTCATCCTGTTCTGGAAATACCATCTCGTCATAGAGCTCTGAAACGGTTTCCCATTCCTCGTCATCCTCGATGGTTTCCAATTCATACTGTCCGTCGCTATCTGTCGTCACTCGGAAAACAGCAACCTCGTCTTCCTTCTTGAGTTCATCGGATTGCAGAACAGCATACGTATAATTTCCATAAACGAATTCTTTAAGAAGATGATACACCGTTGATTCATTTTGCTCATCAAACAAAATAATATCATCCCCGTAAGTTTTGCGCAATACGTCAGAAGGCGTCGTACTCATGCTTCTTCTTCCTCATCGAATTCTGCCATTAAAGTATTGAATGTTTCTTCAACAATATCCCATTCTTCTTCATCATCGATGGTGAACAGCTTTAAATCCTCGCCGTCATCATCCTCTTCATAGCGAAATGCGTACACTTCATCGGATTCTTCATCTCCGCCGTCTGTAGGCACTACCATCATGTACTTCTTGTCAGAACCGTCCACTTCGAATTTCATGATAACCTCGAACTCTTCTTCGTTGCCTTCATCGTCCGGGATGTAAATGATTTCTGGTTGTTCTTCATGCAATTCTTCTTTGGACATATTCGTTCACCTCTTCATATTGGCATCCATGTACCCTTGCAGAATGAGCTGTGCGGCCATTTTATCAATAACCAACTTGCGTTTCTTCCGACTCACATCAGCTTCTAGCAGTGTGCGTGTCGCAGCTACGGTCGTTAACCGCTCATCCCACAAGTGTACAGGTACACTTAGTTTTTGCTCTAATTCTTGCGAAAATGCGATTGCAAGCTCGCCGCGTGGCCCTATTGTATTGTTCATATTCTTGGGTAAGCCTACAATGATTTGAGTAACACCATACTCTTTGACAATGGCCTCCAGCCGAGCGATGTCTTCCCCAGGCTTACGACGATGTATGACTTCAAGCCCTTGAGCCGTCCAACCAAGCTCGTCGCTCATCGCTACACCAATCGTCTTGTCCCCATAATCCAAGCCTATCCATCTCATGCCGGTTCTCTTTTCCTTCTATTTGTGTTGACCCAGATAAGCACGAACTAATTCTTCAATGAGTTCGTCCCGTTCCCGTTTACGAATGAGGCTCCGAGCATTGTTATGCCGTGGAATATAGGCAGGATCTCCGGAAAGCAAGTATCCGACAATCTGATTGATCGGATTATACCCTTTTTCCTGAAGAGCATCGTACACCGCTAATAACACGTCTTTGGGCGATGTCTCTATTTCTTCTGCCTTTACGTTAAACTTCATCGTTTTATCCATGGAACTCATCAGGAGCACCTCACTTTCCTTGTGATACCATTTGTGAAATATTTGAAAATCAATCCATGTATACTGGTTATATTCTCTATGGGTTTAAAAATTCCTGTCCCACAGAAAAATAATTATGAAAATTGGGAAAGAAGTCCTTCAACTCCGGACAATGCAGCTTGCAATTTGGAGGCATCCTTACCGCCTGCTTGCGCCATATCCGGGCGACCGCCTCCGCTACCGCCAACAGCCTGTGCCACTTCTTTAATGATTTTGCCGGCGTGGAAGCCTTTAGCCACAAGATCAGGCGTGACAGCAGCTACCAAATTGACTTTGTCATCAGCAACTGCGCCGAGTACGATAACAGCGGAACCTAGCTTCGTCTTCATCTCATCCACAATATTACGAAGTGAATCCATATCCGCCGCATTGACTTGTGCAGCCAGCACCGAAACTCCTGCTATTTGCTTCACTTGGTCTGTAAGAGAACCCGCTTCGATCCGCCCAAGTTTGCTCCGCAGCGACTCGTTTTCACGCGTCAGTTCCTTCACTTGTTGAAGTGTAGCTTCCACTCGTTTCGGTACATCTTGAACATTTGATTTGAGCAAGCCTGCGGATTCTTTCAGTAAATGTAATTGCTGGTCAAGGTATTCATACGCACTGCGGCCAGACACGGCTTCGATCCGACGAACACCTGAACCGATACCGGACTCGCTAACGATTTTGAATAAGCCAATTTGACCCGTATTCTGAACATGGCAGCCGCCGCACAGCTCTAAGCTGTAATCGCCAACTTGCACAACGCGAACGATATCACCGTACTTCTCACCGAATAAAGCCATTGCTCCCATTGCCTTTGCGTCAGCGATTGCTTTGAGTGAAATATCCACATTCGTGTTGTTCCAAATCTGACGGTTCACACGCTGCTCAACATCCTGCAGCTCTTCGCTGCTAATGCTTCCGAAATGCGAGAAGTCAAACCGCAAACGGTCAGGTTCAACCAAAGACCCCGCTTGGTTAACATGCGTTCCAAGTACTTCCTTAAGCGCTTTGTGCAGCAAATGTGTAGCTGTGTGGTTCTTAATAATGTCTCCACGTTCCGCAGCAGCAACAATAGCTTCTACCGAATCACCTTTGCGAAGAACACCCGACACAACTAGAACTTTGTGAACGTGCTGTCCATGTGGCGCTTTGATAACATCTTCAACCTTCAATGACACTTGGTTACTTCGAATTATACCATAGTCACTTACCTGACCACCGCTTTCAGCGTAGAAAGGAGTCCGATCCAATACGACCTGACAAGTCTCACCAACCCCGACAATGTCAACGAGTTCATTCTCATGAACGATCGCCACGATACTAGCAGTAACTACCAATTCATTATAACCAACAAATTCGCTTTTAATCGTCAATTCAGACAGCGGTCCGCCTTGCACCTTCATGCCGCCTTCTTTATGACTGGCCGCTCTAGCACGGTCACGTTGTTCCTGCATGGAAGCATCAAATCCGGCACGGTCAACCGTTAAACCCTTCTCAGAAGCAAAATCTTCGGTTAAATCGAATGGGAAGCCATACGTATCATACAGCTTAAAAGCATCCGGTCCGCTAATCTGATTCGTACCCGCTTGTTCTACCATCTCAGCCAGAATGATCAAGCCGTCGCTTAACGTTTCATGGAAACGCTCCTCTTCGGTTCGGATCACCTTCTCGATAAATTCTCGTTTATCTACAACTTCCGTGTAGTAAACGCCCATTATTTCTCCAACGGTTGGTACGAGCTTATGCAGGAACGGCTTATCAAGTCCAAGCACTTTTCCGTACCGTACTGCGCGGCGCAGCAATCGGCGGATAACATAACCGCGTCCTTCATTAGAAGGCAGAACGCCATCACCAACTGAGAAAGCAACAGTACGGATATGGTCAGCGATGACTTTGAGTGCAACATCGTGTTCTTCGTTCACATGGTATTTCACACCTGTAAGCTCACATGTTTTATCAATAATCGGCTTGAACAAATCCGTGTCAAAGTTTGAGTCCACATCTTGCAAAATCGAAGCAAACCGTTCTAATCCTGCTCCAGTATCAATATTTTTGTTAGGAAGCGGTGTATAGCTGCCGTCCTTATTATGGTTGAATTGCGTAAACACGAGGTTCCAAACTTCTAGGAAACGCTCATTCTCTCCGCCTGGCCAGCATTCCGGATCTGCCAAATCACCGTATTTATCACCGCGATCATAGAAAATCTCTGTACAAGGACCACACGGACCCTCACCGATATCCCAGAAATTGTCTTCTTTGAGCTTATAAATACGCTCTTCGGGAATACCAATTTGTTTGTTCCAAATTTCAAAAGCTTCTTCATCATCTTCATGTACAGTGACAGAAATACGATTCGGATCAAAGCCGATCCACTGCGGATCCGTCAAAAACTCCCAAGCCCAAGGAATGACTTCTTTTTTAAAGTAGTCTCCGATCGAGAAATTCCCCAGCATCTCAAAGAACGTATGATGTCGGCGTGTTTTACCTACATTCTCAATATCGTTGGTACGAATACATTTTTGAGCATTTGTAATTCGCGGATTTTCGGGAATTTCGCGTCCATCTAAATACGGCTTTAAAGGAGCAATCCCTGCATTAATCCACAAGAGTGAGGGGTCATTATGTGGGACGAGTGATGAACTTGGCTCTATCTTATGCCCTTTACTTGCAAAGAACTGTAACCACTTGGAACGAATTTCACTTGCTTTCATCTTTTTCAAGCCTCCATATTTATCAATTGTTCGAAAAACAAACAAAAAACGCCCCTGTAACATACAGGGACGAATAATCGCGGTACCACCCTGGTTATTGTGTTCGGCCAACCCTCGCTTATAGCAAGAGGAAACAAACGCAATCTCCTTGTGCGGATCTGTAACGGGTCCAACCGGTGGAGTTCATCCACACTCCGAAACGAGCTTTGGGCCATCCTAACACCGAAAGGTTCTCTCAGCCACTACTCGCAGTATCACTGCTCTAGCGGAACCTTCTCTCTGACGATGGACTATGGCTTACTTAAGTTTCATCAACGCTTTGAATTCAGATATAGATAAGGCAAATTATAACTATATGCTAGTACCCTGTCAATATTCATGAGCAGCTTTCGGCTTGAATTCCATTCCATGTAACGAATATTAGTGGAACCAAACCTTTAGGGGAATCGTATGTAACGTAAGTTCGTCTCTTTTAGTTGATTCTCGGAGGTGTTTCAATTGGATTTCTCAACCCTCATCCTACTTGGGTTAATCGTACCCATCTTTGTATTAGTTATTTACATCATGACCAAGACGCTCATCAAAAAGGAAATACCCGATAGCCGTTACAATCCTTTTGACTATATAACAGGTCAAACTCGCGTAGAATTTCAAGAACAAAAAGAACAAAAAGAAGAGAAGGACGACCAAGGCGACGACAAGGATAAAAATTTAAAAATCATAGTTGACAATCATTCTCATTGAAAGTATACTGATTTTAATGATAATGATTTTCATTATCGAACCAAGACATATGGTAAGAATTCGTATACTTATTCCGTAGCCCATTCGTTGGTTTACGCATGGCCACACCTTTCATATCCTCAACCCTCGTACAGAACCCCTCTGAACCATGATCCCGCAAGTCATGGCTCAGAGGGGTTCTGTGCGTCCACTTATAATGAAACCTCATGTCGTGGGCTTATGAACATAGTGAAGGAAAACATGTTGAATGATAACCTTCATGACGGCAAAGAAGGGTACAGCCAATATTAACCCCACAATACCCGCGACTTCCCCACCTACAAGTAATGCGAAAATGATAAACAACGGATGCATGTGCAGCGTTCTTCCTACCACCTGAGGAGAGATGACGTTGCCTTCGAGAATTTGTACAGCTAAATTAACGAGTGCGACAAATAACAACATTTTCAAAGAGATTGTTGAAGCCATAATGATTGCAGGCGCTGCTCCAAAAAAAGGCCCCAAGTAAGGAATAATATTAAACACCGCCACAACGCTAGCGAGCAGCAAGGCGTATGGCATGCCAATAAGCCAATACCCTAAATAGGCAAGAACTCCTATAATCACGCAAACTAACAGTTGGCCCCGGATATAATTGCCAAGAGCAGTGTCAATATCAATGAGCAATTTAATTGTTCTCTTACGATGCTCACGCGGCACAATAGCGAGGGCTGTTTTCTCAATAATTTGAAAATCCTTTAAGATATAGAAAGCAACGAACGGTACGATAAAAGCGATGAACAACGTATTGATGGTATTTCCAATCTGATTCATGTAGTTCGAGATAGCCATGGAAATGCTATTTTCCAGCTTCGTAAGTGAATGATTAAATCCATTGCGCACACTGTCGGGCAGCAGTTGGTTTTGATTAAACCCGTCCACAATCGACTGCGCACGCATAGCCATTTGCGGCATATGCTCATTGAGTTCCGCAATTTGGGACACAAACATCGGTGTCATATTCATGATAATAACGGTCAGAGAGGAGAGAAAGACACTATAAATAAGCAGAACAGCAATGGTTCTTGGCACTTTCCGTTGATTAAGAATATTCACGATCGGGTTTAAAATGTACGAAATAATCACAGCTATAAAAAATGGCGTTAAAATGGCTTTGATAAAGGTAAATACACTAAACATTATAGGCTTTATTTGCAGCAGCATATACAAGCTGGCCAGGATAAGTAGGAGGTAAACCAGCCCGACAAACCATTTATTTTTCGAAAAACGTTCCATTCTCTTCACCTCTGTTAATCCTTATAAACATATGCTCATACAGTATATGTACAACTCGTCCAAATTAACCCGTTAAATCATGAGCTAAACAAGAAAAAAACGCTACTCCTTAAGCGCCGCTGCGCTCAAAAAATAACGTTTTGTAACGTGTATTAACGATTAATTGGCATGTTCGTGGACTTGAGGAATTTCTTCCTCAAAAAATAAATCATCCAGAGAACTCAACGTACCATCTTCCTCTACTTGATATACGGACATTTTCTCTCCGTTAACACTGAGTTCGATAAAACAACCCCAGCAGTAGAATTGATGGGAACCGATTTTTCCAATATCTTTGGAATTACAGTTTGGACAACGCATAATGCTCACCCTATTCTTCTTTGGATACGAAGAGTTCTTCTACTTCCTGAGCGCAATGTACAGGCACTATGATGGCATCTTCCCCTTTGGTTGCCGCTGCCGGCATAGGAAGCCATCTACGCCCTTCCTTTAAATCAGAAATAAACCCTTCGGACAATTCATAACCTACTATTTGTTTACCCCAATTCTGGTTTAAATAAACATCTTCTACCACGCCTAATTTGTGCCCTCCCACCGTAATGACGGGAAGACCTTTAATTTTGCGGCTTCCTTCAAGAAAAGCATGGCACTCTTCCACATGCTCAAACTCGCGAATGACACTTTCGTTCGGTATGGTAATGGCATCCTCTCCGGCAGCAACGATTCCCTCCCACGGTATGTAACGTAAGGAGGAGAACCAATTCTTCACTTCGAGCATGATACCTCGTATGTTCCAATCAGGGCCTATCAACAAATCTTTAACTTGACCTATTTGTTTACCGGAATCTACCGTTAGAACGGGAAGTCCGATCAAATCATGCGCTTTGCGCAAGTTTTATTCCTCCTAGAACCACCCGGTACTATGTAGTACGCAACCGTTTGACAATGGTTGCAATTTTCTGGGCAGCTGTTTCGATTTGTTCTTTAGAATTCCCCATTCCAAAGCTAAATCGAACCGCGGAGGCTGTAACATTTTCTGGGAGCTTCATGGCTTGTAATACGTGCGATACTTCAAGTGAACCTGATGTGCATGCAGAACCGCTTGCGGCAGCCACTTCTTCTAAATCAAGATTCATAAGAAGTGTTTCTGTTGAGATACCTGGAAAGCTGATGTTCAGAATATGCGGGATACACTGTTCCTTGTGGCCATTAATTGTGAAGCTGTCAAAGCCTAATTGCTGTTCAAGAATGCTTATCATAAGCCCGCGAAGCTCTATGACTTTGGATTGCATGCTGTCCATCATCGGGAGAATAACTTCCACAGCTTTGGCAAAGCCTGCAATTGCCGCTACATTCTCCGTACCTGCGCGGCGCTTTCTCTCCTGAGAGCCGCCATACACGTGAGGCGTCAACCTCGTATTCTTCGATACAAATAATGCGCCTGCACCTTTGGGTCCGTATATCTTATGAGCCGAGAAACTCATTAAATCAACAGGAAGTTCACTAACATTCAGCGGCAACTTACCTAAAGCTTGCACCGCATCTACATGAAAAGGAATTTGCCGACTCCGCGCCAGATGACCTACTTGCTCGATCGGTTGAATCGTACCCACTTCATTATTCACATACATCATGGAAATAAGAGCTGTGTCAGGACGAATAGCCGCTTCTACATCTTCTATTTGAATAAGACCGGTCGGACCTACTGGAAGGTAGGTCACCTCGTATCCGAGGCTCTCCAATCGCTCACAGGGATGCAAAACAGCATGATGTTCGATCTCCGTCGTAATAATGTGCTTCTTGCCATCCTTGTTTGCATTCATGATCCCAAAGATTGCCATGTTATTGCTTTCGGTTCCTCCGCTTGTAAAAATAAGCTCAGCAGGTAAACAGCCTAACGATTTCGCCATAGCGTCACGAAACCGATTCAGTGCTGTTCTAGTTGCTCTGCCGAAGCTATGTGTACTCGAAGGATTCCCAAAAAGGGCTGTAAAAAATGGAAGCATTGCTTCCATAACTTCAGGATGCACGGGAGTAGTGGCTGCATGATCAAGATAAATGGGATTCATAGGACACCCTTAAATGTAAAACATGTAGTTGTCGTTCTTGCCTTGGTCTTCGAAAGAAATCAAGTTCGCAAGTGTTGTAGAATCTAACACATCCGCAATGCTATCGCGAATACGAATCCACAGATCACGCTTAGCCGGATCATCTTCCTCGGTAAAATCGACAGGACTAATGGGCCCTTCTAATACACGAATAACCTCGCCTGCTGTTACTAGTTCAGCGGATTTCGAGAGAATATATCCACCGTAAGCACCTCGAATACTTTTGACCAATCCTGCATTGCGAAGCGGAGCTACAAGTTGTTCCAGATAATGCTCAGAAAGCTGATGCTTTTCGGCAATACTTTTGAGTGAAGTCGGTCCTTCACCAAATCGATTGGCCAGCTCCATCATGATCGTTAAACCATAGCGGCCTTTTGTAGAAATTTTCAAAGTTACACCTCATTCAACATTATATGCCATCAAGGAGTCTGATCGATATTGCTAAAACTTCTGTTGCCTACCATCTATTTTATCCACGTTCAGACACTATGGTCTTCCCTATCTTGGTACACAGCGTTTCCATTTTTCGCAAAAACATTCCTAAACATCCGTATATCGTATATATGGTATCATAAATTCCTTCTTCTGTGGGGGAAAAACAATGACATTCTCATGAAATATTTTAATTTTGAACAATAGAGAGGTATAATAGTAAGAGTTTTTAAAAAAAGTCTCACAAGATAGAAAAGAGGTTCACAGCTATGAGTAAAAAAACACGTGTCATATTGGGAATGTCCGGAGGTGTCGATTCTTCGGTTGCCGCACTGTTGCTTAAGGAACAGGGCTACGAGGTTATTGGCATTTTCATGAAAAATTGGGACGATACCGATGAGTTTGGCCATTGTACCGCAGAAGAAGATGCAGAGGATGTTAGAAGAGTGTGCGATCAGCTCGACATCCCTTTCTATACAGTTAATTTCGAGAAGCAATATTACGACAAAGTTTTCGCCTATTTCTTGGACGAATACACCAAGGGCCGCACGCCGAATCCGGATGTGATGTGTAACCGAGAAATAAAATTCGGAGAATTGCTTCAGAAGGTCATTGAATTAGGTGGGGATTACATTGCAACAGGTCACTATGCACAAGTAAAAGAGCAAGATGGTGAATATGTGCTTTTGCGCGGGAATGATGCCAACAAAGATCAAACATACTTCCTTAACGTGCTCAACCAGCAGCAGCTGTCCAAAGCCATGTTCCCGATTGGCCACCTACCGAAACCAAAGGTTCGTGAAATTGCTGAAGCAGCAGGCCTAGCCACAGCTAAGAAGAAAGACAGCACGGGAATTTGTTTTATCGGCGAACGAGACTTTAAAGAGTTCCTCAGCCAATACTTGCCCGCTAAACCCGGCAATATGGTCGATATTCGTAACGGTGAAGTCAAAGGCCGTCACGACGGTTTGATGTACTACACCCTTGGCCAAAGACAAGGACTTGGTATTGGCGGATCAGGCTCAGGCGAGCCGTGGTTCGTTGTAGATAAAGATTTGGAAAGTAATCAACTGCTTGTTGTTCAAGGTGAGCAGTATCCAGGACTATATTCTAAGGGCTTAACAGCCACCGATGTGAACTGGATATCATCGAGCAGACCAGTGGGCGCGTATGCCTGCACAGCCAAATTCCGTTACCGTCAACCAGACCAAGGCGTAGTCCTTACGTTTATGGAGGATGGAACATGTGAAGTAGTCTTCGATAAACCTCAAAAAGCCGTAACGCCGGGGCAATCCGTTGTTTTCTATAATGGAGACGTATGTTTAGGCGGCGGAGTTATTGATAAAGTTCATAAATAAGTTTGATCGGCGGATATAGAAACGGAAAGGATGATCGTTTTGGTTAAAGTGAATGATGTTGATTGGAAAGCTGCTGCTTATGAGGATGTTACGAAGATCATGAAAGAGGTCGGTATTCTCCCTCTCTCTTCATTCATACCTAATCATCCTTCACTTGAATCTATAACTGTGCAGGAACAATGGCATACCGGGCTAGAGACAGATCCATGGTTATGGCGAGATCGTCTGCCTGGCGACGGCATTGCCGCTTATGGTCGCTTTTTTGCAAAGAAGCCAATGTTGATTTCTGCTGAGCTCTTTCCATTAATTAAAAATTTGTTAGACGAGCCTTATTCTGTTGAGGAGCGTTATGCCGATGGAGAACTTCCCAAATCAGCTGTCGAGCTTTTTCAAGCGGTTGAAGAGAATGAAGGCATCGATGTTAAGGAGCTCCGCTCCAAAACCGGGATGAAAGCCAAGGAGTCGAAAAATGAATTCGACCGCGCACTGATAGAACTACAAAGTAAGACAGATATCGTCATTGCTGGTATAAGCGAACGTCTGAATGCCAATGGTACCAAGAACGGCTGGAATAGCACCTGCTATATGACCGCTAAGCATTGGATGGAGCTTCATGGGATTAAGGCGAATACACTTCCAACTCCGGAAGCGAAAAACCAACTCAGAACGTTGCTTCAAGAACGGTTTAGTGCTGCCGCGGGTGTTTATTTAAGGAAGGTTTTTAAATTATAAGATGTGTGAGTTTCAGTATCGGAACGCAAAAAGGAAATGCATTCATAGGAGCCCTAAGGGCTCCTATTTCTGTTTTAGCACTGTCGCCAGCAAACCTATAATCTGGCATCTTGTAGAAATTTACCGTTTACCATTCAAGTATGCAGGCTTAATTCTAAGCACAGTATAATCGCGAAAGGTGTGAGCGAATGGATAGAATCTTAGCCGTACTTCTCATTATTTGGTTTGGTTGGTCTGGAAGTTTGATAGCAAGGGTAGAGGCAAGTGCAGAGACAAGAACAGAGATAAGTACAGAAGAAATTTTCGTAAAATATAAGCCAGTACAAGACCCTGAATATGCCAAGTGGAGCCGACTTGCCTTTCAAGAGGCTGGGAAACTCTACACTTTATTAGATTATAAATATTTAGGACGTTCAACTATTGCGCCGGGTGTTGCACAGCAGCAGTTTCGCTTTTGGGTAAGACATCATGGTGTCGAATTTCCACTAATTGTTTCGATTCGGTACGATCCTATTACAGAGAAGGTTTTCACAATCGATATGGAGCAAGAAAAAAGAGGGAACCTACCTATTTTATAAATTAGTAGGTGTCCCTCTTCTTTTATGCTGATTGAGCTTCATCTTTTCTTCTGTGCCCTGTTCACTAGCTGCAAAAATGATCTCATTTCGAATATCATCAGGTAAGTACTGCTGCTTCACAAAGTGTCCCGGATAATTATGGGGATACATATAGCCTTTATGTCCAAGCTGGTCAGCACCTTTATAGTGCGTATCACGAAGATGAAGCGGTACATTCGCCGATTTCACCTGGTCCATCAACTGTTCCGCACGAGAGATGGCCATCGGTATCGAATTTGATTTTGGACTCTCCACGGCGAATAAAATTGCCTGGGAAATGATGTACTTTGATTCCGGCCAACCAATCTTATGATAGGCGTCCATTGCCGTTACGGACTGCACCATCGCTTGCGGATTGGCAAGGCCGATATCTTCGCTGCAGGCGACGATAAGACGCCGCAGGAACGTCATAGGATCCATGCCGAGCTTCTCGACGGCATATAGGAACCAGAACAGCGCGGCGTCGCTGGATCCGCGCACGCTCTTGTGAAAAGCGGATAAGACGTCGTATTGCGTCGACTCGTCCGCTTTCACGATGGGGCGGCGGATCGACTCTTCCGCCACCTCAAGCGTAATCCGAACCGTTCCATCCGGTTCAGGTGAAGTCGTCAGCGCTGCAAGCTCCAGCGCGTTAAGGGAACGTCGGATGTCACCATTGGCCATCCGCGCAATATGCTCCAGCGCCTCCTCGTCTACGTGGAGGCGCATGAAGCCGAGCCCCTTCACAGGGTCGGCGATGGCTCTTCGCATGGCGATGAGCGCATGCTCCGCCGTGAGCGGCTCGAGCTGAAACAGCGTCGAGCGCGACAGCAGAGCCCCGTTCACATGGTGAAACGGGTTCTCTGTCGTCGCACCGATGAAGATGAGGATGCCCTGCTCTACGGCAGGAAGCAGCGCATCCTGCCGCGAGGTGTTGAAGCGATGCACCTCGTCCAAGAATAAGGTCGTCTTACGACCGTACATCGCTTTATTGGTTTTCGCTAGCTCGATAATCTCTCGCACATCTTTGACCGAAGCATCTACGGCGTTCAGCTTCATGAACTCACCCTGTGTTCGGTTCGCAATGATGTTGGCCAAAGTTGTTTTGCCTGTGCCCGGTGGGCCATAGAGCAAGATTGAGGTCACTTGATCGGCCTCAATCGCTCTTCTTAACAGCTTTCCTTTTCCGACGATTTGCTCCTGGCCAATGTACTCATCGAGCGATGTTGGCCGCATACGATCAGCTAACAGTTTTCCTGTTGGTTCTTGTGAAGAAGCATATGTAAACAAGTCCATAAGTAGTTTATCCTTTACTTTGCTTTGAAAGATATAAACTCTATTATAACCCGCATATGAAATCATGTCATGTTTTGTCAGTAAAAGATCCCCCTAATAAGAAATCAGGAGGATCTATCTGATGCATTTATACAGACTGAGGAGTTGCATTGTCATTCTGCGGTTCCGGACGCTGAACAGGTACCGTGAAACGAAGGGGCCCTGCTATGAATGTAGCGGCAAGTCCGACAATACCGAACACGATACTTATAATAAAGCCATGGTTAATCGCTGTTCCCAGTGAATCTCGGAGGAAACTCATCGTTTCCTTTGGGAATTCAGCTCCCGCCCGAATCAAATGTTCTGGATTAGCTAAAGTCGATAATTGATTAAGAGGCATGTTGTGCTCAGCTGCACCATCGTGAATAAGACTGTTGTATCTAGTGTTGACGATAGTCGCCATAATTGAAGCCCCGAGAACTCCTCCTATATTGCGCCAAAAGCCAATAATGGAGGAGCTGACTCCTATATATTTGTGTTCTATGCTTAGAGCAACGGCATTCTGAGCAACACTCATTAACGGACCAATCGCCCCTACGCCAAGTATAACCATCAGGGTGATCATATACAGATTACTTGCGTCATGACTGACTACACTCAACAAATAGCTAATGACAATCCCCGTAATCATACTGGACGCGATAACCGCTCGGAAGCTAAAGAAACGTTGAAGAAAACCGAACAAAACAGCTCCAACCATTAATGAAAACATCATCGGGGTCAAAAGCACATTTGAATTCGCCCGACCGAGCACGGCTGTTGAGAAAATAGGCAAGTAAGCAATTGCCGAGAACATGATTGCTCCTTGGCAAAGACAAGCTAACATCATGCCGAGAACCATTCGGTTTTTGAATAAGGGTAAAGGCAGCATGGGTTCTTGAGCCCTGCGTTCAACCATAATGAAAAGTAAGCCTACAACAACGGCAATAGCTAACAGACTAATAATTTGCCAAGACCCCCAAGTATAATCTTTACCACCGAACTCTAATGCGAGCATGAGTGAGACAGTAGAGATAACGAGTAACAGTGTCCCTAAATAATCAATTTTCGGACGACGAGTCGATCGAGTTTCCTTAAGAGCAAAAAGCAAAACTAAGAATGAGAGTATACCCAGTGGTAAATTAACATAGAAACACCAGCGCCAACCCCAAGATTCGGCGAGTAATGTACCGATTTGCGGTCCCGCTACAGATGATAGACCGAATATCCCTGCGAATACCCCTGACAGCTTAGCCCCCTGTTTGGGATCTGAAAAAAGGGTATAAATAATGGTGAAACTAATGGGAAAAATAGCTCCTGAACCTATCCCCTGAATCGCTCTATATATAATCAGCTGTGTCATATCCTGGGCTGTACCACAGAGTGCCGAACCGATCAAAAATATAGAAATTCCAATCAAATAAAAGAGCTTTCTGCCAAACATATCCGACAGCTTTCCGAAAACTAGCATCGTGCTCGTAGATGCAAGCATATACGCTGTGAATACCCAACTGATTTTATCAAAACCATTAATGTCGCCTATTATGTGACTTATTGCAGCAGCCGTAATTGTATTATCTAACGCAGACATCAATAACCCTAGAGCCATTGCCAGTATTATAAAACCTGTTTTTTTATTACCCACTATCGTTTTGCCCCTTTTCCATTTTCAAATTACTCAAACGTTCTATTCCGGCCATTAATGTTCGCAGTGTACTTTCCATATTTTCGATTCCAATCTGAATACAAATTTCCTGTGTCTGAGACATTAATGAATTTGACTTACCGTTCTCATACATTTTCCTCAAACGTTCAAGATCATCTTTCGTACTCGATACGCCATATTCCAAATATTCAATAATGACCTCGACCTCAATAAATTCACCAAAAAACAAGCGAGTCATCGCATCAGATTTGAACTCATTGGCTTGCATGGGACTATACATGTAGGCTTTGAAATGCTTTTGGCCTTCCTCCGTTATGGAGTAGACATTCTTATTCGGTCTTCCCTCTTGAATCACACTTTCTTTCGTGATGAGACCTTCCTTCTCCATCTTGCTAAGCGTAGGATAAATCGTGCCAAAACTTGCATTGTAAAAATATGAAAATACCGTCTCAAACATATGCTTGATGTCGTATCCCGATAGACTGCGCTTCATTAAAATACCTAAAATGACATCCTGACTAGTCATGCTGTTAGTCCTCCTTTTTTCTTGATTATGCTTCTTAATTAACAATTTACCAGATTACATATATCGAGTCAACATATATATAACCGATATATACTTTTCCGATATATGAACGAGTTCATCGTGGTTGATTATCCCTCATAAACAAGGACTGTATAAGGTGTGGGTTTCTTACCAACCATCAAGAAGCCTAGTGAAAGGGAACAACGATGCCTTATTTCCTCAAAAACTTCATATTTCTCGTTTTCGCGGAACGTGGATCCTCTATTTCCCAGTTTCGAGGTGCAAAAACCGCCAAAACCCCCAAATAGCGCACACACGTTCCACATACTGACCCACACTGACATATTAGCCGAAATAACGGATCCTCGTTCCCTCCAGCCATAGATTAGCAGCAAATTTTGCCGATTCCACTCCTGTACCTCCTTTTGATTCGTCCGTATTCGTTGGCAGTGCATAAATAGGATGCTCCAACCATTAGGCAAATAAAAAACGGATGCCCGCTTTCCAAGGGGGCATCCGTTTTTCTATTTCTTCTTCAAACCAATTTCCAATAGTTCTTTCACAGCCACACTCACCATGATCAGTCCTGCCACAGGCGGAACGAACGCATTACTCGCTGGCGGTTGTTTCGCTTTTCGAATTTCAGGTGCGTTCGCGGGAACGATTTGCTGCGTTACGTCCTCGCGGGGTTTCATCGGCTCTTCGGTCGAAAATACAACCTTCACGCCTTTTTTGATCCCTTCCTTACGCAGTTTTTGACGCACCACACGCGCAATAGGATCCATGCTCGTTTTGGAGATATCCGCTACTTTGAACTGTGACGGATCCATTTTGTTGGCTGCGCCCATGCTGGAAACGATGGGGATCTTCCGCTCCAGACACTGCTTGATCAGATGGATTTTATAGGAAATCGTATCACTTGCGTCCAACATATAATCGATTGGATAGGCGAATACTTCCTCATACGTTTCCTCTGTGTAAAACATCCGGAGAGCGATAACATCGCATTCTGGATTAATTAATTTGATTCGATCACGCATCAGATCTGCCTTTGGCTGACCAACCGTTGTCGTGAGCGCATGAATCTGACGGTTAATATTCGTGATGTCGACAACATCTTTGTCGATCAGAATAAGACGTCCAACCCCTGTGCGTGCTAGTGCTTCAGCAGCGATTGAACCTACACCGCCGATGCCTAGTACAGCAATCGTGCTATTCTTCATGATTTCAAGCCCCTCAGGGCCAATCGCTAGTTCAGTTCGTGAAAATTGGTGAAGCATAGAAACACTTCCTCTTCTATGTTCTTAGGCTTTAGCAGCAGGCTGCTTAAGCGCTAAGCGAATCGACAGTTGTTCAAGCTGTTTGTCGTCTACTGTACCCGGTGCATCGGTCAATAAGTCTGTTGCGCTTGCCGTTTTCGGGAATGCAATCGTTTCTCTGAGGTTCGTGCGGCCTGTGATCAGCATCACTAAACGGTCGAAACCAAAAGCGAATCCGCCATGCGGAGGTGTTCCATATTCAAAGGCTTCAAGAAGGAAGCCGAATTTCTCAGCTGCTTCTTCTTTGGAGAAGCCCAGTGCGCCGAACATTTTCTCCTGAACTTCACGTTGGTAAATACGCATCGAGCCGCCGCCTACTTCATATCCGTTCAAGACAAGATCGTATGCTTGTGCACGAATTTGACCTGGGTCTGTATCGAAGTAATGAACATCCTCTTCATTAGGACGCGTAAACGGATGATGTTCAGCCACATAACGTTTGGCTTCTTCATCGTACCCAAGAAGTGGGAAGTCCACAACCCAAGCATATTTGAACTTCGAGTCATCGATAAGACCAAGCTGACGGCCGATCTTCAGACGAAGGTTACCAAGTACATCAGCAACAACTTTTTTCTTATCAGCGGAGAATAGAAGCAAATCCCCTTCTTCTGCGCCTAAACGCTCTGTTAATGCAGCGATTTCAGCCTCATTGAAGAATTTCACGATAGGCCCTTTGAATTCGCCGTCTTTCACTTGAATCCAAGCTAAGCCTTTGGCGCCATAACGTGCTGCGAACGGTAAGAGGTCATCGATCTCTTTACGACTCCATGTACCGCAACCTTTAGCGTTCAAAGCTTTTACTTGACCGCCGCCTTTAACGACGTTTGCAAATACTTGAACACCTGAAGTTTCAACGATATCAGAAACATCTTCGAGTTCTAGACCAAAACGAAGATCCGGTTTATCCGAACCATATTTCGCCATGGCATCCGCATACGTAATACGTTGGAATGGACGCGGGATTTCAACTTGAGCTGTTTCTTGCATTAATTTGACTACGAGTTCTTCCAAGATTTCAAGCAGTTGATCCTGAGAAATGAAAGAAGTCTCAATGTCGACTTGTGTAAATTCAGGCTGACGGTCTGCACGAAGATCCTCATCGCGGAAACAGCGTGCGATTTGGTAGTAACGCTCCAAACCACTAACCATCAACAATTGTTTAAAGATTTGCGGGGACTGCGGAAGCGCAAAAAATTCGCCCGGATGCACGCGGCTTGGCACCAAGTAATCGCGAGCGCCTTCCGGTGTGCTTTTCGTCAAAATCGGTGTTTCAACTTCAACAAATCCTTGATCATCTAAGAAATTACGGAATACTTTGGACGCTTTGGAGCGAAGCATTAATGTTTTTTGCATTTCCGGACGACGCAGGTCCAAATAACGATATTTTAAACGAACGGCTTCATCCACATCTACACCGTCTTCGATGAAGAACGGAGGTGTTTTGGCTGCATTCATGATTTCGATTTCAGTCACCTGAATCTCGATTTCACCCGTTGTAATATTTTTGTTAACCGTTTCGGCATCACGTTCTACAACTTTCCCCTTAACAGCAAGCACGTACTCATTACGAGCGCGGTCAGCAATGGCAAGCGCATCCCCTGAGAAATCTGGGTTAAATACAGTCTGTACAAGCCCGCTGCGATCGCGCAGATCGATGAATAGAACGCCGCCCAAGTCACGTCTTCTTTGCACCCAACCGTTTAGTGTTACTGTCTGTCCTACCTGAGCTTTAGTAAGCTGCCCACAATGATGTGTTTTGAGCATCATGATTATTTTCCTCCTAATATAGGGATCTTTGAGCGTAGCTCAAAGTCTCTCCTTTGTTGGGATCTTTGAGTTTTAGCTCAAAGTCTCTCCTTTGTTGGGATCTTTGAGTTTAGCTCAAAGTCTCTCCTTTGTTGGGATCTTTGAGTTTAGCTCAAAGTCTCTCCTTTGTTGTCTATCTATTCGAAAAGTGTCTTTGCAGCGTTCGAGGCAAGATCGGCTAAACTCACAGTCAATTGACTGCCTGTATCCATCTTCTTCAAAGTAATTTCGCCACGCACCAATTCGTCATCTCCAAGAATCGCCACATAGGTGGCCTGAAAGCGGTCTGCTGATTTCATTTGAGCTTTCATTTTACGGCCTTGGTAATCCTTCTCCGCCTTCAGCCCTTGAACTCTAAGCTGGTGCAGCAGCTTCGTTACTTCTTTCTCCGCCGCGTCTCCTAGACCGATCAAATATACATCAAGCGGCTCTGGCTTCGGAATTTCGACACCTTGTGCCTGCAATACGAGCAGAATACGCTCAAGGCCAAGCCCCAAACCAACTCCCGGCTGATCGGTGCCACGGCCGCCAATCTGCTCAACTAGACCATTGTACCGTCCGCCTCCGCCAATCGTATCAATCGCGCCGATCCCGGCAGCTTTGTACTCGAATGCAGTATGCGTGTAGTAATCAAGACCGCGAACGAGGCGCGGATTAATCCGATACGGGATTTCCATCGCTGTTAAATGCTCTTGAACTAGAGCGAAATGCGATGTACACTCCTCATCCAAGTAATCTAAAATTTCTGGAGCGCCTTCGCCATACTTTTGATCCACTTTGCAATCAAGAATACGCATCGGATTACGATCAAATCGGGACTGACAATCCTTACAAAGCAAATGCTTCACAGGTTCGAAAAACTCCTGCAGTTTCTCACGGTAAACCGTTCTAACCGCTGGTGTACCAACGGAGTTAATTTCAACGGTTACTTCCTTAAGACCAATTTCTTTATAGAACGTATAACCAAGCGCAATCACTTCAGCATCAATGCTTGGATCAACGGACCCGAAAGCTTCAATACCGAATTGATGGAACTGGCGATATCTCCCAGCTTGCGGCTGCTCATAGCGGAACATGGGTCCTACGTAATAAAGCTTCGTTAAATCGGGAATCCCATAAAGCTTATTCTCTACATAAGCCCTAACAACACCGGCTGTGCCTTCGGGACGAAGCGTCATACTGCGGTCACCTTTGTCGAGAAAGGTGTACATTTCTTTACCCACGATATCTGTCGTTTCACCGACGCCTCTAATGAACAGATCGGTTTCCTCAAATATCGGCGTACGAATCTCTTTGTAATTAAACCTTTGGCACAAGTCTCTCGCTTTGCTCTCTAGGTACTGCCACTTCTCCACCTCACCGGGAAGAAGATCTTGTGTGCCTTTTGGCTTTTGTATGCTCATGCGCTCAACCTCCTATTATCTGTCGTTCCAGTCAAATAACAACAAAAAAATCTCTCACCCCCGACTGACGTCAGGGACGAGAGATTTGATTAACAAATTCACCCGTGGTACCACCCACATTTCAGAAATGCTGCTATCGTTTGCCAGTTGCAACGAAACAGAATTCTGCTCTTTACGGATAACGCCCGCTACGCGCACAGCTGCTACTAGGCAAGTTGACATCAGCCAATATGCATTTCCCAGCCGGTCCTCGGGGAGGTCTTTTCGTTCGCTCATCATAGGAAGCTTGCAGCCTAGACTTCCTTCTCTGCTTATGTGGGGGCGACTTACTTTGTCCCTTCAACGGATCACAAAAGTTCGAATTACATTATTGTTTATTGTAAACATTGGCAGATACAAAGTCAAGAGATAGAAGTACTAATCCTCCTATACCTCCACTATATTAGTTAATGTAAGTCCGCCCATTTTTGCAACTCATCCATAACAGGTTTAAGCCCTTTTCCTTTGGCGGTTAATTCATACTCAATCCGAACCGGTGTTTCTGGGTATACATGACGGATGATGATCTCTGCAGCCTCGAGCTCCTTGAATCTCTCCGAAAGCATGCGATCACTCATACTAGGGATGAGAACTGATATATCTTTAAAGCGCTTCGGTCCAGAAAGCAAGACATGAACAATAAGTCCTGTCCAACGCTTTCCTAGAAGTTCAAAAGCATTCTCGAATTTGGGACACAGTTGATAGTCTTCCATATAAATCATCTCCTTATAAACAATTTTAACATAGTCGCTTGACAAAAGTAAGTGCTTCGTAATAATATACTAACATAAAGTAAGTTATTAAACAAAATATATTAAAAGAGGAGTTGTTAGTAATGGCATTGGGTCTACTTATTATTCGTTTAGTGATCGGTTTATCATTCGCGGCGCACGGTTCACAAAAAGTATTTGGATGGTTCGGTGGCTATGGTCCCAAAGGTACGGGAGGTTTCTTCGATTCTATTGGAATCAAACCAGGTGTGCTCATGGCTGTTCTTGCAGGTTTAGCGGAAATTGTAGGTGGCCTGCTCTTCGCCGCAGGTCTTTGGACACCATTTGGTGCTGCTCTTATCGCACTGATTATGCTTGGTGCTATTATTAAAGTTCATGGCAAAAACGGTTACTGGGTAACTTCCAATGGTTATGAATACAATTTAACGCTGCTCGCAATCGCTGTTGGTGTTGCACTTATCGGAGCCGGTGAATATTCCTTAGATGCTTTGATGTAAAAATGATGTTAAGCCGTCCAGCCCAAGCTGAGACGGTTTTTTTGTGTAAAGAAAATAGCCTGCAGCACAAGGGCTGCAGGCCTCAAGTAAATATATTTTAAAGGGGGTCGACTATTATTATATCCGCTCTTGATTAAAGGGATATGAAAAACAAATTACAATTTCATTACAGCATTTTCTCCGTATTTTCAATCATTTTCATTTATTTTCACCGTATATTCAGACCATTTTCACATATACATGTACAACAAGGCAAATGGCCTTGAATTTATCATCAGGAGGCTGTAACAATGACAATACAAAACGAGTTTCAAGAGGAACGGCAAGATCTAGTGGTGCTCTTCTCTGAAGATTCCGAAACCGAAGCCGAAGTTGAAGATGAAGTAGCTGAAGAAACAGCCGAAGAAGAGGCCATTGAAGAGTCGGACGAAGCTGTCGAAGCGGAAGAAGAAGCATCTGATGAGGAAGAAATAGAAGCTGAGGATGTGTCCGAGGAGGATGCCGAAGCGGAAAGCGAAGAATCAGCCGAAGAAGATTCGGAAGATTCCGTGCAAGCTGAAGAGGATGCTGCAGACGCAGACTGATCCAAGCAAGAATGTAAGCGTAGTCACAAAAACTTCCTTAGCTTCGAAAAGTTAAGAGCCTTAATGCCACATCTACAAGCGGCGCTAAGGCTCTTATTTGTTGTTCTATGGCTTACCTGTAACGCCAACTTTTAAATCTTTAATAAGCAAATATGTGTCGGCATTCGTTAACTTTTGCTTGTCGGCAATAAGTTTAACGGTCGTTTCTGTGAGCAGCTTATTCTCCAACAATTTGGCTTGCGCTTCCGTAGAGGCAGCCTTCAACCCTAACGCTTGAGTGATTGTATAACTAGCCTGTTCTAGTGTCAGCGGTATTTTATCTGCGTTTTGCAGATTCGCAATAGCCTGATTGACATCCCCAGCCCAGGCATCAGGTTTCATCTTCTTCGCGCCGCCGACGAGATTAACCATCCGCTTTGGATTAGCCGCGTCATCCAAGTGAAAGTTATTGTCATAAGCCCCGGATGCCAGTCCCAGCATTAAAGCCGATTTGAGACCTTCATATGCTTTATGCTCCATAAACGGTTCCGGCTTCAGCTCAATCGGTTTAATCTCCATCCCTTGGGCATTCAACTGCTCCTGCAGCTTCCCAATCGCTTCTTTGGAGGCCGACATTTGACGGAACGTCAGCTTCTCTTGCTGGGCCAGCTTCACCGCTGTGCCTGCCGCCTGGCCTACCGCCATGCCGTTCGGGATCACACGCGCACTCCCATGAGGCAACGTATCATAGCTGGCTGCTTTGCTAGCGATCAGCAGACCATCCACTTTGAGCGGCACGATGCTGCGGAACGGAATTGCATACTGCTTCGGATCGCAGACGACGTTGCCGTTATCAGATGGCGATGTCCGCTGAATGTCTACTGGATACGAGCCAAAGCCGATGCGGTCCCACTGATCGCCATTTGTGCATACATCTACGATATTCAGCCGATATTCCCCTTGAATATGCCGCGTTTCGCGGACATACAATTCAGATGCTGTGCCTCCCAGCTCAATCCCAGCAAACTCGGGGAATGTTTGTTTCATGTAAGCGACTATATTCGGCAGCTCTTTATTCGCAATATCAAAAGCTTCCTGCACCGACTTAGGATCGAACGTATCCACATTAAAAATTTGCAATGAATTGACAAGTGCCGTGTTGTCGTTCTGTCTGCCCATATTCAAACCGCGCATCTTTGCACGTTCTTTGTTAACCGGCGGATAGCTGCTCATCTCTCCGTAACCCCAGACGCTGACTTCGTTTACTCCGGTTCCGTCGGAATTATCGTTGTTAAGGCGCTTCGCCATTTTGTCCCATACTTCAGGCGTAACATTCTTGAGTTTGAAAACCAAGGTCACCGCCATACGCGACTTGGGATCGCCCAGATCCTCGCGACCGAATGTGAAAGGAACGCCTGCAGCTGCGGCAAAATCCGCATCCTGTGTAGCGTCAATCACAGCACCAGCCTTCACGGTCTGTTTGCTGCCGTCAGCAAGTGTCAGAACAGCACCCTGCACGGGCACGTTTCCGTTTGCGGGTGGACCGAGTACAGGCTCAATCTTTTGCGTACGTAAAAGAACGTCTATATTTTTCTCGGCGCTGACTAACTGGTTGAACGCATTCGCTGCCGTGTTTACATCGAAGGAATCTCCTTCAATCCGCTTGTACCATTCGGAGAAAAATCCTCTGTTTAACACTTCCTCCTTGCCAAGCGGATTCGTCTTGAGAGCATAGTTCATGTCAATCGTATTCAGACCACCAAGTGTCATTAACCCACCTAACATCTCCCTATTGCGTCCGTCCACAAGCAGCGTGTTAAGCCCGTTGCGCGCCGCCGATACAGCTGCTGCTAGGCCTTCAGGATCTGTCCCTACTACGATGACATCGTATGCTTCCTTCGCTTTTTTGACGGATTTGACCTCTTCTAGCACCTGTTTCGTGGTGCTATGATTGCCTTTTGAAAGGTGTTTATATTGATAATACAGTGATGCCGCAGCTCCCAAAGCTGCAAGCAGAATCAATATCCCCATTAACCAAATCCAGCCTCGGGATGCGGAACGGTTTCGTTTCGAGTTTGCCATTAGTACAAAAGCACCCACCTTATCTCTGCTTTTTGAATACTCTTTTTACCATTTGATAGTTTACCACATTTTACGTATAGAGAGAAATTGTGCGCATAAGACAAAATAAAGCCGCGCAACGCTGAACAATCAGCAAGCACGGCTTTATCGCTACCGGTATGATTTCTTGGGAATACTCTTCATCGTTTCTTGGACGGATGTGAATTCCGAACTCATTTCCACGTCAGCAAGATTAGGCGTTTGACTCATGCGCTCAGCAAGAGTGGTATGGAGCAATTGCTGCTCCGGTGCCGTCATGGCTCTGTGTTTGATCGATTGACGCATCTGGGTGCTCCTAACCGCTAGTATATACACATTAAGTATTACCAGTCAGATAGCTTATTATCCTTCGGAGCAACTTATTTGCTGTCAATAACCAACGTAACAGGTCCCCAATTCGTCAAAGATACATCCATCATTTCTCCAAAAGCACCCGTTTCCACGTGTATGCCTTGAGACCTAAGCAGCTCATTAAACTTATCGTACAGTGGCTCTGCAAGCTCTGGTCTTGCCGCTGACATGAAATTGGGCCGCTTCCCTTTCCGGCAATCGCCATACAAAGTAAACTGCGAAACGGATAAAATTTGTCCTCCCGTATCTAGTACGGAAAGATTCATTTTGCCGGTTTCATCTTCAAATATACGCAGCCCAGCCACTTTATCCGCCAAATACTTCGCATCCTGCTCGGTATCGTCATGGGTAATCCCGACTAGAAGCATCAAGCCCTGTTCAATACGACCAATCGTTGTATCATTAACAGTTACTTCGGCACGTTTACAACGTTGAACAACTACTCTCATTGCCTTTGAATCTCCTTAACTTTATAACATCGCCTAACTTTGCATAATACGCTGAACGGAATAGACATCTTTGACACGTTTAATTTTCTCAACAACGGACTGCAGATGGTCTATATTTTTGATTAAAATGGTCATATGAATCGTAGCCATCTTGTTCTTATCTGATCGCCCAGATACGGCGGAAATCATCGTTTTGCTTTCTGAAACAGCTTGGAGTACTTCGTTTAAGAATCCGCGGCGGTCATGTCCAGTGATTTCAATCTCTACATTGAAATTGGATTCAACAGCTTCAGCCCAATCGACCTCAATGACCCGTTCCTCTTCGCCCATACTCGAAGGAATGTTCGTACAATCAGAACGATGCACGGACACGCCGCGTCCTCTCGTGATGTACCCAATGATCAGATCGCCAGGTACTGGATTACAGCAGCGAGCGAAGCGGACAAGCAGATTGTCAACACCTTTGACACGGACACCGTTGGTTGGACGGCTTTTGCGCTCGGATGAAGTCGGAGCTTTGACTTCCTTGACCTCACTAGTAAGCTTCAGCACTTGCGCTTCTTCAGCTTCCTTACGCAGCTTCTCCGTTAACTTCGTGCATATTTGTGCAGCTGTAATACCGCCAAAACCTACGGCTGACAGCATATCTTCAATATCGCTAAAATTAAACTTCTTCGCGGCTTCAAGCATTTTATCGTCGCTCATCAATGTCGGAGGATCGATCGCCAATCGTTTGAGCTCGCGCTCAATCATGTCTTTCCCTTTTTCGACGTTCTCTTCGCGCTTCTCTTTCTTGAACCACTGCTTAATTTTACTGCGAGCGTGAGAGGATTGTGCGATTTTAATCCAATCCTGACTAGGTCCATAAGAATGCTTTGAAGTCAGAATTTCAATAATATCCCCTGTTTTCAACTTGTGGTCCAAGGGCACGATCCGGGAATTTACTTTAGCACCAATTGTTCGATTACCGACTTCAGTATGAATCCGATAAGCAAAATCCAGAGGTACTGAACCAGCAGGAAGCTCGATAACCTCCCCTTTTGGCGTAAAGACGAAAACAAGGTCTGAGAAGAAATCCATCTTCATGGATTCCATAAATTCGGAGGCGTCATTGGTCTCGTGCTGCAGCTCCAAAATTTCACGGAACCAGCTCATTTTATCCTCGAAAGTGCCCGAAGGTACAACAGAACCGCCTTCTTTGTAGGCCCAATGCGCAGCGATACCAAACTCTGACGTCCTATGCATTTCCCATGTGCGAATCTGTACTTCTAACGGCTCTCCTTTAGGACCAATCACCGTCGTGTGCAAAGACTGATACATATTCGGCTTCGGCATCGCAATATAATCTTTGAAACGTCCGGGCATTGGTTTCCACAAGGTATGAATAATGCCTAAAGAAGCGTAGCAATCCTTGATCCCGTCGACAATAACACGAAGTGCCATGAGATCGTAAATCTCATTGAATTGCTTGCCGCGGGAGCTCATTTTTTTATAAATACTGTAAAGATGCTTAGGTCTTCCGGAAATATCTCCCTGAATGCCCATCTCTTCCAGCTTTTCTTTAATGCTGTGAATAACGTCCTCAATATATTGCTCACGCTCAGTACGCTTCTTCTGCATGAGGTTAACGATCCGGTAATACTGCTGCGGATTCAAATAACGGAGGGCAATATCCTCCATTTCCCACTTAATCGTGGAAATACCGAGTCGATGCGCAATCGGACAGAAGATCTCCAGCGTTTCCTCCGCAATACGGCGCTGGCTCTCTTCGGATTGGTACTTCAATGTCCGCATATTGTGCAAACGGTCCGCCAATTTAATGAGAATAACGCGAATATCCTGCGCCATAGCAACAAACATTTTGCGGTAGTTCTCGTTCTGCTGTTCTTCTTTGGATTTGAACTTGATCCGTTCCAGCTTCGTCAAGCCATCCACTAGCATCGCGCAAGTTTTCCCGAATTTATCTAGAACAGTTTCCAATGAAACTGTTGTATCTTCAACGACATCGTGCAGAAGCGCAGCAATGATGGATGTGACATCCATCTGCATGTTCACCAATATATCTGCAACAGCGAGTGGATGCAGAATATAGGGCTCGCCCGATTTGCGTACTTGGCCATGATGGGCTTCATCCGCGAATTCATAGGCCTCCCGAATCCTCTGCAAATCATTCTCTTTCAGATAGGTGGCGGCCTTCTCCATCAGCTGCTCTATACCCATGCATCTACCCATTCCCTTTAATCGATTTTTATTCATTATGCCTGCAAGGCAGGCCCCACGTCAACTGTTCGCACCATGCATTCGACAAAAAGCAGCATTTTCTCGCAAATCATTGAACGTATTCCTGAAATATTAGCTTCCATTGTATAAAAAAGAATCGAACACTAGCATTCGATTCTCAGCTTTAATTTTAATATTGAACTAAGGAAACCACGTCAATCCCATTAAACTTACTTCTACCGTCTAAGTAGGATAATTCGATTAAGAATGCAGCACCTACAACTTCCCCACCAAGCTGATTAATCAAGTCGATCGATGTTTGAATCGTTCCGCCTGTTGCAAGTAAATCATCCGCAATCAGTACCTTTTGACCTGGTTTAATAGCATCTTTATGCATGGCTAATTTATCCTTGCCATATTCAAGAGCGTAGTCAGCCTCTATCGTCTCGCCAGGCAATTTGCCACTTTTACGAATTGGAATAAAGCCTATTCCAAGTGAATAAGCGAGCGGAGCGCCAATTACAAAGCCACGAGCTTCAGGACCCGCAATTACATCGATTTGTTTCTCTTTAATTAATGCTTTCATCTGATCGATAGCTTCTCTATAAACCGGCCCATTTTGCAATAACGTTGTGATGTCTTTGAAACGAATGCCTGGTTGTGGAAAGTCCGGGATGACGCGAATGTGCTCTTTGAAATTCATATAATTTCCTCCAAAATGTGATTTTCTTTTTTTATTTGATCGGCAATCCATTCCTCCAGCTCTTTGGCTGAGGAGTACATGACAATGGATTCAACTTCCTGGCGATGCAATCTATGCTGATACAAGCGGGATGCTGTGAGATCTCTCTTTGCCGGTGACGCATGAAGTTTAACGAAGCCGCCTTGTATTTCAACAAAACCAAGCTCCTCAAAAACGGATAAAATAAATTGAATCATTGCCGGAGAAAGCCCCGATCGTTTACTAAACGAGGTCATTAATCGCACATCCTGGACATTCAGCGATCCTTCTTTTTGCAAAGTGCCATACAGCATTTTAAACATGTCTCGAGATGGCAGCGTGCTGCCGCTGTCAGGCCCTAGCTCTGCAAATACTGGATAACAGCGCATCATTCCACTGGCTTGATGAAGCACACTCTGCAGGCTAGCAACGCTGCGTGGGATCGTGTACAAGATAATATCCTGCATGTTAGCAAATTCCAATTGCCGGGCTGTTTCGTTACCAGGCCGTAATTGTTCGCTATCTTGAACAATCCAGTAGGGCACAGAGCCGCCTAACTGAAACGCTGTTGAAGTAAACAAGGCTGCATCTGATTCGTCAAACAGAACGATAGCTGGAGTTAGTGTGAGGTTACCATTCCCCGCAGCAATCGTGTTCTGAAGCACGCTAAGCTTAGAGCTTAATTGTCCCGCTCCCCGCCAATCAAACAGCTGCATATGCGTTATACGAAGATCCTGCATCATGATTTGCGGCTTCCGCACACCGTTCCATTCGTTGATCGAAAGCTCTCCTAGCACATCTACCTTTGCGGCAGGCGCGATCAGACCAGCCAAGCTTCCTTTGCCGAAACCGACGGCTTCCACTGAGCAGCTTACTTCTTCCTTCATTTCGGAGAGGGCTAGCTTGAGATGCTGTTTCTCCTTGCCCATCGTCCGGATATCGCCGAGCGATAAATCGGTAAACATGAACCTCGGCGCAGGATTGCCCATACCAAAGGGCGCGAGCTTCTCTAACTGCTCAATACTTGCAATCGGAACATCTGACAAGCTGCACGCCGCATCGGCTTTCAGAAGAGGAATGAAATCCTGTTCCGTAAGTGCTGCTGCTGCTAGTTCGTTCAACTTCTGAGTGAATGCCTCCACATGGCTGCTGTTCAGACTCATACCCGCAGCCGCTTGATGGCCGCCGTAGTGGTCGAGCATCTCATCACAAGCAGTTAGAGCTTTGTGTAAATCAAAGCCGGTAATCGAGCGCGCAGAACCTTTGGCCATACCTGTTTGTGGATCTATGCTTAGCACTAAGGTCGGTCGGTAAAATTTCTCTACGATCTTGGATGCAACAATACCGACAACACCGACGTTCCATTGTTCCTTAGCGACAACAATCACTTTATCTAAACCTTTGGCTTGCTGCTGTTCGGCTAGAACAAAAGCTTCTTGCACCATGTCTTCTACGATAAGTTGACGTTCTTTATTCAGCATATCCAGTTCAAAGGCAATTTGCTCCGCTTCTTTCTCATCCGATGTTGTGAGCAGCTTCACGGCAATATCTGCAGCTTCCAGTCGGCCGCTTGCGTTAATTCTGGGTGCTAACGAGAAGCCAATATGAGTTGCGGTCACTTCCTTGTTTTCAATACCGGATACACCAATGAGTGAACGAAATCCTGCGTAAGTAGAATCCTGCATACGCTGCAGACCCTGCTTAACGATTAAGCGATTCTCCCCCGTAAGAGGCATCAAGTCAGCAACCGTTCCGAGCGCAGCAAACTCCAATAGTTCTTCAGGCAATCGATCAAGTATGGCATGGGCTAACTTAAAAGCAACACCAACCCCTGCAAGATGTTTATAAGGATATGGGCAACCTGGCTTCTTCGGATTAATGACGGCTAAAGCTTGAGGCAGTATCTCAGGAGGCTCATGATGATCCGTTACGATAACATCTAGGCCTAATTCCTGACAATAGGCTACTTCTTGAACGGCACTAATGCCTGTATCAACGGTGATTAATAGCGTGACGCCTTGCGCTTTGGCTAATTCGATCGCCGAACGATTCAGCCCATAGCCTTCTCGAATGCGATGAGGGATATACGTATCGAAACGAGCTCCTAGCCCTTTCAACAAGTGAGCCATCAATGAGGTGCTGCTTACGCCATCTGCATCGTAATCACCATAGACACGTATTAATTCATCATTCTGAAGAGCCTTTCGGATGCGTTCTACAGCTGGGAGCATCCCGTCAAGCAGAAACGGGTCATTATAATAGTGGACTCCGCCATGCAAGAATTGTTCAGCATCTGGCACGGTGCCTATATCTCGAAGAACAAGCAACTTGGCAACGAGCGGGTCTATCTGCAGCTCGCGCGCAAATGTTTCAACGAGCATTTCATCCGCATTTCCTATGCTCCATCTTGCCTTCGGTGCTAGCACTCGGTGTGTCCTCCTTAGAGTTTTGCTGTGCAAAACTTTCTTCGTAAGCTTAGTTTTTAACGCTTATTTAGTGAATAACGGATGGAAACTCACTTAACTCGGTATCCGTATTATTTTTGTAAGGATATCCTGCATCGTAGGGGTTTACCTGAACAAAAACATCGGAAACATGATGGAATCGTTTCATCAACTGTTGTTTGATCTTTTTGGAGACTTCATGTCCTTCCCCTACAGAGACCCTTGGATTTACGCTAATTTTGATATCGACAACGACATAATGGCCATGTTCCCTTGCCTGCAAATCATCAACGGTTATTACACCTTTTATCATCTGTACGGCAGCAATCAGTTCAGCGGCATCTTCCTGCAGCAGGACGTAATCCATTTTCGTATGTAAGGTTTCCTTAAGTAACGAATACCCCATCTTCAACACCATTAGAGATATTAATAATCCCGCAAGTGAATCCAAATAATAAAGAAAAGATAGGTTTAGATAATTGCCCATTAAGGCTCCTAACACACCAATGAGAGCTACAATAGAAGAGTATATATCGGAACGGTGTCCCCAGCTATTAGCAATTAATTCCTGAGATCCTAAACGCTTCCCCATCCGGTATGTATATTGAAACATGATCTCTTTAATTAAGAGCGAAATTCCAATTGCAACAAGCGCATACACCTTAGGAGCATGCTCTACGTCAACCCATATGGATTTAAAGGTAGAGATACCTAATTCAACACCTAAGACTAGAATAACAATCGACAACAGAATGGATGTGATGGAAACCTTCTTATCTTGACGACTGGGGTAAGCATCTTGAGGCACCGCTTCTGCAGTTCTTAGTTTAATTAATGCATCAATAGAACTCACTGCCTCAGATACGGAATGTACCGCGTCAGCGAGAAGTGCTTTACTTTGCGACATAAACCCAACAATTACCTTAAGACAGGCAAGTGCAACATTCCCGGCAATAGCTACCCAGACAGTGACTTCTGTCTTTTGAAAACGCTCGTCATTCACGTGGACACTCCCCCTGAACGGATACAAAGGCCGCGCAACATTCACGCGGCCGGTTATTATGGTTATTACGCTGCAGCTTTCTTTTTAGAACTACGTAAAGTTTTTCTTTTCAATAAGTACCACAGTGAACATGCAATGAAAATAGACGAATAAGCTCCGCTTGTTAAACCGATTAACTTCGCAAGTGCGAAAAGTTTAATGGACTCACTACCGAAAATATACAAACATCCTGCGGCTAACAATACCACTAGTACAGTATTAATATTACGCGCCATCGTCTGCCAGATACTATCGTTGACCAATGCAACGAGATCCTCGTCCGTTTTGAGTTTAGCAAATCGCAGATTTTCACGAATACGGTCAAAAATAACAATTTTATCATTGATGGAATAACCGATTGTGGTCAAAACTGCCGCTAGAAACGGTAAGTTCACTTCAAAGCGGAAAATCGAAAACATAGCGATAACCATAAAAGCATCATGAAGTATGGCAATAATCGCTGCTACGGCAAAGCGCCACTCGAAACGAATACTTACATACAAACAAATCAACACGCTGGAAATGGCGACGGCATATACCGCCTTAAGCAACAATTCCTTCGCTAATTGTGGATCAACTGTGTTGATTTCTTTGGAAACCTCAGTGCCATATGCGGTTGCGAATGCTTTTTGGATCTTATTAACCGCATCATCATTCAACACATCATCGAATCGGATGGAGACACGATCACTGTTATTACCGCCGATTGTTGGATCCGCATAGTTCGATTTTATATCGCCATTCGTTGTAAGAGTATGCAAGATCTCTTCAACCTTGGCCTTGTCTAGTTGTTTGCCAACGACAAGATCAATATTCGTTCCTGCTTTGAAATCAACACCGAAATTCATGCCAGAAAACAGCATAACGGACAGACCAATAACAAGAAGAGCAATCGAAATAATGAAAAACTTATTACGATTTTTTACAAAATCATATTTTTTCTTAAAGCCCACGGATATCTGCCTCCTTCACACCGAAATAACTTGGCTTTTTCAGCAAGTTGCCCCGTATGATAAGATGCAGCAGCCATCTGGAGAACAATACGTTCGTTAAGATACTGATAATAATACTCATCATCGTAATAACCGCGAAACCGCGAATAGCGCCGTTTCCGACGTAGTACAGAACAATACCAGCAATCAAATTCGTAACGTTAGCATCCATAATTGTACGGAAAGAATGTTTGGAGCCTGATTTCAAAGATGAAAGAATGCTCTTGCCGGCACGTATTTCCTCACGGATTCTTTCATAAGTAATAATGTTCGCATCGACCGCCATACCTGCTCCTAAGACGAGGGCCGCAATACCTGGCAGTGTTAGTGTTGCATTCATAAAGTCGAATATAGCCAATAGCACCCATACATAAGTAATCAGTGTAAATGCAGCCACGAGACCTGGTGCACGGTAATACAGTACCATGAAGATGAAGATTAAGATCGAAGCAATTAAACCAGCTCTAGCCGTTTGGTGAAGCGACGCTGTACCTAAAGTGGCATCCACACGCTGAATATATTTCTCTGTTAATTTCAACGGCATCGCACCCAAGTTAATCATCTTAGCTACTTTCGTTGCTTCCGCTACACTCGTTTGTGTAATAATCGCTGAATCACTGTCAATGGGAAAATTAACAGATGCTGTCGACTTCACTTCATCATCCAAGTAAATGGACAAGGTGCTACCAACAAGCTTCGTCGTTACTTCTTTAAATTTCTCCCTGCTTTTCATCTTGATTTCGACAATCGGTTGCTTCGTATTCGGATCGTAGCTTAATTTAGCCGCATTTTCTACGAAATCTGTTCCGTTCATATAGACCGTTCCATCCGGACCTCTAAATGTAAGAACCGAAGGCTTAGACATTAAGCCTCTAACTTCTTCCTCATTTTTCACACCCGCAAGACGTACACGAATGCGATCTGATCCTTCCGGATAAACCTCAGGTTCGGCTACACCAAGGGAGTCAGCTCGTTTTGCAAGACTTTCTGCTGCTTGCGTAAGCGTTTCCTTCGTCAATGGTGCACCTGCTGCCAAAGGCTCTGCGGTGTATAAAATTTCAAACCCGCCCTTTAAATCCAATCCAAGCTTAATTCGTTCTACAAGACTAGGGCTTGTTACTCCGATCGCTCCGAGAACAATAACAACCGTTAGAAAAAAGAACGATATTCTTTTCCAATCCACCATCTCTTGCTTGTCTCCCTTCCATACTCAATATGCCTATTATACTCAGGTCTGAAAATCGAGTCAATTTAAGTCGTTTCATGAAAAATAAGCCCATTCTTAGAATTGGGCTCCTTTATACATACTAATCGTCATCCAGTTCATGAACGCCGTTGATTTGAGCGACAAAATGTCATTTACGATTTGATGAAGCGAAGGGACACCCGTTTTACGATATTTGTCGCTAACGCAATCCCAAATATCTTTACCACTCACATGTTCGTAGCCAAGCATAACAAATTCTTCAACTTTGCTTAAACATAAGCTTTCGATAAGCTCATTAAGTTCTATATCAGTAAGGGAAACCTCTTCTTCTTCCTCTGTATCTATGAATGCTGGTTCGCTAGCCTCTGCCTGTTCATTCTTATTGTCCTCAGGATGATGAGGTACTTGATCGTTATCTTCTCCGTTCATTGGGAGAACCTCCTAAGGTGTGATTTACCTTTACTCATTAGAATAATTCGCTGTTCATCCACCATTTTCCTGCCAAACTGTGACCTGTCCATAAAATGTTAGCATGAGCTTGGCCAGCCCTCGCATAGTCATAGGATATGACACGTATCGGAAGAGGGAATGGCAGTGACCAAGCAGTCGTTTATTAGAGGCACGATGATCCTGTTAGCCGCAGGCATTTTGAACCGTATTCTTGGCTTCATACCTAGAATTACTTTACCGCGTGTCATCGGTGCTGAAGGTATCGGTATTTATCATATGGGTTGGCCATTCTTGTCCGTCATCTTAACCATAATAACAGGCGGGATACCTGTCGCGATTGCCAAGTTGATTGCAGAAGCAGAGGCTGAACACAACGAAACGAGAATCCGCAGCATTCTAAAAATTTCGTTAGCCATTACTCTCTCTCTCAGTGTCGTATTTACGATCGCTTGTGTTCTAGGAGCTTCGTGGATCACATCTCATTTATTAACCGACTCACGAGTTTACTACACATTCCTGTGTATGAGTCCAATGATCCCGATCATCGGAATCTCCGCCGTGTATCGCGGCTATTTTCAGGGAAGACAGAATATGATCCCTACCGCTACTTCTCAAATTATGGAGACACTCATCCGTATTGTCATGGTTCTCGTTTGTTCGTATGTAATGATCCCCTATGGGATCGAATATGCAGCAGCCGGGGCAATGATGGGTGTCCTAGCAGGAGAAATTGGCGGCCTAGTCGTCTTAGCCATCCATTTCAAGTACGACAAGAAAGCATCTCCAAAAGCCCCTATTGCTCAAATTGGTACGAATAAAACGAATGGCAGACTTTCTAATTTTCGTAGGATTATGCGAATTGCGATCCCTATAACAGGCAGTAAATTGATTGGGGCAAGTTCCTACCTGTTCGAATCCATTCTGATTGCACAAAGTCTGGCGATAGCGGGCATTTCAACATCATTGGCTACAGCCCAATACGGCGCCTTACAAGGGATGATTATCCCCATCATACTTCTGCCTAGCGCTCTTACAATGTCATTATCGGTCTCACTCGTTCCCTCATTAAGCGAAGCCCTTGCCCGCAAAGATATCAAAACGATTCACATGCGACTGCATCAATCCTTGAAGCTGGCTTTAGTAACCGGCGCTCCATTCGCAGTCCTCATGTTCGTTCTTGCTGAACCGATCTGTACGTACATGTACAATCAACCCGATGTAGGGGTCATGCTGAAAATGATGGCTCCGATCGCTATATTTATTTATTTTCAAGCTCCGTTACAGTCCGCTTTACAAGCTTTAAACAAGCCAGGAGCCGCTTTAATCAACACCTTGATTGGCTCATCGGTTAAGCTTATTCTCATATATTGGCTGGCCAGCAAGCCGGAAATGGGTATTCACGGAGCTATTTTCGCCATCAATGTGAACATCGTCTTAGTAACGCTGCTGCATTGGAATAGTGTTGTACGCTTGTTGAAATTCCGCATGGAAGGTAGTGATTTCGGTAAAATTGGGGCGGCTATGGCGCTTTCCGGGCTTTGTAGTTACATCGTCATGTATACATCTTGGACTTCAACTGATTGGCTTCGTTTTGTAACCTCTTTTCTAATAGGGTTTATTGTGTACTTATTGTTTATCACTGTATTTCGTCTAATTAGCTTAAAGGACATAAGCCGGCTTATGAACATGGGCAAAAAAATCATACGCTGATGAGCAGCTTATCTTTTACGATCCAGAAACATTCGGCCTCTATGATCAATGGAGCAGTAAAACACTTCTTTAAAATCACGTGCTCCTTTAGCTTGGAGCTGATTTTTCAGCCAAAATCTAGTTTTTCCTATTTTATTCAAATTGTCATCCTGTACTTTACCATCCATAATGAGAGGCAGCGGAAGTCCTTCATAGCGAATCATCCCCTTTATTCCATCATTGACTTTAGCTGTCTCTGTCTCTGCCTCTTTCTCTGTCTCTTTCACTTTTCTCTCCACTACACTTAACTTCCCCGAAGGTTCTAACACTGCGAACTCCACATCTGCCACATTTATAATCTTATTCTGTCTTAGTTGCTGCATCAAATCATCTAAATTATATCGATGCTTCTTCATTTCTTCTCGATTAATCAATCCCTTGTTGATTAAGACGCTCGGCTTTCCGTCAAATAGAACTCGAACCGCTCTACTTTTTAACGTAATAAACGCAATCAAGATTTGGATGAGTACTAGCGTTGCCATCGGGACAAGCCCATCCATGAGTGGTTTGTCAGAATCCTCAATAACAAAAACCGCAATTTCTGCAATCATGATCGAGATTACAAGATCAAACAGCGAAAGTTTACCAATTTCACGTTTCCCCATAATCCTTAACATGAGAAAAACAACAAAGTAGATCAGCACGGTACGTAAAAAAATGGTCAGAATATCCATCGTTAGCCTCCCCTGATCTAAGCTCTTGCTTGCCGGAGTTCAATGGTATTCTGACCGCACATGCACTTCGTCATGCAGAATTTACGTATTCAATTGTTGGCAATTCCTACAGAAATAACTTGAAATAAATTGTAGCTGCTATGAATAAAAGCAGGGAAATCGGAGCGGCCACAATCATATATCCACGATGTGTTAGCCCTCCTCCCTCCTGATCAGAAAGAGCGGCCGCGTACATGCTAGTCATTGAACTCAGAAGAGTTACGCCGCTGCCAATGGCAGTTCCTACGATTAAGGACCACCATAATGAGGAAACTGTTGAGATTCCGGCTGCACTTTGCAGCGTACTGCCCATATGATCTACGACTGGAATCATAGCAGCTGTATAAGGAATGTAGTCCATCATGGCAGAGCCAAAGCCAGTAAGCCATAACAGAAGAATGGATAAGAAGGGGATGTTTCCTTGACTGATTTCTAAACCTCTCACAGCAATAAATCCGGTAATCCCGGCATACGTTAAGCCGCCGATCATGATGAATAATCCAAAGAAAAATAGCAATTGTGTTTCTTTCAAGCCTTGCCATATGGAAAGATAGTCTCTTCGTTTAACCAGTTGGACTAATTCTTTATAGTTTAATGCTAATAGAGCCACCGCCCCACACGCAGCAATATACGAAGCATTCCATCCAAGAACGCCTTGAAGCAATAAAGCTATCAGAGTAAGTAGAGTGATTAAACAACTCCCAGCAAAAAATCCTCGATCTGAAACCAAGTAGGAGGAGGGTTGTAACGTAAGCAGCTCTCTTTTATACGTTTCTGCGACAATCATCTTCTTCCCGTAAATCAGCCATATCACGAGATATACGAGAGCTAGCAGTATGATTACAAGTGGGCCGAGCTTTAGTAGCATCTCCCCAGCGGATATGTTCTCTGCAGCCCCAATCATTCGGTTAGGCATGTTCCCCATGAGCGTTGCAGCTCCACCAATATTCACGGATAAGAGAATACTAATCAGAAAAGGAACTGGAGATAATTTCATCAATTTCGTCGTCTTCAGCAGGATCGGCACCAGTACAGCTATTGCTAGCAAACCATCCAAAAGCGCTGATATTATCGCTGAAAGGACTGACAAACTAAGTAGAATCGTAATTGGCTGTATTCGAAACTTTCGAAGGATATAAGTTGCCGAATAGGCGATAATTCCTGTTTTCTGAAAAACGCCAGAAATAACAAATAAGCTAATGATAAGTAAAAGAACATGCCAGTTCGCGTAACTTGTAACTGCCTTGCTAAGCGGAACAATCCCCATAATGATCATAAGAAGGGCTCCACCTAATGCTGTATACATCCGATCCCATTTCTCAATCAAGATACAAACATAAGCCGCGGCAAAAATGATCAAGGCAGCGATAGCTTGCCATAAAGCAGGACCTTGAGAAAATTCTGTCATAATTATCCCCTTCCCTTTGAACAGTCTGTACTAATTCTATGTGCTTGGCCATACAATGATGTTAATGAAACGAACGAATATACGAAAGGATTGGTGGCCTGTGAACCCTATGAAAACGGTCAGTCAGGTTCGAATAACGTCTCCTTTATTTTCTGGACTTGTTTATTCATTAAGTATGATGACAATTGGAACAATAATGACGTCATTATTTCTTCTTTTAACCAGCACACAAGAAAGCTCTCTGCATATGTTAACTACGATTATTCATGCTGTTTCCCTATTTATTGGCGGCTGGGTTTCAGGCAAAAGAGCTGGAAACCGCGGCTGGTATCACGGGGGAATTGTAGGCTTTGTCTATTTTATCCTCATTTTTTTGGTTGGTTTTCTTGCTTTCGATGCAGGTTTGAATCTTCAATCCCTTCAATTACTTAGCATTCTATTCGTGTCAGGAGCATTGGGCGGAATACTTGGCGTTAACACGCAAAAATAAGACGTTTCCGTGAAGATATCACTTTCCCCCTTAGATTGTGGTATAATATCATAGTTATTGCCGCAAATAATTTCCAATATTAGGGGGAAAACACCATGAGCCCTTTTCATTCGATGACGCATGCAACGGTCTATATAGTTATCACTGTTTTAATTTTTCTGATCGCTGCGACACGTAAAAGTCCATTTAATATTGCCGGAAGCTTTGTTCAAGAAATATTTACTTCTCGTAAGTATCTCCTTCACTTTGCTGCACTGATTACCATCCTATTTTTTAATAAAGTTGAGATGTGGGTTGAAAAAGGGATCGATATCAGAACCGATTTCACCAAGTCGATCTATGGCATTGAAGGCAACTTTGTTTCATCCATTCAGCATTTTTTCCATAATGATACATTGACTTTAGTTAGCAGTTATTTTTATGTGGTCGTATTTCCTGCTGTAATGATAACATCGATTGCGCTTTATACGTACCAGAAAAATTATAGACTCTTTTACGCCATTTGCTACGCACTCATGTTCAACTATATGATCGCTATACCATTCTATTTGTTTTTCCCAGTGAACGAAGTTTGGTCGTTTCATCCTAATGTTAAGCTTCTGATACTGGATGTGTTCCCAACCTTTGAACAAGATTATCGGCCACTTTCCGGACTTGACAATTGTTTTCCAAGCTTACACACATCGATCTCAGTTTCGATGGCTGTAATTGCAGTGAAAAGCCGAAGTACGTTTTGGAAAATATTCGTACCTTGCTCTTCCGCTTTCATCATCTTCACGATTTTTTATCTGGGCATCCACTGGTTATCTGACATGTGTGCCGGTGTTGTGCTTGGTGTCGTAGCAGCCAGAGTGGGCTTACGTATATCCGATGGCCGTCTTGTTCTTGGCGAGCAAGCTTTGCTAAAACGCTTAAAGAATAATGAACTATAATAACTTTTATATCTTTTAGAAAACCAAATAAAAAGCGAGAACCTGATTGAAGGATCTCGCTTTTTTATTTTATTCTTTTGCTGTAGTTTGAGAAACAGCATTGATCGCAGAACGATCAAATGTCATTTTCGTCGCATCGTTGACACGAAGTACACAAATGTCATCTGTGATCTCCATAATTGTTCCGTGAAGCCCGCCAATCGTAACGACCTTATCCCCTTTTTTCAATCCTCCAAGCATTTGATTACGTGTTTTCTGTCTTTTCTGCTGTGGACGAATAAGTAAGAAGTAAAGAACGACAAACATGAGCACTAAAGGTCCGTATGTATACAAATACCCAACTGCACCTGTATTCGTAGTGTCTGCTGATAGTAACATAGGTATCCTCCTTTCTTAAAATCCTCTTTCATTATCATTCAGCCCATAAGCGGCAAAGAATTCATCACGGAAATCAAGTAACCGATCTTCCTGGATGGCTCCTCTTACATCACGCATGAGCTGTAGTAGAAAGTGAAGGTTATGAATCGTAGTCAATCTGATTCCGAAGGTCTCATCCGCTTTAATTAAATGACGAATATAAGCCCGGCTATAGTTTGTACAGGTATAACAGGTACATTTGGGATCCAGCGGACCAAAGTCGGTCGCATGCTTAGCATTACGAATAACAAGCCGGCCTTCGCTAGTCATACATGTCCCATTCCTGGCTATCCTCGTTGGCAGTACGCAATCGAACATATCGATACCGCGGATAGAGCCTTCAATTAGGGCATCAGGTGAACCTACGCCCATCAAATAGCGAGGCTTGTTCGCAGGCATAAGAGGTGTTGTGTAATCAAGTACTTCATACATCAAATGCTTAGGTTCTCCAACACTCAGTCCACCAATAGCATACCCCGGGAAATCCATGGAAGTCAACTGCTCGGCACTCAACCTCCGCAGATCTTCGTGCATGCCTCCTTGAATAATGGCGAACAATCCTTGATCATTTGGTCTGTTATGACTTTGCAAACAGCGCTCAGCCCAGCGCGTCGTACGCTCCAGTGATTTCTTCACATAATCGTACTCTGCCGGGAAAGGCGGACATTCGTCAAAAGCCATCATAATATCAGAACCAAGCGCATTCTGAATCTCCATTGCCTTCTCTGGGGAGAGAAACAGCTTGTCCCCATTCAAGTGGGATTTAAACTGTACGCCTTCTTCTGTAATCTTACGCATGTTACTTAGACTGAATACTTGAAACCCGCCGCTATCTGTCAAAATAGGTCGGTCCCAATTCATGAATTTGTGCAAACCGCCAGCGGCTTTCACTATATCATGACCCGGCCTGATGAAGAGATGATAAGTATTACTTAAAATAATATGAGCATCCATCGTTTTTAATTCTTCAGGGCTCATCGTCTTCACAGTCGCTTGTGTGCCAACTGGCATAAAGGCAGGCGTCTCAATGACACCGTGAGGGGTGTGAACGCGTCCAAGACGTGCTCCGGATTGTTTACATGTTTTGATTGGTTCGTAAGTAACTGCTGCTGCCAATACATCCACTTCCTATTCTAAGCGTCTTTCTGACTACTGATCTTAGTAAATTAACATAGCATCTCCAAAACTAAAAAAGCGATATTGCTCTCGAACAGCTTCTTCATAAGCTTGCAACACATTCGTCCGCCCAGCCATTGCGCTTATGAGCATAAGCAGGGTTGACTTAGGTAAGTGAAAATTAGTTAACAAGGAATCCACCACACCAAACGTATATCCCGGATAGATAAAAATTGAAGTCCAGCCCTGTGAAGGCTGAATAACTAATTTTTCGTTAGCGTCGTTACCTGCGTGCTTACGGCTCAAGCCCGCAGCCGTTTCTAACGTACGTGCAGATGTAGTCCCCACAGCAATCACACGCTTACCATTCATTTTGGTTTCGTTAATTAGTGCTGCCGTTTCAGCTGACAGCATGTAATACTCCTCGTGCATTTGGTGTTCTTCAATGGTGTCCACAGATACAGGACGGAAAGTCCCGAGCCCGACATGCAAGGTGATAAATGCAAGACGGACACCCTTAGCTTGCAGTTTATCCAAGTAGGCTTCGGTAAAGTGCAGTCCTGCCGTTGGTGCTGCAGCTGAGCCTTCATGCTTTGCATATACGGTTTGATAGCGTTCCCGCTCTGATAACTGCTCCTTAATATAAGGAGGAAGCGGCATCTCGCCCAATCGGTCTAGAATCTCATTGAAAATGCCTGTATAACTAAATTGGAGTACACGACCACCCATATCTCCAACTTCCACAACCTCCGCCGTCAACAAAGGTTGTTCACCACCGGTTGAGTTAGCATTCACGCCGAAAACCGCCACTGCACCTAATTGCATGCGTTTCCCGGGTTTTACCAAGGCCTCCCAACGATCCTCGCCCAGGGGCTTCAGGAGCAAAATCTCCACTTTGGCGCCGGTGTCTTTCTTCGCACCAAAAAGCCGTGCTGGAATGACTCGTGTGTCATTCATCACGAGTAAATCCCCGGCTTCTGCATAATCAATTAGCTGCTCAAAAGTCCGGTGATGTATCTCACCTGATTCTTTGTTCAGCGTAAGCAGTCTAGACGCCGTGCGATCAAGCAGCGGCGTCTGGGCAATCAATGATTCAGGTAGTTCAAAATCGAAAGCTTGTACATCCATGTTGTGTATTCATTCCTTAGTTATGTTGACTCCAGCATAATAAGACTGAAGTATTTTCTTATAATCGTAACCTAATTCGGCATAGCCTCTTGCACCCCATTGAGACATGCCAAGTCCGTGTCCAAAGCCTGTTCCACGGAAAATGAACTGATTGCCTTGACCTGATGTTTGTGGATTAGAAGGAGTCACAGGGGTTACTTGCGAAGACGTCGGTTTCGACTGTCCCGCTGTGCCTAGAGCAATTAAATCGGTTATCTTCAAGGCTGTAGGCTGTGATTGACCACCCGACAGCACATAGACCGAATCAGAGCCAGCGTTACTTGTCTCACTACTTCCTGCACCAGCAATCGCTAGGCCAATAGGATTTGGGGTATTACCAGTATAACTTCCTGCTTGTACAATTTCAAACCGGGTGCTGGGTAATCCTCCGAGTGCCGCACGTAATGCATCGGGATAAGGCACCTTCACCACAACTCCGTTCGCTTTAAGTTCGGTCACCCTCCCCGAAGGTCCTCGCTTCGATATTTCAAGTGATTGCAGATCTCCGCTTACAACTACATTGGCAGCCGCTAATTTACTTTTGATCTCATTACTTGTGTAAGGACCTCTAATCCAAGAATAGGCATTCGATTCTTTTTCTTGGCCCAACACTAACACTTTCTCTTTATTGGAAAGCTGAGCGATCGAAGGATTAGCTGTATTATCTACATAAGGTGCTGTCCGGACATTTACACCTTGTTCCGTGGCCTCGTAGTAGGAAGCGCCCTCTTTACCCTTCTGACCAGTGTCTTTGAGATACATGCTGTGTACGTAGCCCGTTCGACCATCGGTTAACTGAATGCGATACCAAATGGCCTTCCCTTTTTCAGCACCATCATCTGGACTTGGTACACTACGCAAATAAGCTAATGGATTCCCCCACACTTCAGAGGGATCCGCAGTCATCCCGCCTGAATTCGAAGAAAATACTGGTGAAATCAGTCCATTTTTATCTGATAATACTTCGTCTTTCGTCGCATCAACAGCTTGTATTCCCGCAGCAAATTCCTTTTGTATCCCAAAGTAAACCTGATCTAACGTTGTATCCGTAACTTGTGCTATCTCATACTTATTTCCCTGTTTGATTGCAAACGTACGGGCAGCTACAGCTTGTGCCTTCAACGCTTCAGTTGGCCAACCGGAACTAAGCTCAGAGCCTACGACAGCATATAAATATTGCTCCATCGGCACTTCATTCACCAAGGCTAACTTACCATGATATGTACTTATTTCCATGTCTCCGCGGTAACTGAGGTTAGCCCGCTCCTTGATTGAAATTCCCTGACTCTTTGGATGGATTACCGTCTTTTGATCACCAGCTGCCGCGGCATAATGAAGCACCGAAGCGGAGCCATTCGAGGAAGCCGTCACATCCGACCTGCGAAGTAAATAGGATGATTTCGTATTCGCGGGTTGTAAAGACAAGTTGGGAGCTGCGAGTAACGCCGCTTGTTTTACTGCTTCTAACTGTCCTATAGTAGCTTCATTACCTACCCATACGCTATAGGTTAGTTTTCCTGCTGCATCTTCTTGCAGCGCAATATCGGCCTCGAGTCCCGCTTGGTTAAACACAAGCAACTGCTGCAAAGCAGAAGCCTCATCAGCAAACGTACCCGCATTCCAATGCAGTGGACCTTTAAATACAGGAAGAGCCGATTTCGTTAACGCCGAAACAGTTGTATCTTTAAGCGCCTGCGCCGCAGCGCCCTCGGCTTCTTCCTTAGAAGGGAAGCTGCCGTAATAAACTTGGTACACCGTTCTACCTTGTTTCACTCTACTTAACACATAGCTATCTTCGGGCATCGCAGCTAATTTAGCATATAAGGCTTTGGCTGCTGTGTAGTCAACCGTTTCGAGCATAATTACGCTATACTGATCAATTGACAGTCGAATCGAAGCATCCGGAATCGAAGCCCACGGCTTAGCAGCAGTACCGGCTGAAGTACGTACAGCAATATCCAGTCCTCCAGATGCAGTAAGGGTAACTACAGGTTCTACTTTCTTATATTTGGTTGAATCTATCAAAAGTGCAACACGAATCTGATCCAAATGTTTGATCCCCTCAGCATTTGCATGGGGCACCAGCGCAGGGTATGTTCCAAAGGTCAAAGCGGCCGTCGTTATCAAAGCTATTCTCTTAGGGGGAAGCAGCTTATTTCTCCAATTCATTCGACACAATTTCCTTTCTTTCGCAGCATTCTACTAAATTAGACTCTAGAAATTGGAAGAAGTTTTGGTAGATAGAATATTTACATAGTCAAAAAAACATCATACATTCATTGCTGCATCACGTGTAACATTGCAAAATTAACAATAATTTCCCTAGTAAATTGTTTATTGATGCTGCTAAAGAGCCCATACCCCGATACACCAGTGCTCTAAAAAGTTGATCTTGAGTCAATTTCATAAACCAAACTATCTTATGTATTTAAACTCCTATGTGAAAAAATCCTTCATCTAAAGCCTTAAAGGACTTCGGTTGTTGCAGAAAGTACAACATTGCAATCGAATTTCCTCCACTCTCATCCTCATGTTGCAAAACATACAACAATTTCCACTGTAGAAAACTAAATGGGCAGGTGCGGCCTTAAACTGTTGTACTTAGGAGTCAATTTCATAATAAAAGTCCGATTTTTCCAAGTATGGTTTCGGAAGAAATGCAGTTGGATAAGAGCCTTTAGAGACTGCTATTTCTTCATTTTCGAGTCCCTAGAGACTCTTAACGTTTAAGTGAAGTGTAGATTCGGTAGTTACAGAATTCAGAAAGGGATTTATCCGTTTTAATGCCCTGATTTGTAATGCTTAAACGGAGAGAATAACATGATATCTTGGCACCTAATGGATGCCTCGGGTAGGTGACTGTTTTTGAATGCGCTATAAGTCCTTATGTAGCAAGGGGTTTGAATTATGTAATTGACTCCTTAGTACAACAATTGCTGAGTAACACCATGTAAAGCACCGAAATTGTTGCAGATTGTACAACATTGCTATACATTGTGCTAGGGCTTCAGAGATTCCCCTACACGCTTCAACTTTGTAGAAACAATCATGTCATCTATGACGGCACCCCCAAGAATGAAAATAATATGCTCCTCCGATGTAATGCATTTTATTTTCGTATAAAAGTGCAAAAAGCTTTCTTGTACAAGCAAAGCTCGACTAAAACAAAAAAACTTTTTGTACCGCTAAGCTCAACAGAAAAAAAATACTTTCTAGCACCGAACAACTTGACGGAAAACAAAAAAATCTTTTGCCCGCCTTCCAGCAGTGGCAAAAGATCACGAATTACCGTTGTTCCGGCACCGGTAAACCTAGATGATGATAGGCCTGAGGCGTTACCATCCGGCCTCTAGGGGTACGCTGCAAGAATCCAATTTGCAGCAAGTAAGGCTCGTAGACGTCTTCGATCGTCTGACTCTCTTCGCCGATAGTGGCGGCAATCGTTTCGAGCCCTACCGGGCCGCCCTGGAAGCTCTGAATGATGGCGCGCAGCATCTTATGATCAATCTCATCAAGCCCAAGGTCATCGACCTGTAGGAGCTTGAGTGCCTCTCTGGCGATGTCCAGCGTGATAATGCCATCGCCCTTCACTTGCGCGAAGTCGCGCACCCGCTTCAGCAAGCGGTTCGCGATTCGCGGTGTTCCCCGCGAGCGCATGCCGATCTCGCGCGCAGCTTCACCGACGATGCCGACCTGTAGGATGTCGGCCGTTCGGCTGACGATGTAGGTGAGCTCCTCCACCGTGTAAAACTCCAGCCGACTGACGACCCCGAAACGGTCGCGCAGCGGCGCAGAAAGCAATCCGACGCGTGTCGTCGCGCCGATCAAGGTAAACGCCGGCAAGTCTAGACGCACCGAGCGTGCGCTCGGCCCCTTGCCGATGATAATATCAAGGGCAAAGTCCTCCATCGCCGGATACAACACCTCTTCCACCGTACGGTGGAGGCGGTGAATTTCGTCGATGAAGAGCACATCGCCCTCCTGCAAATTCGTCAGGATGGCAGCTAAATCGCCCGGCCGCTCGATCGCAGGGCCGGAGGTCGTTCTTATATTCACGCCAAGTTCGTTGGCGATGATGTTGGACAGTGTCGTTTTGCCGAGCCCAGGCGGCCCATACAGCAGCACATGATCTAGCGCTTCCTTACGCATCTTGGCAGCTTCAATATAGATCTTGAGGTTTTCCTTCGCCTGCTTCTGGCCGATATATTCGGCCAAATAACGAGGACGTAGGCTGTACTCAATCGTGTTGTCCTCCATCATTAAATTAGCCGATATAATCCGGTCATTGTCCATGTTGATCCTCCTAAGAGTTTTGCTTTTGCAAAACTAACTTCGTAAGCATTCACTGAGTTTTGCTTTAGCAAAACTAACTTCATAAGCACTGGCTAAGTCATGCCCAATCCTCTTCAACTACATCGTATACAAAGCTTGCAGCGCAAGCTTCATCAGTACATCAACAGAATCCGACGGATTCGCTTTCGGCTTTACTTGCAACCATGCACGATCAGCTTCTGCTTCCGTGTAGCCAAGCGTCATCAACGCTTCCTTCGCTTCGCTCCAGGCATGACCGCCATCGGTCAGCTGCGCCGATCCGACCACGCTTAAAGCAACCGCAGCTTCCGGACTTGAGAAGCTTACCGAACCCAATTTGTCCTTCAGATCCAATATAATCCGCTGTGCTGTCTTCTTTCCGATGCCAGGGAGTTTTGTCAAGAACGCTAGATTCTCCTGGCTAATTGCTAGAATCACAGCTTCTGGTCTTCCGCCTGCAGCAAGAATGCCCAGTGCAACCTTTGGTCCAATACCCGTTACATCAAGCAATAAGCGGAACAAGGACTGCTCATCCCGTGACATAAAGCCGAATAGCAAATGAGCATCTTCACGCACATGATAATGAATGAACATCGTGACAGCTTCATCTTCCTTATGCGGCAGCGCATAGGGATTCGGACAAAATACACGATAACCTACCCCATTTACATCCAGCACCGCATAGTCGCTCTCGCGTGCAGCAACTTTCCCTCTTAAGAAATCTATCATCTTTTCCTGACCTCATTTATCCTAGATTGCAAAGCAGAAGAATGGGCATGGCAAATAGCAATAGCAAGCGCGTCGGCCACATCATCAGGCTTAGGCACTTGGGATAGTTTTAGTAATATTTTGACCATTTCCTGTACTTGGTGTTTCTCCGCTTTCCCGTAGCCAACAACGGATTGTTTGACTTGAAGCGGAGTATATTCAGCAATCGACAACCCAGCCTGAACACCCGCAAGAATCATAACACCCCGCGCTTGTCCTACAGTAAATGCCGTCGTTACATTCCGATTAAAGAACAATTTCTCTATCGACATCGCGTCCGGTTTATACTTCTCTATTAATTGCGTCGTAGCATCATAGACATCTTTCAGCCTGATCCCAGGGTCCGTATGTGCTTCGGTCTGAATTGAACCATACTGCACAGGAATGAGCTTACTCCCGATCTTATCAATAAAGCCAAAACCAACAATCGCGATCCCCGGATCAATACCCAGAATACGCACTGCAATTCTCTCCCATCTTTAAAAAAGCGAACATATGTAGTCATTTCATTATAGCAGATAACAAAAAAAAGAGATAGACTCAGGAATCTCCCGATCTACCTCTTCATCTTACTATCACCTATCTTAAGGTCTTGTCATTGCCCGTTCAGTCTCTTGGGGCGGCATGGCATAATCGCTGAAAGTTGATAATACGCTATTATACTCCTCCAAATCAGTGACTCGGATCCCTTCATGGAGCTGCTCCACCGTTTCGCGTGGAAGACTGCTTTCTAAATGCTTAATATTTAATTGAAAAAATGTTCGAATCACATTATCCTTGGCCGGCGTACCATTAAATAGGGACAGATTGCTGCTGCCGTCGATGCCGAATACCGCCTTTTCCTTGCATTCCGGCGATAAATCATCGATATTTTCGGTAAAAGTGACTTCTCCATTCGCACCTATGCCCAGCAACCAATTAGGGTGCTTCATTTGCAATTCCAATAATTCTTGAGGGCTTTGCAGGCCCAACTGACTTCGCTCTTCGCCACAAACATATTTCTTAAGCAAATAGCCCTCTCTGCTATCCGTTATTCTTTTCAGCATTGTCGTTGCTTCTTGAAGACGTTGATCGTCAACCGGTGTAAGACCAGCAAAGGTCGATCTAACCGCTCCAGGGCTATCACCAGCACTTAGACGGCTCCCAGTTGCATATAATATATAGCTAACCATAACCACGGTAAAGAACATTCCTAAAGTCAACCAACTTCTTTTCCAACGCAGCTTCCTTTTCAAATGCCTCAAAAGTTGCAGTACATTCACCGATATCCCCTTCTATTCTCGTTTTTCCGTATTGTTTCCATTTGCATGAGGCACTATACATCATTTACCATAGAGGGAGAGTATGAAACCAATCAAGACGGATGGTGAAGCCCAATCATGAACGGTAGGAAACGAATCAAACGTACAACACTCCTGATTATAGGAGTTGTCCTGTTATGGGGGGCAGTCGCCATTTGGAATGAAGTACAAAAAATTGAATCTGGTGTAACCTCACCGCGTTCAACCTCAGCCTCATATCCATCTCCATCTCAGAAAAGTCACCAAACATCCATGAATTCGGTAACAAATGGATATAAAATGAGCTCTCCCTAGCTTTATAATTTGACTGTAGCCACAGAAATGATATAGTCAGAAGTAGATGAAATATTCTCATACTTATCCAGGGAAACCGATATATATTTCAAAAGGCAAATGCTAAACTTACGATACAAGTTTTCTTACGAAAACTATAAACGGAGAGACTTTGAGCAAGCTCAAAGATCCCAGAGCAGAGAGACTTTGAGCTACGCTCAAAGATCCCAAAGCAGAGAGACTTTGAGCTACGCTCAAAGATCCCTATATTAGGAGGGGAACAGCATGAATGTGGCAGAACTTCAATTAATTCAATTATCCAGACGGGGCGACCGCAACGCTTTCGTGGAGCTAGTCGAGTTATACCGAAACAAAATACAGAAACTTGCATTTCGTATGCTGCATAACAGGCCTGATTCTGAGGACATTGTTCAGGAAACATTTATCCGTGTTTATTTGAACTTAAACCACTTTGATGAAAGTCAGAACTTCTCTACTTGGATTTATCGAATTGGTAAAAATGTCGCCATTGACTTGCTGCGTAAAAAAAGACCTGTTCAATCCTTAGATGCCGAGCTGAACGATTATGACGATGATTACAGCTATTACAGTAAGCTTGCAAGCCAAGATCAGTCGCCTGAGCACGTTGTTCTCCAAACAGAAGTTCAAGAGCATATGCATACATCCATTAATAAATTAGCTGACAAATATAGAAGTATCATTACGCTATATTATCTGGAAGAGCTCTCTCTTCAGGAAATAAGTGATAAACTGAACCTACCGATTACAACAGTGAAAACTCGGTTACACCGCGGTCGTGAATTGCTTCGCAAAAAATGGGGCATGAATTTCGTTGTCGGTTTAATGACTTTTTTCACATTGGGTATGATCGCCTAATCCATAATAGCATAACGAAACTAAGAAGCCTCCTATTCCACTAATCCTGTGGTTTAGGAGGCTTCTTGTTCATTCTCAGAAGTTAATCCAAGGTGCGTTTTGCTTAGCGTCCTGCTTTTCAGAAGCTCTTTGTTGACGTTTCAAGAAAGCATTAAGTGCTGCTGTACCTGACAATTTCACTCTTTTTGAAGAATTGCTGCTTGACCTATTTGCCTTCTTATCATTACGGATGTCAATTTCAACAATTTCTTCTGTATCGGTTTCTTTCGCTAGCTCATGCGTGTGGACCTGTGGCATAATAGGCGACTCATAAGGAGCCTGATAATGAGCCCCAGCATAAGGAATCCCATAAGGAGCTTGCTGGTAATCATATGGATTATGTCCAGTGTGCTGCATGCCATAAGGAGCCTGCTGGTAGTCAAACGGATTATGTGCTGTTTGTAGCATATCATAGGGTGAAGCTGGAGGATATAAACCAGGAACTGTTGGAAAGCCATGCTGATAACCATCCCATGGACTTTCTACTGTTCCGATTGGGTAACCCGCCGGGAATGTCGTCCAAGGCTGTTCGATCATCGATTGGCCTCCGCAGCCACAGCCATCTTGACTCATTGGATAGGAGGTTGGCTCTGCATGATACGGAAATTGCTCATATGGCGACTGCTGATACGGTGAAAACTCCGGATATGTTGGCACCTCTTGCTGCTCGGAACCTGGATAGGCAAATACCTCAGTCGCTTTAATGTGAAACTGCTGGAAGGGATGGACCGCTTGCTGCTCGTAGGGTGCATGGAGACCTATAACCCCAGGCTCAGGCGCAGGAATGACTGGCTCAGCGGGCATCGGCGAAGGTACAAACGGTTGCTCAGCTAACGGCATCGATTCTACATACGGCGCAGGCGGCGCTTGGCTTATCGGCTCTTCTGCAATCGGCATAAATGGTTGCTGATACGATTCTGCAACATCCCATGGCTGAGCTGATGGGACTTGCGCAAATGGTTCTGTCGATGGTTTAGACGTCGATAACGGCTTAATTCCTACGTGCTCATGATGCATCTTGGGCACATAAACAATTTCACCTGTCATAAGTACATTGGGATTCTTCAGATGAGGATTTGCTTTAATCATATCTTGAAGGGGTACATCCCAAGCCTTACCAAGCTTCCATAAGCTATCACCCTGCTCCACAACGTGTTTATAAACGTAATCTGAAGCAGGCGGATCAACTGGCTTCGGCTTGGAAGGTATTTTCACCTTCATCCCGATGTCAAGATGATCCGGTTGTTCAATTTGCGGATTAAGTGCGATGACTTCGTCCAATGTGGTTTGATATTTTTTTGCAAGCTCGTACAGGGTATCGCCCTTTTTGACAATGTGGATTTTCAACACCATACCTCCTTAGAGTTTTCGTTAGAAAACTTGCTTCGTAAGCATTAACTCGAGTTTCGTTAAAAAAACTACTTGGTAAGCATAATCTCGAGTTCTCGCAAGAAAACTTGCTTCGTAAGCATTCGCTTAGTCACAATGATATTACAGTTTATGCAGGTTCCTAGGCTTTTGCCCCTTTTGGACAAAAAAAATCCCTCGCGTAATGAACGCAAGGGAAGAACGGTATTAACTCGTGTATGAATAACTCGGATAACAACCCAAAATTCGAACCTGACAACCAATCGCTTCAATTTCTTGAATGGCAGATGGCAGGAGAACGGAATCCAGGGAACCAGCAATATCGATATAGAAATAATAAGTACCGAGTTTCTTCTTCGTGGGCTTGGATTCAATCTTCGAAAGATTAATTCTGCGCCAAGCAAAAGCAGAGAGCACCTGATGCAGGGCACCTGGGTAATCTTCAGGCAGTGTGACAAGAATAGTTGTTTTCATGTCTTCCGAGGACTTTAGTTCTGACGCTTCGGTACCAACCAGCAAAAACCGGGTCATATTGTCTTTATGGTCCTGTATTTCTCTTTGCAGCATAGGAACACCATAGTTTGTAGATGCAATAGCCGTTCCGATAGCAGCCACGGTATGGTCCTGCAGCGTTGATACTATTCGTACTCCCTCTGCCGTGGAGCTTACTTGCTCAAACTCTGCCTCGCTCAAATACTGTTTCATAAATCTACTGCACTGTGCAGGAACGACGTGATGAGATAATACCTTACGAATATGTCCATATGGATTCGAAGCTTCCACTTGTCCGTCAGGATTCGGAAACCCTATGAGATTCATATCAATGGGAAAAACCCACTCCGCCCGAATGGGCAGATCAACCTCGTGAACGAGCCAGTCGACATGTAAATGAACGGATCCTTCAAGTGTGTTTTCAATGGGAATGACCCCTAAATCCGTTTCCCCTGACGCTGTCGCATTGAACACTTCAGAAATTAGCTTGTATGAAACATAAGTAAAGTCTTCACCTAAAAAATGACGGGTGGCTTCTTCCGAAAAGGTACTTGGTCCTAAGATGGCAACCCGCTTCATGCAAGAACCTCCCCTTCAACGAAGGATAACAGATCCCCGTCACCTTCTTGCAGCAGAACTGCCGCCACACCTTCTCCGCTCGGCTTTAGCCATAGCGTCTGCGCTTCAATTCCTTCCTTAGCAAGCGTGTCCTTCAGGAATGCCTCGAGCTCCTCTTTCTGGCCGCTTCGTGCATCCACTAACGCAAGCATCGTCGGTCCAGCTCCGCTAAGTGCAACCCCTAGCGCACCATGGTTCTCCGCTTGCTCAAGCAGCGTCTTCATGCCCGGAATGAGCTCTGCACGGTAAGGCTGATGCAGCGCGTCCTTCATGGCATGACGGATCATCCCCAGGTTGCAGGTAGCTAGCGCGGCAACAAGCAAAGAGGAATGGCTGAGGTTGAACACCGCATCCTTCATGGTCACTTGCTTCGGCATTACGCTTCTTGCCTTCTCTGTAGAAAGCTGGAACGCTGGTATCGCCACCAGCACCTCCAAATTAGCGTCCGGCTCTATTCGAATAGATTCGGCTTTCTCGCCGTCCCAGAACGCAACCACGATCCCGCCGAACAAGCTTGCCCCGACATTGTCCGGGTGCTTCTCCAGGCGGCTCGCGATTTGGAACAGCTCATATTGCGTGAGCTTGTTCCCGATTAGGGCATTGGCGCCGGCAAGCGCACCAACTATAGCTGACGCGCTGCTGCCTAGACCGCGTGTGAGTGGAATATCGCTATACATGGAAATATCCAGTTCAGGGTGAGAAACGTTCGCCTGTTCAAATACCATTTGCGCGACTTTATAAATTAAATTGGACTTGTCCGTTGGAATTCCGTTCATCTGATCGCCGATCAAGCGAATCGTCGTTTCTTTCGAGATCGCCATGTCAATCCAGGCATATAAGTTCAAGGCCATCCCCAGTGAGTCAAAGCCAGGACCTAAGTTTGCCGTGCTTGCCGGCACTTTCACTCTTACCTTTTGCACTGCCTTATAACTCATTTCGAAATTGCGCCTCTTTTCAATAATTTAGCCTTCTACGCGATAAACGCTTTTGATGGCGTGAATAACATCCATGGATTCGAATTGTCTCAGCACATTCTTCATACTGGCTTGGTTCGCATCATGCGTGATAATAATAATTTCAGCCTTCGGATTGGATTGGTTCGGGTGTTGGAACACAGACTCCAAACTAACTTCGTGCTGAGCGAAAATTTGCGTAATTTGTGCAAGTACACCCGCTTTATCCTCAACGTGCAGAAGAATAAAGTTTTTGGAGGCAATCTGTTCGTCCGTCTTCAGCTTCATTTCTTTGTAAGGCGCCAGCACCGTACGTCCATTCACACCCAGCCTCAAGTTGCGTACAACAGCAACCAAATCTGCTACGACAGATGTTGCCGTCGGCAGCTCGCCTGCTCCAGCACCGTAGAACATCGTTTCACCTACTGCTTCGCCTGTTACATACACAGCATTGAACACACCATTTACGGAAGCAAGCGGATGCGAGTTTTTCACCATAGTAGGTTGTACACTCACAGAGATATGACCATCATGATTTTCTGCAATTCCAAGCAGCTTCACTTCGTAGCCTAATTTTTTGCCGTATTGAATATCTTCTTTGGATACCTTCGAAATGCCTTTTACTTCAACATCGCTAAGAGCAACATTGGCATGGAAGCCAAGTGTCGATAAAATGGTCATTTTACGAGCGGCATCCAGCCCCTCAACATCAGATGTTGGATCTGCTTCTGCGTAGCCAAGATCCTGTGCTTCTTTCAAGACATCGGCATATGCAGCGCCTTCTTGACTCATTTTAGTCAAAATGTAATTGGTTGTACCGTTCACGATGCCCATAATCTTCGTAATACGGTCAGACGAGAAGCCCTCTACGAGTGCACGAATGATCGGAATACCGCCGGCAACACTAGCTTCATAAAATACATCGCAGCCGTGTTCAGCTGCTTTTGCCAAGATTTCAGCGCCATGCATGGCCATAAGATCCTTATTCGCTGTCACGATGTGCTTGCCATTGCCTAGCGCAGTTAAAATATGCTCTTTGGTTGCTGCAACTCCGCCCATAACTTCAACGACAACATCAATCTCACTATCACTAATAACGTCCCATACTTGTTCCGTCAGTTTATTTGCATCCACGGAAATGTTGCGAAGCTTTGATTTATCTTGTACTAAAATTTTTGAGATTTCAATGGACGAGCCTGTTTGACGCTGCAAATCCTCTTGATGTCCTTCGATAATGCGGACTACACCTGTTCCTACTGTACCTAATCCGAGCAAACCAACCTTGATGGGTTTCATGTATGTTACCTCCTGAATATTTTTTCTATCTTAACTGCCTTGACCGATGACCATGGCACGCTTGACCCCTTCTTGCGCTTGAAGTCGATTAAGCATTTGACGAATCTCTTCCCCCATCGAGGAAGTCTCTACCGAAATGACGACATTCGCCATACCTTGCAGAGGAATTGTTTGATGTATCGTTAATACATTCCCATCCAAATTAGCAATGAGAGCCAGTACACGAGACAGAATCCCGGACCGATGCTCTAAATCCATAGATATTGTGATGATGCGCTCTCGTTCCAGTTTGCTGAGAGGGTGAATACCATCCTTATACTTATAGAAAGCGCTGCGGCTGAGTCCGACTTGTTCAACGGCATCGTGGATCGTTTTCACTTCACCCCGTGCAAGCAGCTCCTTAGCCTGAGCTGTCTTGAGTACTCCTTCTGGCAAAATATCTTCCCGGACTAAGTAGTACCTCTCAGGACCGGTGTGCTTGATCGTTTGTAAAAAATCTTTGCTTTCCGGCACTTCACCATCGTCCTCTCTGGAAAGACCAATGTTCCTCTATAGAGGACATTATATCGAATCATACGGATTGAAGCAATAGGCAATTCACATCTTAATTTTTCATCTTTTGCAGCACCTTACTTCACTATGATAAGCTGATAGTACTAGATTAGAAAGGGATTGCCTCCATGATTACATTACGCATGATGTCTACGGCTCTCCTCTGGAACAGCCAGAACGAATTACTAATGATGAAACGCTCCTTAACGCGTTCGCTGTCGCCAGGTTTATGGGCTGCTATTGGCGGTCACCTGGAGCCGAGTGAATTGAATAATCCGCGGGCAGCCTGCTTGCGCGAAGTGTGGGAGGAGACTGGCATTGAGCATGATGAAATCCAAGGGCTGCGCATGCAGTATGTTTTACTTCGATTGAATGGACAAGAAGTTCGCCAGCAATTTTTCTATATCGGAACGACTGATGTGAACCCGCGGATCGTCACACCCGAAGGGGATCTACATTGGATTCCTAAAGAACAGGTGCTGGAGCGCCCAATCCCTTTTATTTTTCGTTGCTTGCTTGAACATTATTTCAGCGTAGGCCTTACTGAGCACCCATGGGTAGGCTCAGCAGGAATTCAACTGGACACAGGTGAACCTACTATTCACTGGAACCCATTAGTAGATCCCCTGCAGACTTAATATGAATAGCAAAAAGGCAGACATCGATTGCTCGAGTTCTGCCTTTTTGAACTGCTAATTATAACGCGCTGCCTCCGAATAAGAAACGATACTCCCAGTGGCGATTTTCGATTGAATCAATCCGAACACCACCGCTGTCATTGGAGTATGTCGACAAAATTTGTCCATTTCCTAAGTAAATAGCCACGTGCGTAATGGTCTGAGTAGACTTATTAATACCGCTGTAATTCGATTTGCTTGTCCCTTTGTAAGACATGAAGAACATGAGATCGCCAGCTTTCAGATCGTGCCAATTTGTTTTGGCATGCCCGAGAGATTTCACATAACTCCCCTGGCCTCTAGAGTCGCTTGGCAGCTTCTTTCCAATTCCATCCAAGAAAGCTTGACGGACAAAGTCAGAGCAATCAAACGTTCTTGTATTATCACGACTTGATCCATATTCATAGGGAGTACCTAGATACTTCTTACCAGCAGCTATAATTTTTTGAACATTCGCACTTGTTGAACCGCTAGAACCACTGCCGGAACCACCATTCGTGTTGGAATCTCCAGGCGATGTAACACCCGATGCTTTTATGTATTTGGCGCTTGTGCTTATGTAACCCTCACGGCCATCAGAAGCTCTCACTTTGTACCACCAACTGTTCACTTTGGACAGGATGGTAACCTTCTCGCCTTCCTTCAAATACCGGATACGCGTAGAATTCTCATTCGCACTTTGGCGAAGACTGACACTGTTAATAATTTGACCTGTTGATGCAGCCGAAGCTTCTTTAGGTAAAGGAATTGTCACAGCGCCAAAGATAAGGGCTGGAGCAAGTACGAGGGTCAGTAGTTGTTTTTTCATGATGTTGGCCTCCTAGCATTTTATGTTGCAGAACGAGCATCATTCGCCTCTTCTTCCGTGTCGCCAGACTACCTGGCTTCGAAAGTAGTTGTCCTTCATATTTATTCGTAATATGGCCTCCTTTTTGGGGGGGTAAGATCACAATTAATTGGAAACATACCTCTAATTCCTCTGGTAGATGGAAACAAAAAAAGCCTTCCTTAGCTGATACATTACAGCATTTAGGAAGACCTTTATCCAATTTTGGCGGAGGAATCATGGATTTTCGGATCATCTTGAAGCATAAAGTGATGACTCTGGTCCACCCAACGCTGCATAACTTTGTGGGCTTCTTTCCTTTGCAGCAGCGATTCCGCCAGTTGAAAACCTTCTTCATAACTCCCCACTTTATCAAACCACGTCAACCGAAGTCCCGCATTAAAAATGACATGATCACGTTCCCGCTTCAATTCCTCTGAATCTTCTCCAGCAATAATGCGCCGCACCATGGCAACCTGATCATCTTTACTTAAAGGCAGCAGGGGCTCACTCAGAAAGCCGAATTTCTGCGGTTCAACCACTCGCGACTCATCTCCCCAAGGGGTCACGATCCTTATTGTACTGTTCTGGTAGATCGGCAAATCCTCGGATCCTTCTATCCCATTGATAATATATACATTTTGAAAGCCAGATCGGATAGATATGGGAATCAGAGATTCCATTGCTTTTCGCTGATTGACTCCTATAATCATATTCATTGAACGTACGGGATTTATAACTCTCTCAACGGTATTCATCACAGTTCGCAATCCTAACTGCTCGCGAACCTGTTTCAGCTTCCCAAGCGGCGGACAAAGCTGTTCGGTATGAAGAAATCCAATATGCAGGTGAAACAACATCGTTTCCCATGCTTTCACTGATAAATCTATCGCAACGCCGAAGCTTTCTAATAGTTCTTTCATTGCGGTTCCCTGTCTCGGCGGAAGTGAATCACCTCCATGCAGTACCTGGGAGAAACCCACTGAAGCAAGCAGGAGGCTAACTGGCAGTGTAATGGGAAAATATTGCCGGCCTTCCGTTGGTCCCGCACAATTGAGTGAATCCGCAAAAGTATGGTAATTCAAAGAATAGCTGCGGAAAACATCAATGAATGCCATCAACTCTTCGTCAGCTTCCCCTTTCATACACAGTGCCATTAGGAAAGCTGCGCATTGAGCCTCTGTCGAATCTCCTCTGGCCATCTCATGTGCGGCTTCTACAGCTTCATCATAAGATAAATCACGTGATCCTTGCATACCAGTTCCCATCGCTTGAATCCATCTTTTCATCAAAATTCCTCCTTCCTCATATCGATACACTCCATAGATACACTTTATAGATACACTTCATATACACTTCATAGATACACTTCATGGATACACTTCATGAAATGTTATATTTTTTAACATTAAATTATGTTAATTAATAAAATCGTAATCTTTTTCTTTGTTCGTGTCAAGTTTCATGACATTAATCCGCGTTTTAACGTTAAAAGAACGGTTTGCGCCGTCCTCGAGTGATAGTATTTATAAAAGTTGATGCAAAGTAAGCTACAACGCGTGAGACGTATATGCTTTAGCATTAACTTGCTAATACAGGTGTCGTTGTACTTTGTACAACATTGAGCAGGATAATCCGCGTTAGCCCCAGAGGTATGAATAATTAATCGCTTTCTCATCCGTGTAATGTTGTACTGCGGAGACTGTCAATTCATGCATTATGCCAGCTAACCACTGATAGGCATGACTCCAAAATTTGATTCTAAAGTCTTTTTTGCAGCTTAGTGAGGGAAGATTCGGCTATTGTAGATGCCAATGTTGTATTATCGAGACCGTCGATTTATTCATCTAATCTTGCTCTGCATGGAGGTGTCTTAGTTCGTGTTCAATCGTCAACTAGGCTCAATTGAGGTTGCTAGATGAATGAATTCATGTTCGCGGTTGAATGATGTTGTACAAACTGCAACAATTACTACCTAAATCTCACCTTTTTCCATTAGTTGTTGCATCATGTACAACAATTTGGTCCTATACAGGCCATTTCTCAAACAAATGAGCTAAAATGTTGTACAAACTGCAACTTCAAGTTGCAAAATAGCCTTTGGGCTTGTAAATTGTTGTAGATATTACAACACTGCTAATCACAATAGCCCAGCTCCCCTCATAAAAGCTAATGACTCTAAAATCAGATTTTGGAGTTTTGAATACCAGTTGTGAGAGACATAATGAATCAATCGAAAGCCTTGTACAACATGCAACATCCTGGGCTTTTCAAGAAGAAACCGCGGAAATTGTTGTACACTGTTCAACTCGAGTATCTAATCTCCAACTTCTTAAACGCAAAAAAACACTCATCCTTAGGATAAGTGTTTCTATCGTTCTAATGCTTCTCATCAAATTCGAAGTCAAAATCACCAATTTGGATCGTCTGCCCATGGACGGCTCCACGTTTACGCAATTCGTCATCGATCCCGATATTACGCAAAATACGAGCAAAACGAGCGACGCCGTCCTGTGTACTGAAGTTCGTTCGTTTGATCAATTTCTCAATCGACGGACTTTCAACAATGAATACATCGTTCTCACGACGAATCGTGTAATCATTCTCCTCGCGTTTCTCGAAGCGATACACTTTACGCTCTTCTTTATCAGCTACACCCTCTACTTCAGGAGCATTCGGGATACTTTCTACAATGTCTGAGATCTTGTAGAGAAGCTCCTGCACACCGCCTCGTGTCAAAGCAGAGATCGGGTAAACCTCAAACTCTTTGCCATCAGCGGCCATCTGCTCCTTGAATAAAGCCAGATTGTCCTCTGATTCTGGCATGTCCATCTTATTGGCAACAACAATTTGCGGACGCTGTTCCAACTTAGCATTATAGAGCTTAATTTCCTCATTAATCTTGAGGAAATCTTCATAAGGATCGCGGCCGTCTGCAGCAGACATGTCCACGACATGCACAATCACTCGCGTCCGTTCTACGTGGCGCAAGAACTCATGACCGAGTCCCACACCCTCGTGTGCCCCTTCAATAAGACCGGGAAGGTCCGCCATGACGAAGCTGCGTCCATCACCAACATCCACAACCCCGAGGTTCGGGGTAAGGGTTGTAAAGTGATACGCCGCAATTTTCGGCTTCGCGGCAGAGACAACCGACAATAGCGTGGATTTCCCAACGCTTGGGAAGCCTACTAAGCCGACGTCGGCCATGACCTTCATCTCCAGCACAACCCAACGCTCCACGCCCTCCTCGCCGTTCTCAGCAATTTCTGGTGCTGTTACGCGTGCTGTTGCGAAGCGTGTGTTGCCTCGGCCTCCTCGACCGCCTTTGGCCACAACCACCTCTTGTCCATGACGCGTCAAGTCGGCGATAACCTCCCCAGTGTCATCATCGATGATGGTTGTCCCCGGCGGGATGCGTACAACCATATCCTCTGCGTTAGCACCATGCATCGACTTGTTGCGGCCCTTCTCGCCGCGCTCCGCTTTAAAGTGCTTCTGATAGCGGAAATCCATCAATGTCCGCAGACCTTCGTCTACACGGAATATAACGTCGCCGCCATTTCCTCCGTCGCCACCTGCAGGTCCGCCCTCTGGTACATATTTCTCACGGCGGAAAGCAACTAAACCGTCGCCACCGTCGCCACCTTTAACAAATATCTTCGCTTTATCAACAAACATTTCTACACCTCAACTAAGGAGAGACTCTGGTCTTGGACCAAAGATCCCTTTATTATGTAAGAAACGGTAACCGCAATGTGATGACCGCTTCTTCCTCTTGCCATTCACTCTGCTCCAGCGAAAAAGAATTCACTTTCGAAAGCAGGGTTTCCTTCACAGCTTTTTCAAGTTGCTCCCGGTTATAGGGGCCTTGATATACAAAATCAAGCAGTAAGCCATCTTCTTGAACATCAAATTCCAAGCTGAGTGTACCGCTTTCACCGTCACTTGCCGCAGCATGCTCCTGAACGCATTCCACGGTTTGACGTACCAATCTTTCGATAAGTCCGTCATGCAGAGGAAGTTGTCCAAGATTGATTTCTTGATCTAATTCAACTTCCAGCTCTAATGACTTTGACTGGACGCGAAAAAGCAGCAAGAAAGCAATTAACGATGGAACACCTAACTTGGAGAGATTACTTTCCTGCTGCATAGTCATTTTTATTTTTTCCATATAAGGCTGTAAATTATCAAACTTCTTTAACTGAATATAACCAAACAAAATTTGGGTATCGTTCATCCAATCGTGACGTAAGCGATTTATGACCTGAATTAACTTCTGTTGAGACTGTTGTTCCTGTTGGCGGAGCTCTTGGCTCCTCTTTTCTTCCAATCTACTCGCTTCCAACTTGAAGGCGGTATAACCGCTAAAGACTATGATCAGTAGTAAAGCACCCCTGACAATCCAAGGTTCCACAAACATCATTCCCGTCAAACCTATAAGCACAAGTGCCAATAAATAAACTTGCGTGCTGCCTGCTTGCTTCATTTCCCGTTCGCTCCGTTCTCCCTGCTTTGTAGCCGTTCATCCAGTATATCATGATTTACTAGCAAACTTCACCAAACAAATGAGAAAACCTCTGCCCTCGGCCATTCAAGATGAGTGACCGCGTTCTTAGATGAGAGACTTTGGTCTTCGACCAAAGATCCCTATATTGTTTCGTAGTAGAAAAAAATCCCTGGGCGGGCTTATCGCTCGCCAGGGATTCATATTACGCTTCTAAAGCTGCAGCCACAGGAGCTACATCAACTGGGTATACGCTCACTTTTTTGCGATCGCGGCCCCAACGTTCGAACTTCACTACGCCTTGTACCAAAGCGAAAAGTGTATCATCCGAACCGATGCCTACGTTCGTTCCTGGGTGAATTTTCGTACCGCGTTGGCGGTAGAGAATGCTTCCAGCAGTAACGGTTTGACCGTCAGCACGTTTAGCGCCAAGGCGCTTAGAGTGTGAGTCACGTCCGTTCTTTGTGGAACCCACCCCTTTTTTGGAAGCGAAAAACTGGAGATCCAATTTCAACATGGTGTTATCCTCCTTTGTGATAGATTGTTTCAATCGTTATATAGTCACCGTAATTATCTGCAATGGTTTGTAGCATGACGACCATCGATTCTAGAATCAATTGGACCTTATTCCATGTCTCCGGAACAGATCGTGTACTTTCTGGAATTGTAACATCCATCAAGCCTCGTTCCATCTCGTGAATGGGAATCACGCCTGTCAGCGATTCAATCGAATTATAAGTACCAAACGTTACCGCTGATACTGCAGCGCAGACTAGGTCTTTGCCAGGTACGTCATATTCAGCATGGCCTTCCACTACAAAAGATGAGATCTGAGGTGAATCCGGTGCAAGACGCTCTATGGTCACATAGATCATAAGGCTGCCTCTTACGCTTGGATTTTCTCAACTACTACTCTTGTGTACGGTTGACGATGACCTTGCTTTTTGTGATAGTTCTTTTTCGGCTTGTACTTATAAACGATGACTTTAGCGCCTTTGCCGTGTTTCTCCACTTTCGCGGAAACTGAAGCACCTGCAACCAATGGAGCACCTACTACTAAGCCACTCTCTTTGGAAACCAAGAACACACGATCAAAAGAAACAACTTCACCTTCAGCTGCGTTCAATTTTTCGATGTAAAGAACATCGCCTTCTTGAACTTTGTACTGTTTACCACCTGTTTCAATAATTGCGTACATTTTCATTACCTCCTCATGTCTCAGACTCGCCTTGTCCAGGTGACGGTTAGGATAAAATCCAAATCCGTGCTTAGACCCGATTCGTGCGGTTACAGCATGCCTAAACAACACACTCCGAGTATTATATCACAGAAACATTTTGTAATGCAATTATTATTTCCGCTTACGCGTCATCTCAAGCAGGCCTAGCTTGGTCCAACCGACAATAATCGTTTTGGAACGATCCTTACGAACGGCTTGTGTGATGTTCTCCATCACGGCTGCTCGATTCACTTCCGAACTCATGTCTATAAAATCAACAATAATAATGCCTCTTATATTACGAAGACGCAGAAGCCTTGGAATTTCACTTGCCGCTTCTCGATTAATATCGGTAACTGTCTGTTCTAAATCAATGGATCCGGTATACCTACCTGTATTCACATCAATCACAGTAAGTGCTTCGGTTTGATCAAATATCAAATACCCGCCGCTAGGCAGCCAAATTTTACGCCTAAAGCTCTGATTCAGCTCTTCTGTAACACCAAATTGATCAAATAACGGTATCTTGCGGTCATAATAAGCTACACGTCCCCGCCAACTCGGCTGCTGCTTACGCAGTAACTGTTTCATCTCTTCGTATACTTTGGCATCATTTAGCCAAATTTCATGAACGTCATCCGTTATGACATCTCGGGCTAATCTAGGCAGGAGATCAAGATCTTGATATAGCTGCGCGGGCGCGTGTGCCTCTTCCATTTTGGATACAATGGCACTCCATAATTCTCGTAAATTTTGCAAATCATCACGAATCGCTTCTTCGCTTTGACCAATAGCACCCGTTCGTATAATAACACCTTCACCAGGAAGCAAGCTGCCTTCGGCAAGCTGTTTGAGGCGCTGTCTTTCTGCATCCAAATCAATTTTACGGGATATAGCAATATAATCAGCGTCTGGCATGTAAACAATCCAGCGGCCAGGAATGGAAATATGCGTTGTTACTCTTGCACCTTTAGTACCTTGCGGATCTTTCGTCACCTGCACCATCAACGTCTGACCGACTTCGGCGAGCTCCGTTATTGAGGGTTTAATCTTAGGCTGCTTGTCCAAGTGGACGGGTAGGAGGTCGTCTATATATAGAAAGGCATTCTTCGCAAGGCCGATATCGACGAATGCCGCCTGCATGCCGGGAAGGACGTTGACGATGCGACCCATGTAGATGCTGCCTGCTCTTTGAGAATCAAGCGGATACTGCGTATCATACTCAACAAGGCGACTTTCTTCAAGCAATGCCGCTTGTGTAAGATCAGGTGCGCAGTGAATTATAAGTTGCTTCATACACGTTCACCTCAACAGTTATTTTACATGAAAAGATCGGAAACTGCACTCCCCGGTTTTTTCCCATCCAAATAACCGCTCACTAATTGCTGTTCCGGCAATACGGCTTGTATGCGCCCTGTTTCTCCTACGATATAGATTAAATGATATTTTTCCCGCATAAAAAGTTTCAGTGTTTCCGCCATTGTGCGATGTCTCGTAATAACAATCGGCTGTGCTAACGTCCCGCGGCTCAATAGCCTGCTCATTCGGTTCCCGCGACCAATAAGAAAGCGAAAAAAGTGATAGGGCAGCTGTCGATAGGCATACCAATTGGATACAAGCAAGAAAATACCGATGACTAATATATTGAGCGGGAGTTGTCCGTTGATCAGTTGGAAAATGGCTATGACTATAATAACCAGACTTAAGATCATACTGATCCATGCTGTATATAAAATCGTGTTATGGTAAGACAATAAATACCCTAATAATGACTGCATCACTTTGCCACCATCGAGCGGCATGACTGGAATAAGATTAAATAAGCCAATCATCAAATTAGCTTCAATGAAATAATCCCACCAGCTGCTTGCGCCCACATCCACCCATTTCATCAGCAACGCAACGAGGATCATCCATACGTGCTGCAGCGGCCCGGCTAGAGAGACAATCAGCTCTTCACGCGTCGGAGCCGTTCCAAGCTCATCTACGATCAAAACTCCCCCAAAAGGCAGAAGCTGCACTTCCCGCACCCTCCAGCCAAAGCCGTTGGCAGCAGCCAAATGACCAAGCTCGTGAACCAGTACGATGCCAAATAGCGTAATAGCCTCCAGGAAGTAGCCTGTAATGGCAGAACCGATCATAATGAGTGTAAATAAGGGATGGAATCGATACGTAGTTCCGGCCCATTTAATCAAAGCTGATCACATCCGATGGATTGACGGGATGCCCGTCCTTCGTAACGGCAAAGTACAGCGTCCCCTTCGCAGGATCCTTCTTGGAAGCCTTACCGATGGGTTCGCCAACTTTCATCCAGTCACCTACCTCAACATCGGCCTCACTCAATCCGCCATACAAAGATTGAAGTCCTCCTGGATGGCGTATCACAATTGTTAGGCCCGTTTCTACAGCTACTCCCGAGAAAATGACCTGACCTGTATCCAACGTATACACCGGTGCAAATTCAATGGTATTCAAATTAACTCCCATGTGGGAAGTTCCGTCATAACGTGTAACAATGCTTCCCTTTGCAGGGGAAAAAAAGGTGCGCTTAGAGGCATTCACTCTTATGGCCTCATTCCCTTCTCGATTAAAGCTAGGAATGAATGAAGGTGAGCCGCCGAACTGATCACTATACCAAGCTGATAGTGCATTGAAATCGTACGACTGCGTAAGTGAAGCGGTCACGAATTGCTTCCCTTTATTAGCCCAAGGCTGATTAAGCTGGAACATCCCGTAAAGTGCTGCAAACAAAACACAACTAATGAACAGCTTGACTGCAATCTTACGAGGCGATGGCGGCGCGAACAAGCCTCTTTCACCATCCCTCAGATAATCACGCCCGACTAATGCTGTGTCCATTAATAATTTTTGCTGCCATGCATACTCAGGATCCTCCATTCGCCGTTTCCATTCGGAGTCCACATAGAGCGGTACTTCGGTATGATGTTGTACTGGCAACGAATTCCCCCTAAATCCAGAGGGTCTCACCGGACTTCCACTCCCGTTAGAAGCATCTGACGTTTCGCGCAAATTGCGAAGTCGTTCCATCCTTCGCTGTTTCACTTTATCTTTGACTTCCATGGAAGCCCCTCCCCATCGTTTGCCTTTGTACAGCCTATGAGAAGAGGGACAAGATTATGTGGACAAAAAAAGCCCCTGACCAAAGGTCAAGGGCACTGCATTCATATACTTTTAGAAAAATTCAGGTTCACGTTCCTGATGCAGCTTTACGCTCATCACGAGGCCTAATGAAAGCATGTTAATCAGTAGAGAAGTTCCCCCATAACTGACGAATGGAAGAGTGATTCCCGTTAACGGCATGATACCTATCATCATCCCAACATTTTCAAAAATTTGAAAGACGAACATGGAAACCACACCCACCACAATATAAGCTCCGCTAAGCTGACTACTCTGGATCGAGATGAGGATCATGCGGTAAATGAGTAAAAAATAGATCAACAATAGAACCGCTGATCCGCGGAAACCGAATTCCTCACCAACGACGACGAAAATCGAATCGGAATACGCGAATGGAATGAAATTACTATGAACAGAGGTGCCTTTTAGAAAACCTTCGCCTTCCAAACCTCCTGAACCGATCGCTCTTACCGCATTACGGACTTGATAATTATCATCAGCAGACACATCTTGCGGATAAAGGAACGTATCGATACGATCCATCCAGTGACTAAAACCATAAACCTTAAGCATATCAAACAAGGATTGATGGAAATACTTATATAACGTCAAGAGCAAGAATCCAGCGCCTATGAGTACGACTGTGCTAAGTAAGACATGCGAGTATTTAATATTACCAATCCAAATCATACCCAAAAGAATGATTACAAAAATGATCGCATTCCCTAGATCAGGTTGAATGAGTACCAAGATAAACGGGACCAGCACAGCCACACCGACTGGAATAATATCATTCTTGATTTGCAGTAAATCACCTTTGCGCCTTGCCAACAGAGCAGTAACAGCCACGATTAGAATTAACTTCACTAACTCAGCTGGTTGGAAGGTCAAGCCTCCAGGGAGCTCAAACCAGCCACGCGCCCCATGAATTTTCGTGCCAAAAAAGTAGACCGTGATCAAAGAAAAGATGCCGATACCATAAAGATAGGGAGCAATTCTGATTAGTACTCGATAATCAAATAAACTGCTTGCAACGAACGCTGCGAGACCAACGCCATATAAGACGAGTATTTTCGTGATACTAACGTTAATTTTAGGATGATCGATAGATGCACTGTATACCAGCATCGTACTAATGACCATAAAAGCAATCAAAATGACAACAATAGGAATATCTATGTTTTTAAGTTTGGCAAGCATTGGACGATCAACCTATTCCGATAAACTTTTTCATACGTTTGACCCAGCCGCTTTTGTCCTCCAACTGCATAAGAGGCACCGTGTCGCCTAATATGCGACGAGCGATATTGCGGTAAGCAATAGCAGCGCGCGACGACGGATTCATCACGGTGGGTTCCCCTAAATTAGCTGCTTTGATCACATGCTCGTCATCTGGAACTATCCCTAACAAATCAATGGCGAGTACCGAGCATATTTCATCAATATCCAGCATCTCGCCTTTCTTCATCATCAATGGACGAATGCGGTTAATGACTAACTTAGGTGAGGAAATTTTCTCATTCTCCAGTAAACCGATAATGCGGTCAGCATCACGTACAGCCGCGTTTTCCGGTGTGGTAACAACGATCGCTTTGTCTGCTCCGGCTACGGCATTTTTGAAGCCTTGTTCGATCCCAGCTGGACAGTCGATAATGACAAATTCAAAGTCTTTTTTGAGCTCCAAAATAATATCTCTTACTTGCTCTGGCGATACGGCATGCTTATCCTTTGTTTGAGCAGCTGGCAAAAGATAAAGCTCATCAAAGCGCTTATCCTTAATTAATGCTTGCGGTAAACGGCAACGGCCTTCTGCAACATCCACAAGATCATAAATAATACGGTTTTCCAGACCCATGACCACATCCAGATTCCGCAGTCCAATGTCGGTATCTACCATGCAAACTTTTTTCCCTAAAAGCGCTAGTGCCGTTCCAAGATTCGCAGATGTCGTTGTTTTACCAACGCCACCTTTTCCTGAAGTGACGACGATTGCCTCTCCCATATTTTCTCACCCCACACGCTATTTTCACATATACAACAATTATCTTACATTGATTCCGGCCAAATACGATGAAGCTGGTGCAGCTTGTCGATTTCCATTTTACCTTCTTTTACATAAGCAAATTCCATGAAAGCCTCGTCGATACCCCATTCATCCGGTGGACGGCTAATGATTCCGGCAATCCTAAGTTGCGTGGGACGCATATGAGAAGCAGCGATAATCGCTTTCTCATCGCCATCCACCCCCGCATGCGCCATGCCGCGAAGAGACCCCATTATATAAATGTTCCCTGTAGAGGTAATCGTTCCGCCAGGATTAACATCGCCTAAATATAATAAATCACCCTCGTTGTGTAGGGTTTGTCCTGATCGAATCATTCCTTTGAGCGTTGTCATAGAAACCGCAGACTCCTCCGCAGGTTCCTCTTTAGGCGACTCACTTTCGATCGATTGGATAAGCAGGTTGCCTTTTTGCCTGATGACGGACCGAATTTCTTCCTTCTGTTCTTCGGTCGCTTCTCGGCTGCCTAATTTAACGTGCACATGAATAATCGGTCCAGTCAATATTTGTTGATGCGTTTTCTCAAGCTTATGCTGCAGCTCTTGCAGCAAGATTTGCCATTCGCATGCGTCGTTAAGCAAAAAAACAAGGCCATCCTTGACCCCTTTTATCATCACATGGTGCTTTGTTACAGACATAATTGCGCTACGACCTCCCAACCTATACATTTCGGTTCATGTCCTTAATTCTCCTGCCTAGAGCCTGGAAAATTAATCTTCGTTTCCGGACGGCACAATCCGCTTTCCTTCAAGCAGCTTGCGGATGGGAACGTAGCAAATCAAGGCGATTAGCAGATTAAATAGAACACTCGGAAGCATGTAATGGGTGAGAGCAAACTTCAAATCAATATCGATGAGCTTGAACAACCGATTGATACCAAAATTAATAAACTCAAACAACAGCAAACCAACGCCTGTTATGAGTAAGTTATAAAAAATCAAATTAGGCTGCCTTCGCTGCGCAAGTCCGGCCAAATAGCCAGTTAGCCCCATGCCGAAGGAATATACGCCTAGCATCGATCCATAATAGTTAAAGTCGTGTAATAGTCCGAACAAAAGTCCATAAATTAATGCGGTATGACGATGATGAAAAAGTCCGATAAACAAAATGAATACAAGTGTTAAATGGGGCGTCACATTAACGCTAGATTGCCAGGATGAAGGGATTAGCCAAACAAGCAAGGTTCCTTGCAGGATAAACAAACCGAGTAGAATGAGCCACAACAAATGTCTAATCACTTAATGGCTCACCTCATTTCACTTCCGGAACTTCGACAACAAACACTTCGCGAATATGGTTGAACGAAGCTTTGGGCTTCACCATAACCTTGTAGGTAATGCCGAATTCCCCTGGACCGATGGAAGAGATTGTCCCTACCTCAATGCCCTTAGGAAATACTTGCCCTAAACCTGATGTAATGATGGTATCCCCGATTTTCATATCGTCCGCATGTTCGACCTTGTTCATCACAAGCTCACCAGTGTTAGCGTAAGACTCAATCATCCCGAAGGGTTGACTCTCATTTCCCTTAACTGTAACCGCAATTGCCTTAGAATTATTATCGGTATCATTGATTTCATTGAGTAGCTGAACATTAGAGTGGAAACCAAACACCTTGCTCACCCTGCCGACCAACCCATCTACGGTCATGACGGCCATATTCTCTTTAATGCCATCTTTATCGCCTAGATTAATCGTGACCGTTTTGTTGTACGGGTCTGGATCAATCGTTACGACCTCAGCAATGCGATACGTATACACGTTAGCCTGACGCTGTCTTTCTGTGAAGCCAAGAGCTTCCATTAACCGCTTGTTTTGTGATTCTAGCTCATTCAAACGCTGTGTATCTCGTGCATACTGCGTAAGAGTCAGTTTCAACGTCTTATTTTCCTCGTAGATAACTCTTAGCTGACGGATGTCTTCAAAGAAACCCGCTACCTGCGCAGCGGGCTTGTAGAAGAGTCCTTGCGTCCATGATACCGAGTCTTTAACAAATTTTTCCGGCCACGTCATGGGTGCCCGGTTCCCGAGTGTCAGTCCCATCAATATAAAGAAGCAGACTAGACCGAACATCAGAAAAATCAACCTCTTGTTGCCCATAAATTTAAACAAATTAGCACCTTCTAACGAATATTAACGCTTATATCTCGAACTGGATCCTGATCTGTTCTTGAACAAATGGATATTTTCCAAAGCGCGCCCCGTTCCAATCGCCACACAATCTAGCGGATTCTCAGCGACGAGTACTGGCATTCCGGTTTCTCTGGCAAGCAGACGGTCAAGATTACGAAGTAAGCCGCCGCCGCCGGTCAGTACAATTCCCCGATCCATGATATCCGCTGATAATTCAGGCGGACACTTCTCGAGAGTAACCTTCACAGCTTCAACGATCGCATTCACCGTGTCCGTCAACGATTCCGTAATTTCATCGGAAGAAACGCTTAACGTTTTCGGTAATCCGGAAACTAGGTCACGTCCTCTTATTTCGAGGGACTCAGGCTTGTCCATAGGAAGTGCCGACCCGATTTCCAGCTTAAGCGTCTCGGATGTACGTTCACCGATCATCAAATTATACGTACGTTTAATGTATTGAGTGATGGCTTCGTCCATTTCATCGCCTGCAATTCGGATGGAACGGCTCGTTACAATCCCTCCAAGTGAGATGACTGCAACCTCCGTTGTTCCCCCTCCAATGTCAACAACCATGCTACCAGTTGGTTCCCAGACGGGAAGATCAGCACCGATCGCTGCTGCGAAAGGTTCTTCAATCGTGTAAGCTTCGCGTGCTCCAGCCTGCTTCGTCGCATCTTCAACAGCACGCTTCTCAACAGCTGTGATGCCTGAAGGCACACAAACCATCACATTCGGGTGACGCGGGAACAACCAACGCTGCTTCTGTGCTTGTCTTAAGAAGTAGCGAATCATCGTCGCGGTCGTCTCAAAATCAGCAATAACCCCATCCTTCATTGGACGAATTGCGCGAATGTTGCCTGGTGTACGGCCGATCATTTTTTTAGCGGCATCTCCGACAGCCTCGATTGTTTTTGTATCAGTACGTAGAGCAACCACGGACGGCTCCCTAACGACAATTCCTCTGCCTTTTACATATACCAATGTATTCGCTGTACCTAAATCAATTCCTAAATCTTTCGTAAAACCACCGAACATGGTAGTTGCTCCTTTCCTATTGCGTTATCTATTATATTACATAAAGCCTTGTTCCTTCAAACTTATGAATCTCTGATCACCAATGATAACATGATCAAGCACTTCAATACCAATTATTGTTCCTGCCTCCATAAGACGATGCGTGAGCTGAATATCCTCCGGACTTGGAGTTGGATCACCGCTAGGATGATTATGTACACAGATGATTGAAGCACTGCTGCGCTTAATTGCCGCGCGAAAAACTTCACGAGGATGAACAATGGACGCGTTCAGGCTGCCCATCGATAATGTTTCCTGCGCAAGCAAGTGGTTCTTGGTATTGAGAAACAGGCAAACGAAATGTTCTTTCTGCAAATAGCGAAGATCTTCACTCACTAAATCTGCAATATCCTTGGGGGAACGAATCGTAACTCGCTCCGCAAATGTACTCTTGGCTAATCTGCGTCCGAGCTCAATTCCGGCTTGAATTTGCAGCGCCTTCGCATTGCCGATTCCCTTGATTTGGGTTAGCTGGTCTTTACTCATGTCAACAAGGCTGCGCAGCCCGCCGCTTTCACTTAATATACGACCTGCTAGACGCAGCGCTGATTCCGACACTGTCCCTGTTCGAAGTAAAATGGCCAGGAGTTCTGCATGACTTAATGCACCTGCTCCGTATTGGAGCATGCGCTCTCTGGGTCTTTCCTCCTGTGGTACTTCTCGTAACATCAAACTTGTGACTTCCATGAATTCCCCTCTTTCATTATGTAGGTTGTGTTACTTAAACGCATCCCATTCATACGGATAAGTGCTCATAAAAACAAAATAAAGCCCGCGGATTTATAAGATCCGAGGGCTTCTAGGACAATTGCTCTTTATTCGATTGTGGGCATTCGAACGCTCTGATTTGTTCCAGCATACTGCCGATGGTATGTCCATCAAAGTATATTTCCATTTGCTTTTCTGCGTCAATGAAAACTTTCCCCATCAATAGATCCATTTTGGATGAAATGACGCAGGTCTTATTCTCATCACCAGAGCACCAGCTCGGTTTCAAGGAACCTTGACAAGTTAATCGGTAAATTTCGCCGAGTGTTACCTCGTTCGGGTTGCAGCTAAGTATGAATCCGCCACCGATTCCTTCTTTGGTCGAAACGTAACCTGCTTTTCGTAGAAAGCCCATAACTTTACGTATACGAGCAGAATGGGTAGATACATTCACAGCAATTTCTTCGCTGGTTGCCATATGATCCGGTAAATGAGCCAGAAATACGAGACTGTGGACGGCTATTGTAAATTCGCTGTTCATGGCAAATACCTCCCTGAAGAATGCGAAGTCATGTCGCTTACTGTCATTGTAACCGTTACAGATTACACAGTCAATGTATGCGTCCTATATTGGACATATATTCCAGCCTAGATCGGATGATTATAGAACTTGAATCTCAAAGCTTAGCAGTAAGTCACTGAGCAGAGAAAGCGGCAATCCAACAACGGTAAAGTGATCACCTTCAATAGATTCCACGATCGTTGCCCCGATCCCTTGAATCGCATAAGAACCAGCTTTATCCTTAGGTTCTCCTGTGGCAATATAACGTAGAATTTGTGCGTCCGACATAGACTTCATCTTCACATGAGTCACACGATGAGAGACTACCTGCTTACCTGTAGCCGCGTCCACACAAGCAACTCCGCTGTAAACCTGATGCGTACTGCCTTGCAGTGCTTTAAGCATCCGGAAAGAATCCTGCTCATTCACCGGTTTACCTAGAACCTCATCTTGATAGACAACAACGGTGTCAGAACCGATGATGATTCCTTCTTTTTCACTGGCTTCAAGCATTTCCAAAACAGTTCCAGCTTTACGCAAAGAGAGCACTTCTACGAGCTCAGCAGGCGATATTTTTTCTTCGACGGTCTCATCTGCGTCACTCACTCGAATGATATAGGGTAAACCAAGTGATTGAATAAGTTCCTGCCTCCGCGGCGAAGACGAAGCAAGAATAAGTCTTTGTTTAGGGGAATGACTCAAAAGAAACAACTCCTAGCTGATTGTAATATTTAATATGGCCTTCCAAATACAATCCAGTTACACCTTACGATACAGGAGGTAAGCCCCCACTAGTCCAAGAATACTGCACAGGTTTAGTTTCACCAAAAGATGGAACTCATATTTCACGACTTGTAAATCGGCTTTGGGCTCCCATGATATTTGCGCCGATTTGGTCAAAAATGCGAGAGCAGGCACTGCAGCCAGCAGCTGGCCTATGATAATCCCGGTAATTAAACCGACGATTAAAAATACGATCAATGTGAAGGTACCTTTTTTCATTCCTGTCATCCTCTCTTTATGTACAAGCCCTATTATACGGGTAGACTCTTCTTTTTTCCAAGTAAAAATAGGATAGGGTGGTGATTCTTACCAGCTTACAATGTAAGCCTATCCTAGTAAGATAGTTAGCGGAGGTATTTCAACTTATGACTCTACTTAAAAGACTTATCCTTTTATCCTTATTACTTACATTTGCATTTCCTTATCAAGCATTCGCGTACAAAGTTGTCCTCGATGCCGGACATGGCGGAAGTGACCCTGGAGCAACTGGTGTAAACGGTCTTCGTGAAAAAGATGTCAATTGGGACATTACCCAGAAGGTACGGGACGAGCTAATCGCAAAAGGTTACGAAGTTGTCTTAACAAGAACAGATGACTCCTATTGGTCACTCGCACAGCGCGTCGAATTTACCAATACTTTGCAAGCGGATTTATTCGTATCTATTCACGCCAATGCGCATCCGGACGGCAAAACGAAAGGAACCATGGTTCTTTACTACGACAATGATTATCCACAAGAGGATTATCCAGCAAGTGAAGCAATGAAACAATTAACTCCGTACAGCAAAGACCTCGCACAGCGTGTTTTGGATTCACTCGTCGCTGCTGCCGGAACCAAAAACCTAGGTCTTGTTCCAAGTGCTGTTTATGTAGCCAGAATGGGAACCATTCCGAGTATTCTCGTAGAAACCGCCTTTCTCAGCCAAACAAGCGACGCAGCTTTGCTAGCAAGTGACTCCGTTCGGTCTAAAATGGCTGCAGGTATTGCGGATGGTATCGCTGCTTACACGCCGCCCTTGTTCACAGATTCACTTGGTCATTGGGCCAGAGAAGCGATTTTGCGGATGAAAAATAAAGGGATCATTGAAGGCATTGCTAATCGTTATGAACCGGAACGTGCTTTAACAAGAGCAGAATTTCTCACATTAATGGATCGGGTGTTTACGTTCAGCAAGTTGAAAGCTGTCTGCGAGCCGGGCAAAACCGTGACATCTATCGTTTATGGCTGCCAAGCTGCCGCTGAGCAAAGTTACAAAGACTTGCCGTCTTCTCATTGGGCAAGCCCTGTATTTGCCAAAGCCAAAAACTTAAACCTCCTGCAGGGCTACTCCGATGGAACGATCCGACCCGATCAATCGATTACGAGAGGTGAAGTCGCTTTTCTCTTCGATCGTCTTTTACAAATGTCGTCTTCCACAACGAATAACCCTTCTGTTGCAGCAGCATCTGCATCTTTCAACGATGTACCTGAGACACTATGGAGTGCTAAAGCCATTTATGCGCTAAAAAATATGGGCATCATTGATGGTATCACGGATACTGCGTTTAAACCTAGTCAAACCATTACCCGTGCAGAGATTGCTGCCATGCTCAATCGCTACTACCAAGGATAAACGACTCCGTCGTCCTTCAGGGACGAGCGCGTTTGTCAAGACTGATGACGCGAAGTGTAATAAAACTTATACTTTCTTATCTATCAAATAAAAAGCAGTGTGTCCAAACTCCTGAGAGTTTTGGGCGCACTGCTTTTTCGTTAGGATACGCTGATTTTTTTAAGCAGCTCTCTCTGAGCAATAATGTACTGCATCATGGACGATTGAGCCTGCCAAAGCATAGCCGTAGAAGGACTCTTCTTGTACTCTTCCATCGATTGAACCGCACTGTTGATCGATGTGGTCATTTTTTGCAAGAATGCCTTCGTGTCATCGCCTACCCCCTCGCCTAGCGAGGCCGACAATGTGGTAAGCAGCTGATGGGAAGTGCGAATCGATTGCAGCGACGTTTCAGCAAGCGGGGTTGGCTTCGTTTCAGCCAAGTGAACCAGCGCTAAACCATTGATCGTATTCACTAGTTTATCACCTTCACTAATGAAAGTTGGAACCGACTCCGGTTTCTGACCGCTCCAACGAATCCCTGTGGCCGCAGGGATATCCACATTTTTCATATAAACCTCAATGGTTTTATCCGTTGTTTGCAGTTGTTCTCTTAATGCGAGAGCATCATCTCGGTTTTTGGCAAATCCGACGAAGACGGTTAGCTTATCTGTCGTGTCAAGCGCCGTGGCTAATCCTTTCTTCTTAAGTGTATCTTGGATTGCTTGAGCTCCCTGTAAGGTACTAAATACACCATTTTGAAGGAAAGTATACGATTTCGCAGGAATTTGAACCGCTGTGACAGCAGAGGCAGAGGCCGGAATAGCAGGCGCTTGATCTGTCGTCGTTTTAGTTGCTCCTGTTGGCGCTTTCGATGGTGCTGCTGCTTGTACATTGGGTGAAGGAACTGTTATCGTATTCTTAATCGCTGCCGTATCTTTGGTATCACGATCGCTTGAAAACATGGAGAGAACAAAGAAACCAAACGCAATCCCCGTCACCACCGCTCCTGCCACTGATGTTGCAATTCGAATCCAAGGTGTACCCGTTGATTTCGCGTATCTGGCACCTGTCCCCGGTTCCTTATATGGTTCCTTAGACGTCCAGGAAGACCACTCATCCCGATGTCTGTCAGAAGTAGGCTCAGCTCTCTCTGTTGACGGATTTCTAACAGCTGGATTCTCTCGGGCTGCCTGTGACTCACGAATGATGCGTTCCACTCGCTCACCTTCCGTTTCAATCTGACTATTCCAGCTTCCAAAGTCCGTCGTGAACGTATTTAAAGCATGAGGTTCAAATAAATGTTCGACCTGCTCCCTCTCCGCTTGATGATAAGGAGTCACCTCATCCGACGTGGGACGGTCAATCGTAGAATCTATAACCTTAAATTCTTCCTGATAGAGTGGTATCACTTTCTCCTCTTTATCTGGTACTCGCGATGCTCTACGGTTGGATTCCGAGCTTTCTTGCGGATCGAAACGGTAGGTTATTCTTGCTTTATTCTTGTTCATCTCTCAATCACTCCTCGTAAAATTTATTTGGAAACGGGCATAGCGCCGCGTCGTCTTGTCCAAATCTTCTGTTACTAGATTATGATTAAGAGAACCCCATTATGTTTCTTTCAGCAAAAAAAGACCGCCTCCAGCCATTTGGCTTGCAGCGATCTTTTTTCTAACTAGTCAGTTCGTACTTTTTACGCAGCGATTTCGCTAAACCATCAGCTGCTTTCCAGATGTCGCCAGCCCCCATGGTTAACACCAGGTCACCAGGCTGCACATGCTGAATCAAATAAGTGAGTACCTCATCCCGAGTAGCAATATGTTGAACATTCGGGTTGCTGTTACTGCGGATCAATTCAACCAGTTTAACTGAATCTATTCCCTCAATTCGCTGCTCTCCGGCAGGTGAGTAAATATCGGTAATAATAACCTCATCAGCTTCATCGAATGAACGGCTGAACTGTTCAAATAAATAATAGGTTCGCGTATAACGTTGCGGTTGAAATACAGCTATGATGCGTTTCCCTGTTGCTTTGGCTGCGGAAATCGTTGCTTGAATCTCCGTAGGATGATGCGCGTAGTCATCAATAACCAACATGTTTGCAACTTCTCCCAGCACTTGGAACCTACGCTTTGCGCCTCGAAATTCCTGAATAGCTTCTGCAATTTGCTCGAAAGAAAGCCCTGCTTCCAGACAGGTGATAAGCGTCGCTAATGCATTATATACGTTATGTTTACCTGGTACGGACAAGCTAACCTGACCGAGTGCAGCCCCTTTGAACTGTACAGTAAACGTAACCTTACGGTCGCCTAGCGTAATATCGCTTGCGACATAATCAGCCTCAGTATCTATGCCATACGTAATAACTTCGCTTTGAATTTGCGGAATCATTTCACGTAAGAACGCATCATCATGACAAACAATCGCTCTCCCGCCAGGTCTAACTTGACTGAGGAATTGCTTATAAGCTTTCTTCAAATTCTCGAAATCACCATTGTAATTCTCCAAGTGATCCGCTTCGATATTGTTCACAAGTGCGAGAGTTGGGTGATATTGAAGGAAGGTTCCATCACTCTCGTCCGCTTCTGCCACGACGAATTCGCCCTTGCCAGCTTTGGCATTACTGCCAACATTCATGATCTCGCCACCAATGATATAGGTCGGATCTATTCCGCAAATCTCCATGACTAAAGCAATCATTGACGATGTTGTTGTTTTCCCGTGGGCCCCAGCTACCGCAATGCCTTTGCGTTCATTCATGAGCCGAGCAAGCATTTGTGAGCGATGAATAATCGGAATATTCAATTCTTCCGCAGCTTGCATTTCTACATTGTCTTTGGCTAAAGCGGTTGAATACACAACCAAATCGGCCCCTGACACATTCCTAGCTTCATGTCCGATGAAAACTTGCGCACCCTTCGCTTTCAGCTTTTCTGTAAGCTCTTGCTGTGCCAGATCGGAACCAGATATCCGGTATCCCATTTCCAGCATGACTTTGGCAATGGCACTCATGCCGTATCCGCCGATGCCAATAAAATGTACGTGTTCTGCTTGACTCACGCCGTTCTCACCATCCTTTTTCAGAATCGGTTTGATAGGTAATCCAAGAACGAACATCAGATATTAAATACAGCGTGCCGGATACGACCGCCAGATCATCCTGCTCAGTTCTACTTGTTAGTGTTTCTAAAGCTCGCTTCCAATCTCGCTCAACAATGATATCTACCTCACGATTCATCTCGCGCAGCAGCTCTCTTGCAATCTCAGCGAGCATAGAAGCGTCGCCTTTTTTATGAAAATCGGGTTCCGTAATTATAAGAGTATCCACCAATGGTAGTATATGCCTCAGGTAGCCTGGATGATTCTTCGTAGAAAGCATTCCTACCATCATATGAAGCTTACGGTAAGTATATACACTTTGGAGCGCGGCAGCCAGCGTTGCGGCCCCTTCTGGATTGTGAGCGCCATCGAGTAATATACGAGGCTCGCTCGAAACCATCTCAAGTCTGCCCGGCCAACGTGTCTCCTTGAGTCCTTTGAACAGATCTTCATCATCAACGATACAGGCATAATATTGACGAAGAACTTCAAGCGTCATTACGGCTACTGCTGCGTTCTTCAATTGGTGCTCACCGTTTAATGTAATCGGCACACCATGAATATGTCGAAACGGCCCGCTAAAATCAAAAGTTTGGCTATCTAGCTCGCTTCTCACATTCGTGAAATTGAATTGTCCGCCAAGTGAATAGAGTGTCGCTTTTTTCTCCTTGGCAATTTGATCGATCACACTCCAAATCTCATGCGGCTCAACAGCGGTAATGACGGGCACACCTGCTTTAATAATACCCGCTTTCTCAGCTGCAACTAATTCGAGTGTATCACCCAAGATTTCCATATGGTCATGGCCTACATTCGTAATAATGGTTACGACGGGATTCACAATATTCGTGCTATCCAGCCTTCCCCCGAGACCTGTTTCCCATACTACGTAATCGGGATATGCCACTTTGCCAAAATGCATAATCGCAAGCGCAGTCGAAATTTCGAACATAGACGGAGGTCCGACCTCAGTTTCTGCAATTTCGTCAACGATTGGCTTCATTTCATTCACCAGTCTGAGCAGCACGTCGTCCGGAATGTCGGCTCCGTTCACTTGGATACGATTCGTATACTTCTCCAAATAAGGAGACGTGAATGTACCCACGTCATAACCGCAAGCCTGCAAAACAGAAGATAGATAGGCACAGGTAGAGCCTTTGCCATTCGTCCCAGCCACATGAATGAACTTCAGCCTACGTTCGGGGTGACCTAGTTTCTCCATTAACATCTGCATTCGTTGAAGTCCCGGTTTCATACCGAGCTTCTCCATCCGACTGACAATCCAAGCAATGGCTTCTTGCGCTGTCTGGAATTCAGCCGAAGGGGTGTCTTTGATTTTATCCATCGATTTCATCCTCATTTACTATATGAATCAGCTTGTTTTCGTAACTAGGCAATCGTTTGTTTTACTACAATTATCCTTTTAACTCCGCTAAACGCGCAATCACTTTGTCTCGCTTGTCAGCATAATCAGCAAGCTTTGCTTTTTCTTCCTCAATGACCTTAGCTGGCGCCTTGGCCACAAAGCCCTCATTGCCTAGTTTTTTCTCGATACGCTCTACTTCACCGTGCAAAGATTGTAATTCTTTATCCAAGCGCGTGAGCTCTTGCGCAATGTCGATAAGACCAGCCAGCGGCAAGTAAAGCTCAGCTCCTGTAATGATAGCTGTCATAGCTTTCTCTGGTGCTGCCATTTCTGCGTCGATTTGGAGCAGGGAAGTGTTACAGAAACGCTTCAGGTATTCTTCATTGCTGCGGAGAATACTCAGCGTTTCGCTGCTAGCCGGCTTTACAAGCAGTTCAACTTTCTTACTCATCGGCACATTCACTTCGGACCGTATATTACGAACGGAACGAATAACGTCCATCAAAAGTTCCATCTCACGAACAGCATCAGGCGATTCGAAAGCCTCATTCTCTACTGGCCAAGATGCTAATGTAATCGTCTCACCCACATGCGGCAGATGCTGCCAGATCTCTTCCGAAATGAACGGCATGAATGGATGAATCAAACGTTGGGTATGGTCAAGTACATACGCAAGTACGGACTGCGTTTTACTCTTCGCAGCTGCATCTGTCCCGTATAAGCTTAACTTACTAAACTCAATGTACCAATCACAGAGATCGTCCCAGATGAAATTGTACAGCAAGCGTCCAGTTTCACCGAATTCATAGCTATCTATTAGACGAGTCACGTCACGAACGGTTTCATTCAGACGGTGAAGAATCCAGCGGTCTGCAGTACCTAGTTGACCTGTTAGATCAATATCTGCTGCGTTTACACCTTCTAGATTCATTAAAGCAAAGCGAGAAGCATTCCAGATCTTATTAGCAAAATTCCGCGCCTGCTCCACACGTTCCCAACGGAAACGTAGATCTTGCCCCGGTGTGCTGCTGGTCGAAATCATATAGCGCATAGCGTCAGCGCCATACTTCTCGATGACTTCAAGCGGATCGACACCATTACCAAGTGATTTTGACATTTTGCGGCCTTCAGAATCCCGTACAAGACCATGCATCAATACATCTTTAAACGGAATTTGATCCGTAAATTCAAGAGCGGTGAAAATCATTCGAGCTACCCAGAAATAAATGATGTCATAGCCCGTAACCAATACATTCGTCGGATAGAAACGTTTCATATCCTCAGTCTCATTCGGCCAGCCTAGTGTAGAGAACGGCCACAATGCGGAACTAAACCATGTATCTAGCACATCGTTGTCTTGGTTCAAGTTCGTGCTTTGGCAATGCGAGCAAGCCGTAGCGTCCTCACGCGTTACCGTGATTTGACCACAGTCCGCGCAATACCACGCTGGAATACGATGTCCCCACCACAACTGACGGGAAATACACCAATCACGTACGTTTTCGATCCAGTTCAAGTAAATTTTCTCGAAACGATCCGGTACGAAGTTAACACCTTTGCCTGTTTTTTGTGCATCAATCGCTTGATCAGCAAGCGGCTGCATTTTCACAAACCATTGCGTTGATAAATAAGGCTCGATCACGGCGCCGCTGCGCTCGCTATGACCTACTTGATGCATGTGTTCCTCAATTTTGATAAGAACACCCTGCTCTTTCAAATCAGCAACAATTTGCTTGCGGCATTCGAAACGATCCATCCCCTGGTAGGGACCCGCATTTGCGTTCATCGTGCCGGTTTCGTCCATTACCAGAACTTGCGGCAGGTCGTGACGCTTCCCGACTTCGAAATCGTTCGGATCGTGGGCCGGTGTAATTTTGACGGCGCCGCTTCCGAACTCTTTTTCAACATACTCATCCGCAATGATCGGTATCTCACGATTCACGATAGGAAGAAGCAGCGTTTTGCCGATGAGATGCTGATAGCGCTCATCCTTCGGATGAACAGCAACCGCTGTATCGCCAAGCATCGTCTCAGGTCGTGTGGTGGCAACAACGATTGAACCTGTTCCGTCCGTCGTTTTGTATTCTAAATGATAAAGGGCGCCTTGCACCTCTTTATATTCTACTTCAATGTCAGATAGCGCTGTACGAGCCGCTGGATCCCAGTTAATAATATAATTCCCGCGATAAATGAGGCCTTTCTCATAAAGACTTACGAATACTTCACGAACGGCTTGTGAAAGACCCTCATCCAAGGTGAATCGCTCACGCGAATAGTCCAGCGAGAAGCCCATTTTGGCCCATTGCTCATGAATTGTGTTCGCATATAGTTCCTTCCACTCCCACACCTTCTCCAAGAACTTCTCGCGTCCAAGATCATAACGTGATTGCCCTTGCTCGCGGAGCTTTTGCTCTACCTTGGTTTGAGTGGCAATACCTGCATGGTCAGATCCAGGCAGCCAAAGTGCGTCATAACCCTGCATTCGTTTGGTACGAATTAAAATATCCTGCAGTGTAAAATCAAGCGCATGCCCGATATGCAGCATACCTGTTACGTTCGGAGGCGGAATCACAATGGTGTAGGTTTCTGCATCAGGACGGGTGCCTGCTTTGAAAAATTCATTTTTAATCCAGTAATCATACCACTTGCGCTCAGCTTCTTTAGGATCATACGTAGTGGGCATTTGCAATTGTTCTTTGGTCTCATTAGCTTCTGTCATAAGATTACCTCCATTACTATTATCTCTGTTAAACAGGCTTATAAGGCCTGTAAGTCATCTCACATCGGCGTCCATTCAAACAAAAAAAGCCCTCCGCCCGCAAAGGACGAAAGGCTTGCTTCCGTGGTACCACCTTCATTCCGCGCAGCTTCAAAAGAAGCGCGTGGCTCTCAAACAGATAACGGCTGCGGCCGGCGAATGCTAATGCTGCTCACCGCATAAACGGGCGCATACAATCACATTCACAACTCCAGGGCGACTTCGTTCGGTTGCTTCCTATGGAACCTTTCAGCGCTACAGTTCCACTCTCTGAAGGGCTTACCGCCTACTACTCCCTATCAACGTTTCCAATATTACTCAAAATGGTTTACATCATATGATATCGAACATTTGAAATAGAGTCAATATATCATTCCAGTATTACCGTTTATGCATAAATTATGCTTGCTTCCGAAAGATGTTACGAAAATGAAAAAGAGCCCCCAGCCGCTATAAGCAGCCAAAGGCTCTTGCCTATGTACCTGTTATTTATCTAGGCAGATAAATAACCTGCCCAACTGAAATTTCTTGATCGCTCATACGGTTCAGAAGTTGAAGCTCACGCGGGTTGAGTTGATATCGTTTGGCAATGGATTCCAATGTATCTTCTTTTTGAACAATGCACAATTTTAGTTTCCTAAACTCCTGCGATCCTGTGTTGCTTTGTAGAAAGAGCCGCTTCCACTCCACGGCATCTATTCGCGTCTCTTCCGCAAGCGCAGCTTGCGCTTCTGCTTCTGCATTCCTCTTATCGGTAAGATACGAGCCTGCCTTAGAAAGAAGCGATTTAATACCGTACGGGTTGATGTCCACAGCCTCATCCGCCTTTTTGCCAAAGGCGACTTTAAGTTCTTTCTTATCTTCCGTAACCACCGTGTTTTCTTGATGGGGTGCCACCTTTAATTCGGTTTGTTCAATCTCCACGACAACTACGCCATCGTCAGAACCAACCTCATCTTGAAAAGGAGCCACATTTGGAGGAACCTCAGCATAAGGCGCTACATTTACAGGTTCTCGTATGGTTGGAATTGCCGGTGGTTCCTGCAAAGGCTGTGGCTGATAGGGCATAGGCGGCTCGAAACTTGGGATGTTAACCTCATGAACGAAAGTAACTTCCTCTTCTTCCCGCCAGTTCTCTAGCGGAGCCGAAACAATTTCGACGCCTTGTAGGGAAAGCACACCTGTAACGTTCAGACTTCGCGCTGATAAAAGATCAATATCAAAATTTTCAATTTCGACCTGAATATCTTCCACACGATGAATGCGATTTAAAGGTAATGTGATCTCGACTGGAATCAAATGCTCTAGTGATCTGGGTGAATCCCTTTCTTCACTGAAATAATTGCCTGTGAGCAGCAAATTTCCTTTCAGGATTGCCTGATCATCCAAAGTAATTACCTGAATATGAGGAAGCAATTCTACATCATTTAATTCTTGTATCCCCGCCAAATCTTCTTGCAAATGAACGCGTTCATAGATATCGAACCTTAAACCTGGTTGTTGTTCAGACACCGAATTAATCCTCCCTTCCATCAAATCCAGATGCTGGACAGCATTCGGATTGTTTGGCCATTTACTTGTTTGTCTCTAAAAGTATATGGGTGGGAAGGGCTAGGCATGACTACATTTTTACAGGGCTGAAACTTCTTCTAGCAAAAGCTTGAAATCTTGGGGCAGAGGAGCATGCACAATGACGTGCTTTTGAGTAACAGGATGATCGAAAGAAAGCCTCTCCCCATGCAGGGCTTGTCGATGAAATAAACGTGATGAACCCCCATATAGGGAATCCCCTACGAGCGGGTGGCCTAAATGACTGAGATGGACCCGAATTTGATGGGTTCTCCCTGTTTCTAGCGTAAGTTCCACGAAAGCTGCTTTCTTCATTTGCTCTAAGACCCGATAATGCGTTACCGCTTGATCACCACTTGGTGAAACTCTTCGCTTGCCTGAAATATAGCGATCTTTACCGATAGGTTCATCTATTGATCCTTGCTTTGTTCGGAATACGCCCTCGGCTAGCGCTACATAGCGTCTATCAATCCGTTTATCACGCATTGCTTCATCAAGAAGCGCATGCGCCCACTCATTTTTGGCATAAAGTACAGCTCCGGTCGTATCTTGATCTAAACGATGTATATGCCGAACTCCACAAGCCTGGCCAGTCGACTCAAAATAGAAGGCTACCGCAGAAGCCAACGTACCGCTTTGCCCTGCTTCAGCCGGATGTACGGACATGCCTGCCGGTTTATTAACGACAAGACAAAAATCGTCCTCATACAAAATGCCAAGATCATAAGGTTCGGGTCTGAAAGCTGCCTTCTCTTCAGGAAACGCATGAAGTCGAACTTTGTCATCCTGAATCCGAATAAGACCTTGGGAGGCTAGTCGAAGAAAGTACTTTCTAGGAACAGGCAGTATAGCTGCTAATTCTTCTATTGCACCTGGTTTAAGAGGTTTCCATAATGGATTTGGAACCGGGAGCTCCAACCATTCACCGCTGCGCTTCCACTCTGTCATTTAAGTGTTCCTTTACGAAAAGATAAATAGATTACTAACAAAATGACTAGAAAAACAAAAACAACGGCCATTAAATCTATTGGAAAATCAAAAAAGTAATACCGTTTCATAGAATTCAAGACTCCTTAAGAAAATAGGGATTATGTACACTTTATTTTAACAATTACCATTAACAATTGCATGCAAAAATATGATAATATAAATCTTGTATTGTTTTTTTTCGACATTTCTTATCAAAATATCTAATACCAAAATAGAATAATAGAGCAGGAGAGGAACAACCTTGGGTAGTTCAATATTAGAGCATTTTCGGAATTATAGTTGGCTGAAACGCACTTTTCTCGTTATAGCTGTTTGTGCTTTTCTGAGTTCAAGCTTCTTATTTCTAACCCCGCCTGGGGCATATATCCGCGAGTATTTGGCTAAAACCGTTATTACGACGCAGCATCGTGACTGGGCTTGGATTTTCGTTGGTGCTGAGCGCAGAGATCAGTTGGTTCTCGAAATGCAAAATTTGACCGAAATCAACTCTGTTGAAAAACAAGATTTGCGGGCGGTTCAATTCAATAAAAATCGTTCTACAGAAAGTCTTGTGAAAGTCGAAGATATTTCTGGTCAGTTTTGGAAGGGCAAGAAAATGTATGTTTATGACCCACGAACGATTCGTGTCGTTGTCCCCGCAAAGCAAGGTGAAGGGGAAAGAATTACATCCATGGTAGAACGTACTGGCGCTGTCGCCGGCGTAAATGGCGGAGGCTTCAACGATCCAGACGGACTTGGAAACGGATTTGCGCCAATTGGTGCTATTATGTCCGGCGGAGAAATTCTTTATACAGACCAAGAAGGCAGCGTTCCTCAACACATCGTTGGATTCACTAAAGAAGGCACACTCATTATCGGCAAATATACGATTGACGAGCTGCTTAAACTTGGTGTCACTGACGCCGTATCGTTCTATCCGCGTGTTATTGCTAACGGAAAACCGCTCATTACTAGCGGAGACGGAGGCTGGGGACGCGCACCTCGTACAGCTGTGGGACAAAAAGCCGACGGAACGGTTATCTTCATCGTGATCGACGGTCGACAAACGCACAGTGTAGGTGCGACTCTCAAAGAGGTACAGGATATGTTTCTCGCAGATGGCGTCATTAATGCTGGCTTCTTAGATGGCGGAGCATCCTCCGAGATGGTATACAACGATGAGCTGATCACGAAGCCCTCCAGTCGTTACGGGGAGCGTCGCTTACCATCTGCTTTCCTAGTTTTTGATCATCCTGACCAAGTAAAAGTCAAGAATGTTTGGGAAGGACTTAAGACAATTGATCCAGGCGGTGCTTATGACCACCCTGAATTCTTGAAAGAACAAGCGAATAAAAAAGCAAACCCGCCTAAAGCAACAGCTACACCGAAGTCAACAACGTCAACCAAGCCTGAATCCAGCACGGAAGCTGGTAAAAACGGCACGTCCAATCCTCCTTCAGGATCAGATAATGGAACTGTCAAACCAAGTCCTTCAGCGAAGCCTGAAACTTCACCGACACCTTCTACGAAGCCAAGTCCTTCTCCGAGTACAGGCACTGGCTCTGGGACAGGTACAGGCAATGCCGGCACAGGTTCCGGCACTGGCACAGGAAGCTCCTCACCAGGAGCTTCCACATCATCAAAGCCGAGCCCGACGCCTACACCGAGTACAAGCCCTAACCAAGGACAAACAAACACTGGGATTAGCGCACCTCCGCCATCTACTACTGTTGCTCCAACCACAAAAACAAACTAAATCTTCTACACTAGAGTAAAGGGCTGAATATTCAGCCCCTCCTCATCAAACCGTACATGAAGTTTTCCCTCATACGGCTTTCCGATGTTCTTCAATCATGAGCATGCGGATTNCTATCCAAACGTATTTTATTCAACAAGCGCCGCTGAAGCATCCTACCCCATACATGAACTAGAGTAAAGGGCTGAATATTCAGCCCCTCCTCATCAAACCGTACATGAAGTTTTCCCTCATACGGCTTTCCGATGTTCTTCAATCATGAGCATGCGGATTACAACAATGTTTTAAGCCCCATTTGTCTGGCAATATATTTAACTTCTTGAAATGAACCCATCCATCTATTTCTTTGTCTTTTCTTAGCATACCAGCGGGTTAACCTTTGCAGTATGTACCAGTCCAACTTCGCTAATTTCCTATGGCTGTAGGTCGTGTGGTAGTAATTTCTCCATCCTTGAATTTTAGGATTGAGCCATCCTACCTGTTCCTCAAAAGAACGTGAACGTGAACTCGGTGGTGCAAGTCTTTCTTTAACCACTTCCCGTATGCGTTCTTCTGCCTTTTTCGTTAACCACTGTTGCGTTGTGAAATACACGTTTCCTTGGGATGTTTCTGCTTTTGTTTTCCGATGGTGCATKCCTAGAAAGTCGAATCCTTCGTCTCCTATCCACAAGCCTACTATGCGTGTTTTGGTGGGGTGTAAGGTGAGTTCTAAACGCTCCATAATCGTAACGATGAGTTTGTACGCATGGTCCGCTTCTTTCTTCGTCTTGCAAACTACAACCATGTCGTCTGCGTACCGTGTCAACTCACCTACTCCTTTTCCATGTTTCTCCCACATTTGATCGAAGTAGTTGAGGTAGATATTCGCTAGTAACGGCGAGATGACGCCACCTTGTGGTGTGCCTAAGTCGGAGCGTCTTACCGATCCTTCTTCCATAACTCCCGCTTGTAGCCACTTCCTAATTAACTTCAATATCCGCCTGTCATTGATGCGCATTTGCACCAGTTTCATTAGCTTGTCTTGGTTAATGTTGTCGAAGTAGCCTTGGATATCGATGTCGACTACCCAATTCCCTTTACGGTTGCAGGCTTTACGGATTCGGTCTAGTGCTCCCTTTGCACCACGTTTCGGGCGAAATCCGAAGGATGTTTCATGAAAATCCGCTTCAAAGATGGGTTCAATCATTAGTTTTGTTGCCATTTGTACGACTCGGTCTCGAACCGTCGGTATTCCGAGCGGTCTTTGTTTTCCATCCTTTTTAGGAATGTATTGACGTCTCACTGGATCAGGATGGTATGTGCCTTCTTGTAGCTCACGCTGACATTCCTTGATGAACGAAATCTCCCCGTGCTTTTCGATGTCTGCAAGAGTAACGGCATCAATACCAGCCGCGCCTTTGTTAGCACGCACTCTTTTCCATGCTTCGCATAGAACGTCCCATCTGTGAACCTTGTCGTACAAGGAGTGGAACTTACGTTTCTTGTTTTCCTCGGCTGCATGACCTAGCTTTTCTTGGAGTTGTTGAACTTTTTCCTTTGGTGTCGTTAGCCGGTTGGCATTCACTCACTCGTACCTCCTTAAAAAGCATAAACAAAGCAGGGCTCCTTCCCTCCCGAAGGTTATGTTGTCCTTCGGTTCTTTGGTACTATGAGCCCCTCGGACTCCCTTCCTACAGACGGCTCACTTCGCTTTTCGAGCTTATAGAGTGTCTCTTTACGGTTTCTAAAAAAAAATCCGTGCAGGGGAGGGTCTCCCCAGTTCACTGCATTATCTTTCATACCATGCCGATCCCTTTACACCGGAGGATTCTTCACTGCTGTTCCAAGATCTACGCAGCTTCCTTGGCCTTCGTCTATGTTCACGAGACTCAGCTTCCTCTTGTCCCTCTTGCGAGGCCTCTTTGACGATGCGGCAGGATTCACTTGATGTTACGGCCTAGTATGTCGCTCGCCCTGCCTCTGACAAGTACTTTTGTCGATGCGCTTTTACGCACAGATTTCGCCATACGCAAGCATCCTAGCTACAAGGGTGGCTTGGTCCCTCCCGTGGTTGGACTTGCACCAACTAGATAATGCGTGCCTCTGGGCACGCT